>JAHYZZ010000001.1:0-124511 GCA_019424135.1 Lachnospiraceae bacterium
TCGTTTTTCGGAACACGAAAAACTCCACAATGAAAACAGGGCCTTGCCCTAACAACCAAAGGGCTGTACGGTTTCAAACAACCGCACAGCCCTACTTTTACTCTATCACTCGTACTTTCAATACATCTTTCACAGCTCTTAATTCATCAACCACCCCGGGAGTAATCTCCGAATCAACATCTATCATCGTGTAAGCATATCCACCTTTGCTCTTATTGGAAAGATCTGCAATGTTAATATTATCATCTGCCAGAATTTTTGTGAATTGCCCCAGCATATTCGGTATATTGTGGTGGAGTAAGACGATCCTTGTGTTTTCTCCCCGACATCCCATGTCGCAGTCAGGATAATTGACAGAATTTTTGATATTTCCATGCTCCAAATAATTTCTCATCTCTCTCACAGCCATTCTGGCACAGTTATCCTCTGATTCTTCAGTAGACGCTCCCAAATGGGGAATGACAATCGCACCTTTCACTCCAGCAATCACCGGCGTCGGAAAATCTGTCACGTAATGTTTCATCTTACCGGATACCAACGCATCAATCACTGCCTCGTCTTCTACCAGCACGTCCCTTGCAAAATTAAGAAGTACAACTCCCGTCTTCATCAGACTAATGGCATTGCCGTCAATCATGCCCTTGGTACTGTCATTTGCGGGAACGTGGATCGTAATGTAGTCGCAGTCTTGATACAGTTCGTCTACCGACTTTGCATGATGAATGCTCCGGTTCAATCTCCAAGCTGAATCTACAGATACAAAAGGATCAAATCCATAAACGTCCATTCCCAGGCTCACAGCCGCATTTGCAACCAGAACACCGATGGCGCCAAGGCCAATGACCCCTAGTTTCTTTCCTTCCAGCTCGCTTCCTGCAAAAGCTTTTTTCGCTTTTTCTGCATCTTTTGCAATGTTACCGTCTTCTTCATTCTCCTGAACCCAGTTAATACCGCCGATAATGTCCCTAGAAGCCAGCAGCATTCCGGCAATCACCAATTCCTTAACCCCATTGGCATTAGCCCCTGGTGTGTTAAATACCACGATTCCTTCTTCCGCGCACCGTTCCAACGGAATATTATTAACACCTGCGCCGGCTCTGGCAATTGCTTTCAGATGATCTCCAAACTCCATCTCGTGAAGCACAGCACTTCTGACAAGAACTGCATCTGCATCTTTCGGGCTGCTCACAGGAACATATTCATCTGTAAATTCACGGATTCCTTCTTCAGAAATCTGATTGAAACAATAATACTGGTACATGACTATTGATTCTCCTCCTCAAACTTTTTCATAAATTCTGTCAGTGCAGTCACTCCCTCAATGGGCATCGCGTTATAAATGCTGGCACGCATACCACCTACCGTTCGGTGACCTTTTAGATTTACAAATCCGCAAGCTGCTGCCTCTTTAATAAATTTCGCATCCAGCTCTTGATTCCCTGTCACAAATGGGACATTCATCAATGAGCGATCCCTTGGCACCACAGTACCATGGAACATGCTGCTCTGATCCAGAAAATCATAGAGAATCTTTGCCTTCTTTTCATTTCTTTCCTTCATGACGCTAAGGCCTCCCATTCGCTTCAGCCACTGGAAAACCTTCCCGCAGATATAGATACCATAAGCCGGCGGTGTGTTATATAAGGAACCTGCATCTGCGTGGGTTTTATACTGCATCATCGTTGGCGTACCCGGCAGCACATCCTCAGTGATTAAATCCTCCCGGATAATGACGATTACCACGCCTGCAGGGCCGATGTTCTTCTGAACACCTCCATATATAACACCATATTTGGTTACGTCTACCGGTTCCGATAAAAAACAAGAAGATACATCTGCCACCAGAGTCTTCCCCTTTGTGTTTGGAAGCTCCTTATACTTTGTTCCGTAAATCGTGTTATTTTCACAGATATAGACATAATCAGCATCCTCCGATACCGGAAGATCTGAGCAGTCCGGGATGTAGGAAAATGTCCGGTCCTCTGAGGAAGCGAGCACATTCGCCTTTCCATACTTTTTCGCTTCCTGATAGGCTTTTTTAGACCACTGTCCTGTCAGAATAAAATCTGCCGTCCGGTTTTTCATCAAATTCATCGGAATCATGGAAAACTGCAGGGAGGCCCCCCCCTGTAAAAATAAAACTTTGTAGTTATCCGGAATGTTCATCAATTCACGCAGATCTGCTTCTGCGGTCTCCAGGATGTGTGGGAATGTCTTTCCACGGTGACTCATTTCCATCACGGACATACCGGTTCCCTGATAGTCTAACATCTCGTCTGCTGCTTCCCGTAATACTTCTTCCGGCAGTACTGCCGGCCCCGCTGAAAAATTGTACACTCTGCTCATTCTCATTCCCGCCTTTCTAAAACTAACTATCTTTTTTGTTATTACTGTGCCTGCTTTTGTTTCAGATCATTTTCATCAAACGCTTTACTGATCGCATCACCTGGGGCAACCATCGGCCAAACCTTCTCATCACTGTCGATCTGACAATCGATCAGCACAGGTCCCTTTATCGTAAGAGCCTTTGCAAAGGCTTCCTTGAACTCTTCCTGTGTGGCAGCACGGACTGCTGTCGCTCCCATAGACTCTGCCAGTTTCACAAAATCAACGGTATCATTTAAGACTGTTGCCGAATATCTTCCGCCATAAAACAGATTCTGCCACTGGCGCACCATTCCCAGAACATGATTATTAACCACTACCTCAATGACAGGAATCTGGTAGCGTGCCGCTGTCGCAATCTCGTTCATATTCATACGGAAGCATCCGTCACCTGCAATGTTGATTACCGTCTTTTCTGGTCTCCCTGTTTTTGCTCCAATAGATGCACCAAGTCCATATCCCATAGTTCCAAGTCCGCCAGAGGTAAGAAGGGTTCTTGGCTTTGTATATTTATAATACTGAGCCGCCCACATCTGATGCTGTCCTACCTCTGTGACAATGATGGCATCACCGTGGGTCTGACGATAGATTTCTTCTACTACAAATGGCCCCGTCAAAAGATCCGGATGATAAGTCAAGGGATACTTTTCTTTATACTCTTTGATCTTCTGAATCCATGCTCCGTGATCTTGCTGCTCCAGTTTTTCATTTAATGTTTTCAAAATAGCCTTAATATCTCCTACCACGCCTTCCGTGATTAGAACATTTTTGTTCATCTCCGCCACATCAATGTCAAACTGCAAAATCTTTGCATGCTCAGCAAATTTCTTTGCATTCCCTGTAACCCTGTCACTAAACCTTGCCCCTGCCACGATCAGCAGATCGCATTCGCTGACTCCATAGTTCGAGGTTTTTGTTCCATGCATTCCCAGCATGCCTGTATACAAAGGATCTGTCCCAGGGAAAGCTCCTTTTCCCATGAGAGAATCTGTTACCGGTGCATCAACCTTCTTGACAAAGGTGTACAGCTCCTCACTGGCATCGGAAAGTACTGCTCCTCCTCCCACAAAAACATAGGGTTTTTTAGATTCTCTGATCAGCTTAAGAGCTGTCTCTATTTCCTGCTCACAAATATCCTGTCCAGAATGTACTGGAAAAATCTCCTGCCTCTGATACTCAGTTTTATTAGCAGTGACATCCTTTGGGATATCAACCAGAACCGGGCCTGGACGGTCTTTTTTCGCAATTACAAAGGCTTTGCGGATCGTATCCGCCAGTTGCTCTACATCTTTTACTATAAAGTTATGCTTGGTAATCGGCTGTGTGATTCCTGTAATGTCAATTTCCTGAAAACTGTCTTTTCCAAGAAGGGAAACCCCCACATTACAAGTAATGGCCACGATCGGAATGGAATCCATATAGGCGGTAGCAATCCCGGTTACCAGATTTGTGGCTCCAGGCCCACTGGTCGCCAGACACACGCCCACCTTTCCTGTTGCTCTCGCATATCCATCTGCCGCATGGGAAGCTCCCTGCTCATGAGAAGTCAGAATATGGCGGATCTCATCCTGATGCTTATATAATTCATCATAAACGTTTAAGATTGCTCCACCCGGATATCCGAAAACGGTATCAACGCCTTGTTCTTTCAAGCATTCTATTACTATTTCTGCTCCTGTCAATTGCATACCTTATCTTCTCTCCTGTTCTAACAATATTCCTTATTTCTTTCCCGGCACTTCCAAGATTGCACCACGGTTTCCGGAAGTTACCATAGCTGCATAGCGGGCAAGATAGCCGGTGGTTACCTTTGGCTCTCGTGGCTGCCATTTTTCTCTTCTCTTAGCCAGCTCTTCTTCTGACACATCCAGTTCCAAAGAAAGTTTTGGAATGTCGATCTTGATAATGTCTCCTTCTTCCACAAGAGCAATCGGTCCTCCTACCGCCGCTTCTGGTGATACATGTCCGATAGAGGCCCCTCTGGAGGCTCCACTGAAGCGACCATCTGTGATCAACGCCACACTGGATCCAAGACCCATTCCTGCGATAGCAGAGGTCGGATTCAACATTTCTCTCATGCCCGGACCACCTTTTGGTCCCTCATACCGAATCACAACCACATCGCCCGGGTGAATCTTTCCTCCCTTGATGGCTTCAATCGCATCTTCTTCACATTCGAAAACTCTGGCCGGTCCTTCATGTACCAGCATCTCATCCACCACAGCAGACCGTTTCACTACACTACCGTCTGGCGCCAGATTGCCCTTCAACACAGCCAGGCCGCCGGTAGGTGTATACGGATTATCGATTGGGCGGATGACTTCGGGATCCTTGTTGACCACACCGGCAATATTTTCGCCTACGGTCTTTCCTGTTACCGTCATACATTCTGTATGTAAGAGTCCTTTTTTATTTAATTCCGCCATTACAGCATAAACGCCGCCAGCCGCATTCAAATCTTCGATATAGGTCGGCCCTGCAGGAGCCAGATGACATAAATTCGGTGTTTTCTCACTAATCTCATTTGCAAAATCGATCTCAAAATCCATGCCGACTTCATGGGCAATCGCTGGAAGATGCAGCATACTGTTGGTAGAGCATCCCAGTGCCATATCGACGGTTAGAGCATTTAAAACCGCTTCCTTCGTCATGATGTCTCTCGGACAGATATTTTTCTCCCACAGCTCCATAACCTTCATGCCGGCTTCTTTTGCCAACCGGATCCTGGCCGAATAAACTGCCGGGATCGTGCCGTTTCCACGAAGCCCCATACCCAGAACCTCTGTCAGACAGTTCATGCTGTTTGCCGTATACATTCCAGAGCAGGATCCACAGGTCGGACAGGTATTGTTCTCATAATCCAGCAATTCCTCATCTGTAATCTTGCCTGCCGCATTGGCTCCTACAGCCTCAAACATACTGGAAAGGCTAGTCTTTTTCCCTTTTACCCGGCCTGCCAGCATCGGACCTCCGCTGACAAAAATGGTAGGTACATTGATCCTGGCCGCAGCCATTAATAGTCCCGGAACATTTTTATCACAGTTTGGCACCATAACCAATGCATCAAACTGGTGCGCCATTGCCATAGCCTCTGTAGAATCTGCAATCAAATCTCTGGTTACCAGAGAATACTTCATACCAATATGCCCCATGGCAATCCCGTCACAGACAGCAATAGCCGGGAACACAATGGGGGTACCGCCTGCCATGGCTACCCCTTGTTTCACTGCATTCACGATCTTATCCAGATTCATATGCCCTGGCACAATCTCATTATATGAACTTACAATTCCCACCAGCGGACGTTCCATCTCCTCCTTCGTCAGTCCAAGAGCATTAAACAAAGAACGATGTGGCGCCTGCTGCTTTCCTTTTGTTACTGTATCACTTCTCATATTCTTACCTCCTGCGAATCATTCCCTAAATGAAACTTGCAATCAAATCTCCCATCTTTTCTGTTCCAATCTGAATCTTTCCTTCTGACATGATGTCGATGGTCCGATAGCCGTCTAATAAAACTTTTTCCACTGCATTCTCAATATCGTCTGCCTCCTGATCCAGATCAAAAGTGAACCGAAGCATCATGGCTGCAGACAAAATCGTGGCGATAGGATTAGCGATCCCTTTTCCAGCAATATCTGGCGCAGATCCGCCACTTGGTTCATAAAGTCCAAACTTTGTCTCGTTTAGGCTGGCACTTGCAAGCATTCCAATAGATCCTGTCACCATACTTGCTTCATCAGACAAGATATCACCAAACATATTCTCTGTTAAGATCACATCAAACTGTTTCGGATCTTTGACTAACTGCATGGCGCAGTTATCTACCAGCATATGCTCCATCGACACCTCCGGATAGTCTTTTGCCACTTCTTCTACAACTTTTCTCCAAAGTCTGGAAGAATCCAGCACATTTGCTTTGTCCACACTTGTCACTTTTTTTCTTCGTTTCATTGCAATATCAAATGCACGCTTTGCAATTCGCCTGATTTCATTTTCATTATATGTAAGTGAGTCATAAGCCGTCATGACCCCGTCTTCTTCCACCGTTTTACGTTCGCCGAAATATAATCCTCCGGTCAATTCCCTCATGATCATCATGTCAAACCCGCCGTCTGTGATGGATTCCTTCAAAGGGCAGGCTCCTTTGAGCTCATCATACAGGACTGCCGGCCTTAGATTGGCAAACAAATTCAGTTCTTTTCTAATCCTAAGTAGGCCTGCCTCAGGCCGCTTTGATGGTTCCAACTGGTACCACGGCGATGTCTTCGCATCTCCCCCGATAGATCCCATCAGAACTGCATCACATTTTTTGGCTGCAGCCACTGTTTCGTCTGTCAGTGGCACACCATGTACATCGATGGACGCACCACCAAGCAAGAGCTCTGTATATTCACATTTATGTCCATATTTTTCTGCAACTTTATTCAGGACCTTCTGTGCTTCTGCCACAATTTCCGGACCGATGCCATCCCCTTTGATCACTCCAATGTTCAGCTTCATCTTTTACACCCTTCCTAAAAAATCTATAACATTTATATTATCGCATTTTTATGCATGTTTCAAGACTTTAATTGACTAAATTGTTGATTCACTTTTTAGGTATCCCGGACCAAATCCCTGTGGGAACAACTCTCCCAGTGTATAAATTTTATACTCTTCTTCTGATTTTGCCAAAATAATTTGAAACTTTTCCGGATCACAGAACTCTGCCATTACCTGTCTGCAGACCCCGCAGGGGGGACAATAATCATGGATTCCGTCCCGGTTTTCGTTGACAATACATATCGCCTGGAACTCCCGTTTCCCTTCACTGACCGCTTTAAATATGGCGGTGCGCTCCCCACAATTTCCAGGGCCAAACGCCGCGTTTTCAATATTACAGCCTGTATAGATCTCTCCGTCCTTTGTAAAAAGGGATGCTGCCACTTTAAATTCTGAATAAGGTGCATATGCAAAAGGAAGGGCTGCAAAAGCCCTTCGAATCATTTCCAGAACAGGAAGTTCTCTCTTATTCATCGTTTCTGCCCTCCTTCTTCTCTGTCTTTCCTGATCAGAAGGCGTATCGCCTCCACTGCTGTACGGATTGGGAGACTGGCATCGTGAACCACAGGATTGGGAAGATCAAGCTTTGCTCGTTCCTGATTGGCCACTACCAGAAGGACAGTCCCCACACGGACTCTCAAAGTGCTGCCGACGATAAATAAGGCTGCCGACTCCATTTCAGAAGCCAAACATCCGCAACGAACCCATGCATCCCACTTATTCATAAGCTCATAGCCCACCGGCTTGGTTTCCGGTGTGTGCTGTCCATAAAAAGAATCCTTACACTGAACCACCCCAACGTGACAAGTAGCTTCGGTGTTTCTTAGCATCTGTCCGGCGGCCTTGATCAATGCTTCTGTTACTTCATAATCAGCTACCGCCGGATATTCGATGGGCGCATATTCCCGGCTGGTTCCTTCCATACGGATGGCTCCTGTGGCCACCACAATATCTCCGCTTTTCACCTCTGTCTGCATCCCGCCACTGGTGCCGACACGAAGAAACGTATCTGCACCACACTGCACCAGCTCTTCCATGGCAATTGCCGCCGAGGGTCCACCGATCCCCGTAGAAGTCACACTGACCTTCTCACCGTCCAGATTCCCTGTATAGGTCACGTATTCCCGATTCTTTGCAATCAGAGAAGGATTCTCCAAATAAGCAGCAATCTTTTCACACCTTCCCGGATCTCCGGGAAGAATGACATAGCGGCCCACCTCACCTTTCGCTGTCTGGATATGATACAGACGATTGGGATCTTCAGAATAATTGATCATACGCCCACCTCTCTTTATTTTTTGTGATATTTTTCAGTTTCCAGGATCTTTTCTGCATTTTCCACTCGCTCTTTTGATGGTGGATCGATCCCTTCCAGCGGATATTCCATCCCCAGTTCCTTCCACTTGTAAACACCCAGCGTGTGATAAGGAAGTACTTCTACCCTTTCCACATTATCCAGGGTCCGTATAAAATCCCTCAAACGGTATAAATATTCATCTTTATCACTTCGTTCTGGCACAAGAACATGGCGGATCCATACTGGTTTCCCGATTTTAGATAAATATCCTGCCATATCCAGAATATTCTGATTTGTACATCCTGTCAACTGTCTGTGGGCCTGGTCATCAATCTGTTTGATATCCAGCATTACAAGATCCGTCACCTCCATTAAGCCACTAAACTTTGCGAAGAAAGGGTCTTCTCTCGTAAATGGCTGACCACTGGTATCCAGCGTTGTATGGATTCCTTCTTCCTTTGCCCTCTGAAAAAGTTCTGTTAAAAAGTCGATCTGCAGGAGGGGCTCTCCCCCACTTACGGTAATACCGCCCCTACTTCCCCAGTAAGAGCGGTATCTCAATGCCTTTTCTATCAATTCATCTGCGGTATACAGAGTTCCTGACTGCATTTTCCAGGTATCCGGATTATGGCAGAACTGGCATCTCATGGCACAGCCTGCGGTAAAGATCACATACCGGACTCCCGGTCCGTCTACAGAGCCAAAACTTTCCAAAGAATGTATATACCCTTTTGTCATAGTCTTCGCTCCTTTTAACTATTACATATGATCGTGGCAGGTTCTTGCGATCACGTCAAGCTGCTGCTCACGGGTCAGATCGATAAACTTCACGGCATAGCCTGATACACGAATCGTAAAGTTCGCATATTCCGGCTTTTCCGGATGTTCCATAGCATCGATCAGCTTTTCAGTTCCAAACACGTTGACATTCAGGTGATGAGCGCCTCTGTCAAAATATCCATCCATAATGTGAACCAGATTTTCACTGCGTTCTTCATCACTGTGTCCTAAGGCACCCGGGCTGATAGTCTGGGTATTGGAAATACCGTCAAGTGCCAACTCATACGGCAGCTTGGCAACGGAATTCAAGGATGCAAGAAGCCCGCTCTTTTCAGCACCATAAGACGGGTTTGCGCCTGGAGCCAGAGGTTCCCCTCCCTTTCTTCCATCCGGAAGAGATCCGGTAGCCTTTCCATATACCACATTAGAGGTAATAGTCAAAATAGAGGTAGTAGGCTCGGAATTTCGGTAGGTATGACACTTACTCAGCTTATGCATAAATGTCTTCAAAAGCCAGATTGCCAGATCATCTGCGCGGTCGTCATCATTTCCATATCTTGGAAAATCACCTTCGATTTCAAAGTCTACCGCCACTCCGTCCTCATCACGGACTGGTTTTACCTTCGCATATTTAATTGCACACAGCGAGTCGACCACGTGAGAGAAACCTGCGATACCTGTTGCAAAGGTACGTCTTACATCCGTATCGATCAGAGCCATCTCTGCAGCTTCATAATAATATTTATCATGCATATAATGGATCATGTTCAAAGTATCCACATACAGTTTGCTCAGCCACTCCATCATATCATCATAACGTTCCATGACCTCGTCAAAATCCAGATATTCGGATGTAATTGGACGGTATGCGGGTCCCACCTGAACCTTTGTCTTCTCATCCACTCCTCCATTAATCGCATAGAGCAGGCATTTTGCCAGATTCGCTCTTGCACCAAAGAACTGGATTTCCTTACCAGTCTGCGTTGCTGATACACAGCAGCAGATTGAGTAATCATCTCCCCATACCGGACGCATCACATCATCATTTTCATACTGTACAGAACTTGTCCTTACCGAAACCATAGCTGCATATTTCTTAAAGTTCTCCGGCAACCTTGACGAATAAAGCACGGTCAGGTTGGGCTCCGGAGCCGGTCCCATGTTTTCCAGAGTATGAAGGAAACGGTAATCATTTTTTGTCACCATGGAGCGGCCGTCCTGTCCAAGTCCAGCCATCTCCAGAGTTGCCCATACCGGATCACCGGAAAACAATTCATTATAAGACGGGATTCTTGCAAATTTTACCATGCGGAACTTCATTACCAAATGATCAATCAGCTCTTGGGCTTCTATTTCTGTCAGCTTTCCAGCCTTCATATCTCTTTCAATGTAAATGTCAAGGAAGGTGGAAATCCGGCCCACACTCATGGCCGCACCATTCTGTGTTTTAATCGCTGCCAAATAGCCGAAATACAGCCACTGAACTGCTTCTTTTGCATTTCCTGCCGGACGAGAAATATCATATCCGTAAATCTGTGCCATCTCTTTCATCCCATTCAATGCACGTATCTGATCAGCAATCTCTTCACGAAGACGGAAATCTGTTCCTTTCATGCCATGTCTTGCATAGCGTTCAAAATCATACTGTTTTTTCTCGATCAAATAATCGATTCCATACAGCGCCACTCTCCGGTAATCTCCCACGATACGTCCTCTGCCGTAAGTGTCCGGAAGACCTGTAATGATCTTATTATGGCGTGCCTTTTTCATTTCCGGTGTGTAGATATCAAAAACTCCCTGATTATGAGTTTTATGATATTTTGTAAAAATCTCATGCAGCTTTTCGCTTGGCTGGTAGCCATAGGTCGTACATGCCTGCTCTGCCATCTTAATTCCTCCGTAAGGCATGAACGCACGCTTAAGCGGTTTATCTGTCTGAAGTCCCACAATCTGCTCCAGTTCTTTTAATTCTTCGCTAATATATCCTGGTCCATAAGAGGTCAGCCCCGAAACCACCTCTGTCTCCATATCAAGAACGCCGCCTTTTGCTCGTTCCTCTTTCTGTAATTCCTGGAGTTTCCCCCATAAACGGTTTGTCGCCTCTGTCGGTCCTTCCAGGAATGACTCATCTCCATCATACATGGTATAGTTTTCCTGAATAAAATCGCGGACATCTACAGACTGTCTCCAGTTCTCTCCTTGAAATCCGGCCCACTGTTCGAAGTATGCCATTTTACTTTCTCCTTTCGTGACACTGTTCTTTGTTCCGACGTCAGTATATCATTCTCAATTTCAAACTTCAAGCATTATTTTGATAATGGTTATCGTTTTTGATGTTGTACTTAATTTTGTACAAAAAAGACACTGCAAAGCAGTGTCCCTTTCTTTTTCATCTTATTCTGATGCAGATGCCTTTTCTACCTGTGCAACGGCTGCTTTCTGCATAGGAATGCGGCAGTTACGGTTGCTTCCAAACTCCACGATGATATCATCATCACTGATATCAATAATCACTCCGTAGAAGCCGCTAGTGGTCAGAACGGTATCTCCTACTTCCATTTCAGAAATCATCGCCTGAACTCTTTTTTGTTCCTTTCTCTGTGGTCTGATAAAAATAAACCAAAATCCTGCGAAGATTACTGCATATACCAGAATCAGCAATACCCAGCTTCCGCCAGAGCCCTGTGATGCTAATGCGTACATATTAATTCCTCCTACTATCTATAAACACTATTGCTATCATACACAAAAAAAATCATTTCTTCAAGTAATTTCCTTCAATTCGTGGAAATTTTAGGATTTTCCAGCCGTCATAGCCTCAATCTTCTGCTTTTTATATGCCTGATAATTGCCTGATTCTATAGCATCCCTGATCTCTTCCATCATAGTATTATAAAAATAGAGATTATGAAGGACACAAAGTCTCATTCCCAACATTTCCTTAGCCTTTAAAAGATGCCGGATATAGGCTCTGGAATACGTACGACAGGCCGGACACTGACAGCCTTCTTCAATAGGTTTCTCGTCCAGCTCATATTTTGCATTAAACAGATTTAGCTTGCCATGATTGGTATACACATGTCCGTGTCTTCCATTCCGACTTGGATATACGCAGTCAAAAAAATCTATTCCCCGGTCTACTGCTTCCAGAATATTCACCGGAGTACCTACACCCATCAGATAAGTCGGCTTGTCCTCTGGAAGCTGCGGAACTACCGTCTCTAAAATTCGATACATATCTTCATGTGACTCTCCTACTGCCAGCCCCCCGACCGCATAGCCGTCTAGGTCAAGCTCCCGGATCATTTGAGCATGCCGGATACGAATATCTTCATAGACTCCCCCCTGGTTGATTCCAAATAACATCTGATGGGAGTTAATGGTATCCGGAAGGCTATTCAACCTTTCCATCTCCTTTTTACAACGCTTAAGCCACCGAGCTGTCCTGTCTACAGACCGTTCCATGTAGTCTCTATCTGCTACGCTGGAGGGACATTCATCAAAAGCCATGGCAATGGTAGATGCCAGGTTAGACTGAATCTGCATACTCTCTTCAGGCCCCATGAAAATCTTTTTCCCGTCAATATGAGAATGGAAATAGACACCTTCCTCTTTAATCTTCCGAAGTCCCGCCAATGAAAACACCTGAAATCCGCCGGAATCTGTAAGAATCGGCTTATCCCAGGCCATAAATTTATGAAGGCCTCCCAGTTTCTTGATCACCTGATCCCCCGGCCTTACGTGTAAATGGTAAGTATTAGAAAGCTCAATCTGTGTCTTGATCCCCCTAAGATCATCGGTAGAAACCGCCCCCTTAATGGCAGCAACGGTTCCCACATTCATAAATACAGGGGTCTCAATGACCCCATGTACTGTAGTTAATCTTCCTCTTTTTGCTTTTCCGTCTTTTTTCAGTAACTGATACATAACTTATCCTCTTTAATAGTGGCACACTACCGGCGTACCTGCGGAAATCAGATTATAAAGCTGTCCCGCCATATCATATGGCATATTGACACATCCATGAGAACCATTCGTCAAATAACGTGAACCTCCAAAAGTAGGCTGCCAGGTAGCATCATGAAATCCGATTCCTCCATTAAACGGCATCCAGTATTTAACAGGCGTTTCATAAGAATAAGAACCATCTGGGAGTTTTTCTCCCCGCAGCACCTGATCCAATGCCTTGTAGGCCAGTGAATAAACCCCTTGCGGAGTCCCATTGCCCTTGTTAGGATTTCCCGTTACACATGCAGAAGACAGAACTACCTGTCCGTTCTGTACAAAATACACCATCTGACTTGTCAGATCAACCTCTGCATAGGTGTTGCCATAGTCATTTCCCTCATGGCTTGCTGCCCGGCTGGCATACGCAGGCTCCCTAGTCACAGTCTCAGCATTCTGGATGTTTGCAATCAATGCATTATATTCTGCCTCCTGGTCGATCTGCCATCCATAACTTCCGCCCTCAACCGTCGCCTGGTTTCCTGTGGCCGTTGTAATCGTCCTTGTCTTTCCTTTTGTATTATACTTGTCTGCAAGAGACTGGATGTATGCCCGTACCGAATCCTGGTTAAACGTTACCTTCATATCTGAATCATAGGTTATCCACTGGGAGATAACAGATGCGTCCACGACCTCGGTATAGGGATTGAAGTCGTATGTAATGTTTGCCCCAAGATAACTATTCATTGTATCCGCAGCTGCCTGTACTTCTTCTGACTCTGCCGTAAATTTTGGCTGAATATAGCAACCAGCGTCTGTCAGATTTAACGTAGACTGAAATCCATTGATTGCTTCTTCGATTGCCTTACTAAACTTCTCCGTATCAATCTGTGTTCCTACCACTTCATCTACAACTACGAACTTGTCCGTCTGGAATTCCGGATGTGCATCAACAGAAGCCGTCTGGTTCTCCGCCGTCAGGCAATCAAGACTTTCGATCTTCTCGTTTAAAGCTTGTTCATCATATTGTACTCCAACCTTAGCCTCAATTTCCGGTGCATCCCACAAGGAGGTAATCCATAAAAGCTTATTCTGCTTCTTTGCCAGATTAGAAAGCTCATCTCCAGGCACATACTCAAGAGAAATCTCGCTGCCAGAGATGGTCTCGCTGCCGCCATCAGACTCTTCCATCGTCAAAACATAATCCTGAACCTGCTGTTCCATATAGGCATTGACCTGGCTTACACTCTGCATGGAAAAATCTGTTCCATTGATTTTTGTATGAAACATAAAATGATTGTTAAAATAAATGGCAAATCCCACATAGATAAGAATCAAAACACCCAAAATACATCCAGCAATAATCAGCGCCTTTTTCTTGCGCTTCTTCTTTTTTACAGTTTTTTCTTCACTAATCTCCTCAACGTCCTCAGCGTCCTCCTCGTCAAAAAAAGACTCTTCATCTTCAAACTCATCATCTTCATCCAGATATTCAATCTCCGGATCCGTCTCTTCAAAGGCTCCTGTCTGATCCAGATCATCCATGATCTCATTCATGGTTTCTTCCATGATCTCTTCTGCCCTCTTATCTTTGTCTCCCATTATTATTACTCCTCTTTATATCAAAATACAATTTACCCATAATATTGACACTATCCTATTATAATATGCCTATATTTAAAAGTACAGAACAAAATCACACAAAAAAGTGAAGATTTTATAAAAGACTTTTGAATAATTTTTGATTGAAGGTTTCTTCTCTTTTCTATATAATAAAAAACATCGACATATATCTAGAAAAGGAGAGTTACTTATGTCAGGATCTACATTTGGAACATTATTCAGAGTCACTACATGGGGGGAATCCCACGGTGCCGCCATTGGCGCTGTGATTGACGGCTGTCCGGCCGGTCTTAAGCTCTCTCCTAAAGATATCCAGGTATACCTGAACCGCAGAAAGCCCGGACAGAGCCGATACTGCACGGCACGCCAGGAAGATGATAAGGCACAGATTCTTTCTGGCATCTTCGAAGGGCAGACAACAGGGACACCTATTTCTATCATGATTTACAATCATGATCAGCGTTCCAGAGATTACGGAAATATTATGAATACTTATCGTCCCGGACATGCTGATTATACATACGATACAAAATATGGGTTCCGGGATTACCGGGGCGGCGGACGATCATCTGGGAGAGAGACCATCGGTCGTGTGGCAGCCGGGGCCATCGCCTCAAAACTTCTCGCCTCACTTGGAATCCGTCTGACTGCTTACACTCGTGCCATTGGTGATATCAAAATCCCTGAAGATCAGATCGACCTTTCCTGCATTACAGAAAACAGCCTCTACATGCCAAACAAGGAATATGCTCAAAAAGCCTCTTCCTATCTGGAGGACTGCATGAAGGAGCTGGACTCCTCCGGCGGCATTATCGAATGCCTGATTGACGGCGTTCCTGCCGGTATAGGCAACCCGGTTTTTGACAAGTTAGATGCAGATCTTGCGAAAGCTATCATGTCCATCGGAGCTATAAAAGGAGTGGAAATCGGAGACGGCTTTGCCGTATCAACAGCCCGGGGAAGCCAGAATAATGACCCCTTTTATTATGATGGCAACCGGCTTTCAAAAACCAGTAACCACGCAGGCGGCATCCTGGGTGGAATCAGCGACGGCAGCCAGATTCTTCTTAGAGCAGCGGTAAAACCCACCGCCTCTATTGCACAGTCCCAGCAAACGGTAACCCGTGATATGGAAAACACCACGATTGCTATCAAGGGACGTCACGATCCTGTAATCGTCCCAAGAGCAGTCGTGGTGGTGGAATCCATGGCAGCTCTGGTTATTGCCGACGCCATGATGACCAATATGTCTTCCCGTCTGGAATCACTTCAAAACTTCTACCAAAAGTAATCTTTCTTATATATGAAAACATCCTCCCCCGATGAACTCTCTTAGGAGAGAGTTCGTCGGGACGTTTTCGCTTCCAATCCCCACAAAATAATCTAAAAACTTCAGAAGCCTCTTGGCTTCCGTATATTCTGGCTCATCACGCCCAATTCCAAAAAGTCTAGCTTCCACATAAGGCTTGAGCACTGCAAGCTCGTAGATCAGGGCAGAATTAAACATCACATCTGCTTCTTCCTGATAGGGAAAAATATTGTTTTCTTCTCCCCTCCTGACAGAAGGCCACATGCGGATGGTATTTCTGGCAGAACTGCCTCTGGTCCTTGCATCCCTCACAATCCTCCTAAGTAGTCTCCCGTCCGTAGTAGGAATACGATTATGCTCATCAATGTTCAGCTGAGTTAATGCACTGATATAGATTTTAAACTTATTTTTGTCAGCCAGCTTTTTTGTCAGTCTGGGATTCAGGCAATGAATCCCTTCGATAACCAACACATCGTTATCACCCAGCTTTTCCTTTCTATTTCCATATTCCTTGTGTCCGGATACGAAGTTAAATGTAGGAAGGGTAACTTCTTTTCCTTCCAGAAGTTCTTGCATCTGTCGGTTAAAGAGTTCAACATCCACGGCCTCCAGGCACTCGAAATCATAGTTCCCATTCTTATCCTTAGGGTTTTTCTCTCGTTCCACAAAATAATTGTCAACCGCAATGGGATGAGGCACCAGACCATTCACCCTAAGCTGCACAGATAATCTGTGGGAGAAGGTCGTCTTTCCAGAGGATGAAGGCCCTGCAATAAGTACAAATTTTATTTCCGGACATTCCGCAATCCTGGCTGCAATCTCAGCAATTTTTTTCTCCTGCAAAGCTTCCTGTACCAGCACGATCTCACTGACATTTCCTTCTGTGATCTTATCGTTTAAATCACCTACCGTCTCAATTCCCTGCATATCTCCCCATCTGGTAGACTCCTTCAACACATGAAACAGCTTATTTTGAGGCTGGAACGGCGGGACCTCTCTTGGGCTCTTCCTCTCCGGCATCTGGATCACAAAGCCCTCGTCATAAACATACAGCTTAAAATACTTCAGATATCCTGCGCTGGGAACCATATAGCCATAAAAATAATCCTCAAATTCGTTCATGCTGTATATATTGACTTTGGAAACTCTCCGGTACTCAAAGAGCCTCTCCTTGTCATACATCCCATGCTGTCTGAAAAGAGCAATGGCATCATCCGTATGTACAGACCGCTTTTTAATAGGCAGATCCATCTCCACCATTTCCTGCATCCTCGCCGTCACCTGATCCAGAAACTCTTGGGTTACCAAAACATTTCCAGCAATCGTACAATAATATCCTCTGCTGACAGAATAATGAATTCTCACTTTTTCGATGTTTTCATGATGCGCCACGTCATAGACTGCCTTTACCAACATCAGACTCATACTTCTTTTATAGGTCTTATGCCCTGCCTGCCCCGCCGTCGTCTCAAACTGGAGCACACAGTCTCCTTTCAACTCCTTTGTAAGCTCCTGAAGCTTTCCGTTAATGAACACCAGCACGATATCGTCTTCATAGTCATTCTGATATTCCTTTGCGATATCCAGGTAGGTGATACCTTGGGGATATTCCCTGATCTCTCCATTAATCTGCACATGATACATTTCTTTGTCCATCGATACCTCCCCGTTTTCCTGTTGCTATAATACTGAAAATGGCGGCCTTGGTTGATCTGCAGTTACCGTCACGGTCTCAAACGTCTGTGCCAGAAACCGGCTCATATCTTCTACAAAAATATGCTCAATCCCATAATGCCCGGCATCAATAATGCACATTCCCTGTGCCGCGGCATCGATCCCCTCATGATGTCCGATATCTCCTGTAACCAACAAATCAGCGCCTTTCTCAAGCGCTGGACCAATCATACTCTTTCCAGATCCCGGAGACACCGCCACTCTTTTTACCCGACGGCCCAGATCCCCAAATACCTGCACAGCAGAAAGGTCAAAAGATTCCTTAACCGTCTCACAATATTTTTTTAACTCTACCGGTTCCGCAAGATCGGCTATTCTCCCAATTCCCTGTTGGCAGGGTTTTTCACAGGTGGTCTCCAAGATCTCCTGGTCGATAAGACCCAAATGATTCGCCGAAATCTCTGACATCCGCAACACGTCATAATTGGTATGCATGGCATAATAAACAATATCCTGCTGGATCAGTCTAAGAAGCCTCCTGCCGGTAAAGTCCTGATCAGTGACATGTCGGATTGGAGAAAATAACATTGGATGATGGGTAATCAAAAGATCTGCACCGTCCTTTACCGCAGCCTCTATCACTTCTTCTGTCGCATCTAACGCTACATATATGCGCTCAACTTCCTTTTGATGCCTTCCGGCCAGAAATCCTGAATTATCCCACTCAAGTGCATAGCTCAAAGGATACATCTCCTCAATCTTTTCAATGATTTTCTGACACTGCATAGTTTCCCTTCCTTTCAAACTTCTACTGTCATTTTTCTGTCTGATAACACGCAAGCGCCTGATAAATCTGCTGCCATTCTTTGCGGATATCCTGTTCCCTTTCTCTGGCCGTCAGACTGTTTTTATGCCTGTGGAGCTGTTCAAGAATACTTTCCCGTATTCTCTGTTCTCTTAAAAGATAGCGGTAAAGTTCCGGATCTCTTGCTTCCAAAAGCCGCTTACCATACAAATATTCATAAGGCTCATAGTCCTCCCTATCTCCGTGTACGACACGCATCATGGGATAAAATTTACCGCCTTCTTCTACCATATGTTCCTGTTGGATATGAAAACCGTGGGTATTTAGATACTGTCGGACCTTCTCGATCTCGGACTGAGGCTGAAGGATAAAAGAACGAATGGAAGCGGTCACCTTCGGGCTGTCCCTTAGAATATGGATCACCAGCCCTCCTCCCATTCCGGCCGCAATCATCGTATCAACCTCTCCGGGAGCCACTTCCTTTAATCCATCAGACAGACGCAACTCAATCTTCTCCTTCATCCCATGTCCGATAATATGCATCCTCGCCCTCTCCAGCGGTCCCTTCCGGATATCCAGAGCAATCACCTTCGAAGCAATTTTTTCCCGGATCAGATAAATAGGTATGTATCCATGATCAGTTCCAATATCTGCAACAGAGGCGCCCTCTGTCACAAGACCTGCAACCGCATAAAGTCTTTTCGATAGTTCCATAGGCGCCTCTTTCTTAATCCAGATAATCTCTTAATTTTCTGCTGCGGCTGGGATGGCGCAGCTTTCTGAGAGCTTTTGCCTCAATCTGACGGATACGTTCTCTTGTCACGTCAAACTCCTTGCCCACTTCTTCCAGGGTCCTCGCCCTGCCATCATTCATTCCGAAACGCAGCCTTAAGACTTTCTGCTCCCTCTCCGTTAATGTATCCAACACTTCGTCCAACTGCTCCTTCAAAAGAGTCTGTGCTGCCGCCTCTGCCGGTACCGGTACATTATCATCCTGAATAAAGTCACCCAGATGACTGTCTTCCTCTTCCCCGATCGGAGTCTCCAATGACACCGGTTCCTGAGAAATCTTTAAAATCTCGCGTACTCGTTCCACAGGCATGTCCAACTGCGCCGCAATCTCCTCCGGCGTAGGTTCCCTTCCAAGTTCCTGCAATAATTGTCTGGACACACGAATCAGTTTATTGATCGTCTCCACCATATGGACCGGAATCCGAATCGTTCTTGCCTGATCTGCAATTGCTCTGGTAATGGCCTGACGAATCCACCAGGTCGCATAAGTACTGAATTTGAACCCTTTATGATAGTCAAATTTTTCCACGGCTTTAATCAGCCCTAAGTTTCCTTCCTGTATCAGATCAAGAAACAACATTCCTCGTCCCACATAACGCTTTGCAATGCTGACCACCAAACGAAGATTAGCCTCTGCCAGACGTTTCTTTGCATCCTCATCTCCATCCGCCATCCGCTTTGCAAGCTCCACTTCTTCGTCTGCGGTCAAAAGCGGCACTTTTCCGATCTCTTTCAAATACATGCGCACCGGATCCTCGATACTAACCCCGTCTGGAACAGAAAGATCGATCTTTTCCATATCAACGTCATCTTCATCAGAAATAACGATGTCTACATCGTCAATATCGTCATCATCATTCACAATCCGGAGTACGTCGATGTTATTGGCTTCCAGATACTCAAATACTTTTTCCATCTGTTCGGGTTCCAGTTCCATGTCTGAGAAGAAATCATTGATTTCTTGGATCTCGAGAATGCTTTTTTTCTTTTTCCCAAGTGCAGCTAATTCCTTCAATTTCTCCTCAAATTTTGCTGTGTTTTCTTCCATGTAATGTCCATCCTCTCATTGCTTGTTTATATTTTATCCTTAATTAATAGAAATATGCAGTTGCTTAAGGTCCTGCAGCTTTCTTTTTGCCTCCATCAGGCTTTGCAGACCAGCCATATCTGTTGGTTCCAGGTTCTGGGTGGCCGTCTCTATGCTGTGATGTTTAATCCGTACAATCGTTTCCATGAGAGCTTTTTCCTTTTCTCTCTCCGACGTCAGTTCTTCGATCCGTGTATGAAAGAGTGCCGCCACTTCCCGGTGTTCTTCTTCATCAGTAAAATAGTTCATAATTCTCGCAGGATTCACTTCTCCTTCACGGTACTGCTGAAACAATAGCTCTGCTGCTTTTCGATAGATTCCATCCGAAAAATCTTCTGGGGAGATATAATCCTTAATCTGTCCGAAAATTCGTTCATCAGACGCCAGCCATGTCAGAAGAATTTTCTGAGACTTACGAATTCCGTCCTCTTTCTCTCTGGTATGGGCAATCTTCGGACGATTCACAGCCTTTGCCAGTCCTTCTTGTACTGCCATCTTCCCCACCAGCCTGCGGAGCTCTTCATAACCCACATGGTACTTTTGGGCAACCGCTTCAATATAGTTTCCACGTTCAATCTCTTCTTCGAATCTTCCCAGCCGCTTTGCCGCTTCATTCAAAAATGCTGTCTTCCCTTCCGGCGACTTTAGATCATAATCTTTTTCCAAAACCTCAAGACTAAACATAAAACCATTCCTGGCGTTGGCGATCCGTTCTTCAAAAGCCTCTGCTCCCAGATTTTTAATAAACTCATCAGGATCTTTATAAGGATCCATCCGAATGATCCTTGCAGTAATTCCTGCCTCTCTTAAAATAGGAAGAGCTCTCAAGGCTGCTCTGGTACCGGCCTCATCACTGTCATATGTAAGATATACTTCCTGAACATACCGTTTGATCAAAGAAGCGTGTCCCACTGTAAGCGCTGTCCCCAGAGAGGCCACCGCATTCGTAAATCCAGCCTGATGAAGCGATATGACATCCATATACCCCTCACAGAGAAGAAAATATGATTTTCTGGAAGTCCTTGCCCGGTTCAGTCCGTAAAGATTTCTGCTCTTGTCAAAAATCATGGTCTCCGGAGAGTTCAGATATTTAGGCTTTGCATCCCCCATCACCCGGCCGCCGAAGCCGATGACCCGGTTATTTGCATCCATGATGGGAAACATGACCCGATTCCAGAATTTATCGTGAGGTCCATGTTTTTCATCCATCGTAACCAGGCCGGACTGAGCAAGCAGATCGTCCGTATAACCCTTAGACTTCAGAAACTGATACAATGAATTGCTGTATTTGCTGGAATATCCAAGCCCGAACGCCTTAATCGTATCATCATCAAGCTTTCGCCCTTTCAAGTATGACATCGCCTGTTGTCCTGCATTACTTTTGAGCTGCACATAGTAAAACTGAGCTGCACGTTTGTGGATCTCAAGCAGGACTCCTTTGACATCTGCTCTTCTTCTTTCTTCCTTCGAATACTCCTGTTCCGGCAGATCAACCCCAGCACGGTCAGCCAAGTAACGTAAGGCTTCCACAAAGGTATAATTTTCATACTCCATAAGAAAAGTAAAGACATTCCCCCCTGCACCACATCCGAAACAATAATACATCTGTTTTTGTCTGCTGACAGAAAAAGAAGGAGACTTTTCATTATGAAATGGGCAAAGTCCAAAATAGGAGCTTCCCTTTTTTTGTAATTTTACATAGGAAGAAATGACGTCAACGATATCATTTCTGGATCTTACTTCTTCAATAATCTCATCGCTGTAATACATTCTTTACGCTCTTTTCACTTTGATGATAAATGCCTCCATATATAATATTCGACAAAACCATCCGATTTCCTTTAATTTTTCCATGATTCTGGAACAAAAAATTCTTCAAACTTTTTTACTGCATAGGTATCTGTCATACCGGCAATATAGTCACAAACCACCTGCTCCCTGGATTCACCATCCTCGTCGATCATTCGCAAAAACTGTTCTGGAAGGACCTCCAGATGATCGATATAAAACTCATAGAGATTCTTGATCATATGGATGGCCTTCTTCTCTTCTCCCTTGGCTACAGGATTCTGGTAGACGCTTTCAAACAAAAACCCCCGCAATCCCATCATTGCTTCCTCTACTTCCTCAGACATCCGTATCTCTGGCTGATCCATACTGTAAATGATCACGTTATGTACCATAGTATCCAGCCGTACCTTCGGAGACTGTCCCAATACTTTTCGAAATGTTTCAGGAATATCCGTCTCTTTTAAAATTCCTCCCCGGATTGCATCATCGATATCATGATTGATATATGCAATCTTATCAGATAAACGTACGATCTGTCCCTCCAGAGTATGGGGATTTCCGCTAGATTTATGGTTACGGATGCCGTCTTTGACTTCCCAGGTCAAGTTTAATCCTCTCCCCTGCCGCTCCAGCCGCTCCACCACACGGACACTCTGCTCATGATGCTGAAAGCCTAAAGGACAAATCTGGTCTAACGCTCTTTCTCCTGCATGCCCAAATGGTGTATGTCCCAGGTCGTGTCCAAGCGCAATGGCCTCTGTCAGATCTTCATTCAGGCGCAAGGCCTTGGCAATGGTTCTGGCATTCTGGGACACCTCTAATGTATGGGTAAGGCGCGTACGATAATGATCTCCCTTGGGAAGCAGAAACACTTGAGTCTTCTGCTTTAACCTGCGGAACGATTTACAATGCAAGATACGATCTCTGTCCCTTTGAAATACCGGGCGGATATCACATTCTTCCTCCGGGCGCTCCCTACCTGCCGATTTACTGCTCAAAGTAGCATAAGGACTTAAATACGTGTTTTCCCGGATTTCCAGCTGTTCCCTGATGGTCATGATTTTTTCAGCCCCTTCTTCTCTCTCAGTTTTTCTTCAATGGCATGAACCACAGTCTCTAAAACTTTGATCCTTGCATAATATTTACAATTCCCTTCCACAACGATCCAGGGAGCGTATGGAGAAGATGTACGAATCAGCATCTCATTAACAGCTTCCTCATACAGATCCCACTTTTCCCGGTTCCGCCAGTCTTCATCAGTGATCTTCCACTGCTTTTGCGGATTCTCCTGTCTGTCCCGAAACCTTCTGGCCTGCTCATCCTTGTCAATCTGCATCCAGAACTTAAGAACGACAGCATCTGCTTCTGCCAGGTCCGCTTCCATATCATTGATCTCCTTATAAGCCCTCTGCCACTCCTCTCTGCTACAGAAACCTTCAATCCGTTCCACCATAACTCTCCCGTACCAGGTGCGGTCAAAAATAGTCACATGTCCTGCTTTCGGCATATCCGTCCAGAAACGCCAAAGATAATGATGGGCCTTTTCAATGTCATTGGGCGCAGCTGTCGGATGTACCACATACCCTCTGGGATCCATCTTCTGAGTCAGCCGCTTGATTGCTCCGCCCTTTCCTCCTGCATCCCAGCCTTCAAACCCCAGCACCACCGGGATACGGTACTGGTAAAGCTCTCCATGGAGCTTCTGGAGCTTTTTCTGCAGGTAATCCAGTTTTTCTTTATACTCTTCCTTGGTATAGGAAAGCGTCAGATCCGCCTTAGAAAGAACCGATTCTTTTAACAGCCTGTCATTCACCGTCAAAGCCATCACTTCGCTTTCCTCTTCTTTTGCCATGGTGGCTGCTTGTGCTTCTTTTATCTTATATTCCAGCGTCTGGGCCACGATGCTGTATATCTTTGCCGTGGCAAACTTGCGGTCTGTGGCTTCCACAATATGCCAAGGCGCATAGGCGGTGTCTGTCCTAAGAAGCATCTCCTCGTTCATAGCCTGATATTTTTCGAAATGTTTATTTCTCTTCAGATCACCCTTGCTGACTCTCCAGGCCGTATCTTTGGAATCTAAAAGTTTCTGAAGCCTTTTCTTTTGCTCCTTTTGATCAATATCCAGAAATATTTTGATAATAACCATCCCGTCTGCCGTTAACTGCTCTTCAAAAGAACGGATGGAGCGAAATGCACTGTCCACTTCTTTGCCGGTAGTTTTCCCATCAAACCGGTCCACCAGTACCTTCCGGTACCAGCTGCTGTCGTAGATGGCGATCCGTCCCTTTGCCGGCATTTTTGTCCAGAAACGCCAGAGAAAAGGATGCATCCTTTCTTCTTCCGTCTCATTCTTCACGGCATACACCTGAAATCCTCTTGGATCCAGCGCCTGGATCAGCTCACCGATCTGTACTCCTTTTCCTGATGCACCATAACCTTCAAAGGCAATCATGACCGGAATTTTCCATTTCTGGCATTCTCTCTGAAGACGTCCGATTTTCGGCATCAGTTCTTCCATCCTCTGATGATAATCATCTTTTTCCAGCTTCTTCTTCAGATCAATCTTCTCCAGCATACAATCCCTCCTGTTCCAGACATTCTTATTCATTTACAGATACTCTTATTATACCCGAAAAGCTTGATTATTTCACCTCTCAACAAAAAAAGCTCCGGAATACATTCCAGAGCTTTTTTTCATGCGGAAGATGGGACTTGAACCCACACGGCACGAATGCCACAAGATCCTTAGTCTTGCTCGTCTGCCAGTTCCGACACTTCCGCAAACCGGACTTTCAAACTGTCCAAAAAATATATTACTATACACACACCTAAAAGTCAACACCCTTTTTTCAAAATATTTTTCCTGATGTAACGAAAGGTTTCCTTCTCTCCTTTTTCGGCCAACATCTTTAGAAGAAAATGCAATAGCCTGGCTGTATCCGGGTGGATCATTTTCCCAAGTTTCGCAGCTCCCTTCTCATAATATTCCAAAGGATCCTGGTCTGTATATGCCTTTCCCCGGTAGGTTTTCGATGCGGCGATCCGGTCCATGAACATTTCTATTACATATTTGACCGGCATCTTCTGTCCCACAATCCCTTCTCCTGGATCTACACTATAATCAATCCAGTACTCATAATGATGCTTATTTCTTCCTTTATGATGAAGCCATGCCTTAGAATATCCGGTGGATTCCCTCTCCGCATTATTCGGACTACGGTTTCCCTGATAATACTTGCATCCCACCAGAAATTCTGTCGGAGAATATTTAGACATGTCATGAAGAAGGCCCTGGCGAAAGAGCCCTACCCGAAAACACTGTTTCATCACCAACCACTTATGATGATTGATGGTCTTTAAATGTTCCAACGCTTTCATCATCTTTGCCCTTCTTTACAAAAATATCGAAACTAATGCCCCCAATGCCACATCACCCCGTCATCCGGCTAATCCCGTATAAAATCAGCAAATGTGCAGGATAAAATACATAAAAGAAATACTTCATGCTTTTTCCTCGTTTTCCATTATATAGCACAATTGGAAACATGGACAAGATCCCAAACTTCTGGATCGTTCCCTGGTAGAGAAAATTCCAGCACCCGCCTGCCGCCACGGAAAGCAGCCTTGACTTACGGAAGATATAAAAAACGAAAATCAGCAAAATTCCCCGAAAATGATAATCACTTCTTACAATTACAGCCAGCCACATCGCCAGAAGAAGGATCACTGCCTTTACCGGCCACTCCTGGCTCCTTGAGAGCAGATGCATCATCCCGATACCGATCAACAAGGTGAAAAACACATTTTGATGCTCAGATTCTAAAAAAACACCTTGAAATGCAAGATCAAATGGAATTTCCGACAACAATGCAAAAATCCCCAGCCTTATCATATATCGGTATATATCGTGAGTATGAAAAAATCCCTCAACAATCAAGAAACAAAAAATAGGGAAAGCAAGGCGTCCTAAACACCGCATCCATATCTCCATTGGGAACAAAACCGCACCTGTATGATCCAGAAGCATAGAAAGAATCGCAATGCATTTCAGGCTGAATGCATCCATGCACTGTATCTGCACAGGCCATTGTCTGTTCCTCTTCTGATTACCTGCCTGCAAAGATAACAATCGTCCTTTCCTTTACTTCTACAAACTTCTGATCGTCCAGCAGGACTGCTTTTTCCAGCACACCTTCTACCGTAGACGCAATCCGGTACCATTTTTTCCCTTTCGTCAGAGCCGGAAGTGCAAAAGTATGCTCTAACCAGTGCATATTATAGGCTACAAAGCAATCTTCATCGTTCTCCCCTGTCTGATTCTCACCGCTGTAATAAACGCCAAGTTGTCTGCTAGACACCTCCACCGGTACTCTCCAGGCATTTTCTCCATGATAAGACACATCCGGTACTCCTTTTGAAGAATAAGTCATTCCCGTCATTTCCTTATCCGGACAAAATACCGGGTGCTGTTTCCGAAACCGGATGAAAGACTTCACATAGTCATGAAGGCCAGGATCTCTTTCCAGTCCGCTCCAGTCCAGCCATCCAATGGGATTATCCTGACAGTAGACATTGTTATTTCCCTTCTGAGTATTGCCGAATTCGTCACCTGCAAGGACACAGGGAGTTCCCTGAGCAAGCAGTAAAAGTAAGAATGCATTTCGAATTTGATTTTTTCGAAGCTCCGTCACAGCCTTTTTCCTAGAAGGGCCTTCTGCCCCACAGTTCCAACTATAATTATAATCCGGTCCGTCCTGGTTCTGCTCTCCATTTGACTCATTGTGCTTTCCGTCATAGGATACCAAATCTCTCATGGTAAATCCGTTTTGATCTGTTATAGCATTAAACGTCCCATCTTTTTCCGAATGATGCTTCAGCCAGTATATCACTTCCCGCACCATCCCTTCGTCTCCTTTAAGGAATCGTCTCATCACTGTCTGGAATCCGGTATCATGTACCAGAATCTTGGTATGCTTTAAGACAGGATCATCACGCAATGCGTCCATCGGTGCCTGGTAGGGATTCAGGATAAACCCGTCTACATGATATTCCAGGCAGTAATACCTCAGACATTCTTCGATCATCTGATCTGATGTCTCCTGGGTGAAAGGCATTTCCAACACAACTTCTATTCCTGACTTATGACAAACTTTGATCATATCTTTTAGTTCTTTTCTTCCGTCGCCGGAAGCGGCATAGGCACTTTTGGGCGCAAAGAAATATGCCGGCCCATATCCCCAGTAATTTCGACAGCATCCGCACTCTTCAAACTCATACACCGGCATACAGTGAATCTGATTGATGCCAAGCTCCTTCAAATAAGGAATCTTTTCTATCACACCTGCAAAAGTCCCCTTATTTTTCACGCCAGAGGTACTATGCTTTGTAAATCCTCTGACATGCAGGCTATAGGAAACCACGTTGTGATACGGCAACTGCAGTGGCCGGTCGCCTTCCCAGTCATAGTCTGCCTGCTCCAGGATTCCCCTCACCTCATGCTTTTGGACATCCCTCTCTTTTCCCCACATATTTCGTCCTGCCAGTAAGCGGGCATAGGGATCCACCACAATTTCATCCCCGATCCGGTAATTATATTCATACTTCTCTGGATCCAGACCATAAAGGGCAAGAAAGTGCACTTCTCCTATGGTATCTGTCATCTCATACCTCAAAGAAGGTCTGGTTTCTCCTATATGATATAAGAGCAGCTCACAGGTTTTTCCCTCCGGAACTGCAATGGAAAAATTCACATAGTTCTCTGAAATCGTTATGCCTAATGGTAATGGTCTTCCCTGTTCTGCTCTCATAAGTATGCCCTTTCTGTCCTTGAAATTCGTGATTCTATTGCCAGCCGTCTACCCCATACATATCTACATTATCTGCATCAATCATAAAAACTTCTTCATAAGTTTCTGCTTCATAATCTTTCCCTTCTAAGATATTAATTCCAGTCTCTGCCGCCGTTTTTCCCATATTAATGGGAGACTGTGCTGCCGTACCGGCAATCTGATTGCCAGCCTTTTTTAGTTCTTTTTTAATATCTGGTGATCCATCTACTCCGTAGATGATCACATCATCCAGTCCTGCCAGATTGGCAGCTGTCTTGGCTCCCACAGCCAACTGGTCATTTCCACACATTACTGCCGTTACATCCGGATACTCCTGGAAGATTGTCTTGGCTGCCTGCAGGGCTTTTTCAAACTCACCGTTGGTGTCTTCTCTTGCGACTACGGTGAATCCATGTTCTGCATCTGCAATTGCCTCTTCAAATCCGGTGATTCTTTCATTGATGGAATTCTGGGTCGGGCACTCCAGGATTGCAACAGTTCCTCCGTCCGGGCAGCGCTCAATCAACGCTTCCCCGCAAATCTTTCCTGCTTCATAATTATCTGACCCCACATATGCATCAACGTATTCCATCTCTTTCACCTGGGTATCTACATTAATAATTTTTACTCCCGCTTCATGAAGAGCCTCCAAAGATGGAGTAATAGCCTCCCAGTCTACCGGGCACAAAAAGACAGCATCGATCCCCTCATCGATCATCTCCTGAATCTGTGTCGCCTGAAGCTCCGGATCAGATGCCGGATCCTTGGTGATCATCTGGTAGCCTTCCTCCTCAATCACTTCCCTGATTGCAGACTCCAGCGTGATAAAATAAGGGTTTTCCATATCAATTGCAGTAAACCCAAACATATATGTATCTTCTTCCTCTGTTTCTCCTTTAGCTGTCTCCTCTTCAGGCATGGCATTATCTTCCGGTGTCCCTACATTTTTCTTACATCCTGTAAATATAAAAGCGCAGAAAAGGAGTACTGCCAGAACTCCAAACATTCTTTTTTTCAACATTATTTTCTTCCTCCCTGTGCAGTCTTGCACATATATACAAATATTTTACACCATTTTATATCATTTGGCTACTCTTCATTCTTGCTTTTTAGATTCTTCTCTGCTACAGTAAGAGTATCTACAATATAAAGGAGATTCATACCATGGACGAGTATATGACAGTTACTTTAACACTGGATAACGATGAGGTCGTAGAGTGCGCCGTTCTGACAGTCTTTCCAGCCGCAGGGCAGGAGTATATTGCTCTGCTTCCATTGAATGCAGATGGCGAACCAGAGAATGGAGATGTCTATCTCTATCGCTATATCGAAAATGAAAACGATGAACCGGAGCTTGAAAACATCGAGGATGACGACGAATACGAAACCGTCGCAGATGCTTTTGACGATTGGATGGAAACGCAAGAATTTGAAGATTTAGACGAGGAATAATTCCTCTACGAAACGGGAAGGAGCTTTCTCCTTTCCGTTTTCTTCCTTCACATAGCTGATGGTAAGCTTTTTCTTTGCCCGAGTCATTGCTACATAAAAAAGTCTTCTCTCTTCTTCGATCTCTTCTTCTGTTTTTGCCTTTTTATAAGGAATACACCCCTCATTGCCGCGAATAATGAATACGGTATTAAATTCCAGTCCTTTTGCTCCATGCATGGTCATCAATCTTACCTGATCCTGTCCTGGTTCCTTCTTTTTTTGTTTCCTCAACGCCTCCCCATACTCCTGCACATGCTGGAACCACTCTTCCATCGTAGAAAAACGTTTCGATGACTGTTGGATTTCTTCCAGTATAGACACTAACTCCTCCAGCGCAATCCCCTTGTAAGCAGCATATTCTTTCAAAAATTCATCGTATCCGATGCTCTTTCTAATATACTGAATTGCTGCAAAAGGAGCTTGATCGCGGATCATCTTCATATCCCATTCCCACTGATCGATCCGGTCCATCATCCATTCCTTATCACAATAAAAGTTCCGGATTGATTCATAGGATATCCTCTCTCCTTTCATGGCCTCCCTTGCAAGATAGCGTTTGGGACGGTTTGCCACCTGCAAAAAATACTTCCGTTTTGTATCCCCCATTGCAAGATGAAAGTAGCTGCTGATATCCAGACCGATAAAATGATCATAAATATTATAAATCTGCTCCTTCATCAAAAACGGAATCTGATATTCGGTCAACGTTTCTGAAAGCGCTCTGGCATCCAAGTTGGTCCGATACAAAACTGCTATGTCACAAAAATGCTTTCCCTGATCCCTCTGCTTTCTAATCTCTTCTGCCACATACCGGCTTTCCTCCAATGGATCTTTTACCTCCTGCACATGTACATTCTCACCCGATTCAAAAACAGACCTGATTGTTTTCCGATACCTCTCCTGATTGTGATCAATCACTCTTAGGGCACTTTTTACAATATTGGCCGTAGACCGATAATTCTGATCCAAAAGGATCCTTTTTGTCATGGGATAATCCTTGCAAAATCTCATCATAATTCCTGGTCTCGCCCCGCGGAATCCATAGATAGATTGATCGTCATCTCCCACCACAAACAGATTATTCTCCGGCGCAGCCAACATCCGGATCACATCATACTGCACCTGATTGATATCTTGAAACTCATCCACCAGAATATAGCGAAACCTTTCCTGCCATTTTCTTAAGATATCCGGTCTTTCTTTCAACATCTTCCGGCACAAAAGCAGCATATCTTCAAAATCAATCCTGCCGGCCTCCTTTTTCCTATCTTCATATTTTTTATAAACCTTGACAAACTTCTGGGCAGACCAGCGTGACGAGCGGTAGTTTTCCACAGTGATTCCTTGATTTTTCAACCTGCCGATCTCAATAGCAATCTCCTGAAGTCTCTCTCTTTCGGATTCCATGTCTTCTTGATCTTCCCAATCCATTTCGGCTGCTGCAAGCCGAATCAACTCCAGCTTTTCTTCATCTGTCACCAATTGGAAGCCTCGGTCTCCATATGCCCATCTTAAAATTCCATAATAAACTCCATGAAAGGTTCCGAAGGTGACTCCATTTCCCTTTGGACCGGCAAGCCTGCGAAAACGATCTCTCATCTCGATGGCTGCATACTTTGTAAAGGTAATGACCAGAATTTCTTCTGGCCTTACCTTATACGTCTGAATCAAATATTCTATTCTCTTTGCGATGGTAAGAGTTTTCCCGGAACCGGGACCGGCAAGGACCATACATGGTCCTTTGTCACAGGCGACCGCCTCAGTCTGAGCACGATTTAAACTCATTAGATTCCCCTTACTTTGTTAATAATTCAATACCCCTGCGAATTCTTTTCAAAGATTCCTCTTTTCCAAGGATCTCCATGATCTCTGTTGCACCGCCGGGTGTATTCTGCTTTCCAGATACAGCTGTACGGATGGGCCACATGACAAAGCCTGTCTTGACTCCTTTTTCGTCTACATAGCCTTTCAAAAGTACAAACAATGCATCATTACTGAAATCCTCCTGTTTCTCAAGAAGCGGAAGTATCTCTGTCAAAACTTCCAGAGAATTTTCCTCGTTTGTCTTCATCTTTTTATGGCAGTACATAGATACATCATACCCTGGCAGCTCCTGGAAAAAATCAATCTGGTCTGCAATATCAGGGAAGATTTCAATCCTGGTCTTTACCAATGCCGCTATCTTCTTTAAATCACAGTCCCGTTTTACCACTGCTTTGATATAAGGCATGGCCATCTCATAGAAGCGGTCAAAATCCATTGCCTTTAAGTATTCCCCGTTCATCCATTTTAATTTTACAACGTCGAACACCGCCGGTGATTTACTCATATGCCGATAGTCAAACTCCTTTACCAGTTCATCTAAGGAAAAAATCTCCTGGTTTCCAGACGGGCACCAGCCAAGAAGGGCTACATAGTTTACCACAGCTTCTGTTACAAAGCCTTGCTCAATCAAATCCTCATAAGAAGAGTGTCCGCACCGTTTACTCAGCTTCTTATGAGTCTCGTCTGTGATCAGAGGACAGTGTACATATACCGGTACATCCCATCCAAAAGCTTCGTAGATCTTGTTATACTTGGGCGCTGAAGACAAATACTCATTTCCACGGACTACATGCGTGATTCCCATCAAATGATCATCGATGACATTAGCAAAATTATAGGTGGGATATCCGTCCGATTTAATCAGGATCAGATCCTCCAGCTCCGCATTTGGCACTGTAATGTCCCCGTAAATCTCATCGTGGAAGGTAGTCTCTCCCTCTGTAGGCATATTAAATCGGATAACATACGGCTTTCCTGCAGCCAAGTTTTCCTCCACCTCTTCTTTGCTCAGTCCCAGACAATGCTTGTCATAAACCACGATCTCCGTTCCGTCTCCGTCAGCCACTTTTCTTTTCAGGGAATCCAGCCTCTCCTTATCACAAAAGCAGTAATAGGCATCCCCCTGGTCAATCAGTTGCTTTGCATATTTCAGATATAATCCAGATTTATTACGCTCACTTTGTACATACGGACCCACGCCTCCATCCTTATCTGGTCCTTCATCGTGGACAAGTCCTGTCTCCTCCAGAGTATGATAAATGATTTCCAGAGCTCCTTCCATGAAACGCTCCTGATCCGTATCTTCAATCCGCAGGATAAAATCCCCGCCCTCGTGCTTTGCAATCAGATACGCGTACAACGCGGTTCTTAAATTTCCAACATGCATCCGTCCTGTCGGGCTGGGTGCAAATCTTGTTCTCACTCTTTTCATCTTTTCTCTCCAATCCTTTCTATTTTTCTTTTCTTCCAGTAATCTCCATGAAATACTTCCCTCGGAATCGATACAATAAACACGATTCCAATCACGATGGCAAACGCCACTTTCATAGCTCCAAGCCCACTTTGTCCCGCCATTTGAACCTGACCCGTCACAAGATAATAGGCTGTATCATAAACTCCGGCCCCCGGTACCAGAGGAACAATTCCTGATACCAGAAACAAAGTGATCGGACATTTCATCTTCACGGTCAGCATTCTGGAGATAAAAACTACCACCAGCGTCGCTGCAAAGGAGGCAATGGCTGCGGACGCATATCCCAGCACAAATTTGTAAACCAGCCAGCCTGCCATTCCTGTCATACCTCCAGCCAGATAATATCGCTTCGGCACATTAAAAATAATCGCATATGCCACTGTTCCCAGAAAAGGGCAGGCAATATTTGCAAGGATATCTATCATCATATTGAAATCCCTCCAAACATATTATTATAAATACTAAGCGTAGTACCGACACCAATCGCAATATATACAAACACCAACAATGCATCAATCATCCGAACTGTTCCGGATAAGAAGTCGCTGTCAGCAATATCACGAATCGCATTTGTAAAAGCGATTCCCGGCACCAGGGGCATGATGGCTCCTACAATCATTCCATCTATCTGCAGACCAACCGTGAACGGAAAGTGTGCAGCAATCAACGCCAGAACCGTGATCAGCGCTCCACCTACAATGTTAACGATAATCTTGGACAGATTGTATTTTTCCCCCAGGAGGACCCACAAATACAAGATGCACCCGATTACAAACGCTACAATACTCTCACTGCCCGAGGCTCCCAGAAGATATCCTAACGCACCGCTGCTTACGCCGGCTGCAAACACCCGGTAAACGCCTCTCTTTGGAGGTATTTTTTCAATTTCCCGAAGACGGGCCCAGGCCTCGTCAATCCCCAGATGTCCCGCACTGATCTCTCTAGAAAGATCATTGACTTCCGCCACAATCCCCAGATGCGCCCCAGATAACGGCACCTGTCTGACTTTCGTATAGACCTCATTCATCCCTTTTTCGGCCGTGATAAAGATTGCATGACTCATAGTAAAAGTATCCACATAATCCACGTGGAATCTCTGGCAAATCCGGGTCATCGTCTCCTCAACACGAAAAATCTCTGCTCCATTTTTCAACAGAATTTTCCCTGCCTCCAGTGCCAGATCCACCACCTTTTTAACATCTATTTCAGAATCCAGCTGCTTTTTCAAATAAACCATATCTGTAAGCCGCACGCCGTCTTCAATAATCGGCTCGTCATAATGATCCAGAAAAAAATTTGCTACAATATGAGAATTTACAAACCCACATGCTTCATAGAATCCCAACGTACTCCTGCAGTTTCCCGTACCCACATACATCAGTTCACACTGGCTGCTGTAATATTCACACAGAAAATGGATCATATATCTTCCATATCCCTTTCGCTGATCCTGAGGAATCGTTGCGATATTTTTCAACTCACATTTTCTATTTTTTAAAATAGTCACAACCGCAACCGTCTTTGCTTCACCCTGATCATAGAGAACAAACATTTCTCCTTTATCCAGGTATTTTTCTATCATATTTTTCTGTGGATCTGCCAGCAGAAGTATATCCATATAGTCCCTTTTTTTTTCTTCTGTGATCTGCTGAATCTCCATAACTTCTCGCTCCCGCCTTTACTCAATCTCATACATTATAGCACCAGGGCAGGAAAATTTATAGTGTGTTTTTTAGAAACTTTTCACCCTTATAAAAAAGGACATCCCGACAACTTCTGGGATGCCCTTTTCATATTTATATTTTAGCTGATATATCCAGCCTTTTTCAGCTCTTCCTCTGCCTTTGCAAGATTGGCATCGGATACACGGATGATTGGTCCGGTACAGCCCATTCCACTCTCCGCATAGATATTAATCTTCCACAGCACTTTTACTGCATCATCCAGATCCATAACCTCAATTCCAGGAATCTGCGCAGTGACGATTTCTTTCGGAGGTTCTTTGACCTCTTCTTCTGCTGCTGCCGGCTTGGATGCCGCCTTTACAGAATCCAGAATCTGCTGGTAACCTGCCTTTTTCGCTGCTTCAAACTCTTTCTTTGCAACCTCAAAGACTTTTCCTTTCACCAGCTGTGCTGCATAACGGATCGCATTGGCGATCACCGGTGCGCCGGATGCTCTGGATACGATCATCACCAGTTGCTCATAGCCTTCTCCAATTCCAGGGCCATAGCCATAGCCGGTCGCCTCAAAGCTTCCGCCTGTATTAGCAGAAGACAACATCTTCACCAGGATATTTCCAGTCAGGGAATCTGTCACCATGATATCCGGGGATGCCTGAAGTACGTCATTTCCTCTCATGACGCATCCACCGTCCGCACGGCTGGACTCTGCAAAGCTGATATCATACCCCTGATCCTTTAACTGCTTCAATGCCTTCTCTGTCTGACGGGCACCATCTACATTTAGAATTCCAACAGTCGGATTTTCCTTGCCGCAGGCCTTCGCAGCAATAATTCCATATACTGCATTTTTGATCATACCTTCGATACGATCTGTACTGGAGGTTCCTGTAGTGTTGGCAATATACATCTCTTTCCCATATGCAGGTGTCACACAACGTCCAACTGTGGACACTCCGATCGGGAACGGAAAGTGCATGGTTACCGCCGCATCCACCTCTTTATTCTTCAGCATTTCCTCCATCTTATCATGGCCTTCTTCATCATTGGCCACTTTGACGGTCGTCACACCTTCTGCCTCCAAGGTACCGATATAGTATACATCGATCCCGTCTTTTGCAGCTTCAATAGCTGCAGCCATGGAATTTTCTTCTCCATGCTCGCTTCCCATTCCGGTCAGCGCAATCTTCGGTCTCTTTCCAAAGCTTCCTGTCTCTAACCCTTCTGCCATCTCCATAAATGTGGTGGCAATCATTTTCTCAACACTATTTGCCATATTCACCACCCCTTACTCTGCCATCAGGGTTGCAGCAAAATCTTTCATCGCTTTCGCAATGAGTCCCTTTACTTCTTCTTCTGATACTCCGGCTGCTGCTTCTTCCTCTGCAGCTGTATTTCCATGAATCACAAAGGATACGCCGTCGAACAGGTTGGTCATACGTCCAAGGAACAGACTTCCCTTTCCAATGATCATTGCATTCTTGATCTTGCCTTCTTTGATATCCTCACATGCAAAACCTACATAAGGAACTCCGGACGGAATATGTCCCTGAGTCGGAGCCCATCCTGTCAGGCCGTGTTCTTTCGTAAAGTTTGCCAGCTCTTTTCTGTCAAGCTCGCCGCGTTTTACAGCCAGGGCTGCAATCATCTTATAGTTGGCAAGCGGTACGTCTCCTGCTCCTGCCGGTTTTGTGATGTCCGGATTCTGCATCTCTGGTGAATATTTATCAATGTCTGTCAGCTTCATTCCGACTTTATCAAGCGGGTCTGCGACCAGGCTGCCGATAACGTTCTGTGGCGCAGAACCAGTTCCCACACTGTGGCGTCCCAACATGTTCAGGTCAATCTCCGGGCTTACTCCATCATTTTCAGAAATGATCACACAGAATCCGCCCAGGCAGTCTTCCAGAATCGGAAGGCCTTTCTTCACATGGTCTTTTCCGTTCATACCAAGCTTAGCGGTACATCCACCGGCAGTAACTGCAACTGTCTTGTATGCTCCGGATTTTACCAGTGCTGCTGCTTCAATCAATGCGTGGGTCGGAGCTGCACAGAATCCTCTTGCATCAGACCCGCTGGCGCTTACAAGACCTGCGACTTCAGCCGCTGCTTTTGCAAAGTTTCCGCCGCCTCTCTGGTTCATGTCGCCGCAGGCTTCCTCTGCACAGTCGATAACATACTCTACTTCAGCTTTATCAATACCCGCGTTACGCACGCCGTAAAGAAGAGCCAGTACACTGGATGCCTTGCTCATCAGGTTCTCATGCATGACATGGGAAGACAGGTTCACATCGATATCGTGAGCCGGCTTTACGCATCCTACCAGCTTATCATTAAAATACAGAGGCTCTGCATGGTCATCCTTGATCAGCGCTTCGATCTCGGACAGCTCATATCCATCTTCGATTCTTTCTACGATATCATCAGAAATGATCGGGTTCTTTGCAAACTGTTCTTTATACTGAGCTACGAACTCTTTGTCCAGCTTGACAACCTCAAACATATCGCTGGCCTGTACCAGGAACAGGAACTCTTCCTCCGGCATGATCTCGCCGTATTTTCCGTAGCGCTGAGCGCCTTCCATTTTTTTGTCATACCATGGGAATTCCACCTCAGCAAGCTGATCCGGGTGTGCATTTCCGATATAGGTCTGGTTCGGCCAATAAGAAACCACATCCTCATAGGAGCGAAGGTGCTGCGGTAATTCTTTTAAATATTCAGAATCCGGGTTTACGATTCTTTCGGTTGTCTGGGTCGTTCCATTGTATAAAACCATATCTGGAGTATGTACTAATACATAGCTTGCTCCTTTAATTACACTGTTCATTGGTTTTCCACCTTTCTTCAATTCATAAATAATAAACTGACCCGCAGTCTATGCTTTATTTATCTAAAAAAGGACAGCCCATTTCTGGGAACATACTTAGGGCTGCCCCTCTCATAAAACTCTACAGGAGGCGTAAGGCCAAAAGTCTTACGCCCTATAACAACTGATTAAAGCTGCTCTCTAATTGCGTTCATCTCAGAACAGATGTCGTCAATGTCAAGAACCATCTCCATCATGCCTACCTGCTCGTCATAAACTTCCGGATCAAATTCTTCTTTGATCTCTGGCTCACAAACGTGATATACCGTGAGTCCAAGCTGGACCCCTGTCAATGGACCTGCGAATGTAGGATCGCCAAGTGTTACAGTCTCAGCTGCAAGTCCTGCAGCTTCGCCCTCTGCAGCACCAAGAACTACTACTAAGTTCTCTGCGCCGTACTCCTCAGCGAATTCTTTTACTCTCTTCTGGTTTTCCAGATCCATTGCGCCTGCGCTCGTTCAGACGAAACATTCCGTGGACGAGAATACAACTTCAGCACCTGCAGTCTTTACACATTCTGCAATAGCCGGTCCCGGTACTCCGTCACGATCTCCGATAATTATTGCTTTTTTGCCTTCTAAAATAGCCATAATTATGCGACTCTCCTTTCTTGTAGTTTAACAAGTTGTTATTTATGATTCAGAAAACATCCGCTCTGGTCTTAGATGTATTTCTTAATCATCGCTTCAATGCTTTCCTCGGTACAGTCATCCTTTACCAGCTCTTCTACTTTTTCTCCATCCTTGTAGATTGCCATAACCGGAAGCCCGAGAACCTTCTGTGCGATTGCCAGACGGCGTGCCTTTGTGGTGTTCAGGGACGTGAATTTCAACTTATCGCCATACTTGTCCGCAAACTCATGTACCTTCGGCATCAGAGCCTGGCATGGTACACATCCGTCGCCGTAGAAATCTACAAATACATATCCGTCTGCTTTTAATACTTCTTCTTCAAATGTGTTCTTATCTACATCTAACATGGAAATCTCCTCCTTAATCTTTCTTTTCCATTTTACCAATTTTTAGAAATAGTCTGACATGCTTCTTTCTACCTGTACGGCTGCGATCGCTCCGTCTGCTGCAGCGGTCACTACCTGGCGCAGGCTCTTTACACGTACGTCTCCAGCTGCATATACGCCCGGAATGTTGGTGTGCATGTCCTCATCCGTCTTGATGTATCCTCTCTCATCCATATCGATGATGCCTTCAAACGGCTTGGTATTCGGGATCGTTCCAATAAAGCCAAAGACTCCGAACATACCGTCCTCTTCGTCCGCTTCTACTGTGGTGATTTCGCCGGTCTTTACATTCTTTACCTTCATCCACTGCAGGATATCGTCTCCGCCGACTTCCTCAACCACTGTATCCCACATAAAGTGAAGTTTCGGATTCTTGAAAGCTTTCTCCTGAATAGACTTTGCTGCACGCAGCTCATTTCTTCTGTGGATGATCGTAACCTTTCTTGCAAATTTGGTCAGGTACATCGCCTCTTCTACCGCGGAATCTCCACCGCCGACTACATAGACTTCAAAGTCCTCAAAGAAGTTGGCATCGCAGGTTGCGCAGTAGGAAACGCCTTTGCCCATGAACTCTTCTTCACCTTTACATCCGATCGGTCTAGCGTGGGCGCCTGTGGCAACGATCACGTTCTTTGCCTGATACTCTGCTTTTTCGCTCTTCAGGATCTTCACGTCGCCATTAAGCTCTACTTCCTTAATGGTATCAGATACACGCTCTGCGCCGAACTTTGCTGCCTGCTCTGTCATCCTCGCGATCAGGGACGGTCCGGATTCACCTTCCACGATCTGTCCTGGATAGTTCTCAATCTCATCTGTGATCGCGATCTGTCCGCCGTCCTGCCCTTTTTCAATGATCAGGACTGAAAGACGGCTTCTTCCTGCATACAGGCCTGCCGCTAATCCGGCAGGGCCTGCACCCAGGACGATAACATCATAAATCTTGCTCATGTCTGTCTCGTCTCCTTTGATTGATTATTAATTTTCTGGCATTTGCCAAGCGCGCTTATTAAGTATATTTTACTCAAAAATCGTCTGTCCGTCAACCTCTGTAGTCAAAGCTTTCAAAGCTTTTTCGACGATCTGGCGGCGAAGCTTTTTCTCTTCATCCTTATCCAGTGCCGGATTACCAAGCGGGTGAGGAATTGCGATAGCCGGAACGATTCTGTTAGCTCCAACTGTCATGGAAATCGGAGTTACTGTACAGATATGTACAACCGGAATGCCAGCTCTCTCGATCTCTTTTACCATCGTTGCACCGCAACGAGTACAGGTACCTCAGGTAGAGGTAAGGATCACAGCGTCAACTCCGTCAGCTTTCAGTTTCTGAGAGAATTCATCAGCAAATGCTTTTGCAGATGCAACAGCTGTTCCGTTACCTGTTGTGGTGTAGAACAGATGATGAAGTTCACCGATCACACCTTCTTTTTCCATGTCGCGAAGTACATCTACAGGAAGGACACGGTCTGCATCTTCGTTTGCATATACCGGATCATATCCACCGTGCGCAGTCTCGTAAGTATCTTCTGTCAGATCCATAACGCCTGTAATGTCATACTCTCCATAGTGAGAGGCACTGGAGCTTTCGATGTGGTCCGGATTTCCCTTCGGAACAATACCACCGGATGTAACCAGGGCAATCTTTGCGTGCGCCAGGTCTTTGACTGCCGGATTCGGATCTACTCTGTCGAAATCAGGCATCGGAAATTCTGTTGTAAACGGCTTGTCTGCTAACTTCTTGAGAAGCATATCAACCGCTCTCTTGGATCCTCTCTCTTTTTCAAAGAAGTTTACACGTACGCCGTTGGGCATATATCCTTCTTCGCAGGATGCACCGATTTTCTCGCCCTTTGCAAGTTTCAGGGCAAGCGGAGCCATCTTCTTTACAGCATCTCTCATGCCTGCTGCACTGTTCTTTGTTGAAATCATATATACCTGATTCTTGAACATATCAGCACCAGGGTTCTCTACGTACATACCAGTCAGAGACGGAATTCCAAGCTCTTCCTGTACTGCTGCTGCAATTGTTCCACAGGCAACCCCATAACGGCCCGCATTGAACGCCGGTCCAGCGATAAATACATCTGGAGCCTGCTCCTTTACCATTTCCAGAATCTCTGCTTTTGCTTTTTCTAGATTTTCATTGAAATAAGAGTCTCCACAGATGATTGTTGCAATAATCTCTGCGTCGTCTTTAAAATTCTGCGTCAGCGCCATACCCGGTCCGACAACCTCGCCCACACGAAGCTCTACCGGATAATCCGCTTTTTCTTCTCCACCAATCTGTGCAAAGAACTGATTGATGTAATGAACTACTTTAATTTTAGCCATGATTCTTTCTCCTCCCTTCCTATCTTGCACTCAGTCTGTTGAATCCGGTCTCGTTTGTCGCACCTGTCAGTACCTGAAGTTCTACTTCAAGAGATCCGTCTTCACGGAGCGTCTCCTCACTTGCACCTGCGATCTTTGTTACATAATCCAGAGTTCCAATGACCTTGTCAAGTTTCGGCAGGATGATAACCTGGTTTGCATTACCGCCGGTTACAACAGCGTCTGCGGCCGGGTCAGAGTCAGCCAGTGACTGAGATTTTCCATCGCGACCTGCATATTCGTCTGTGATAATAACCGTCTTCACACCTTCTGCCTCAATCTTTTTGCAATTCATAATCAAATCTGTGTCCGGGTTACCAAATCCTTCCTGGGAAACGATGACACCGTCCAGATCTAACATCTTGCAGAGTTTTGCTGTCCAGTCAGAAGAGCGCATCTTATCAGCCAGGTATACATTTTCATTCGTGATAATGTGGCAGACAAAATTGAAAGTTTTTCCGTGCTGTTCGAACATATCGTGTACAACCGGATTGTTCTCATGTACATAAGTAGGATTCTTATCACATGCGGATACACAGTTACCGGAAACAATTGCTCCATCCATAACTTCCGTCGGGCTTAAGATTGTTGGAACAATCTTCTTTGCATCAACGCCGTATACGTAAGTGTCATGCAAAAGTCCCTGGCTCTGAAGCATCTGTACATAAGCAACTCTTGGCAGATCCGGATATTTTTCGATTCCTTCTTTGATGCCGCAGGTTTCATAAACCTTTGTCTCATCCGGTGTCAGATTACGTGCCAATTCACCAAGATAAGCAGCAACTCTGAATCCTGCAAACCTAACAGCCTTCTCATAATCGTGCTGCTTGATATCGTCTACCGGCTCACATACCATAACCAGATTTAATGTCTTGGAGAATGGTGTGTAATCTGCTCCAGGACCTGTCATATCGATAATACCTTCCTGGAATCCCACAATCTTACCAGCCGTCACAACAGCCATTCCCTTTAATGCATAGGTTTTCCCCTCTCCTACAGTGTCAACTTTTGCAATCACGCCCGGGAAGATTCCCCCTCTTCCTTCTACTTTTACTCTTGGCTCAATAACATCTTTTACCGGTGTGATTCTCACAGACTCTCCTGGTTTTGCAATGTCAAATGATACACTCTTGATTTTCTCATCTTCCAGAGCCACTGCCTTTACAGCTTCCTCGGATACATAAAGGACTCCGTCTTCGATCTTAGATTCAGAAGAAAACTGAATGTCCTTGATGTAAATGTGTCCCATCTCTAATCTCACTTTTGATTCCCTCCTTAAAATTTGTTTATATTGTCTAAGCTTCAATGCTTTTACAACCTAAATTTCCCATCACGCCCAGACATCCGCAGAAGACATTCCGCTTTCCAAAAGGGTCCAGTCGATAAGCTGAAAATCTTCATAGACTTCTGACCGAAACTGATCCCCTCTGAAATGGAACTTGCCGCAGGCCTGGATTGCGTTTTCTATTAGTCTTAATGATGCCGGATCCATCCGTCCTCTTGTGCCTGAAAGCAGCATAGACTTATACGGTGTTTCATTGGGCTTTACACTTCCTGACAGAGGATGTGTAAGAAGCTGATAACCTTGATGGATCTTGTCTCTTGCCAGTTTTAGGATCTCTTCATAAGAAACTTCACAAAAGATCACATCGTGCGAATTTTTCAGTTTTTTATAAACCAAAGGGTTGTTCGTAATCACTATATAACCGTTCTGCGCTGACATCAGGTTGTTCTCTCTCCTTTTTTATCCGCCTTAATTTTAACAAGATCTGAAAGTATATAAAAAAGGGCGTCTTATCACACAACCGTGCGCGTAAGTCCGCCCTTCCTGTCTTTTGTCTGCCATACTCAAAAAAGCTTTCTCATACAGCACAAGATTCAGAATGTGGTCCGTCTCTCCGTCCTTTTGCCTGAAAGTTTCACCCCGCAACGAGTTTGCCTCTTCGGCGGCCTCTTAAAAGACTCTCTCTGAAAAAACATCATCCCACTATAAAATTTTTAATACTGATTATCGATAAAATATATGTATATAACCTTTTATCTGTTTTTATAATAACTGATTGTTAAATCATTTTCAACCGCAAAAAATTAATCAAATTATTTTAGCTGTTTTGCACAATTTTTTTTATTTTTTTTGTGCAAATTCACTGGGTTTCCCAACAAGATAATGATCGAAATAGTCGTTGTGTACCTTCTTGATCATACCACTCAGGAAAAGAAGGCCAACGATATTTGGCACCACCATCAGACTGTTGAAACAGTCTGCCATATTCCATACCAGATCCACCTGTGCCAGAGATCCCAGGAACACACAGATGCATACCAAAATCGAATATACCGGAACTGCCTTTGATCCAAACAGATACTTGATATTAGCTTCTCCAAAGAAATACCAACCCACAATCGTCGAAAAAGCGAAAAAGAACATGCAAACGGCAATAAATACTTCCCCAAATTTCCCATATACCAGAAAATATGCGAACTGGCTGAGTTCTGCCCCTGTATATCCACCCTCTACAACGCCGTAAGACTCAGGCAATGCCCTGGTTGTAACAATAACAAGCGCCGTCATAGTAAGTACGATAAAGGTATCAATGAATACACCGATCATGGCTGCATGTCCTTGCTCTACCGGATGATCTACCTTCGCCACCGCATGTGCATGCGGGGTAGATCCCATTCCTGCCTCATTAGAAAACAGACCTCTTGCTACCCCTTTGGTCAGAGCAAGCTTAATCGTTGCTCCAATGGCTCCTCCGGCAATAGCGTCCGGTGCAAACGCTCCGACAAAAATCTCATAAAATGCAAGTGGAATATTTCTCCAGTTATAGAGAATGACAATCAACGATCCTAAAATATACAATCCTGCCATTAACGGGACAATGGTCTCCGTTACCTTTGCAATCCGTTTCATTCCTCCAGAGAAAACTGCAACTGCAAGAAGTGCTACTACAAGTCCCATGATCCACTGAGGAACTCCGAATGCGGTATGAAATGAAGCTGCAATCGAGTTAGACTGCACGGCATTTCCCATAAATCCAAGGGCAAAAATCAAAAGCACCGCAAAAATTCCTGCCAGAATTTTCCCGAAAACTCCCTTAAAGGCAGCACGAATATAGTATACCGGTCCTCCTGTCACCACGCCGTCGTCTCCTATCTGCTTATACTTCTGAGCCATCAAAGCTTCCGCATAGATCGTCGACATTCCCAGGAATGCCGCAATCCACATCCAGAAGATAGCGCCAGGGCCTCCGATTGCAATCGCCGTTGCCGCTCCGGCGATGTTTCCCGTACCTACCTGTGCCGCAATTGCTGTTGCCAGGGCCTGGAAAGAACTCATTCCGTCATTTCCCGCCTCACCTTTCTTACCGAACAGGCCCCCAAATACCTGTTTGATTCCTCGCTTGAATCCCCGGATCTGAATAAACTTAAGCCTGAAAGTAAACCAGATACCAGCTCCCAAAAGAGCAATGATCAACACAATGTTAGACATGTAGTTCTGGATTGTCAATACAATTTGATTTAACGTCTCCATAAGCCTTCCCCTTTCCTATAGATTTTATAGATAGCTTTATATATCTTGTTTATCATATCACTTTGATATTTTTTTCTCAATCTTACTTTGCAAAGAAAAATTTTTTTGGTACTTTTTCTCCTTACTCGATTCATCCCGACATCAAAAAAACGACGAATCCCCTAAGATCCGTCGTTTTTTCATTTCAAAAATATCTTGACTTTTTAATTTTTGGTAATATTGCCAAATTATTATTTATATCTTGACTTCTCTACACATTGATCTCTGCCTTTATCCCCAGTAGATTCTTATTCTTTTCCAGTAGAGGCCGGATTACCTGGTTTAAGTAATTCTCCACCTGAATTGGGGCCCGTCCAACATATTTCGCAGGATCCATAGTACTCTTAAGTTCCTCTTCGCTTAAGTTAAAGGCCGGATCTTTTGCAATCAATTCCAGAAGATTATTGTCCAGCCCCTTTTCCTTTACATTTCTTCCAGCTTCCATTGACAGTTCACGAATTCTTTCATGCAATTCCTGCCGGTCTCCACCAGCCTTCACCGCATCCATCATGATATTTTCTGTGGCCATAAATGGCAACTCACTCATCAACCGTTTTTCAATAACTTTAGGATATACTACCAGGCCATCTACCACGTTCAGACACAGATCTAAAATGCCGTCAATGGCCAGGAATCCTTCCGGTACGCTCAAACGCTTGTTTGCCGAGTCGTCCAGCGTACGCTCGAACCACTGAGTGGCAGATGTAATAGCCGGATTCAGCGCATCGATCATCACATATCTGGAAAGAGAAGCAATTCTTTCGCTTCTCATAGGATTTCGCTTATACGCCATCGCAGACGAACCAATCTGTGTCTTCTCGAAAGGCTCTTCTACTTCTTTTAAATGCTGCAACAGGCGGATATCATTAGACATTTTGTGGGCACTGGCTGCGATCCCCGCCAAAACGTTCAACACACGGGTGTCCACCTTTCTGGAATAAGTCTGACCGGATACCGGATAGCACGCCTGGAAGCCCATCTTTTCTGCAATCATTGGATCAATCTTGTCGATCGTCTCCTGATCCCCGTCAAATAATTCCAAAAAGCTGGCCTGAGTACCGGTAGTACCTTTGGAACCCAAAAGTTTCAGTGTGCTCTTTACATATTCCAGATCTTCCAGATCCATCTCAAACTCCTGCATCCAAAGTGTCGCACGCTTTCCTACCGTCGTCGGCTGAGCCGGCTGAAAATGAGTAAACGCAAGGGTAGGAAGATCTTTATATCTTTCTGCAAAATCTGCCAGCTCTGCAATTACATTGACCAACTTTTTCTGCACAATGTTCAAAGCCTCTGACATCAGGATCATATCCGTATTATCTCCCACATAGCAGGAGGTTGCTCCCAAATGGATGATTCCTTTTGCCTTAGGACATTGCTGTCCATATGCATATACATGAGACATAACATCATGTCGGACTACCTTTTCTCTTTCCTTTGCCACATCATAATTAATATCCTCGGCATGGGCTTTCAATTCCTCGATCTGCTCGTCCGTAATCGGAAGTCCCAGTTCTTTTTCCGTCTCAGCCAACGCGATCCACAATTTTCTCCAGGTTCGGAACTTCTTATCCGGTGAAAACACATACTGCATTTCCTTACTTGCGTATCGCTCTGAAAGTGGACTCTGATATCTGTCGTTTGCCATCTTATTCTCTCCTTTTACTACTCTCTTTTTATTATTTTTTATTCGAAAGCATGGGAAATATCTCTTCCAGGCACTTCCATGGGATAATTTCCCGAAAAGCATGCATCGCAGTAGCCCAGATCCCCCACCATCTCTCTTAATTTTTCAATCTTCATATATCCTAAAGAATCTGCACCGATCATCTCTCGGATTTCCTCCGTCGTGTGGGAATGAGCGATCAGCTGCTCATTGGAAGGCACATCTGTTCCGAAATAGCAAGGATATAAAAACGGAGGCGAACTGATTCTCACATGCACTTCTTTTGCACCTGCTTTTTTCAGCATTCGAATAATATTGGCACAAGTCGTTCCCCTCACAATCGAATCATCCACCATAATAATCCGTTTTCCTCGAACCACTTCTTCAATAACATTCAGCTTAATCTTAACGCTGCTTTCCCGCTGGCTCTGTTTGGGTTTGATAAAAGTACGTCCCACATAACTGTTTTTGTGGAAGGCCATTCCATAAGGAATCCCTGCATGCTCCGAATATCCCTTTGCCGCTACCAGTCCGGAATCCGGCACCCCTACTACCAGATCTGCATCTACGGGATAGGATTCCGCCAACGCTTTTCCAGCCACGATTCTGGCGTGATAAACATTCACCTCATCAATGGTACTGTCCATACGCGCAAAATAAATATATTCAAAAATACATCTAGCCTGCTTTTCTGGAGAAATAGCCATTGAAAGGTCTGACGCAATGCCGTTTTTTGTGATGCTTACAATCTCTCCCGGCCTCACATCTCGGATAAATTCACCATCTACCGCAGCAATCGCGCAACTTTCTGAAGCCAGAAAATACGTATTGTCCCGTTTTCCGATACACAGAGGCTTCAGACCAAATGGATCTCTTGCCCCGATCATTTTTCTGGGCGAGCTCACCACCAGGGCATAGGCTCCCTTAATCTTTTTCATCGCATTTTTTACAGCCCCTTCTGCGTCAGGCGTACGAAGCCGCTCTCTTGCAATATGATATGCAATCACCTCTGAATCAATAGTGGTCTGAAAAATAGCCCCGGTATACTCCAGTTCATGCCGCAGTTCCACTGCATTCGTAAGATTTCCATTATGGGCAATAGCCAGAGTTCCTTTGACATAGTTTAAGACTAATGGCATTGCATTCTCCGCCCGAGTCCCCCCTGCGGTAGAATAACGCACATGGCCGATCCCCAGATTACCTTTTAATTCAGCCAGTGAATCCTCATCAAACACCTCATTGACAAGGCCTAGTCCTTTTCTTGAATGAACTTTCCGTTCCCCATAGGTATCCGTCACAGCGATCCCGCAGCTTTCCTGACCACGGTGCTGCAGTGCAAATAGCCCGTAATATACCGACGGCGCCACATCTCGCCCATCCATGTCATAAGCACCGAAAACGCCGCATTCCTCTCCCATACCAGTTGTTACTTTTTCAAATTCGTCCATGAATGCAACTCCTTATTTTAAATCTTGGACTGCCCCTTTTCCGGGCAGTATACAAAACAAGTATAATACAAGGCAGAAGGAAAAGCAATATTCCTTCTGCCTTCAATTCTCCTGGAATTTTCCCAAGAATTCCTGTATCCTGACATTGGAAGACGAAAACACCTCCTTTGGCGCACCTTCTAATTCAATATATCCTTGATCCATAAAGATAATATGGTCCGATACCTGTCTTGCAAAATTCATCTCATGAGTCACAATTACCATGGTCATATGTTCCATCGCCAGATTCCGGATGACTTTGAGGATTTCTCCTGTCAATTCCGGATCCAACGCAGAAGTGGGTTCGTCAAAAAACAAAATGTCTGGATTCATAGCCAGCGCCCTTGCAATTGAGACTCTCTGCTGCTGACCACCGGACAGCTGATAGGGATAAGCCTTTTCCTTATCCTCAAGACCCATTTTTTTCAACAGTTCCCTGGCCTCAGCAAACACTTCATCTTTCTTTCTTTTTTGAACACGCAACGGGGCATCTGTAATATTTTTCATCACAGAATAATGAGGAAACAGGTTGAAATTCTGGAACACTAGTCCATACGTCCCTTCATAATGAATCTCTCCAGAATCCGGCTTCTCAAGTTGGGTAGCACACCGAAGCAATGTGGACTTTCCAGAGCCGGAAGGTCCGATAATCCCAAGAACTTCTCCTCGTTCCACAGTAAGAGAAATGTCCTTTAAGACCTCTGTCCCGCCAAAACTCTTTTTAATGTGTCTCATCTCAAGCAGACTCATCGTATTCTCCTCCTAACGGTAATAGTTCAGCTTTTTCTCGATACATTCCATCACAAATGCCACGATAAAGTTGAACACATAATAAAATATACCTGCAAATACCAACGGAAGCAGAGACGTCTGGGATGCTGTCAAGGCTTTTGCTACCGTGAACATTTCCAATACACCGATGGTAAATGCAAGGGATGTATCCTTTACCAGTGTGATCGTTTCATTTGTTACCGCCGGTAGAATCCGTTTGATCACCTGAGGAAGAATGATCCTAAAAAAGGTCTGTCCCCGGCTGTATCCCAGTATCTTGGCAGCCTCATACTGTCCTGCCGGCATAGATTCGATGCCCCCCCGGTAGATCTCTGCAAAATAAGCGGCATAATTTAAGATAAATCCAATGGCAACCGCCATATTTTTCCACTCTGGCGTATTGGGAATCCCCAGTCCATAATAAGGACCAAAATATATCGCAATCAGCTGCAGCATCAGAGGCGTGCCACGCATCACCGAAATATATACTTTTACAATGGAGCGGATCACAATATTTTTTGACATCCTGCCAAAGGAGACAACAAGCCCCAGTGGCAAGGAAAAGACCAGTGTCACCGCAAAGATCAGTAAAGAAACCCACATGCCCTCCAGCAGTTTCCCAAGCATAACCGAAATTGCCATATCATTTCCTTCTTTCCGTAGAAAAAGGCTGTCCTGGAAGGACAGCCCTCATTCCAAAACTTTTCTGATATCTATTTCCCGATAGTCGTAATATCTTCCCCGAACCATTTGGTAGAAATCTTAGCCATCGTTCCGTCTGATGCCATCTCCTCCAGAGTTTCCTGTACAGTATCTCTCAAAGCCTCATTGCCTTTCGCAAAACCAACACCATATTCCTCGGATGCAATCGGTTCATCCAGAATCGTAAAGTCCGCATCTCTGGACTCAATCTGATAGCTTGCCACCACAATGTCCATTGCTACCGCATCGACCGCTCCAGACTCCAAATCCATAAATCCAGTATCATAGTCCGGCACTACCTGCAGATTTGCAAAGGTTCCGGCCAGCTCTGGCTTCTCATCCAATGCAGCCTGTGCAGATGACTCCGTCTGTACGTCTACGATCTTTCCTGCCAAATCATCCAAAGATGCAATCCCGGAATCAGATCTTACAACAAACACCTGCTGATTATCCAGATAAGGTTCAGACCAGGTATAATCATCCTCTCTTCCATTCATCGTAAACCCGTTCCAGATACAGTCAATTTCTCCGGAATTTAAGGTGGCATCCTTCGTCTCCCATGAAATAGGCTGTGCCACAAACTCCCATCCTTGACGGTCACAGACTTCCTTAGCCAGTTCTAGGTCAAACCCAGTATACTCTCCGTCATCTCCTACAAAACCCATCGGTGGAAAGTTCTGATCAAACCCTACTGTAAAGGTATCTCCTTCCTGCTTTTCTGGGAAAGAGGCCGTTTCTTCCTGTGTCTCTTTCTCTCCCTTATCGCTGTCCTCGCTGCTCTTTTGTCCGCCACATCCTGCCATCAGCATAGACGCTGCCGTCATCAGTGCAAGAATCATCACCAGTCTCTTTTTCATCATCTGATCCTCCTCGTTATACATGGAAACGGTTGTTTACTGCCGATTCACTTTATTATCAATTGACCGCTTTACCACGCTAAATCGGTGTTATCTTAGCATATTCCCTGATTCTTGTCAATCCTTCTATATGCTTTTTTCCACTGTTCAAACTTCTCTTCCGGCAGATCTGGGTCAATTTCTCTACGGACTGTACGAATGCTTTCTTTAATCTGAGGATCAATACTTAAAAAGGCCGGGTTGCCGGAAAGCATCTTCACATATTTATCTTCTGGCAGCGCCCGTTTGCAACAGTAAAGATATGCTTTTAACATATCCGGATCTTCACAAATCTCATAGGCAGCCTCATACATCTTTGATGCCTCCTCATACAAAAACAGACGCCCGTAACCAGCGCCAAGACATGCATAAACCTTTCCGTAGAACGTCTTGTCCACTGAATCGTCCCGCTCTCCTCCAATAATTGACTGATACACCAGCACTGCCGACTCATATTCTCCGCTCTGCATCAGACTATCTGCCTTGTGCTTAGTCCGTTCCACATCTTTCTGATTCTGGAGCCGTTCCAGGATATTTTGGATCCTGTTGATATCAGACTGAGCATAGATTGTAGACTCCCTGAGAATCGTAAGAATAAATTGCTCCATCGAACAATTTTTCCTAAGTTCTTCTCTTAAATGCTCAGCCAAATTCTCCATCTCCAGTTCTCTGCCAATCCAGTCGCAGAGCTGTTGATTGATCATCGTATAATCAATCAGATAAAGATTATTGCAGATATAATAGCACAGCTCTTCAATCGTAAAAATTTTCATATGAACCCTTGATATCACATAAGGTTGTTTTGCCCTTTTTTTATGACATAGAATTAAACTGCCCATGGATACCTCCTAATTTTAAAATCTTCTCGACACAGAAATCTGTCGCCGGGAAAAAGTCTCCAAATCCGATATCCTTAAACGTCAGCCTGCAGGTCCTTTCATCCAGAAACATCACATCAATCTGAAGTCGGAGGGAATAATCCCTTCTCTCTGGAAGCCCTTCCAGAGAAACTGTCTCAACCTGCAGCTCCTCCCCTGCCAAAGTCTCTACATGAATCTCGATATCAGAAGTGTCCTCCAAGATTACTTCCCACTGTCCGTCCGCTTCATACCAATGCGTTCCCCAGGAAACGATGGGATGCCATCCCTCCTGGCCGCCTACACGCATGCGCAAACAGATCTGTTCTGTCATCTTCGTCTCGTCCAGATAGACCGGTCCCTCATCATAAGAAAACACCTTTCTCATAGAGGTATAGCAGGCACCTTTACTATACAGATTATTTCCAAGGAAAGCTCTTCTTCCGTTGCACAGAACCTTCAGGGAATTTGGATACCAGTTATTCTCAAACCCTTCCCCTGTCAGGAAAACGGAAGATACTACCTTTTTTTCAAATACATTCTGAATAAACGATTTAAACTGCTCGTCTGCATCTTTGGCTTTATCCACATTCAGTACCGGATAGATCGCAGCCAGTTCCTTCATTTTAGCGCTGGCCACTTCGTCTACAGTCACAAACATATCCTTTCCCCGACCGCTGATGGTATGAAGCTTTCGTAGCATATAGGCCCGGATCTCCTGAGCGTCGCAGTAAAACAATGCAGACTCATACTGCCATAATTCTTTCGGCTGATAAAACATATACTGGCAGAAACTCTCTTTATAATCCTGCACATTCACACATTCCTTTGGAACGCCCACAAAGCTGCCAATACCCTTTAACATCTTTGACACGTCGATATCTGTATGAGGCACTGCAAATGTGATCTGGTCGATCTCTTCAAAATCCTGAAGGGTCAGACCTACGAACTTGGCCAAAAGCCAGACCGCATCATGATTCTTTCCCCCGATATAGACCTTCTCCCGATGCATGGCTTTCTGGAACAGATCTGTGACCACCTCACCTTCCTGAAGTACCAACAGCTTCTTTGCATCTTTTCCAAACACCCAACGATCCTTATAATGCCCCAGAAGAAGTGGAATCTGATAATTATCTACTGCCGTTTCCAACGTCTGCGGCTCTTCGTTTTTTTCATCATAGTAGCTGATCTGACAACTTTTTTCGTTCAGATCATACCCCAAAATACTTCCCCTTTGCATGAACATGTCCTCCTAATAAGTCTGAAAAAACTGTTCAGCCAGTCTTTCCTCTTCTTCATATTCCAGCATTGCCAGATGCCGAACTGCCGGGCTCATGGATGCCATATCATTCAATTTTCCATATTTTCCGGCACCCACCGCGCTATGACTGTTATCCAACACCTGCTTTTCTGTGACTGTACTTTTTCTCCCCCTGGTTTCCTGAAAATAGTAGGTCACCGACTCGTCACTGTATAAAATAAACTGCTTGACATACAGATTTTCATAGACTGGCATCAACACTTCCGAATGATACCCCAGTTCTTCCCTGTTCCCTTTTTTTACCTTATAGTACAATTTAACCCGGCTTCCTGGCGCCGCCTGATATTCCACCATGGATTTGTCATGCAGCTGAACCTCTCGGATCCACTCTTCCTTAAACCGCAGATAGAAAGGAAAGACAATCTGCTTTTCACACATCTCTCTAAGTACCGCATGCAGGACCTGCTCTACATCAGTTTTATAATCCCGTCCAGAATAATATTTCAGAAGCGCAATCTTACAAATATCCGATAGATCTTCCTTCTGATCACATTCATTGGCAATGATCTCAAACACACACGGCTTTAGGATCCTTCCGCTGACTACGTATTCTCTGGATACATAAGCCAGATATGCCTGCTTCAGCCGGAAATAGACATTTCCGGAAATATAATAATCCTCGAAGATTTCTTCCTCTTCAAACAAATTTTCTGAAAAAACCATCTGTGTGATGACCCGCTCTCCCACCTTATGAGCCGGGATTCCGTAATCTTTTAAAACCTTCCATAAGGCCTTCATATCTCTTGTGGCCCCGCAGTAGTAATTTGCAAGATACATCAGGGTCACTTTATCATATTGCTGTCTGCGGAAGAGTTCGAAGCACAGATATGTCAGGAACTCATCTTCTTCGTAATTATCTTCCCGTATCCGTCTGCTGCACATACGGAACACATCTCTCTCATCAAAGGCTGTGATTCCCTTTTCCTGAATGTTTTCGAAGGTCAGCTCTTCCTTTTCCCCTTCTTTTTCCCATATTCCTGCAGAAGCCGCATATTTCCGGCACATGTCCAAAAATCTTGGCTCATAAAACAGCCGTTTTGTCTCGTAAACGATGGAATCCGTATAATGTCTCCCTTCAACAGATTCCCAGACAATCCGGGATTCTTTGTCATAAAGATAAATCACAGCGCCGTTTTCCGGATCGTAGGGAACACGTTGCCGAATTTCGCCATCCTTTTCGATCACTAGCACACAATTCATATTGAGTACCCTTGTGCGCACCTCATAGGCATAGCATACATCTCTCATGGCCTCCATGCGCTCTGCATCCATCTCTTCTTCCCTGCAAAATCTCTTATAAAGAATGCGCAGGGACTCTGTAATATGGCGTTTCATCAGCTGGTCCCAGGTAAATTCCACCATCTGCTCCCTATAATTTAAATACAGGTCTCCAGCCTGCTCCTCATATGTGACCAGATTCGCATACAGGAGGGCTGCCTTTTTATAGCTCAAAGTATTTCCATGCATAAAATAGAGCAGGATCGATTTAGGAAGAGGTCCTCTGACATTTTCCTCATCCAAAGTAATCATATAATATTCATACAACTGCGCGATCTTAAGCTCTGCTTCCACAGCTCTTTGATACCATACGAAATAACGCCTCTGGGTCTTATTCCCTTTAATCAAAAGCGTACAGATCGTATTTAAAATCATCGGCTCACTATACATCTTGTAAATCCGTTCCAGGATCCGAAACATGGCCTCATTATACTGCTTCTGCTGACTGACAAAATTCGATACATAAAGAGCCAGCTCTTTCGTCATCAAACGGTACTTGGATGCAAAATTTAACACCTGAAGTTCAAACGATCCCAGCTTTTTCAGCAAGGTAGGCTTTTCCTGATAACACAGATATGCCTCCAAATAGAACAGAACACTGTGTATTTCATATTCATACTGCTGTTCCAGCACTTCGATTCTCTTGTATGCATTCTTATATTTTGGTTCCAGATCCATCAGCATATACAATAGCAACCAGGAATCCTGGTGCCGCATATAGGTCTTGCCTATCTCGTCCAGCACACGCTCAATATGGTTGCCCTGCCCTCTGACCAATGCAGTCAGATAAAGATAATAGCAGTTGGTGATCGGATCTTTTCCAATTGCAAACCGATTATAATTATAATTTTCCAGGATCCATTTTGCCTCTTCTACCCGTTTTCCCAACAGATAGATATTGGCCTGCAAAAGCTGGTACAACTCACTTAACGGGTCCAGCTTTCTTAAAGTATTCATCTTTTCTACCGCACTGTCCACCCAGGCAGAAAGCTCCAGCCTGCCCGCCACATAACCCACATATTCTTTGATGATCTGTGCCAGCAAAAGCTCAGGCATCCTGCGGTTTTCATCATACTCTTTTTGATTTTGCAAAACCTCAATCTCATAGGACAGCGTCTCATAGGGCGTCACAAACTTAAGCTTGCCGTAATTTCGTCCACCGTGAAGATACTCCGGGCGGATCAGATACTCCACTTCATGGGTATTCCCAACAAAATCTTCTGTACTGATCTCCTGGCGTGTGACTCTGATAAATTTCCCCTCTGCTTCGATCCGGATGGGCATATATCCCCACGTGTTTTTCATCAGCGTAAGGGTACCCTTTGTAGATTCTGACACGTCTTCAAATAGCATGCCCTCACCTGGAAGCGTCAGGAAAATACACTCCTTTTGCTTGATTCCCACCAGGAACTCTTCCATAGCCTGGTCTCCTAAGGACCACTTGCGCATATTATCATACAGATAAAAGATCCGCTCATTTTCATATTTTAAAATTTCATAGAACTCTCTGGAACGAAACAGCCTGCCGGCCTCAGAGAAATCCTTAATCGCCAGCTTCCGGAAATCATCGGTGCTTTGCACCTTCCCGTAGGACGTCATGACATAAGGCTTTTCAATGATTGCTGTAAAGGATAGTTCATACTCTCCCCCGCTGCAGACCACAGTAAACTTGCCTTCTTCCACATGTCCGGGTCTTAGTCCCCTGCCATCATAAGAAAATTCTATCTTGGCCGGGTTACCATCAAATCCCTGATCTTTAAAATGGACGCGAAAAGAAGACGGGTAAACCAGGCCCCGTATCGTTCCTTTACTGTTTGTTTTTATTGTAAAACTTCCCCTGTATACTTCCCCTTCCCCAATTATGAGAACCAGATTTGTTTCATCAAATATGACATCAGGTCGTATTAACTGAAAGTCTCCTTTGGAAAATTTCTGGATTTTATTTTTCAAGTCTGACACCTGCTTCTTTCGTTACGTTTTTCGAAACCATACTATAGTAAATTATAGCATTGTTTGAACAGTAATGGCAATGCCGGATATAGAAAATATTGAAAATAAGATATCTCATTAAGGATCTGATATATTATACAACACTTTTTCCAGCATCTTTGTCAATGCTGTCTTTTCCTTTTTACTCATCCCCAGCGTCAGTGTTTTATCAATTTTTTTACGGTCCGCCTCCATCCGCCTCTGGATGTCATAAGCTTTTTCCGTAAGATATACATTTTTGCAGCGCCGATCCTTCGTGCTTGGCACCACCAAAATAAATCCCTTCTCATCCAGCCGCTTTAAGAGCCCTGTGACTGTAGGATTCTTAAGGCACAGGGCTTTCTCAATATCCCGCTGATTGATTTCTTCTTTCCGGCTGGTAAGGAGATAGTCCAGAACCGCGCACTGTGACGCAGTAATTCCAAGAGTCCGTAAGCGATTATTAAAATCCTTTTCATATACGTTATTGATCTGCTTAAGCATAAAACCAATAGACATCTGTTCCTTCATCCGGACACCTCCTGTACTCTGCACTTAATATTCCCGAATCACACTGCTAAGTTCCCGGGCTGCTTCCAAATCCTTTAAATGCTCCAACGCATCTTGAAAATCCCGTTCTTTTACCTTCTCTGTTACAATCACAAGTTCTGCCGCACCGTCTGCGATGATTTTTTGCACTACCTTGGAAATGCTCACCTGATGGGCCCCAAACACTCCTGCAATCCCGGCCAGAACTCCAGGCTTGTTTTCCACCTGCATACGAAGTACAAATTTATTGCTTGCCTCCGTAAAAGGTTTTACAGGAAGATTCCGGTAACAGGTACAGCTGATTCGCCCGGTACAGTGATACTGAATATCACGCATCACATCGATCACATCTCCCATGACAGCACTTGCTGTTGGAAATTCTCCGGCTCCTCTCCCATAAAACATCACATCGTCCACCGCATCTCCATGTACAAATACTGCATTAAAGGAATCTCTCACCGAGGCCAAAGGATGCTCTTTGGGAATCATCATCGGATACACTGCCACTTCGATTCCATCCTCTGTATTATGCGCAGTTCCCACCAGCTTGATGACATTTCCAAGTTCTCTGGCATAGAAAATGTCTCTTCCCGAAATCTTTGTGATTCCTTCCGTATGGACATCTGAAAAAGTCACACGGGAATGGAACGCAATCGATGCCATGATTGCCACCTTCCGGCCGGCATCATACCCTTCTATATCTGCAGTAGGATCTGCTTCGGCATAACCAAGTTCAGTTGCCCTTTCCAATGCTTCTGCAAATTCCATTCCTTCTTCCGTCATCTTTGTCAAAATATAATTTGTTGTTCCATTGACGATTCCAGCAATCTCATCAATCTCATTTGCCGCGAGACACTGTTTTAAAGGCCTGATGACGGGAATTCCTCCGGCTACCGCCGCTTCAAACAGAAAATCGACTCCATGGGCTTCCGCTGCGTCCAGAAGCTCTCGTCCGTATTCTGCCACAAGGTCCTTATTAGCAGTCACTACATGTTTCCCTGCATTTAAAGCCTCCAGTATCATTGTCCTTGCCGGCTCAATCCCGCCCATCACCTCGATCACAATCTCAATCTGTGGATCTTCCTTAATCTCCTCCCAACAGTCTGTCAGAAGAGTGGGATCGACTCCCGGTCTTTCTTTCTTCAGATTATGGACCAGAATTTTTTTAATCTCCAGGTTTCCTCCCGCTTTATCAGTCATCTCTTCTTTCTGTCTGGCCGCCAGCTTATATACTCCTCCGCCAACGGTTCCAACCCCTAGAAGTGCTGCCTTTACTGTCCTTTTTTCACTCACATTTTCACATCCTTTTCTTTTCGTATGCTTTAGTATAGCACAGGAATGCATTCCGATACAAATCTTTATAGATACAAAAAAGGAATCTTCATAATGAAGATTCCTTTTTCAGAGCGACAGACGGGGCTCGAACCCGCGACCCCGACCTTGGCAAGGTCGTACTCTACCAACTGAGCCACTGTCGCTTATTTAGTAGTTATCGTTCCTCAGAACAATAACTACTATACTATATGTGTCTTTAGTTGTCAACAACTTTTTTCTTTTTTTTTGCGTTTTATCTTAAACTTTATAGGATCGTTTTTTCTTCTTTCATCACCGCTAAGCTCAATTCTTCCAACTGTTTTTTATCTGCCGGTGTCGGTGCCTCTGTCATCAGACAGGATGCGTCTTTTACCTTCGGAAATGCGATCACATCTCGGATGCTGTCCTGTTTTGCCATCAGCATCACCAGACGATCCAGCCCATAGGCAAGTCCAGCATGCGGCGGAACCCCATATTTAAATGCATCCAGCAGAAATCCAAACTGTGCGTATGCCTGTTCCTTTGTGAATCCAAGAACTTCAAACATCTTCTCCTGCACATCATCCTGATGAATTCTGACGCTTCCCCCGCCAATCTCGTTGCCATTCAGTACAATATCATAAGCCTTCGCCCGAACTTTCCCCGGATCGCTATCCAAAAGTTCTAAATCTTCTTCCATCGGCATTGTAAATGGATGATGCATAGCCACGTAACGGTTCTGCTCCTCACTCCATTCCAAAAGCGGGAATTCCGTGATCCACACAAACCGATATTCATTCTTGTCCAGAAGGTTCAGCTGTTTTGCCAGTTCCACACGAAGTGCTCCCAGGCAGTCCCATACCACCTTATTCTTATCTGCTGCAAATAAAAGCAGGTCTCCTGCCTCTCCTTCCATTGCCTGGATCAGCATAGATATTTCTTCCTCGCTCATAAATTTTGCGAATGAAGATTTTACACTGCCATCTTCTTGAAGAGCCATATAAGCCAGACCTTTTGCCCCATAATCTTTCACATAGGATGTCAGCTTATCAATCTTCTTTCTGGGCATACCTCCCTGGCCTTTGACATTGATTCCCCTGACACTTCCACCATGTTCCAGCGCTCCTGTAAACACTCCAAATCCACAGTCTTTTACCACGTCAGAAACATCATGAAGCTCCATGCCAAATCTCAGATCCGGCTTATCAGATCCAAAGCGGTCCATTGCTTCCTGCCAGGTCATCCGCTGGATCGGAAGCGATACCTCTATCCCCAAAACATCACGGAATAATTTTTCCAAATATCTTTCATTGACCGCAATCACATCATCCACATCCACAAAAGAAAGCTCCATATCGATCTGGGTAAACTCCGGCTGACGGTCTGCACGCAGATCCTCATCACGGAAACATCTGGCAATCTGAATATACCGGTCTATCCCAGAACACATCAAAAGCTGTTTGTAAAGCTGAGGAGACTGGGGCAAGCCATAGAAGCAGCCTGGATGAATCCGGCTTGGCACCAGATAATCCCTGGCTCCTTCGGGAGTGGTCTTTCCAAGCATCGGCGTCTCCACCTCCAGGAACCCTTCCTCAGCAAAAAACTGGCGTGTCAAAGTCATTACGCGACTCTTCATCCTTAAGTTTCTTAGTAAATCTGGTCTGCGAAGATCCAGATACCGATATTTTAGCCGCACCTCTTCTTTTGTTTTGGAATTTTCTTCAATCGGGAACGGAGGAGTTTCCGACTCCGAAAGGATTCGAAGTTCTTCTGGAATTATCTCAATCTCTCCAGTAGAAATATTGGTATTGACTGCCCCAGAACGCTTTTCCACCTTTCCCACTACCGCAACCACATACTCTGCCCGCAGCTTCGCAGCCTTTTCTATCAGTGCCTCTTTTGATTTTCCCTCTTCAAATACAACCTGGATGATTCCAGAACGGTCTCTGACATCCACAAACACCAGGCCGCCCTTATTACGATTTTTCTGCACCCACCCCATGATGGTAACTTTCTTCCCTGTATCAGCAGCGGAAAGTTCTCCACAGCGGTGAGTCCTTTTTAAGCCCTGCATCGACTCTGCCATCTTTTTTCTCCTTCCTTACATTCCTCTTATAATCTGTCTATCGAATCCGCATAGCAATCAACCATCTGCACATATCCTTCTTTTGTAAGCTGTTCCTTCTGGAACTTTTTATTTTTCTTCATCTGGACAATCAGCACCTGTTTCCCCTGAATCCTGTCTTCCTTTGCTTTTTCAAGTACCTTAAGTACTGCCTCTTTGTTCAGCTTCTTCTCCAAAAGATATGCCTTCTTCGACTGCCTTCCCGGAACCTGATATCCCTGTTCCAAAAGCAGCATTACGATCCGTTCAAAACCGATTGAGAAGCCGCACGCCGGCGTATCCTGTCCGGTAAACCTGCCAATCATCTTATCATAGCGTCCTCCTCCGGCAACAGAGCCTCCAAACTCATCCATCCGGATTTCAAAAATCGTACCGGTATAATAGGATTGTCCCCGCACCATCGTCGGATCAAAGCGGACAGTAAAATCACATTCTTTTGCTGCATCCACACAAGAGATAATCTGCTGCATCCCTTCTGCTGTCCCATCGCTTAAGTAATCACCAAGCTTTTCCTTCAGATACTGAATACCGGATATATCCTGTGGAGTTTCATCAAACATCCTAAGATAACGGTCTACGCATTCTGCCGGATAACCCATCTCCTGAAGCTCTTTTGACACACCTTCTTTTCCAATCTTGTCCATCTTGTCAAGGACAATGAAAACCTCATCATAGTCTTCCTCTTTAAAACCACTGTAGGCGGCCATTGCCTTCAAAATATTCCGGTCATTGATACAAACCGTAAAATTACGGAAATTGATTTTTCCCAGTACTGCCGTAGTTGCCAGAATCAGCTCAATCTCTGCAAGATTACTTTCTTCTCCCAAAATATCAATATCACACTGAGTAAACTGACGGAATCTTCCTCTCTGCGGACGATCTGCCCTCCATACGCTTCCAATCTGAAGCGCCTTAAAGGGGGATGGCAATTCGCTCATATGATTGGAATAATACCTTGCCAGAGGCACAGTCAGATCATAGCGAAGCCCACTGTCTGCCAGATCATTTTCTTCCTTTGCCTCGGAGATTTTAAGCTTTTCCCCACGCTTCATAATCTTAAAAATCAGCTTCTCATTGTCCCCGCCCTGCTTGCTGCACAAATTCTCAATATGTTCTACACAAGGCGTTTCGATTGACTGGAACCCATAGCTTTTATAAGTTTCTTTAATCAATCCCATCAGATAATCGCGGATCTCCATTTCCTGCGGAAGGATATCCTTCATCCCAGTCACAGGCTTTTTCTTTAATGCCATATCCATTCTCCTTTTCGTTCTATCATCTCATCGATCCTTTGGATATACGCATCGATTGCTTTCACATTCTCGATCCGTATCAAATTGGTCATTTTTTTCTTCCGGCTTCCCGGTACCCTCTGGGCTTCCTTCAGAACAATCTTCGAGGAGGCACCTGCCCCCGCGGCCAGGATCGACTGCTTTTCTTCCATAATTAGTATATTGTATATTCCGGCTTTGTCAACCTTTGCATAACCCACGTTTTCAAAATTCCCGGCAATATTCTTCTGTCGGTAAAGGTAGTAGGGCTCAAGACCCATACGCCCCGCCGACAAAGCCGCTTCCTGAATCATTTCTCCAATTTCCTCACCCATCCGGGCCTTGCTTTCATCCTGTCCCATCCGGGCCGCCCTCTTTACTGCCAAGGAATGAACGGTCAGGCTGTCTGGTGAAAGCTTTTCAATCTTCTCTAATGTATTTTTCATTTCCCGGGTCCCCTCACCCGGAAGCCCAGCGATCAGATCCATGTTGATATTATCAAACCCAAGCTCTCTTGCCTGCCAGAACACTTTTACAATATCTTCCACCGTATGCTTTCTGCCGATCACATCCAGCGTCTTTTGCTGCATCGTTTGCGGATTGATAGAAATTCTGCTAATTTCATGAGCCTTCAGCGCCTTGAGCTTCTCTTTGGTGATGCTGTCTGGCCGTCCCGCTTCCACCGTATATTCCAGAAGATCTTTCCTGGGAAAGCACTCGTCCACCCAGTCCAATAGACGCCGAAGCTGATCTGTGTTCAAAGAGGTTGGTGTTCCTCCGCCAATATAGATGGCATAAAGCTTTCTATCCTTAAAATTTTCTGCAATAAATCGGATTTCCCTGCTCAAGGCATCCAGATAATCATCCACCTGATCCTGCCAGTCCGCAAGAGCCCCCGAACTAAACGAGCAGTAACTACACACCGAAGGGCAAAATGGAATGCCGATATACAGACTGTATCCTCTCTCCAGATCCAGATGTGATAAAAGTTTTTGTTCCCTTCCTGCAATTTCCCATGCGAGCAACGCCTTTTTGCGACTGACCAGGTATTCTTCCTGAAACCATCTGATGAATCTCTCTGCCTCCCATCCTTCCTCCCGTTTCTGCATGGCAATCTTCGTAGGACGAACGCCCAGCAAGATTCCCCAAGACAGGGTACGACCAGATTTCTCAGAAAGCATGCGATATAATTTACGATCCAGCCCCCTCTTTCCATCCGCCAGCGACATTCCATCCGGCAAATCCAAAGCGATCCTGACTCCCTCTGAAAATACCGCCTCAACAAAATGAGAGGCTTTCTCCTCCACCGAAGATTGCACCTCTTCCTCTGAAAAAAAAGCCCTCACCATATGATATGCATTATATAAATAAGAATCCTCTCTGCAAACAACTTTGATCATCTTCTACTCCTGGATGTATGGATTGTTTTCTCTTTCATATCCGATCATGGTCTCTCCCATATGCCCCGGATATACGTGGGTATCATCCGGCAATGGCATCAGTTTTTCACGGATTCCTCGAATCAGGGCAGACGTACTGCTTCCGCGGAAGTCAGTCCGCCCTACAGATCTCTGGAACAGAGTATCTCCACTAAAAAGCACATGCTCCGATTTCACATAATAACAACAACCACCCGGCGTATGTCCCGGCGTATGAAGAACCTGAAACTCATATCCCGCATAAGAAAGAATCTGTCCATCCTTCACCGGCTCCGCCTTGGAAAAAGTGTATCCGGCAGTATAGATCGCTGACTGGTTCCACTGCGGATCCTCCATCATCGGAAGATCGTCTTCATGTACATACACCGGAACGTTATACTCCTTAAGGAATCCATCAATCCCCATGATGTGGTCAAAATGGCCGTGAGTCAGAAGGATCGCTTCAATCTTCACTCCTTCCTCTCTGATATGGCTCATCAGCCGCGCAGGAGCGGCTGCCGGATCAATGACAACCGCCTGCTTTGTCTTTTCATTCACCGCCAGATAACAGTTGGTGCTGATAATTCCTGTTACAAACTTTTCTACTTTCATCTCTTAACCTGTCGCCCTTTCAATATCCATCACGCCGTCTACCTGGCGCAGCTTTTCAATAATCTTTGATAACTCTTCTCTGCCGTGGACGATAAATCCGGCCTCGATCGTCGCTGTTCCCTGTTTGCTGGTCCGAACATTCATAGATTTCACATCCACATTTGCTTCTGTAAAAATACGGGACATTTCCATTAGAAGTCCTTGCCTGTCATGTGCATACATCTTAATCTCTGCCAGATACTGTCCGCCTTCTTCTTCTGCCACATCACTTTCCCACTCTGCGTCGATCAGTCTGGCTCTTTCCGACTCCGTGAGATGGAGCATATTCACACAATCAGTCCGATGAATAGAAAGACCCCTTCCGCGAGTCACAAATCCCACGATTTCATCACCGGGAACCGGATTGCAACATCTGGAGAATCGAACCGCCACATCATCGATTCCCTTGACTACAATCCCACTCTTGGATTTTGCAATATGAACCTTGTTTTTTGATGCCTCTGCCACACGTTCCAGAACTACTTCGTCTGTAATTTCCTGCTTATGTTCTTTGTTATATTCCTCCATCAGACGATTGACTACCTGGCCTTCTTTCAAGCCGCCATGCCCGATAGCCGCAAGTACCGCGTCCCAATCACGAAATCCATATTTTTTCTGGACCACTTCCATATATTTCGAATTCATAATATCGCTCTGGTTAATGCTCTTTGACTTGCAGTAAGAGGCGATCATCTCTTTTCCACGGATAATATTGCTTTCTTTGAACTCTCTCTTAAACCACTGATTGATCTTATTTTTTGCCTGAGTACTTTTCACGATATTCAGCCAGTCCCGGCTTGGGCCCTTGGAATTTTGCGATGTCAGAATCTCGATTCTGTCCCCGTTTTGAATCTTATAATCGATATTTACAAGCTTTCCATTGACTCTGGCACCTACCATTTTATTTCCCACTGCACTGTGGATGGCATAGGCAAAATCTATCGGGGTAGAACCATTCGGAAGGTTCTTCACATCTCCTTGTGGTGTAAAGCAGTACACGTCTTCGGCAAATAGATCCAGGTCACCCTTAATCAGATTCAAAAACTCTCTGTTATCAGACATGTCGCCTTGCCACTCCAGAATCTGCCTTAACCAGCTTAGTTTTTCTTTCTCCTGAGCCTCCACACTCTTCTTGCCATCATTGGATTCCTTATATTTCCAGTGAGCAGCAATACCGTATTCTGCTGTTTTATGCATCTCCTGTGTCCGGATCTGAATCTCGAAAGGCTGTCCCACCGAGCTCATCAGCGTCGTATGAAGAGACTGGTACATGTTCGGCTTTGGCATCGCAATATAATCCTTAAAACGTCCGGGAATCGGTGTATACATCTCATGGATCACACCCAGAGCCGCATAACAGTCCTTCACCGAATCCACAATGATCCGAACAGCAAACAAATCATAGATTTGATCCACCGTCTTATCCTGATTGACCATCTTCTTATATATACTGAAGAAATGTTTGACCCGTCCATTAACTTCCGCTTTGATATTGGCATTTTTCATATGGTCTGACACTTCATCCACGATCTGCTGTACAAATTCTTCTCGTTCTGTTTTTCTCGCATTAATCTGTCTGACCAGATCAAAAAAGACTTCCGGCTGGGAATACTTAAGAGCCAGATCGTCCAACTCCGTCTTGATCTTGGAAATACCAAGTCTCTGTGCAATAGGAGCATAGATGTCCATGGTCTCTTTCGCCTTTTCCTTTTGCTTGGCAGGCGTCATAAACTGCAGCGTCCGCATATTGTGAAGACGGTCTGCCAGCTTGATGATGATTACCCGGATATCCTTTGCCATAGCAAGAAACATTTTTCTTAAATTTTCCGCCTGAAGCTCAAGCTTATCTGAAGAATAGGACAATCTTCCCAACTTGGTAACGCCGTCTACTAAAAGAGCCACCTCATCTCCAAACTCACGTTTAATATCTTCTTCTGTATATTTTGTATCCTCTACCACATCATGAAGCATTCCGGCAGTAATGGTTTCCTTATCCATCTCCAGATCTGCCAGAATAATGGAAACCCACAGAGGATGGATGATATAGGGTTCTCCTGACTTCCGGCACTGATTGCCATGGGCTTTCTTCGCCATCTGATATGCTTTCTTTATCATAGACACATCTGTAGACGGATGATATTTTCGAATACGGGCAATTAACATGTCATACAGACGGTCCGGATCCTCGTAGTCACCGGGTGCCTTTACCGCATGCCCATCCACAATCTCCAGCCCGCTCATGGTATCCTCCGTAATAGATTCCGGTGCAATCCGCCCGTCAATCGCCTCATAAGTAGTTGCAGACCTTGACATATTAACGCCTCCTCTCTCTAGTATACTCTATTTCCCCGGATATACGATGACCGAATCTACATCATACTGTTTCAGACGCTCCCGCCCTTTCAATCCGGCCAGTTCCATCAGGAACACAGCCTTTACTACCTCTCCGCCAAGGCCTTCCACCAGTTTAATCATGGCTTCATTGGTTCCTCCGGTAGCGATCAGATCATCGATCAGAACAACTTTCTGCCCCGGTTTCACCGAATCCCGATGCATTTCCAGTTCTGCCGTACCATATTCCAGATCATATCGAATGGACACAGTCTCTCTTGGAAGCTTTCCCTTCTTTCGAATTGGAACAAATGGTTTGTGCAGGTTATATGAAATCGGTGCTCCAAAAATAAAACCTCGGGACTCTGGTCCTGCGATCAGGTCAAACTCCAATCCCTCTAGCTTTTCCTGCATCAGATCAACTGCAAGCTTTAGACCGTCTGCATCCTGAAGCACACCCGTTACATCTCTGAAGATGATTCCCGGCTCCGGGAAATCTGGAATACTGATTACATAGTCCTCAATCCGTTTCATCGCTAATTCTCCATTCTCTTAAAAATATTAATACATTCTTAAGTATATCATTACTTTCCCTTATTTTCAAACTATTCTGTACATTTACGAAGATTGATAATGTGTAATAACAATCTGTGGTGTTATCTTACCCATATATTCATTGAGTCCGGGATAGTAAGTAATTGACAAAGGGCGTCCGATCTTCCCCCTTAGATCTTCGATGTCACCAAAATACAGGGCTTCTATTTGATTGTCCGCCTCATCCCTGGCCTTCATCTTCAACACGTTTTTCTTTTTTCCAAGGATCCTGGCATTTTCAAAAACCACGTTTCTAGCCGCAAACACGGGCTTTGTATTTCCTTTACCGAAGGGCTCCAAAAGAGCAAGTTCCTGCACCAGACTTTCGGTCACGCAAGAAAAAGGCATTTCCATATCGATCACGACCTTCTCCATCAGATCCACCGGCGTCAGCTCGCACTTCTCATTGATCATTTTTCTAAACAGCTCCAGATTCTCTCTTTTCATCGAAAGTCCCGCCGCCTGCCTGTGCCCTCCAAACTTTGTCAGAAGCTCCTTGCAACGGCTAAGTTCTTCGTACATCGAATAAGTCTCTATAGAACGGCCAGAACCTTTCAGCCCATCATGTCCTCCTGTCAGCACAAATGTAGGCTTATGATACCGTTCCCGAATCCTTCCGGCTACAATCCCGGCCAGACTTTCATGGCAGTTCGCAAGAAAAATCACCAGAACCCGGTCATCCTTTAGAGCTGAAGCCTCTACCATCAGCTTGGCTTCCTCTACCGCCTGCTCTGTCATTTCTTTACGACTGTCATTTAAGGCCTTCAAATCCCCGGCCAATCGCTCTGCATCTTTTTTGCTCTTTGTTTCTAGAAGCGCCAATGCCCGTTTTGCTGTGTCCAGACGTCCACTGGCATTGATACACGGTCCCAGTACAAACCCAATATGGTAAGCGCTGATTGTTTTGTCTGCTAGGCCGGTACAATCAATCAGCGCCTTAAGTCCAGGATTATTGGTTCTTCCCAGCATTTGTAGCCCTTCTTTTACAAAAATCCGGTTCTCCTCCTGCAAATCCATCACGTCGCCTACCGTTGCAATAGCCACATTTTCGATCAGATCATCCAGATCTTCTGCATCTCTTCCCATAGATTCCCACAAAGCTTCCATAAGTTTATAGGAAACTGCCGCACCGCACAATCCTGAAAAAGGATACGTACAGTCTGGTCGCTTAGGATCTACAACAGCATCTGCCGGAGGCAGAAGATATTCTTTCTTCCCGTTCCACTCCTCAAAGGGCACCTCATGATGATCTGTCACAATGATCGTCATTCCCAGTTCCTTACCGAAACGAATCTCCTCTGACGCCGCAATGCCATTATCGCAGGTGATCACAGTATCCACTCCGTCATCGCAGGCCCGCTGGATGAGATGAAGATTGAGCCCGTATCCGTCTGTCACACGGTCTGGAATGTCACTGTCCACCTCCGCTCCCAGACGTCTGAGTCCTTCCATCAAAATATAAGTAGCATTGACCCCGTCAATGTCATAATCTCCAATCACTCTGAGGCGACTTCCATCTGCAATCTTCTCTCTTAAGATTTCCACCGCCTTATCCATATCTTTCATCAACATTCCGTCATAAAGATCACTGATCGTACCTTTCAAATAGTGCGAAATCGCGTCATCTCCAATCACATCCCGATTTCGGATCAGGCATGCAAGCCTTGGACTGATCCCAAATTTTTTCCCAATCTCTGCAAAATCTGCTCCCTTTCTGAGCATTACCCATCGTTCCATCACATCCTCCATATATAAAAGAAACGGCCCGCCATATATCTATCTATGGCAGCGGCCGTTTCTCATTTTGCTATTTTTTCCCTTTTCCTGTAGCTTTCTTTCTGCCCACTTTGGTTTTCATCACATACCAAAGGGCACCTGTAATGCAGACGGAAGAATAAGCTCCCCATACAATGCCTACAATCAGCGGCAGTGCAAACTCCCTGATAGAGCTGACGCCCAGAACATAGAGAACTACGACCATAATAAAGGTAGTCAGATTCGTATAGATACTTCTAGTCAGTGTCCCTGTAATACTTTTATTGACCAGAAGCTTAAAGTCTGTCGACCTGGTCTGATAATGAAGTTCCTCACGAATTCTATCAAAAATAACGATGGTTGCATTAATCGAATATCCCACAATTGTCAAAACACATGCGATAAATGTATTGCCAATGGCAATCCTGGATACTCCATAGAAAATAATAACAACCACTACATCGTGGAGCAGCGCCAGCACCGCACTGGTGGCAAACCGTATATCTTTAAACCGCAGCCAGATATATAGCAGCATGAATACCGCCGCAGTTATAACTGCTATAACGGCATCCCGACGCATCTCGCTGCTGACAGTGGAACTGATATTTTCTGCAGTGATCGTATCTGGATTTACCTGGAAATGATCTGCCAATGCCTGATTCAACGCCTCACGCTGATCAAGATCCAGTGTAACCGTCTTGATGATGACCTGATTCGTCCCTTCCACTTTTTGCGTCTGAACATTATGATCCCCGGTCACTTCTTCTACCACTGGAACAATCTCCTGATCGATCTCGTTGATCGTATAATCTTTATTAAATTCTGCCGTCGTAGAAGTGCCTCCTTCAAATTCCAGTCCATAAGCAAAGATTCCACGGCCCTTGGAATAGTTGAATCCCATTACTGCAAGGCCAATGACCATCACTGCAATAGACAGGGTAAAGAAATACTTCTTCTTGCTGAGAAAATCAATCGGCTTTCTTTCTTTTCTCGGATGATAGTACAGCTTCTCACTTCGAAGGCCAATCCCATAGAAAGCAAAAATGAGAAGTCTTGTGATCACCAATGCCGTAAACATGGATACCACAATACCAATCGCCAGAGTCTGTGCAAATCCCTTAACCGTACCAGATCCTCTGAACCATAGTACCGCAGCTGCAATCAAAGTCGTTACATTTCCATCCACAATGGCCGACATTGCTTTCTGAAACCCTGTCTTCAACGCATTCTTAATACTCTTGCCCTTGGTCATCTCTTCACGCACACGGGCAAAGATAATCACATTGGCATCTACAGCCATACCGATACTAAGGATAATTCCGGCAATCCCCGGAAGGGTCAGTGTCACGTTAAACGCATTTAAGATCACCAAAACCAGTTCCACATAAATCAGCAGAGCAATACCAGACACCAGTCCTGGAAGATAGTATACACAAATCATGAAAATAAATACGATGGCAAAACCAATTGCTGCCGCCAGAAGGCTTGTGTTGATGGCCTCCTCTCCAAGCTGTGCCCCTACCACATTAGACCGCAGCTCCTTTAGTTCTAGCTGCAGGCCTCCAATACGGATAGTGGAAGCAAGATTTTCTGCCTCTTCATAAGTAAAATTCCCGGTAATATATGCTGTTCCCCCAGTGATTGCTGACTCAACTGTCGGACTGCTGATGGTCTCTCCGTCGTAGATAATGGAAATCGGTTGTCCGATATTTGCCTCTGTAGCATCTGCAAACTTCTGTGTTCCTTCATCATTTAACACCAGTTCCACAGAATACTCTGCATTTTTCATGTCATCCTGACCAGACTGTACACTGGCTGTTTCCACATCCGAACCAGTGATCACTGTTTCACCGTCAGACGTCTGAAACTCCAGCGATCCTGGTTTCCCCAGTTCATCCAAAATCTCGTTGGCATCGGTAACTCCCGGAATCTCGATGCTAATCCGGTCGTCGCCCTCCTGATACACGCTGGCTTCTGTACTATACTGCTCCACACGAAGCTGTAGTTTATAGATGGTATCACTCATCTGTTCCGCCGTCGGATTGTCATCTTCTACCTGGTAGGTAATGCTGACGCCACCTGCCAGGTCCAGACCCAGCTTAATATTCTTCATCGCGCCGGTACCAGTCTTTCCAAAACCTATTGCCGTCGTATATCCCAGCAGAATGATCACGACAGCCATGAGCACCAGGCTGATTACGCCTTTTTTCTTATTCATGTTCTGCTACTTCCTTTCCTGCATTTTCCTACATCCTTGATGCGTCCGCCAAAGCGGCCTTTATCATAATCGCGCATTCTACACGCTTACGCTGCATTTCACAGCCGATATCATATGTATCATGAATTGTCCCACAAAAGTGATAGGCATTCGCCATACAACCGCCGCTGCAGTAAAATTTGGCAAAACAGCTCCGGCACTTTTCTTTGGAATAGACATTACAACTCCGGAAATCATCTGCAATCTCCGGCTTTACAATCCCCTCATCAACATTTCCCATCAAGAACTCTTCCTGTCCCACAAACTGATGACAAGGATACAAATCTCCCCATGGGGTCACCGCAAGGTATTCTGTTCCTGATCCACATCCTGACAGTCTTTTTGCCACGCACGGTCCGCCGTCTAAGTCTATCATAAAATGGAAGAAATTAAAACCTTTTCCTTCCTGCTCCCTCTGAATCATGATCTTGGCAAGCTTATCGTATTCTTCCATGATCTTTGGAATATCTTCTTCCCGAATGGCATAAGGATCTGTCTCATCTCCCACCACCGGTTCGATAGACATCTGCTTAAATCCCAAATCTGCAAAATGCAGGATATCCTCAGAGAAATCAAGATTATTTCTGGTAAAGGTTCCCCGGATATAGTAACGTTCCTGGTTCCTGCTTTCTGCCAGCTTCTGAAACTTAGGAACGATCAAATCATAGCTCCCCTTTCCATTCCGGAATGGACGCATCTTATCATTAATCTCTTTTCTTCCATCCAGGCTTAACACCACATTGTCCATCTCCTGATTGATAAACTCCTGAATCTCATCGTTTAGTAGGACTCCATTTGTGGTAATTGTAAAGCGGAAGTGCTTGTCATGTAACTTTTCCTGTTCTCTTCCATAGGCCACCAGGTCCTTGACCACCTGCCAGTTCATCAGAGGTTCTCCCCCAAAGAAATCCACCTCCAGATTTCTACGATTCCCAGAATTAGCAATGAGAAAGTCCAGTGCTTTTTTTCCAACCTCATAGCTCATCAGCGCCCGTCTGCCATGATATTCCCCTTCTTCTGCGAAGCAATATCTGCAGGCAAGATTACAGTCATGGGCAATATGCAGACACAAAGCCTTCACGACCGTCTTTCGTCTCTTCACTTCATCTACCATACATTCATAAGTATCCGGCACAAACAATTGACCGGCTTCCGTCAGTTCTGTCACATCCTCTAATGCATCCCTAAGCTCTTCTGCCGCATAAATTTTCCCAAGCTTCTTCTCCAGAAGGCAATATACTTCCGATGCCTTCAGTTCCTCGCTCGTATAATCCTTTTCCTGACCACTTAAAACGCTGATCACATCATAACAGAGGTCATCCACCACATGTACTGCTCCGCTGCAGACATCTAGAACAATATTGTATCCGTTGTTTTTATATTGATGAATCAAGGTAATACCCCTTCCTTATCCTCTTTTCAAAATTTTTCTGTACAACAATAACAGAGAGCCTGGCTTCCCAGACTCTCGAAGCTTTCATGCCTCTCGGCGTGCAATTTTCATATTCCTGACCGGGTGACTTATTTCTTCTGTTCGCAGGTCTGATTTCCCACTGTACAGGAAGTCTTGCAGGCAGACTGACAGGATGTCTGACATTCGCCGCATCCGCTCTTTTTCAGATTATTGTTCATGGTCTGTGTATTTAATGTCTTCACATGTTTCATATTCACATTCCTCCTTATCTTTCCTTAACTTATGCTATTATATCATCTTACCGGTAATTGCGCAATCCATTTTTTCTTAAGAGAATGCCGTTTTCATCTACGCTGCATAGTCTTTTTTCAGGATATCATGGCTCCTGCCATTCCACCTCCAGCGCATAGTATAAAAGTAGTCACAAGATGCACACCGTCACCGCTCAACGTATGGTACACTCCCAACGTAATCAGAAGAAGCAAAATAAAGTAGGCGCATCCAAGTCCCAGCCCCCAGGCAAATCTCCTGACCCTTGCAAGTTTTCCGATGACGATTCCACCCACTAACGTGGACAGGACATAGATTGCAATAACCGCCGCCGATACGCTTTTTTCATTTAGTTCCAGACGATACAAAGCCATGGCCAACAGCAAAAGCAAGATCCCCGTAATCACATAAGCCGCAAGGAGCGCCTTCAGCACCCACAAGACTCTGGTGTCTTTTCGAATTTTTCTTTCCATACGCCGTCCCTCCTTGTCTAACACAAGGTATGACGGCAGTCCGTTTTTTATTCCTTTATTGTTCCATCTGACGTCCCAGAAAATCTGCCGCACAGCTGGCCACCTTTTGTTCTGTCCCCGTAAATTTCTTTTTGTCATCCTTGGACAAAAGAATCACTCCTCCGATCACATCTCCTTCACAGATAATCGGATGAATCACTTCTCCTGCATATTCCTCTTCTTGTTCACTTACAATTTTCACACTGCCTTTATCCCGTGCCGGGAACAACAGAGATGTCCGCTCTCCCAAAAGCTGTCCAAGCTGCGTACTGATATATTTATCTGATAAGTCCTTTTTCCCTGTTCCTGCTGCTGCCACAACCTGATCCATGTCACAGATACAGACGAGACATCCCATGGTCTGTGCAAGGCTCTCCGCATACTGCTTTGCAAATACAGACAATTCTCCGATTGGTGAATATTTCTTCAGAATAATCTCGCCCTCCCTATCCGTAAAGATTTCCAATGGATCTCCTTCCCGGATCCGAAGCGTCCTCCTGATCTCCTTGGGTACCACGACTCTTCCCAGATCATCAATTCTCCTGACTATTCCTGTTGCTTTCATATATCTGTTTCCTCCGTTTACAGTAATTCTCACAGCCGTACTGCTATTATTTGTAAACAGAGGAAATTTTATTCCATTACCGGATAAAATTTGTGGCCTGCTGATGTTCCTTTTCAGGAAGTCCATATTTTTCTTTTCCCAGGGCAATGCTTTTCATTAAAAACGACATGTTCCGCGCCAATGTACGCATAGTCTGCAGTCCTTCCACGTCTTCTTTTGCTTCTCCTTGCTTTCTTCCGTGAATACTGTTCCAGTATTGACTGGAGGCAACCGGCATCCCGCAGATCGTAAAATATTTATTCAGCTCGTCAAACGTAGCTGAAAGTCCTCCTCTTCTTGCCACTACTACGCTTGCTCCCACCTTCATCTGCTTATCAAAATGTGTGCTGTAAAACAAACGGTCCAGCAACGCAATCAATGTGGCATTGGCAGACGCATAATAGACCGGACTTGCCACTACCAGGCCATCACACTCTTCAAACTTTGGTGCAATCTCATTGACAATGTCATCAAACACACATTTCCCTTTCTCATAACAAGTATAACAGGCAATACATCCCCGAATATCTTTGTTGCCTACCAGGATTTCTTCTGTTTCAATATCTTCCTGTTCAAAAATCTTTTTCATTTCCTCTAATGCAATTGCAGTATTTCCTTTTGCATGTGGACTTCCGTTCAACATTAAGACTTTCATTTGTATCTCCCTCCAGCTATATAATATGATGTTGTTCTCCTTCTATTCTACCTGCAACAAGACAAAAATCAATCTTGATTTTTTTATCTGCTGTGCTATACTTATTAGCGATGGGGTATTAGCGCAGTTGGGAGCGCGCAACATTCGCATTGTTGAGGCCACGGGTTCGAATCCCGTATACTCCAGTAAAACGGCGGAGTGTTTGGAATAATTCCAAACGCTCCGCCGTTTCTTTCAGCTGTACTGTCTGTAATCTATTTATCCCTTTGTTATATATTTCTCCGAAAATTCCTCTGCACTCACTGGCTTTCCATAATAGTATCCCTGTCCATAATCACAATCCATTTTCTGGATTAATTTCTCGTTTTCTTCCGTCTCAACACCCTCCACTACGGTACGGATCTTCAGGTTTTTCGTCAACTTCACAACCTCATCCATAATAATGATTTGCCGCCTGTAATCTACCTGTGCGTCCTGCAGTCTTAAAAGAAAACCTCTGTCAATCTTCAATTCGTCAATCTTTAGGCTGGCCAACGTGTTCAAAGAAGAATACCCACTTCCGAAATCGTCCATAGAAATCTGAAACCCAATTTCCTTGAGACGCATAATCTTTTCATTTAATTCCTCAATATTATCGAGTGCAAGTCGCTCCAAGATTTCCAACGTAATCAGATGAGCCGGTACCTGATACTTATCAAGCAACCCTTTTAATTGATCAATATAATCCGCCTCATAAAACACGAGTTTTGACTGGTTAACCGACAAAGGAATCGGTTCTGCTTTCTGATCCATCCACATCCGAATCTGCCTGCACACATTCTCAACCATATACAGATCCAGCTGGACGCAAAAACCATTTTCCTCAAAAATAGGGATAAATTGTCCTGGATAAATCGTCTTTCCGGAACCGGGAATCCAGCGAACCAACGCCTCTGCCCCACCAACTTTGCCTGTCCGCAAATCCATCTTAGGCTGAAGAAACATCCGGAACTCTTCGTTTTCCATAGCCTGATGCATATGACTCTCCACAAAATTTTGAAGTTTCTCGTCTTCATGAAGTCTGGTATCGTAAAACCAGATATGATTTTTCAAAGATTGTCTGGCTGTATCCAATGCAAATCTGACATGGGTCATGCTCTTTACAACTGACGGCCGCACATCTGACACATCCGTGCCAATGACAACTCCACAATACAACAGAATCTGATAATCTCGATTGGCAGGAATGGCATGGAGGCTGATTTCTTCAATCATTTTTTCCAGTCTTTCTCTGACGATCTTCCGGTCAGTATCCCGAAGCAAGATATAAAACATGTCATCTGTGCCACGGCAAAAATATTCTCCTTCTTTAACATGTTCGGTAATCACTTCTTTGATATAACATAACAGGCGGTCCGCCTGCTGGCTTCCAAAAATTTCATTAATAAATTTGAACTGTCGGACATTCATGGCAACAAGACTATATTCCGGGGTCTTTTCAATTACCCGGGAAGCCTCCTGTTCAAATCGATTCCGGTTATAAGCTCCAGTCAGGGAATCGTAATAAGCGCTCTTTATCAGACTATGATTACTCCAGTATATCAGCCGGTACCCATAAATAATCATTACAAAAAGCACCAGAAGCACGGCAACCGTAATGACCCGGATACTTTCCATCATCTGATAGACTTTTCCATTGACACTTTGCGCCGTCTGGACACAAAAAAGATACCATCCATTGATTTCCAAAGGCTCTAAAAGAATATGATAGGTCACATCATCATAAGAAAACTCTGACTGACAGGATTTCCCTTCTGTCAAAGCTTTCTTAATCCGCTCCTGTTCACCAGGTTCAATATAGTCATCTTCGTAAATCGTATCCAGTTCTTTCTCTATAACTCTGTCTTCAGAACGTACAAGCACTTTCCCGCTGTCAGAAATCAAATGGATATATCCTTGTCCATTCAGTACAGACTGATTCTGCAAAATCCCTGCCAGCGCATCTATGCTGACACTGGCAGTCAATGCCCCTGCCACATCTTTTCCCGAATAAACCGGCACGGCATAGGAAAAAGAAATCTCCTTTCCATCAATCGGCTGGTAAATTTCAGAAATTCCACTTTCACCTTGCCAGGCATCTCTGACGATTGTCTGCACATTTTCGTTCAATTCATCAATATTAGTGTCTCTCTCTATCTCAGAATCAACTGTCATACGGACACCTATGCCAGATGTCCAAAAATATCCCATGCGGTCAAAATTATGATACTGCTTTGATGTAATCAGCCCTTTCATAAAAGACTCTGTACTCATCTCTCCAAACTGCAGAAAACTTGCAAGTGTATTCAGCGTCTGAAAATCTGCCTGAATCTGTCGTTTGATATTAATTTTATACTGCTGCGCTTTACTTTCCATCTGTCTGGTCAACGTATCCTGCAGCATGTCTCTCAGAAAAAAAGACGCAATACTTCCTCCCGCCAGAATCAAGACGCTGATGAGAACTACTGCAATCGTCACACGATTTAACCGTTTTTTCAAAGCCTGCTCATTCATGTGTTTCTCCCGTTCTTACCCATTAAGTTATAGCTGTAATTATAACGGAAAAATATACATTTGTCACTGTATAAACACAAGGAAATATCTCCTGCCTTTTATGCGGTTATAATGTGAAGCTCCATATCTTGAAAAGAAGCATCAAGCGTAAACTTGTCTTCGATTCCTTCTGTCACATAAATGTCTTCATCCTCTGTAACAGCAATCATATCAAAGTCCTGGTGTTCTTTCCAATAATCCTGCGCTCCTTGCAGTCCTTTCACAAACATCGATGTAGAGAGTGCGTCTGCCATCTTGCCCTTCTCCGTAATAATCGTCACAGACACCAGGCCATTATCTACCGGATACCCTGTCTTAGGATCAATGATATGGGTATATGTTTTTCCGTCCTCTCCTACGAAATAACGTTCATAGCTTCCTGAGGTAACCACTGCACAGTCTGAAACCCTTAGCATACCAATCTGTCCATCTCCGAAGGGATTGCGGATTCCAAGACGCCAGTCTGTCCCGTCCGGTTTTGATCCCACTGCCTGGATATTCCCTCCAAGATCTAAAAGCGCAGACTCCACTCCCTGCGCTTTGATCTCTTCTACCGCTGCATCAGCGGCATATCCCTTTCCCACTGCTCCTAGATCCAGCTCTGTTCCTTGTGGAAGCTGAAGTTCATTTCCGCTCAGCAATACTTTCTCATAACCCACATGTTCCATCAGAGCCTGCAGCTCTGTCTGAGAAGGAATACGGTTTTCATCCGTTGTAAATCCCCAGGCTTCCAACACCGGATAAATCGTTGGCTCCAGGGCTCCATCGGTTTCTTTTGCCATGCGAAGCGCAAACGCTACTACATCTTTTGTATCCTCACTAAGCGTCACCGGTGAGCCATTGCTGTGGTTTGCCTGATAGATCTCACTATTTTCATCCGTAACAGACCATTCATTTTCCAGCTCTTTAATCCGCTCCTTTGCCTGTTCAATGGCCTGTTCGGCCCCCTCCCCATAAGCGGTTATGGTCATATACGTATCCATGCCAAAAAAATTCACCTGTTCCTGCCGGTCTTCTGAATGAGTTAATCCACATCCGGTGAGACCAAGGATCATCCATACGGCCAACATCACTCCTGCTTTTCGTTTCATCTGCTGCTCCTTTACTCTGATGTTTTCATCTAATGCACATCATAGCAGACTCTCCGGCCAAGAACAACCTCTATCCTTCGATCTCGCGGATCAAATTCACCATCTCAATAGCACTCAAAGCACAATCATACCCTTTATTTCCAGCTTTTGTCCCTGCCCGTTCAATCGCCTGTTCAATATTTTCCGTAGTCAGCACACCAAACAACACTGGAATATCTGTTGCCAGACAGACCGATGCGATTCCTTTCGATACTTCATTACATACATAATCATAGTGGGTCGTACTTCCCCGAATCACTGCTCCCAGACAGATCACGGCGTCATATTTCCCGCTTTTTGCCATTTTAGAGGCGATCAACGGAATCTCAAATGCCCCCGGCACCCAGGCCACATAAATATCCTCCTCCTTCACCTCATGACGTTTCAGACCGTCCAGCGCACCGCTAAGAAGCTTCGCCGTGATAAATTCGTTAAAACGGGAAGCTACAATCCCCACTTTCATTTCTTTTGCAACTAATTTACCTTCCAAAGTTCTCATTGAATATTCCTCCATTTTCGTTTTTATTCCTATCTATATTTTAAAAGATGTCCCATGCGCCTTTGCTTGGTTTCCAGATAAAACAAATCATGCTCTGTTGCACTCATCTGGATGGGCACTCGTTTTGTAATTTTCATTCCAAACTCTTCCAGCTGATAGATCTTATCTGGATTGTTGGTCAAAAGCCTTAGGCTCTTTACCCCAAGATCCTTTAAGATCTGTGCTCCGATGTAATACTCTCTTTCATCAGCCGCAAATCCCAATGCTAGATTTGCATCCAGGGTGTCCATTCCCTGCTCCTGTAGTTCATAGGCCTTCAGCTTATTGATTAGCCCGATGCCCCGACCTTCCTGACGCATATATAAAAGAATCCCCCGGCCTTCCTTCTCAATCTGCATCATTGCCGCAGCAAGTTGCTGCCCACAGTCACAGCGCAAAGACCCAAAGGTGTCTCCAGTCAGGCATTCCGAGTGAACCCTGCACAATACTTCTTCTCCATTTCCGATATCTCCTTTGACCAACGCAATATGATGCTCGTTATTCAACCGGTTGACATAGCCATACGCTGTAAAATTTCCGTATTTGGTGGGCATCTTTGTAACTGTCACCCGATCCACCAACTTTTCATGGCACTTGCGATATTCCTTCAAATCCTGGATTGTGATAAACGTAATCCTCCATTTTTCTGCCAGTTCCTTTAATTCCCCGGTCCGCATCATGGTACCGTCCTCTCGCATGATCTCACAGCAAAGGCCGCATTCCTTTAAGCCCGCCAGTCTGCACAGATCTACCGTGGCCTCCGTGTGTCCTTCCCTCTCCAGAACACCATTTTTCCTTGCCAATAATGGAAACATGTGTCCCGGTCTTCGGAAGTCCTCCGGACGGATTCCGTCTTCTACACACTTCATAGCCGTAATGGAACGTTCTTTGGCCGAAATTCCCGTGGTAGTCTCTACACTATCAATGGAAACAGTAAATGCTGTCTCATGATTGTCTGTGTTCTCTGTAACCATCTGCGGAAGCCTAAGTTTCTTAATATACTCCTCCGACATAGGCATACAGATCAGACCCTTTCCGTACATGGCCATGAAATTAATATTTTCTGTGGTGGCAAACTGAGCCGCACAGATAAAGTCTCCTTCATTTTCACGCTCCGGATCATCGGTTACCAGGATCAGCTTGCCCTGGCGCAGATCTTCAAGCGCTTTTTCAATCGTATCAAACTGAAACATTTATCTCTTCCTTTCTCTGCTGTCATATACCGTGTCAAAAGCCGCATCGCATCAGGAATTCCTCCGTCAGCGTACTTTCCTCTTCTTTTACCGATGTCATCATCAGCTTTTCCACATATTTTCCAATCACATCCGTCTCCAGATTCACCAGATCTTTCTGTTTCTTTTCCTGAAGAGTGGTTTCCCTTATGGTGTGTGGGATTGCCGAAATAGCAAACCAGTCGTCTCCGGTTTTTGCCACGGTAAGACTGATGCCATCAATAGCGACAGATCCCTTTTCTACAACGTAACGCAAAATTTTTTTCTCTGCCCGAATCGTATACCAGACAGCATTATCATCTGCCATAACCTGAATAATCTGCCCGGTACCGTCCACATGGCCGGCCACGATGTGTCCGCCAAATCTTCCATCTGCCGGCATGGCTCGTTCCAGATTAACACGGCTTCCTGGTGCCAGCATTCTAAGTGCAGAACGATTCAAAGTTTCATGCATCACATCTGCATCAAACTGTCCGCGTCCAAGGCTTGTCACTGTCAGGCAAACACCGTTTACTGCGATGCTGTCTCCCGTCTTTGTCCCTTTTATCACCTTCTCTGCCCGAATGGTCAAAACCGCTGAAGCGCTGCCCTTTTTGATTTGTTCCACAATCCCGATCTCTTCAATGATCCCGGTAAACATCCGTTTTCACCTCCCCTTCAATCAGAATATCGTTTCCAATCTTTTTCATCGTTCTGTTTGCCAGCGGCACTGCATATCCCGGATCTGGAAATCCAAGGCCTTCGACCGGGCTTTTTGCCTTCTCTCCCCCCAACAACTTTGGTGCTATATAGCAGAAAACCTTCTGTACAATTCCTTCCTTCAGAGCCGACCAGTTTAAACTTCCGCCGCCTTCCAGCAACACACTGTCAATCTTCTGCTCCCCCAGTATCTTCATCAGTACCTTCAGATCAATATGCCCCTCCTTTTCCGGTATGGTCAGAATCTGACATCCTTTTTCCAGGTAAGATCTATACCTGTCTTTGTCACTACAGGACGTTGCCAGAATTGTCTTCACCTGGCCAGCCGTCTGTACAATTTTCGAATCTTCCGGTGTACGAAGATGGGTATCACAGATGATCCGGACCGGATCTTTCGCGCCCTTGATCCGACAGGTAAGCCTGGGATCATCCGCAAGCAGTGTACCGATACCGGCCATGATGCCACTGTACTGCTTCCGCAGCAGCATGACATGTTCTCTTGCCTCCTCACCAGTGATCCATCTGGATGCCCCAGTATACGCTGCAATCTTCCCATCCATCGTCATAGCATACTTCAACGCTACATACGGACGTCCCGTTTTTATGTAGTGAAAAAAAATCTGATTTAATGCATCACAGGCTTCTTCTTCCACATGTTCTGTCACCTCGATTCCATGTTTTCTAAGAAACCAGACCCCCTTTCCTGCCACCAGAGGATTTGGATCTGAAGAACCAATCACCACCCGGCGGATACCAGCCTGAAGAATTGCCTCCGTACAAGGCGGCTGCTTCCCATAATGACAGCAGGGCTCCAGTGTCACATACAATTCAGCTCCCCTAGGAGATTCTCTGCAGCTCTCCAGTGCATTTCTTTCCGCATGTTTTTCACCATATTTCTGATGATAACCTTCCCCAATGATCTGCCCGTCCTTGACAACCACTGCACCCACCATAGGATTTGGAGACGTCCATCCCATCCCTTTCTTTGCCAGTTCCAGTGCCCGGCACATATATTCACCGTCTTCCATTTCTTACACCTCCTTAACGTCTTCCTCTGATCTTCATATTTAAAAAAGACCCTGGAATGATTTCTCCAGGGTCTAAAAATATTGATATGGATCCATAACTTCTTTTATAAAAGCAAAAGGCTCTGGAATGCTTACATTCCAGAGCAGTATCTACTATACAAAACAATCTTGCATCCTGCAATCTTCTTCCATCCAGACTTTAACTGTCGGCCCCGGAATCTCACCGGATCATGCCTAATCGGCTCGCGGGCTTTACCGCCGGTAGGGAAACGAACCCTGCCCTGAAGATGTTTAATTCAATTCTAGTACATAGTATACGCGCCTTGCCTAAATATGTCAATCCCTTTCATTCATAGATGTCACATTCCGGTCCATGAGCACCAAATTCTTTCTATTTATGGGCATCTATTGAATATCGTACATATTATTCTACGTTTTCCCCATCAGCTATATCCCCATTGTTTTTCTCCAGCTGCTGATATTCCTCTCCTTCCCAGTAATCATCCAAACGCACCGGCATATCCTTAACCATCTTCTCCATCCGTGTATTCAAAAGATATAATCCCCGCTGCGTCCCTTCAATTTCCTTAATGTATTGCTCGATCTTATATTTTGCAGCCATAAGCTGGATTCCTTTTTCCTCAAGCTGCGCATTAATTCTAGACGCAATCATATGCCTTTGTTTTTCTTCCTCTGCCAGTGCACGGTCTTTTGCTTCTTCGATCATCTGCTCCGCTTTCTGCTTTGCTTCTTTCTCAATCAATTCTGCATTAGCCCTGGCCTCTTCCATGATTTTGATCACCGTGTCATAATCAAACAGATCATCCTTCTTCTCCAACTGCTCCTTCAGACTGATATTTTCTTCTTCCAACTTATCATAAGCCTCCTGAAGCTTGGAAAGTTCCTTCTTTCCTTCTTCTGCTGCTCTGGAGGCCTTTACGTCCTTCTCCTCTTCCTCCAGTTCCTGTATTGATTCATGCTGTTCTTTCTTTGCCGCCTCTGCCCGTTTCAATTCTTCTTCCAGCATCTGAAGCGTTTCCCTTTCGTCTTGTTCAGTTCTGTCTTCCTTCTTAATTTGTCCTCTTGCAGTTTCCAGATCAGCCCTTACAAGTGCAAGCTCTGCCTCTCCATCTTCCACCTTTCGCATTAGCTCCAGCTTTTCTTTCTGATGAAGCACCTTGATCGAATCGATCTCATGCTCCAGCGTCTTGATATATTCGTCTACATCCTCCTTATTATATCCACCGAACAACGCTGTTCGAAATGTTCCATTTTGCGCCATTATTGACTCCTCCTTATTCTTCATATGTATATATCATCTGTACACCGTCTTCCAAATCGGCGTCCATTGCCAGTTCTATTACCTCTTCCTCATCCGGATCCGTAATTCCAATTCCAATCTGAAAGCCGTCTCTGAATTTCTCAGTAAACGGAATATGAGTTATTGTTTTGATCTCTTTCCCCGGATACAGTTCCGAAAGATTCATCTCTACTGTCTCCCAGTACTTCCGTTCTCCTTCTTTATCGTAAACATACATGGTCACCGGCCAATCCCAGTAAAGAGGCGCCAGGCCGCCATTTTGCCATGTCATCTGCACCTCCAGCTGTCCCTGCCCAAAGGAGTATCTGGTACTCAACTTGGAAATATAATATCGATAACCCAGTTCCTGCTCCAGTTCTCTGGCAGACTCACCATCTTTTAGCTTCTCTTCAGGACATTTGGGACCGATAAATGTCATATGGGTTTCCCTAACCAGATTAAGCGTATCTTCAAATCGCTCATCAAGTAGTTCCTCCATCGGATACTGACTGGTCAGTTCACCTCCGCAGGGTGCATTCTGCCAGAATTCTGACATGGTTTGATATTCCAGAGGGCTTCCTGAAGTCTCAAAGCTTCCCCCATTTTCTATCCAGTCCATCCACTCTTTCGTATCCTCTTCATGTCCGGTCATGTCATTGTATAATCCCATGCCTCCTTCTGCAGCCATCACAAAATTCCTGCGCATCAAAAGTCTTGCATTATGAAAATGGTCCGAATAATCCAACACATAATCCCAGCAAATCTCTGCGTCTGGCAGAGGTGAAAGCCCTTCGTCTGTATTCGTATGCCATTCTCCCCAGTGTCCCAGGCTTCCAAGCTCTACATAAGCCACAAAGTCATCCTTATTACAATATTCTGCCAGAGCCTGGAGAGCCATCTGGTGCCGTTCCATGAAATATTCATTTTCATAATTAGGGGAATAACCCTGCCCATATTCGGTATCGTAAAATTCCCCGTCTCCAGTCTGATCGTACAGCCACTGTGGAATATCCATATGGCGTTCATCTCCAGGCACATCACACAAAAACCGGAGGACTGCATGCTTATTCTGCCTCTTCCACCTGGAGATGTGGAAATACTCTTCTAAGGTATCGATATCATACTCACCCGGAGAGGGTTCCCACATTTCCCAGGTCAGCCCGATATACACCAGACGGGAGTCTTCACATTCTTCCGTAATTTCTGCCTGAGGCGCATATCCAGTCAGCGGATTATGGAGTTCCTTACTGCTTTCCAGATATTCCGTGGTCTGATTCAGGCGGTAGCGATAGGGGATGATATACAAAAGCATTCCAGAAATGGCCACTACAAGTATCGCCATCAGAACATAAGGTATTTTTGATCTATCCATGATATTCTCCGTTATACTGAATCAAAGTTGCATCCTGAACACCTTCCAGGGCCTGGATCTGTTCCAGAAATAAGGTGTTATCGGTACGGCATATCAATTCCATGGTAAGCTCGGTCACTTCTCCCCGGATTGTTTTGGATTTTAACTGATGTTTCATTTTATGCAAAATCTTCATAATCTCATCTCCTGCATCATGGGAAACATAGTGCGCCACCAAAATAAAAATTGTGCCTCTTTTTTTACGGTTATAAAACAAATGAACAACCACCGTCATAATAATCATTGTTGCAATGGCAAGTAACGAAAGGCCTGCTCCCAGTGTGATTCCTACTGATATGGACCAGAACAGATATAGAAGATCCATAGGATCTTTGATTGCCGTACGATAACGCACAATAGACAACGCACCGATCATACCAAGAGAAATCACGATGTTGCTGCTGATCGCCAGCGTCAGCATACAGCTTAACACTGTCATTCCTACCAATGTGACTGCAAAAGAACTGGAAAACACCACCCCTCCAAAATAGATGCCGTAAATCTTATAAATACAAAATCCAAGAATCACAGCCAGCGCCATAGCAACCGCCGCAGTGGTCAAAAAATCTGTTGTCAGTCCCTGTCCTCCCATAAAGGACTCCCACACAGAATTTTTGAAATAATCTCTTATATTCATCGATTTCTCCTCCTATTTGTTTTCGATATCCCCGCCATTGTATCTGTCCGGAAAAATGCAGCCTCATAGCAGAGGGTATATTTTGATATTGCTGCAAACTGCTGCCCGTCAAGAGGAAGAAGTTCCTTGATCACCTCAGGCAGAAATTCTGTAAATTTTACTTCCAATACCATCATCCCCGGCTCCAGAATGGATCTGACTGGTAGATAGGGATCGAAAATGTCGTAGTTGAAGGCTGCCGATCGCACATCTTGGTCAAAGGTTACTCTTACATCTCCCTCTTTTCGGATCAAGGGTGTTCGCTCATAATCAACAACCACTTTGGGCCTTTGCAAGTGAACCATGCATTCATAATAGAATTGCCTGCACAAAGGATAAGGACTTGCCAGAAGAAACTCAAATTTACTTTCCAAAATCCACTCGAACTCCTGCCTGCTAAGAGGAGCCGCGTCTTTGTGGATATAGCTTCCGCACTTTCTTTTCCTCTCTAGCCTGATTCCGGCATCACTGTAATTATAGATGCGGACCCGCCATTTTTTTCGATTCGCCACGCCCATGATTTTCTCTGTATAAGAGGAATCCCAGTAATCGTCAAAATACAGGCTGCGAATGGTATACTGTCCATTCTTAGCATATGGATCCATCTCCATAAACGGCAGGAGTCTCTGTTTCAACATCTCGCCTTCCCACAATGAAATATAATATTTCCATTCATTCCGGTAAACTTCCATATCAATCATCCTCACTGTATTCTACAGCTGCAATACTTCCATCACTCTGCACATAGAAGCACAATGTACTGTAACAAATTGTTCCTGCCTCGGTTCGGTAACACTCATATGCATCCTGACTAATCTCATCGGTACCTTCTGCATGTATCCTTAAGAAATACTGACCTGACGGAAGAGTATCCACTGAAATACTCGTCTCTTTCGTTGTCTGCTGTACAAGATGCTCTTGAAAGGAATAGTCTCTTGCCAGTTCAACCTTGTAGGATACATCCTGCCCATCAAAACAGTATGCTTCCTCCCAGCTTAAAATTGTCTCCGTGTTATTGTTTTCCGGAGTCAGAATATGGAACGGCCATACCGAGGACATGCTCTCCTGATACGCCCTGTAATTTGTTTCCAGCTCTTGTGCCATACCCTCCGTTAGCGTTTCATAGTCGGTCTTGGTAACCCGGGCATAGGTGCGGTCTGGAAGCTGATAGAGAAATTCTTTGGCAATTTCTTTGTATGTATCAATCTGATCCTGCAACTTATCTTCTGTCAGATAGTTCTGCTTTAGATCTTCTACCGCCTGATTCAGAGCTTCTCTGCAGGAAGCGTCCTGAAGGATTCTCTGGAACAGTATAGTATCGGAAAACAAAAAGATTCCCTTCCTCCAGGAACGGTCATAGTTCTCATCTTGCAGGATCTCATACCCCTCATTCAGGATGCTGTCATTATCCCAGGAGATGAAATACCAGCGATCCTGTCCTCTTGCATTATACAGATAATAATTTCCCTCCAGAACATCTGCATTTCCCATTAGGATATGAAATGCCATCCAGTAATATAGATTATCGGAATCAAAATACTGCGCTACGATATCGCTGATCGGAATAGTTTCATTATTTACCGCATCCAATAGCTTCACCATCGAATCATGCTCTTCTGAACCATCCACCTCCAGATACTGTTCAAACTTGTCTTTGTCATAACTTGCATCAGTCGATACAACAATACTATCTTCATGTTTTTGCCAGTCAAAAGCTGGTGTAGTCTGGTAAAGCGCACCGTCGCTGTCAAATCCTCTGTTTCGAAGGTATGTTTTGTTGACCTGCTCCACCTGGGTATAGAGACCGTAATCCTCAAACAGGCCGTCCTCGCCTTCTGTTTTATCCTTAACATACAGGTGAACCAACTGGGTTCTTGCAGCCATCATTTGAGGGATATCCTCCATCAGGGAATATGCCAGCTTATTTTTAAAACGGACTGGATCCGTCACGTGTTTGTTAAGGGAAATTGTCTTCTGTTTTCTCCAGTCTGCACTGCCGTCCTTGATCTTGATCCGATAGCTCTTCTGCTGCCAGGTAGATGCTCCTTCTCCTCTAAGCTGCACCGTTGCATTAGGCGTACGGTCTGAATATCCGAATTCACCTTCTACAGGGCCTTCCTTATCTCCGATCTGAAGTACCGCCTCACAACGGTAGGGATTGATCCCATTCTCTTCGTAATATTCCAAAGGATAACTGTTTACTTCCGTCCAGGTATGGTCTGTTCCGTCGTCCTCATTTCCTTTGCCCACCGTCAAATACATGGTAATGATCCCGTCATCTTCGTCGTCATATAAAGATTTGTTATCTTCCAGCCTATAGTCTTCCGGATCCTCTCCAGAAGTATCATATGTTTCATCCAAGCTTACCAGCACGTCACTGTCACCAGATACCGCGCAGCCTGACAACAACAATATCGCCGCAAGCAAACATGTGCCTAATATACCCTTCCTTCTCATGAATCCTCTCCTTTATTTAACATCAGTTATTCTTCATAATTCTCAATTGATCCATCCGCTTTCACGACAAACGCTTTCACACCATACGCTTTCCCATCAGAATCAGTAGAATAATAATCAAAACACTCCTGTGTGTAACCAGATTCATTGACGGACTGCACCCGGATAAAGTATACGCCAGGATCAAGAGCATCAAATGTAACCTCTGGCAAATATAAATTATCCTCCCTGTAAATGATATCCGTAAAATTGTAATCCCTTGCCAGAATAAAGGTGTACCGAACCTCCTCCCCGTCCAGATCATAGGATACATCCCATTGTTCTGAAATTCTTCCATCCTCTAAAGGTTCTGGTGTACCAACATAAAATGGCCAAGGTTTTTCCAAACTGGTCAAATAATATCCATAGTTCTCCTCAATTTCACTTGCAATCAAGGAAACCATACTATTATATTCTGCCTCGTTATCTAGCCGTGCATGTTCCAAATCCGGAGTCCGAAACAAAAAAGGTCTAACCACATTAGCATACTGCTGTGTCATAGATGAAATCTTATTTGGAGTCAAATAGTTCGTTCTTAGATCATCCACAGCATCAGACAGCATCTCTCGGTATTGTTCCTCTCGAAAAATCCGATTAAATAAGGGAATATGCAAGAACTGAGTCATACCCTGCTCCCATGATTCTCCTTCTGTATACCCCTTTTTGCGATAGTAATTTCTAGAAAATGCCACATCATTGTCCCAGGAAATGAAATACCATTTTTCAGAATTCAGGGGACTGTATAGATAGTAATTTCTGCTGCCCACATCATAATTTCCAGTCAATATGTGAAAAGCCATCCAATAACAAATGTTTTCTATATCGAAATGTTCCTCTACCACTTCTTCGATAGGAACAGCATAGTCATTGACCTCATCAATAGTTTCCAGCAATTTTGTATGATCATCGCTGCCCTTAATCTCCAAATATTCTTCAAAGGCAGTTTCATCATATCTCTCATCCGTTTTCAAACATACTTCATCGTACCTCATCCACTCAAAAAAGTTAATCTTGTACAATTGCCCCTTATTATCCAATCCATGATTTTTCAGATAAGTTTTATTAATCTGTTCTACTTGAGTATATAGTCCATAATCAGTAAACTCCCCATTTCCTCCTGCTGTTTCATCTTTCACATATAGATGCACAAACTGTGTTCTGGCACTCATCATCTGAGGAATCTCTTCCATTAAATCATAGGCCATCTTATTTCGGAATCGGTAGGGATCTCCGACATGTTTATTCAGTGCAATCGTTCTTTGCCCATTCCATTCTCCCATACCATCTTTAATCCGGATTTTATAATTTTTCTGATCAGATCTTGAAGACGTCTGCCCTCTGATCTGCACGGTTGCATTCGAAATGGTTTCTCCGTATCCGACTTCACCCTCTTTTGGACCATTCTCATTTCCCACCTGCAAAAGTGCTTCACAATTATAACGATCCAGATTATGATCCTCATAATAGTAAACATCATGACTGTTAATCTCAGTCCATGTATGATCTGTGTTATCTGCAGCATTTCCACTTCGCACAGTCAAATACATGGTTACCACGGAAGTATCATCTTCATTTTCATATATCGTCTCACTGTCACGCAGCGGCTCCTCCTTGGTCTCTGCCTTTTCCACGGGCGTTCCCGTTTGCTCTTTTTCTTCTGTTTGCACCACTGTTTCTTTTTGTTCCTCCTGGGCTGTAGTATCAGCTGACCGGCAGCCATTTAAGCTTAGCAACAGAAAAAGCGCAAGGGAACCAACTAGCGTCCATTTCTTTTTCTTATACTTCTTTTCCCACTTTCTTCTCGGCTTCTGCACCTGTCTGCGGTCCTTTTCATCCAGGTGGTCGCACAGCCTTGCAAACAATCCTGTCTCTTGATCCGGCGAAAGGAATTTACGGCTAAGAAGGAAATACGGCAGACGTTTTGTATACCATTCAAGCCTCACCCAGACAATCACATAAAACACCAATCCGCCAAATAAAAATCCCAGTCCAAAATATTCTACTGATCCGAACAAGTTCTGCAAAATTGTAAGGATCACACTGACTGCTGCAAACGCTGCTGTTCCCGCCAGAGCTCCGGCATAATCCTCGAAATACAGAAGGATCAGCATGATGGAGTTTGCAATGGCATAAATCCCATACCCCACACACAGGAAACGGTAGATTCCAATAGATGTATCATTAAATCCTAAAGGAGCATACTCCAGAATAATACTTCCAATCACCAGGAAAAGAATCGTAGCAATCAACTGCTTATGGCCGTCAAATACCAGCTCTCGTTCCAATATCCCAAGCATCTCCTCTTCAGCCTGATCGATATCCCGGATTGCACCGTTATCATTAAACAATCCGTAATAATTTCGGTAGGCAGGGTAAAACCGCACTTCCACAGATGTCACGAAATTGACAGTTGTAATCAAGATAGAAAAGAACGCACAAAGAGCCGGCACATCATGGCTTGGCGCCCCATAAAACAGACCTTCCACCTGTACCTTGAGCGGCCCAAAATACATAATCACCAGATGAGCAAACAGTCCAATATTTAAGAAACCACCCGACAAAGCCAGAGAACGATAGCGGTCAAACCACCGAAGAAAATTAAAGCTGCTGCCTTGACTTCTCGGGAAATAATTTAAAAGAAGCTTATAGTACCAGACCATCATAATTCCATAAGCCACAATCACACAAAACAACAAGCTTGCCACACTGACCCATCCCACCAGGACAAACACCAATGCCAGGAAGAATCCCACCAATAATGAAAATGCAAACGCAAACACAATGGCCTGAAAGTCTTTAAGAGCCGTCAGGTATATCATCTCCATCCATACTACGATCAAGACCATGGCAAACCACAGGCAAAGAAGCTTCTCCAAGAAAGAAACGCCGGAAAACCATAAAAAAATCCCATAGCCTGCACCTCCCATCACCAGCATGACAGCGCAGCTCCCATAGAAGGAGGGAAGAACTTTTTCCTGTCGTTCCTCATACAGCATATCTGAAACATATCTGGTCGTCACCATATTAAACCAGCTGGTTACCGTAAGCGACACCAACAGTCCATATGTGATCATACAGTTCAAAAGCTCACGTTCATGGGCATCCATGCCAGCAAGCCTTGCCGCCATTCCCATTCCTAGTAAAAGAATCACTCCCAGCAGCATAGGGCCTGCACAGATTACTCCCGCATATCCATAAGCCCTGCACAGTGAAAAAAAACCCTTTTTCTGAAATAACCTTTTTAAGCTGAATCCAATTCCTGCCATCTAAGCAACACCTCATTATAAGCCTTCTGATAGTTTTTTATCATATCTTCATGGAGGAAATAATGTTCCACCCGTTTCTTGGCTGTCTGCCCCATCTGGTACCGCTCCTCCTGATGGGTACACATTCTCTCCAGAGCATTACAGAGTGCTTCCCGATGCATAGGAGGCACACAATATCCGGCCGGTCCAAATGTATCATCCCCCATCCCCTCTATCAGTTCCCGGCAACATCCCACGTCTGTCACCACACAAGGGCGCCCTGCCGCAAAAGACTCCAAAACAGCCAGGGGCTGACCCTCCGATATACTACTAAGTACCGTAAAATCAAACTTCTCCATATATTCCAACGTATTAACTGTTCCGGTGAAATAAACGTCTTTGATCTGCAGCTGTTCTTTGAGCACATAGCATTCTTTTGCATATTCTTCATCATCCTCCGGACCAGCCACATACAGTCTGGCCTTGGGAAACCGCCCTTTTAATTCTGAGAACGCATATAAGAGTGTCTTGACATCCTTAATGGGCGAAATTCTAAGTATCGCTCCAATATCCACATATCCATTTTCCTTTTTCAATGGAATATTCGCAAAACGTTCATAATGAATTCCATTTGTAATATACCGGCACTTGTTTTTGTCACATCCCATCTCAATCTGAATCTCCATAGCTCTTGCAAACAGGCTGGTAACAATGGATGCCTTCTCATAGGCGGCTCCAGATAGCATATAAAAGAACCGCACCCATAACCGTTTAAATGTGGGCAGCACCCATTTTGCGCGAATGATCTCTTCTTCTCTTTCCCTGGTATAAATACCATGCTCCGTTATCTCATAAGGCACATGATTGACATAACTGCCAAGTCTTGCCAAAATACCGGCATATCCCGTTGCAATGGAATGATACAAATCTGCCTTTGGCACGTCTGCCTGCAGAATATACAGAACCGGCAGAAACATAGATCGGGCTGTATGGAAAAAATCGGAAAAGCAGGTATATGGATACTCTTCCCTGCAAAGATCAGTCATAATATTCAAAAAATCTTCACTCATCAAAAATGTGATGGGGGAGATCCCACGGTCGTGATACATTTGAAACAGCAGCTCCCAGTCTGGTCTCTGGCAGTTTATAAACTCCCGCAATGTCTGAATCTCCTCCTTTGTAAAGCGGTATTTTTCCTTTCGAAACCGCATGGAAAAAGCTTCATCCAGAAAGATTTCTCTTACTTCTGTTACGTTATCCGGTAGCTCATATTTGAATTGTCCACGATCTTTCGCGTTCGCCCCAATTGCCCATACTACAAACTCATGCTCTGGCATAGCTTTCATATACTGGTGAATCCAGGTGGATACACCGCCAGTCACATAAGGATAACACCCTTCCAATATGACACAAATCCTCATTTTTCATCCTTCTCTATTTCAATGCTTATTTCTTCGTCTTCAGCCTGCAAAAGATACAGGCTATCCTGCACTTCCACTAGCTTTCCACCCGTCACTTTCTCTACATTTCCTTCATTAATCCGGACCAATAGCCATGCCTCATCCAAGAAATTTCCCAGTTTTAAATGCAAGCCTCCATCTGTATACTCCCGTTCCACCTCAAGATTGTCATAAATCTGAACAGCTGCCGCAAGTTCTGTTCCTGTCAGATTGCGGATTTCCGGCGCCGAAGTATAAAGCCATTCCATATAATCGGACAAATTTCCAAACATTCGTTCCCACCCCAGTTCGGCTCCCCGGTCTTCATCCAAGGTATCATCCGGGTGTTGAAAATGGGTATTTACAAAATGAAAATTTAATTCTGACAAAGCTGCTATTTCTGTATATTCATCAAATACATAACCAGAAATCACACGCGGTGTTTCTATCATCCCGTCTTCTGCCACCTCAAATTCCTGTTCATAGGCAATCCCATCATAATCAGGTAAATAAACGCTGGCAATAGCCTTGATATCCGTCTCTTCGCTTAACATCTGACGTCCTTCATCGGAAAGAATATTAGAAGGAGGAACATACACATTAAATTCCTCTTCCGGAAAGAGATATTCACAAAAACTGCTTAATTCTTCGATTGAGGCCTTCATATCATCATTGCTTTCCCAGAATTCATAATCGTCATACTCACCTTTATAATCAAATCCATTCAAACAAAGTGGCATGTGATTATATCCATGAAAACCAATCTCTCCCCCTTGATCTAACAGCATATTGCCAAAGTATCGGAACCGACGAACATCCTGATTTCGGTCAAATGGAGCTTCTACCTGATCAGAATATTCTTCAATTACCATTCCTGTATAACGGATACCATATTCCTCTGCCAGATTGTAGATATCATTCCACCACACATTTGTGTAAAAATCAGAGATACTCATATCATAGTCTCTCTCTATATACTGGCTGTTTCCACTGGGGACTGGCGATGGAAAATCATCGATATAGAAAGCAGAGGCATTAATCACAGGATAGGCAGTCACATCCTGTAAAAGCGTATAGGAAGCGGAATAAAATCCGCGGTACCCTTTGTCCAAAAATCCCAGATTGTCCACAACCACTGTCCCTTTTCCCAATGCATGTTCCCAGATTAACGGCACCGCATACTCACCGCCCGACTCCAGATACACTTCACAGTCGCCAGCCAGATAAACACTTAAAGAAGATTCATAAGGATCCGTAATGGTATAATCTTTCTCCGTTCCTCCGATCATAAAGTCCTGTGTAAAATGAAGAGAATCTACTACAGCATAGCTATCGCCGACCTGTTCTATACCAAGTCTGCCTGCAATACTACGCAAAATCCCATCATTTTCCGGTGGATATACCATCATCATACAGCCACCTTCTTCAACCCAGTCAAGAATTTCCAGAATTTTTTCATCTAACAGGCCTAAATGCGTCATGGAAATGACAATCGTCTCATAGTCCTCCAATCTGATATTTGCCGCATCCTGTCCTTCCACCGCATCATATCCAATCTTCATTTGATCCAGGACTTCCCCCATCATTTCCATCCCAGACTTACCGCCGGCATCGTTCTCCCACAAAAGCAGGCACTCCGTTTTCTGTATCTTGGCCGACACCGAAGCAGTCTCTTTCGAAGAAGGCTCCAACAGACGCTCATGACTTTGATACCTCACATTTCCCTGTGCAAAGCAAAGAGCCACTGTCAGAAGAACAAAAACGATCAATATGGTCTGCAGTCTGCGGAAACGAAATATTTTTTTTGAATCCAACTTTTTTTTCTTCAAACTTCTGCTGCTCCTTCTTCATTCTGCCAGAACTTAATTTGTCTGCGCCCATCCGGTGTCAGATAGATCTGTTTTCTCTCGATCAGTTCCATGACCCTCCTCATGCCTTCTCTGTTTTTTACCAGAGAAAAATACTGCATCATCAACAAGTATCCTGCTTCATTTGCTGGCCAGTGTTTGATTATATACGTAATATCCTGATACATACCCGTATAATTTTCGGTTTTCAAATCCACCTGCACTTTTTCTTTTCGGTACTCAAGCCTTTCCGGCTCCGCCTTAATCTTCTTATCCAGAATATCACTATAGGTTGATAACTTCAGCTTTCTGTCATTTCCTTCTGCAATTCCGCTGCTCAGATATTGCTTCAGAAGTCTGAAATATTTGTCCAGTAAACCATCGTTATCCGGATCCTGCTCTATTTTCCAGTCCAATTCCTGAAACTGAAGATCATATTCCTTTTGAAGTTCCGTCAATGCTGTAACCGCATAGTGAACAACCTCTGTATCGTCATTCATTCTGGCCTCTTTCAACAGATTTACATAATCATTTGGATCATCATACATAATCTCCATCATCAGCTGTCGTCTCGTCCCCGGATTATTGATCAATAGCGCCTCCTCCAGAGGTACGATCCTTTCTTCTACCGGATTTTCTGTCACTAGGATACTCCGGTGCACAAAATCTTTGACCTTTAACTTTTCAATGCCCACTTCCTTGTTTTCAGGCTTTTTATCCCGCGTGCGGAACTCTAGCAGCAGCATGACACAGATGCCCCATACCGGCACCAAAAATACCATCGGCATGATGGTCTTCGGACATTTTAAGATGGACAACCGTATCAGAAGATACAAAATCACACATATAATCAAATGCCACACAAGTAAAAACAAAGCAATCACCAACAACCTACTTTCTTAATTAACCAAACTTTTCTACAATCTGATATTCCAAACCAACGCGCTCCAGACGCTCTGCTACAATCCTTAGATTTTGGGGACTCATCTGCACCAGCAAAAGATAGATATTTCCGTCTTCATCTGCACCTACAACATCACTGGCACGGACAAGTCCTTCCAGCCTTTCATTGACACGCCTCTTATCCTTATCTGCCAGGCGAAGGCATACAAAATCCGCAATTCCTTCATCTTTCATGGCGGTCTGGGTCTCTACAAGACTTTTCATTCGCTCTGGAAAGACGATGTTGGTATCCGGATAATGAATCTGAGACTGAACCAGCTCCTCATACTCCACGGCACGCAGAAAAGATGTCTGAACCAGGCCGCAGAGAATCTGGAAAATATTCATATAACGCATACCATACTGTTCTATATTCGCCTCTTGAATTGTTACCAGAAGTACCATCATGTCATCTCTGAAAATACCACAGGCATACATGGGCAGTCCCTGGGTAAACTCCGTATTCTTCCAGACCCTTCCGCTTTTTACCGTCTCATACATCTCCTGGTAATCATCCATCCTGATTGACTTGGTAAGCCTTGCCAAAAGGCTATTTGAACAAACGGCCAGGCGGCCGAACTTCTGCCAGGAATCCAGCGTATAGATTGCAATGCTGTGATTTTCCAAAATATCTTCAAGGATACCAATCCCTTCATAAAAAATGTGTTCCGGGCGTTCGCTGTCCAGCTTTTGGACTGCATCAAAGATTTTTCCAAAACTGTCTTTGAATCCGAGAATCTGTTTTTTATATTCATCCTTATTTTGAATTGCCCCGTAATAAACATCATTCAGAAATCCGTATTTATTACGTAAAAGATTGTATTCTTGTCTTAAATATGCCATCGCATCCGTCCGTTTATTGGATACGTATCCAGTAATTGATCCCGTCAGTAAATAGATCGCAAACGGTATCCAGTTTTCGATATTATAAAAGAGGACCGTCGCATTCATTCCGACGAGAAAGTACTGCCGGATCAGTGCAAAACATTCAAATATGGCAGCAGCCACGCCAAAACGCATTCCATGGATCGTTCCCATAATTACGATGTAGCACAGGCGCACATCCACAAATCTGAAATATACATTGTCAGAGGTCACCTGGCTTAGAAGCTCTACAATCACGAACAAAACAATCATTTCAACGTAAATCAGCGCTTCTTTTCCCAGACTCTTCATAAAATCTGTCAGCTTCTCACGGATCCCATATCTGTGTCCCATAACCTCTCTTACAAAAACCCGATAATACACGCCGATATTCTCCATCGCATTGTCCTTGACAAAAAAGCCATACCGAGACCGCAGCTCCTTAGAAAATTCCGGAATACTAGGCATATATGGATGATTGTCATAAACAATATGTATATCCTTTGTAAGCAGCCGAAACATCTCTTCCAGATCACCATATGTATAATGATATCCGCTGGTTACACAATAGACCCCACTCTCATCTTCTGTCTCCTCGTTGATCTGCAGCATCAGTTCTACCAGCTCATCCAGCGTGATAAAATCAACCGCATCCTCTCTGCGATATGGCAGTATTACCTTCTCCTTTTTATAGATCCTATAAAAGATCTTTCCCAGAAAGTTCTTCTCATTAACACGATCTGCCAGATAAGGGACCTGAAGAATGATGGTACAAAGCTTTGTGCGTTTCATAAAATATACACAAGTTTCTTCCATCTGACCCACCTGGAAATTACGGCTAGTAAAATATTCTTTATCTGGAAATTCTCTCTGCAGACGATACTGCAAAGAATAATTCTGGCTGTCGATGGATGAAATCACCACCAGTTTATCTGCTCTGGATTTCTCACATTCCTGCATAACTTGCTCTAACTGCTGAAGTTCTCCAAACATTCCCTCTCCGCCGTCTGCATAGCCGCTCACATAAAAAACTGTTCGAAAACTATAAACGTCGAACAACTGATGAAATTGTTCCTTGTTCGGCGCAGTCTGATACACAAATATATTCTTTTTCCTCCCGGATAGTTTTGTTTTCCCGGCAACAACCACCCGGCATTCAGACGCAAGATTTTCCAATGCGTCATCGGTAAACAGTTCTGTTTTTCCACAAATTAATATTTCCGTCATATGGTTTGTCCTTTTAGCCCATAGTCATACTTTTTTAATATTATAGACTTATATCCCATCAAATTCAACTCTAAAGCACAAAAATGATTCTGGAATATATAAGAAGAACTGCGGAAATCGTTCCACAGTTCATCTTATTGCCACTATTCAATTCCATACTGGGAAAAATATTCTTTTGCCAGTCCTTCATCCTCTCCACTTACACGTAGAAGCATAGGAAATCCCAACTTCACAGTCATCAGACCAACAATCGATTTCCCATCAATCCGATAATGTCTGTTAGCTATTTGTACCACATCAATATCCGACTTCATTTTCTGACACGCCGCACAAAAACTCAAAAGCTGTCCCGGTGTCACAAACTTTATCTTTTTCTCAACCATAGACAGATCCCCCCTAAAAGCCTTCGACTCTCCGCTTTTTTCTCAATTCATACCGGCGTTGTCCGCTTTCCCACTCAGCTTTCTCTGCCTCTGTTCTCACCCTAAGCCTGGGCACTTCCAACGCGTTGCCTTTTTCATCAATTGCCACCATAACCACATAGGCCCGGTTGATGCTCCTTCTCATTCCTCTTTCATCCTCCACATAGGCATCAATCTTAACCTCCATGGAAGAACGACCCACATAAGTCATTTTCGCAATTAACACTACCATATCATTTAAATAAGCTGGTGCTTTAAAATTCAGATTATCGATGGATGCGGTAGTCACATTTTTTCCAGAATGACGCCTGCTTACCACCCCTGCAGTTTCATCAATCCACTGCATCAGCTGCCCGCCAAACAGGCGTCCGTACCCATTAATCTGAGAAGAACGTATGACATACACCTGTTCTGTCAGAGAATCTGCAACCGTTTTTTCTTCTCTTTGATCCATGTTATGCCTCATATTTTTTCAGGTATATCGAAATCCCCTGTCCTCCGCCAATACACATACTGATCATTGCGTCTTTTTTGTCCGTACGCATCAGTTCATACATTACCTTAACTGTCAAGATGACCCCCGTAGCTCCGATTGGATGCCCAATAGAAATACCGCCGCCATAAATATTAACTTTAGCCGGATCCAGGCCAAGATCACGTCTTACAGCATAGGCCTGGCTTGCAAACGCCTCGTTGATTTCGAACATATCAATGGCTTTCAAGTCAAGCCCCAGTTTTTTTGCCAGTTTTTCACTGGAGAATTTGGGGGCATATCCCATGAGTTCTGCATCAAATCCAGCCACCGTATAGCCACCGACTACAAGTTTCGGCTCTACGCCAAGTTCCAAAGCCTTTTCCTTGGACATCAGCACAACTGCAGCCGCTCCGTCATTCAGACTGGAGGAATTGCCCGCAGTAACGGTTCCATCCTTTACAAAACATGGTTTAAGTCTTGCAAGTTTTTCTATCGTCTGCCCTTCTCTGGGCCCCTCATCTACATCAAAAATCGTTACATTACCTTTTCTGTCCACTAATTCCACCGGCAGAATCTCATCTTTGAATTTCCCCTCCTTGATGGCTGCGCAGGCTCTCTGATGGCTTTCCAACGCAAACTGATCCTGTTCGTCTCTGGATACATGATATTTTCTTGCCACATTTTCAGCAGTGACACCATTATGGTTTCCATCAAGAGGCCAGGTCAGGATATCAATAACACCATCCTCAAAGGTTTTATGCCCCATTCTCGCCCCCCAGCGGGCATCCTTCACATAATAAGGGAGCTGTGAAATATTTTCCGTTCCTCCTGCAACGACTACATCTGCAAATCCCGTCTGGATTTCCATTACGCCGTCTGCAATAGACTGCAAACTTGACCCACACTGACGATTCACCGAATATGCGGTTGTCTCTTTTGGCATGCCAGCCTTCAAGCTGACAGCTCTTGCCACAAATCCGTTCTCTGCCACTTGTCCAACCTGACCAATGATGACCTCATCCACATCCGATGGCCGGATCCCTGCACGGCTGACCGCCTCCTTAACTACCATCCCCCCCATATCGATTGCTGAAATACTCTTTAAACTTCCTCCAAAACTCCCTACCGGAAGACGCACACCACTGACTATTACTACTTCTTTTAATTCCTTCATGATTTTCCTCCCTGATTTTTCTTTTCCTGTTAAACGATCATCCCGCCGCCACAGTTGATGACTTCTGATGTGATATATGCCGCATCATCAGACGCCAAAAATGCCACCAAATTTCCCACGTCAGAAGGCTTTCCGGCATATCCCATCGGCACACGGGAAATCATGCTGTCCCACGCCTTCCCGTCTTGAACCTCTTTTAATTTGACAGTCATATCTGTTTCTATAAAGCCTGGGCAAATAACATTGCATGTGATCCCTTTTCTTGCATTTTCTCTTGCAGCTGTTTTAGTCAGTCCTACAACTCCAGCCTTTGCTGCCGCATAGTTAGCCTGTCCGATATTTCCCAGCCAACTTCCGGAAGAAATATTGATAATCCTTCCACTTTCTTTCGGACGCATATATTTGATCGCTTCCTGTGTCCCATAAAAAGTTCCAGTCAAATCTACATCGATAACCATGTTCCAGTTCTCAACCGGCATCTTATGCAGCATGCCATCCCGGTTGATCCCAGCATTATTTACCATGATGTCCAGAGTTCCATATGTATCTGACGCAAAAGAGATCATATCCTGCACTTCCTTCTGATTTGTCACATTGACTGTAAAAGGAGCCGCTATTCCTCCATGTTTCTGTATTTCTTCTACTACATTTTCTGCACCGGCCATATCAGCCACAACTACTTTTGCACCTTCCTCTGCCAATTTCATTGCAATGCCTCTTCCCAGTCCACGTCCTGCCCCTGTGACGATTGCCACCTTATTGTCCAGTCTTCCCATATTTTTTTCCTCCTTTATGATATTGATTCATATATTTATAAATATTTTTTCAATCCAAATGGTCCATCCTCATGATAAATTGCCGGATCCATCTCTTTTAAATTTCCACTGATCAAAGGCTCAAAGGCCATCAAATCCAAAACTTGTGTCTGCAAATCGATTCCCGGCGCAATTTCAACCAATGTCAACCCTTCGGGGCGAAGTTCAAATACAGCTCTTTCTGTTACATAATGCATCTTCTGTCCCTTTTTTCTTGCAATTTCACCATTGTATGAAATCTGCTGAAGTTTTTCTACACACTTGATCAGAGAACCTTCCTTATTAATATGAAGTTTATTGTCTTCAAACGAACATTCCAGGCCCTTGCCGGTAAATGTAGAGCAGAACACCACATGCTTGGCATTGGCTGTGATATCAATAAACCCACCGGCCCCAGTAGGATTTGGTCCCAGACGTGTCGCATTGACATTTCCATTCACATCAATTTCACCGGCCCCCATAAAAGTCACATCCACTCCGGCTCCATTGTAGTAATCAAATTGGTCGTCATGACGAATCAAAGCAAAATTATTTTTTGCAATTCCAAAGTCAATGCCTCCCATTGGAATTCCACCATAAATTCCAGATTCTACCGTGATCGTCACATCGTCTTGTACTCCTTCTTCTGCCAGAATCGGTCCCACCACATCATTAGGAATTCCAGTACCCACATTCAACACATCATCCCGGGTCAGTTCCATCAAAGCACGCCTTCCAATTACCTTCCGGATATTGAGCGGGAGCATTTCCAAATCCTCCACCGGAACCTTTATATCACCACAGTAAGCCGGATCAAAAGAAAAGCTGTGTGTCTGTCTGTGATCCTCCTCTGGATTTTTACACATAACTACTGCATCGATAAAAATTCCCGGAACAGTAACTCGTTTGCAGTGCAAAGTTCCAGCCGCCACTTTATACTTGGCCTGAGCAATGACTTTTCCGCCAAACCTTTTACAGGCAAATACTGCCGGCAGAACTTCCAATTTCATAGCTTCCTCATCCGTTGTAAGATTGCCGTTTTCATCCACATAAGTGCCGCGGATGATACAATAATCCAAGGGAATTGGTTTGTATCGCATATACTCTTCCCCGTCAATATTTACGATATCTACAATATCCGGAGCTGACTTCGTCAGCTCATTCATCTTCCCTCCATCAAGCCTTGGGTCGATGAAAGTTCCCAGTCCAACTTTCGTAATCTTTCCTGGTTCACCACCCGCCATACTTCGATAAAGCTGTGCGAACTGTCCCTGGGGAATACAATAGGCAAGAATCTTGTTTTCGGCAATTAGTTTCATCATTTTAGGCTGAAGTCCCCAATGCCCTCCAATGATTCTTTCCAACATCCCTTCATGAGAAAAATGCTGGATTCCCCTGTCTTTGTCACTTTGTCCGCATGAATGAACCAAAGTCAAATGATTAGGACTTCCTGTATCCAGAAAGCGTTTTTCAATTGCTTTAAGGATTGTTTCACTGGCAGATACCAGGGTCATACCGATAGTCGCAACTGTAGAGTTGTCTCTGATCATTTCGGCTGCTTCCTTCGCACTGATAAATACTGGTTTTTTCATTTCTCGCTCTCCTTTTCAAATAATTGTCTAATTTTCTTTTTATCTGTCTTCATGTTCTCTGTGATCGGTATTCTGTCAACAATTTTAATTTCTTTCGGAACCTTATAACTGGCTATCCGTTTCTTTAAATCTGCCTTTATCTCTTCTGTAGCAATTGTCGTTTCCGGACTTACTCTGATCACGGCCACTGGAACTTCTCCATACACCTCATCCGACACACCTACTACTGCGGCATCGACAATTCCTCTCATATTTAACAACGCATTTTCCACATCAAAACTGCAGATTTTTTCACCGCCTCTGTTGATCATGTCTTTTTTGCGGTCTACCAAGTACAGATACCCTTTCTCATTAAAATATCCAATATCACCAGTATCCAACCAGCCGTCCTGGATCGCTGATGTTTCCAATTTATAATAGCCTTCCGTGATGTTAGTGCCTTTGACCCATACGGTTCCTCGTTCCCCGTCTTCTACTTCCTTTCCTTCTTCATCAACAATTTTAAATTCAAGTCCGGGAATAGGAATGCCCGAAGCCCCGATATACGGGCTCGTTCCAGCATCCGATGGAAAGACTGTCCCAGGAGAAGTCGTTTCTGTCAATCCATAGATAGTCCGGAACTGACATCTTGGAAGCCATTCTTGTAAAGCACGTATCTTTCCAGGAGGCATGTTACTGCTTCCACATGCAAACATTCGAAGACTGGGCAGTTCTTTAAATCTCTCCCTCTCCTTCAGCAGCATAGTAAATACCGTAGGTGAAGCGTGCAAAAATGTTACTTGATATTTCTGTATATCCGACAAAACCCGTTTTTCATCAAAAAACTTGTTCAGGCAAACCTGGCCACCCACATACATCATGAGACCGAATACTGCTATCAATCCAGTGATCAGATAAATCGGAACCGGCAAAATTGCCTTATCATTTTCACAGATCTCTAAAGTTCTCTGATATGAGACAACTGCATGCATGATATTGTAATTGCGAATTGTAACACCTTTGCTCCTGGCCGTAGTTCCGGATGTAAACATCAGCAGTGCAAGATCTGATGCTTTCACCTGATCCACTGCCCGGACAGTTTCTGTCTTTTCATTTCTCTCATATTCAGCCAGTGCATAACCTTTCTTTGCGGAAGGCACCTCGCAGACAGGAATCCCTTTTTCTATATAGGTTGAAAAAAATCCTCTGTATCCTTCATCTGTGATAATTCTTTCCACATCTGATTTATCTAACAAGGAACACACCTCTTCTTGACGGTATTTTGTCGGCAGAGGAATCACAACTGCGCCAATTCGGTTCAATGCCAGAAAAGCTACGCAAAACTCCAGAGAATTGTATAGCATCAACGCCACATGCGTCCCTCTTTCCACCTTAAATTCCTGACATAGCCAAGCTGAAAAATAAACTACTTTGTTCTTAACTTCTTTGTATGTATAAGCCTCCCCCATATCATCGACAATTGCTATTTTTTTCGGAAGACGTTCCGCACTTTTTTGGAAAGCTTCATATATATTCTTTGGAAGGTCTGGATAGGTCCAGACAACTCCTTTTCCTCCCAATGTGCTCGTTTTCACCATGTCTTCTGTTATTTTTTTATTCCAAAGCTCTATACCTCGATAAATCATTTTCCATCTTCCCTCCGTTCTTATCTGCGTAATCGGTTTCTTTATTCAAATCATAATGTAACGTTATCATATTGTCAATATAATTTCTTTAAATCACTTATTTTCGTCATTATGTTTTAATTTTTCTCACTTTTTTATATATTATCAACAATTATTTTTTCTTTTTTATGTTTTTATTGACTTTGTTTTATTTTAAAGTTATTATTTTTTTACGCAATACAATATATTTGTTACGTTATTTTTTATTTTGTAACGTTACTATTTTTTCAAGGAGGAAAACATTATGGAAAACACTTTATGGACAGTCACCCCGATTCAAGTAGGCAGTATCATTCTAGACCGCTCAGCAATGACACATTATAAAGGGAAAGGCGAAAAGATTACCGTGCCGATCTGGTGTGGTGCTGCAACAGACGGCATTCATAAAGTCCTGGTAGACACTGGCATCCGTGATATTGAGGAATATCAGAAAGCAGAACCTGGCGCATCCCAGTCTAAAGATCAGGAGATCAGTACCGCATTAAAAAATATCGTCGGATGGAAAACAGAAGATGTAGACCTTGTGATCAATACTCACCTACATTGTGATCATTGTGGATGCAACTACAAATTTAAAAATGCAAAGTTCTATATACAGAGCAAAGAATGGCATTCTGCCTTCCACCCTCTCATTCCTGAAGCACCGTTTTACGATAAACCATCTTTTGATAAAAATGCTGTCAATTATTTTCAGTGGGAATTTCTGAACGGAGACGCAGACATCCTGCCTGGTTTAAAGATCATTACCACTCCCGGCCATACGGTCGGCCATCAGTCAGTTTTATTCAACACACCTGACGGAGTTGTATGCGTATCTGGCGACATTTGTAATGTAGCAGAAAATGTAAACGAAAATCTGGAGCCAAATATCGTAGTCATGGTTCCTGAAACCTATCAGAGTTTTGAAAGAATCCGTCAAAGTGCCCATTATATTCTTCCCGGTCATGAACCGGGCATCACAAACGGTGTCAGCAAATTTATCCCGGTACACTCATAAATACGAACGGAAAAGAAAGGATGGTAAGAAAATGAATAAAAAAGGAAAAATATCCAGACAGTCTTGGATTGCTCTACTCTTTCTGTGGCTAATCTTTGCCATGAACGGAAATGGCCGGGAACTGACCAACCGAGTGCTTCCTGGCATCATCGATACCTATGACATTTCTGCAGATACTGCCGGACTAATTGGCACTGTGTCTGCTATCGGAATGTGTATAGCTGCCCTCCCATTATCAAGTTGGGTTGACAGCCGTGGTCGCGGATGGGTCAGAAAATATCGTATGGCTTTTTTAAGCCTGGGTTATCTTGTCTTTATGCTATTTAACGGTTTGTCCCCATTAACAGGAACTTTTACAATGGTACTGCTCTGGCAATTTTTCAGAGGTGTCTGCTCTGGTCCCGGAGAAGCCTGCGAGGTAGGGCTTCTGGCCGAATGGTGGCCCAAGGAAAAAAACGGACTTGCCCTTGGCTTCCACCATGCGGCCTATCCATGGGGAACTGCTCTAGGTGGATTTTTGGTTACCGGTGTGCTTGCTGTCTTCGGCATACAAAATTGGAGATACTGTTTTATCATTTTTCCTGTCCTTGGTTTTATAATCTTTGCGCTGTTCTGGAGATGGTGTAATAAACAAAATTATGAAAAATTTCAGAACGAAACGATCGAAGCAGAGATGACTCCACCGGTAGGTAAAGATGAACTGTCCGGAGAAAAAAACAGCAAGACTAAAGGAGCCCTTATACATGCCCTAAAAAATCCAAATATTATGATCATTGGCATCGTCTGTCTTCTCTGTCAGTTTGCCTATATCAGCCTGATGTTCTGGATGACACCATATCTGACTTACTGTGCTGGTTACAGCGCTACTGCAGCCTCCAGCCTTTCCATTGTCTATGCCATTACCGGAGGTATGGGACAAATCTTCTTTGGAAATTTTGCAGACAAGCACGGCGCCAAAAAAACTCTTCTTTTCTGCTGTGCATGGCTGGTTGTTGCATTTTATTTGATGAAATTCATCAATATCAGTGTCTTTTTCCTGATATTTTTCCAGCTCCTGCTCGGTTGCTGCTCAAATGCAGTGTATCCTATCATGTACAAGTTTGTAGCAGATTCTTCTAAAGAGGGTTCCGCTGTGACTGGAAATGGGATCCTTACCACCTGTATGTTCTGCGGCGCTGCTATCGCCACCTCTGTGATGGGAATCCTGATCGAAGCAGGTGGAGGTTGGGACAGCATGTCCGGCTATATGACCGGTCTTTATGTAATGTCCGGTGCAATGCTCATCGCCTTTCTTCTTGTTTTGCTGTTTACCCGCGAAACGAATGGTCCAAAGTTTGGAAAAGACTTCTCACTAGTCAGCTTAAAAAGCTGTAATTTGGATCATAAATAAAAAAACTCTGCACCTGCCGCCCATATGCTGGCAGTGTGCAGAGTTTTTTTATAATTCCTTATATTCTCTTGTAGTATTACGGATGATCAACTCTGGCTCAAGAATAATCCGCCTGTATTCCGCATCAGGCTGATCGATCCTGCGGATCATCAGCTCCGCCGCCTGTTCTCCCATATCTCTTACGTGCTGGCTAATGGTAGTAAGCTCAATCCCATGAATCTTTGAAAAGTCAATATTATCAAAACTAACAATGGACAGATCCTCTGGAATGCCAACCCCCTTTTCCTTGCACCAATCCAGAAAGCCTAACGCCATCATGTCATTGGCGAGGATCATCCCGGTCGGTCTTTCGATACGCTCAAAAAACCTTTCTGCCATTTCATACCCAGTTCCCATCCGAAGATCCCCTTCGTAGATATCTTCCTCTTTCATCGGAAGAAAGTAATTTTTTAACGCCTGACAATACCCTTCAAACCTCTGGACAGATGCTGATGACATCGCCTGTCCTCGTACAAAACCAATCCGCTTATGTCCCAATTCGATCAGATGCATAGCCGCAATATATCCAGCTTTAAAATTATCCATCGTAACAGAGTCATAATTTGAAAGATCCAATGACCGATTGACCAAAACAATGGGAATCTGATCCACCTGATCCTGAAGCTGTTCCTTATTGGTCTGGGCAGTGAACAGAATCATTCCAGCCAGGCGGAACTCTTTGGCCATCTCAATAAACTCCTGTTCCTTTTGAATATCGTATTCACTGTTGAAAATCATGACTGTATAACCGTGTCGGTTCAGTTCTTTCTGGATATAAAAAGTAAGCTCCGCGTAAAAGGGATTACGCACGTCCCCAAATACCAGTCCGATAATATCCATTTTGCCCTTACTTAAACTCTGAGCAAGCGGATTAGGCTTATATCCCTGCTCTTTTGCAAATTGCTGGATTTTTTCTCTAAGTTCCGGGCCAACGCCGGGGGCTCCATTCAGCGCACGTGATACAGTAGCCCTGGACACGCCTATCTGCTTTGCGATATCATTGATTGTATATTTTCCTTTTCCCATGACTCTTCTCCTTTTACTGCTCCATCATAATATAAACGAATCATAAAAACAAGATGCTTTGTATTTTATACCAATTTTCATTGACGTAGAATAAATATATATGGTATTAATAACATAGATTGGAGGGAATCAAATGTATAACATCAGCAAAAAAACAGCACAGCAGATTGTCGACACGGTCAAAGAATTCTGTGGATATGACATTAATTTTATCAGCGATAGCGGGATGATCCTTGCAAGCACAGACTCTTCTCGCATCGGCACCTTTCACGAAGGAGGAATGGCAGCCTTAAGAAGCGGGGAAGCTTTGGAAGTCTTCCAAAATGATACTTTCCACGGCACTCAAAAAGGTGTAAACATCCCGGTTTTTCAAGGGAACATCCCGGCAGCGGTTATCGGAATCAGTGGAGACCCAGATGAAGTTCGTCCTTTTGCCCATCTGGCCGAACGGATTACCCGGCTTCTTCTTCGGGAGCAGGAACTGAATGCTGCCGTACGTACTTCCTCCGAAAAAAGACATTATCTGATCCAGTCACTGATCAATGAATCTACAGAAAATCCCAGATATCTCCTAAGCCTCCTAAAGGACTTTCGGATGAATCCGAACACCTCTAAACGCATTATTCTGATACATCTAAAATCCGAAAACGGTGGTCGATATATGACCAATATCGAATCCAGGATCCAGCTTCTGTGTGACAAACTCACAGGGTCTATTTTCTGTTATCAGTATCCCTATGACTTTATCCTCCTGACTGATGCAAAGTGTGTTGACGAAAAACTTTCTATTCTCAGAAAATTTGCTTCTGAAGAACGTGATTCTCTCGCAGTCGGCATCGGACAAAGCTGCGATCTCTATCAGGTCCATACCTCTTTTGCTGCCGCACAGATTGCTCTTGAAAGCCTCTCCTTCTCAGATTCTAATCTTTCCCTTTTTGACGATCTGACTTTGGAAATTCTTCTTGGCCCAGTCTCTAAAGAATGCCGTAAAAAATATCTGGACAAGACCATTCAGGCTCTCTCCTCCGAAGAGATTCTTCTTCTCAGACTATACTTTGAGGAAAACCGTTCTTTGACTCAGACCGCAAAAAGACTATTCCTCCACAAAAACACTCTGCAGTATCGTCTAGAAAGGATCCACAAACACTGCGGATTTGATCCTAGAAACTTTAAAGATGCAGTGATTTTATATCTAGCTGTGAATCTGGAAAACCGAAATTCGTATTTTTAACAAATTTTTTCGATATTTTTTTATTTATTTGTTATCTATTCCATATATTTCAAGCAATCGTTTTCGTATACTAAATATAGTTATCTATTAGAACAAAAGGAGGAAACAAATATGAAAATCGTAGCCGCAATCGATTCTTTTAAAGGCAGCATGACGTCCATCGAGGCCGGAAACGCCGCAAAGGCAGGAATCCTGGCCGCACATCCAGAAGCTCAGGTTGTCGTAAAGCCACTGGCTGACGGAGGAGAAGGAACCACCGAGGCATTGATCGAAGGTCTAAAAGGGGATAGGATCACTCTCACAGTCACAGGGCCTTTCGGAGAACCAGTTTCCTGCTGTTACGGATATCTGCCTGCCACATCTACAGCAGTTATCGAAATGGCCACTGCAGCCGGCATCACTCTCTCTGACAGACGTGACCCTCTTGCCGCCACCACTCGAGGCGTGGGAGAAATCATCCTGGATGCCATAAACCACGGCTGCCGTGACTTCATCATCGGCATCGGAGGAAGCGTCACCAATGACGGAGGCATCGGAATGCTGACTGCTCTGGGCATCCACTTTCTAGATAAAGAAGGAAAGGACGTTGGAGAAGGCGGACAGGCCTTAGGAAAAGTTGCTTCCGTAAAACTTTCCAAAATGGATCCCCGACTAAAGGAATGTCATTTCCAGGTAGCCTGTGATGTTACCAATCCGCTCTGCGGTAAAAACGGAGCAACTTACATCTACGGACCCCAAAAAGGAGTCTCTGATGACATGAAAGAATCTTTAGATCAGGCTATGGCGCATTACGCATCCATCTGCGCCTCTTCGCTTGGCTTCGATCACGCAAAGGCTCCCGGCGCCGGTGCCGCCGGTGGTCTGGGCTTTGCGTTTCAAAGCTTCTTAAATGGCACTCTGACTCCCGGAATCGATCTCATCTTAAAAGCTATTGGCCTAGAAGAGGAGCTGAAAGATGCCGATTTTGTCATTACCGGTGAAGGTCGTCTGGATCACCAAACCGCCATGGGAAAAGCCCCTGTCGGTGTTGCTTCACTTGCAAAAAAATACGGTGCAAAAGTCATCGCTTTTGCAGGCAGCGTAACTAAGGATGCCTCCGCCTGTAACGATGCTGGTATAGACGCCTTCTTTCCTATCGTTCGTGGTGTCTGTACACTGGAAGAAGCCATGGACCCGGCCAACGCAAAAGCAAATCTTTCGGCCTGCACAGAACAGGTATTTCGGCTATTGTAACAGTAACGTAAGACATCCTGACTTTTTCTTGAATTCGCCTGGAAAGTGCGCTATACTTAAGCTACGGTTTTTGTTAAGCCTTTAATTATTTAACGATAAGGAGTCCATCATGGGGGATAATCTGAGAAAAGAATTTTTTCAATCGATGATGTGTTTTAAAAAGCTGGAATCTGCCTTTTCTCTGGAATGTGAGATGCAGATGAATGAGATGGCAATTCTTCAGGACATTCTGGGAGGCTGTAGCTGTAGTAAAAGTGCCTGTACGAACCTTGATGTACCAAAAATGCAGGAGCAGCTTAAGATTTCTAAGCCAGCTGTCTCCTATATTTTAAATACTTTGGAGAAAAAACATTATATCGTCCGGGAAATCGATGCAAATGACAGACGGAAGATTTCGATCAGCACCACGCCAGAAGGACAGGCTGCCGCCCATCGCTCCATGAAAAAATGTGATGCAGTCTGGTCCGAACTTCTTGAAAGCTTCGGAGAAGACAATATGCGCACACTAATTGATCTTCTGACCTCATTAAATGAACTTTCCTGCCAGCTAAAATCAGAAAAAAAAGGCAACCATCATCCATAACGGACACAAAAAATACCCTGTCAGCCTAAGGCTTTATGAAAGCCAAGGGTTGACAGGGTATTTCTATTAACTGCTGTATGACGGTTCTTTTTCTTCCATCAAATGGATCCTTTTTCCATCTCCCTTTGCAATGATCTCATCTTTTGGATCATAGTCTTCGTCCAGAATCTGATCCGCTACCAGATTCTGCAAGGTGGACTGGATTGCCCTTCTGAGGGGTCTTGCTCCGAAAGCCGGATCATATCCCTTTTTCACCAGTATATCTACTGCACTGTCTTCCACTTTCAGATGAACTCCCTGCTTTTCCAGACGTTTGATCAATTCATCTGTCATGTGTACAGCTATTCTTCTAATATCTTCTTCCTGCAGTTGATGGAATACGATGATTTCATCCAGACGATTCAAAAATTCCGGCTGGAAGGTCTGTTTTACTTCTTCCATCACACGGCTTTTGATATTTTCTTCTCTCTGAACCTTTTCCGACTGCCCTGTATAAAATCCAAGGGATTTTTTCCCAAGAATATCCCTTGCACCCACATTAGAGGTCATCACGATAATCGTATTCTTAAAACTTACCGTGCGTCCCTGAGAATCAGTAAGTCTCCCGTCATCAAGAATCTGAAGAAGCGTATTCCATACATCCGGATGTGCTTTTTCCATCTCGTCAAACAGCACAATACTGTACGGATGCCTTCTTACCTGCTCTGTCAGCTGTCCACCCTCGTCATGGCCTACATATCCTGGAGGCGAGCCGATCAGTTTGGAGACAGTATAGGATTCCATATATTCCGACATATCCATGCGGATCATCGCATTCTCATCCTGGAACATGGCCTTCGCCAGCGCCCGGCAAAGCTCTGTCTTTCCTACACCGGTAGGTCCAAGAAATAGAAAGGAGCCCAGAGGTCTTCCTGGATCTGCCACGCCGGTCCTTCCACGCCGTATAGCTCTTGCTACGCTCTTTACCGCCTCGTCCTGGCCGATCACTCTTTGATGAAGAATCTCTTCCAGAGAACGAAGCCGCTCCTTTTCGCTCATCGTCATCATGGTCACCGGTATGCCGGTCCAGTTCGATACCACATCCGCAATATCCTGGGCATCTACCTGATGCTTCTGTCCTTTCTGCCAGGCTTTCTCCTTTTGCTCCAATTCTTCCTCCATCGCTTTTTCACGGTCACGCAATACTGCTGCCTGCTCATAATCCTGAACGTCTGCAGCCCGCTTTTTCTCCCTTTGCAAAGATGCAATCCCGTCTTCCATCTTTTGAAGTGCGTCTGGAATGGTCAGGCTTTTTGTTCGAATCCGGGAGGCCGCCTCATCCATCAAATCAATGGCCTTATCCGGCAAAAATCTGTCCTGGATATAACGTTGCGACAGTTCAGCTGCTGCCTCCAGCGCATCATCTGTAATCGTAAGCTCATGAAACGATTCATATGTTTTTCGCAATCCTTGTAAAATACGTATCGTGTCTTCTATATTTGGCTCTTCTACTGAAATAGGCTGAAATCTTCTCTCAAGAGCCGCATCTTTTTCGATATGCTGCCGGTATTCTGTTCTCGTTGTAGCGCCAATGATCTGTAAAGTACCTCTCGCCAGGACAGGCTTTAAGATGTTAGCAGCGTCCATCGTCTCGCTAGTTCCTGCTCCTGCTCCCATGATCGTATGAAGCTCATCCAAAAACAGAATCACATGCTCATCTCGTTCTGCTTCCTCCAAAAACGCCTTGATCCGTTCTTCAAAGTCCCCCCTAAATCTGGTTCCGGAGATCATTCCTACCAGGTCTACAGAAACAATCCGCGTATGTTTCAAATGCAACGGAATATGTCCCTTGGCAATCCGCTGAGCCAGGCCCTCGATCACTGCTGTTTTTCCCACGCCGGGATCTCCAATCAGCACCGGATTATTCTTCGTCCGTCTAGACAGAACCTGAACCAAACGTTCCACCACATCTTCCCGGCCGATCACGGGATCGTAACCTCCATCTTCTGCCTGTTTTGTCATGTCCTTACCGTATTTCTTCAGCATAGACTCTCCTGCTTCCTTTTCTGGGTATACTGCTTCTTCTTCGGCACCGTCACTGTCAGCCCCATATTCCAGCTCTTTTTTCAGCTCTTCTGTCGATACTTCTAGAGAATGAAGCAGCTGAACAGCGGCACATTGGTCCGCTTTCAAAATCCCGGCCAGAAGATCGGATGGCTCTGCCTTCTCGTGGTCGTTTTCCCTTGCTGCTATCGAGGCCTGATACAATACTTCGTCTGCCTCGCCAGAAATCTGGATGGCCTGGGAATGCACCTGTGTCACACCACCGTCATACCGGCGGACATACTCTTCCAACAGTTTCTCATCCAGTCCAAATTTGTACAAAATTTTTTTTACGATTCCTTCCTCTTTCGTCAGCGCCCACAGAAGATGCTCACTTCCCAGAAATCCATGTCCCATTTTTGCGGCCAACTTAAGCGCCGTCTGAAATACTTCCAACGCTCTTTCGCTATATAATTCCAGATTAACCTTCATGAGGGCACACCTCCTTTTCCATCATTGCAATATCATCCCTGATCCTGGCAGCTTCTTCATAATTCTCCTGCTTTGCCGCCTCCTTAAGACGAATGCGAAGGAGGGAAAGCATCCTCTTCTTTTGAAAATCTTCCGCAGCCGTATCTGGAAACGCACGTTCTCCGTATCTTCTGGGTTCCGGTCTCCCTGGCCACCAACCGGAATAATTCCGAAAGGTCTCCGCATGTCCCGTTGCCACCGCCTGCTGCCACATCCGCTGCAAACAGTCATTGCAGACCGAAATCTGATAGAGTCCTCCCAGATAATTCAAATAAAATACTTTATCAGCTTCTTGTTTATTACAAAATTGACATTTCATATCAAAATTCACCTCTTTATCTAGAATCATCTTGAATCATAAATAAAACTTTAATAGTTAAGTTTTTAATAATATAATCCAAAACAATCAAAACGTCAATATTTTTGTATCATTTTATATTTTTTTAAGGATCTGAAATTTAGGTCTGGAGACCTTTTTACTTTTAAGGACATTTTGCCTGCCTTGATTTTTTTCTCACAAGTGTTAATATATATAATAGATTTCAAAAGATCTAAAGGAGGGAATCATTATGGGAAAATCAAGATCACATCATTCATCCCAGACAATAAAATCAATCGCAACCACCAAAGATAAAACAATGGCAATCGAAACAAGAGCAGGTATCTTAAAAAATGAGCTGTCTGAGCCAAACGCCCACATCTATCTTCAATATATGGGCAAAGAATTTAGTACTGCCGATATTATGAAACAGATTCGGAATATCTGGACCAAGGAACTTGGCAGATCCACAGAAGAATTACGAAGCGTAAACGTTTATCTGAAACCGGAAGAGTTTGCCGCATATTATGTAATTAATGATGAAATTAACGGAAAAATTTCCCTGTAGCCAGGAGGAGAAAACGATGTCAGAGTATGTGATTACGACAGATTCAAATTCTGATGTATTGCCGGAGTTTATCAAAGAAAACAATCTTACCGTCATTCCCCAGTACTATGCATTTGGAGATACTGTATATGGAGATGAGCTCAACATGGAGCCTCATGAATTCTATGAAACCATGAGAAAAGGAGAACTGCCGAAATCCATGGCAAATAATCCAGCAGTAATTCGGGAACGGTTCGAACATATTTTAAAGGAAGGAAAAGATATCCTTCACATTGCATTTTCCAGTGCCCTAAGCGGAAGCTGCAGCACAGTTGTCATGACTGCCGGTGATCTGATGGAAGAATATCCGGAACGCAAAATTCTTGTTTTCGATTCTCTGAATGCTTCTCTTGGAGAAGGTGTATCCGTATATCGCGCGGTAGAACTTTGGAAATCAGGAAAATCTATGGAGGAAGTTTACCATATCTTAATGAAGGAACGTGATTATATCAATGTATCCTTTACCGTCGATGACTTATATCATCTCCAGCGAGGCGGTCGTGTTTCCAAAACGACTGCTGTCGTAGGAAGTCTGGTTAACATCAAGCCAATCCTTACGGTAACCGCATCTGGAGAACTGAAAGCAGACGGCACAGTCAGAGGACGTAAAAAATCCTTGAAAACACTGGTGACAAAAATGCAATCCGCACTCAGCCTGAATGATTACGGGAAAGACAGGCTGGTAGCTGTCATCCATGGCGACTGTCTGGAAGATGCCCAAAATGTGGCTGATATGGTAAGAGATCTTGGCTTTACTGACGTGATTATCAATGACGTCAGTCCAAGTATTGGAACCCACGCCGGTCCAGGCGTTGTAGGCCTTGTATTTTATGGGAAGCATAGATAATTTTTATTCCAGAATATAAATCAAAAAAGGCATACTTCGAAAACTTCTTATGTTTTTGAAGTATGTCTTTTTATCTCCATTTTCTAAACATCTGCCCAGTCTTTACAAATCCACAATCCGCGGTCTATGGTGGGTATAGGGGAGAAACTTCTTCAGTAAATCCTGCGTCTTAAACTTAAGATGTGTGGTATTAATCCCTGTATTACATACAAACCACTCGCCTTCCGCGACCTCCTTGTCAATAATCAACTGTACATAATCGTCCTGATCATTAAGAAGACCTACCACGCTGGCCGAGCCTGGTGTACACCCAATGTGCTCCAGCATATGCTCCGGCGAAGCAAATGACATATGAGAAACACCAAGTTTTTTACTAAAAGATGCGGTGTCAAACGCCTTATGATCTGGCATCACCAGAAGAAAGAAGCTAGTCTTCTTCTGATTACATAAAAAAACATCCTTACGCACCGGCGCCTGCAACACCTCTCCGATGGCCTTGCACTCTTCCATGGAAGAAGCCGGATCATTATCCACTCTTTCATACTTAATCCCCAGCTTTGCAAACACCTGATAAACCTTCTGCTCCAGCGGTACACGCTCTTTGACATCTTCTGGAACCGTCGTCATAATCTCACTGATATACATGATAACTTCCTCCGTTTCCTGTTTCTCCTGCTATGAGCTCAGCAAAATAAACTCACACGTTCAAATTAATTATAGAAGACTTTTCTCCTCTTGACAATCCCGGCCTTGCCAGCTACAACAGAAAACGTCACCGTTTTCCAGTTTCACTCATATACTAAAACAGAATCTATTTTCTCAGAGGTGAGCTAAATGAATAAAAACATCTATGGCTGCCATACCCCTGGCATTAGGGATTACGGAGCAGAACCACTTATTGTGAATATTGACTGTTTTACCAAACAAAATCCATATTACAGGACCGCATTATGGACAGGTAATCATCTTCAGGTAACACTGATGAACATATCTGTCCATGGAGATATTGGTCTTGAAATGCACCCGGATGTTGATCAATTGATATGTGTGGAAGACGGATATGCCCTTGTCATGATGGGAAAAAGCAAAAATCTTTTAAATAATCAACAAAAGGTAAACTGTCATTATGCAATAATCATTCCCGCAGGAATATGGCATAATGTTATTAATATAGGGAGCACCCCATTAAAGCTATATTCTATTTATGCACCGCTGCAACATCCGTTCGGTACAGTCCATAAAAGGAAAGAGGATGCAGAAAATTTCGAAGAATAAACTTTTATCAGAAATACCTTTACATTTATTCCTCCATTCTGATGTCTGTTGAAAAATCTACTTTTATCTGCTAAAATAATAACAAGCATTATCATATGGAGGAAATCAATCATGAGTAAAATCGAAGAAGTAAGAAGTGCTATGGTCACAGCCATGAAGGCCGGCGACAAAGAAACAAAAGAGACTTTATCCATGCTTCTAGCAGCATTGAAAAATAAAGCCATTGACAAACGTTCCGATTTGACGGAGGAAGAAGAAACTCAGGTTATTTTGAAAGAAATCAAACAGACAAAAGAAACTCTGGAAATGACTCCCTCAGATCGTACAGACATCATTGACGAATGCAAAAAACGCCTTTTAGTTCTAGAACAGTACGCTCCCAAGATGATGGATGAGTCTGAAATCAAGGGTGTCATCGAAGCCCTGCTCTCCGAAATGGGACTGGATGCTCCTACTGCAAAAGATAAGGGCAAGATCATGAAAAACCTGATGCCAAAAGTAAAGGGAAAGGCCGACGGCAAACTGGTGAATGACATTCTGACCGGATATCTGAACTAAAGAAGAAAACTGATTAGACATTTTTTTACAAGCAGACGGAGGAACGTTTCTCCGTCTGCTATTTTTTTACCATTCCATTTCATCGATGATCTCTGCCGCATCCTCCACACATTTCATGCAGCAAGGAAGAGGCTGCGGCCCCTCTTCTGTCTTCAAATCCCGACAATAAATCGATCCATTCTTCTCTTTAAACTTCTCCGCTGCATCCAGCAGCTTCTGATAAGTATCCATCTTTGTGGCATAAGGCTCCTCCATCTTTCCTGCACTGTTCTTTAAACCAATGGTCATGAACATTCCTGCCACTGCACCGCAGGTATCTTTTAAACCTCCCATGCCGGAGCCAAATCCTTCAGCCAAACGGAAGGCATCCTCTTCTTTCATCCCCAGTTCTTCACAATAGGCACAGACAACTGCCTGACAACAATTATACCTCTTCGTGAACCGCTCTGCCGCATCCTTTTTCGTTGCTTTCATCATAATTTCCCCTTTCTATGAACGTGCCTTCTCAAGATCTGCCAGCCATCCTTCCACACAGGCATCGCTTGGCATCCTCCAGTCTCCTCTTGGCGACAATGCAACGGTTCCAACCTTTGGACCATCCGGCAGGCAGGAACGCTTAAACTGCTGACTGAAAAATCTCCGGCAGAAGGTAGAAAGCCATCGATAGATCGTATCGTCATCATATTCTCCTTTGAAAGCTTCCTTTGCTATCCGGTAGATCTTTGACGGTTCAAAACCAAATCGCAGGAAATAATAGAGATAAAAATCATGGAGTTCATATGGTCCTACCAGATCCTCCGTCTTTTGGGCAATCTGTCCATCTTTTGGCGGAAGAAGTTCCGGACTTACCGGCGTATCCAACACATCCAAAAGCACATCCCTTAACTCTGTGTCCTCACAGGTATCTGCATAATAGGAAACAAGATGGCGTACCAGAGTCTTTGGCACAGACGCATTGACACCGTACATGGACATGTGATCACCATTATAAGTAGCCCATCCAAGAGCCAGCTCTGACATATCTCCGGTTCCGATTACCAGTCCTCCTGTCTGATTTGCAATATCCATCAATACCTGAGTCCGTTCCCTTGCCTGTGCATTTTCATAAGTCACGCTGTGATCCTCCGGGTTATGTCCAATATCCTGAAAATGCTGATTCACAGAATCTGCTATAGGCACTTCTCTTAATTCTGCCCCCAGTTTTCTTGCCATCTTACAGGCATTTTGGTACGTCCTGTCCGTGGTCCCAAAGCAGGGCATCGTCACTGCTGTGATCCCCTTCCGGTCCAGCGAAAGTGTGTCAAATGCCTTTGCTGTCACCAATAGTGCCAACGTGGAATCCAACCCACCAGAGATCCCCACCACTGCACTTTGAGCATGCGTATGTGCCAGACGTTTTTTCAGTCCCATGGCCTGGATCGTCAAGATTTCTTCGCAGCGTTCCTTCCGCTCCTTTACATCACCAGGAACGAAAGGACGTGACGGGAAACTGCGGGAGAGTAAAGTTTCCTCCTGTTCCAATGCAAACGGCACACGAATTAAAGTACGCTCCTTTGCCGGCTGAAAAGTGGTGTTTTTTCTCCGCTCACTATCCAGACGCTTTATATCAATTTCTGTATAAATCGTGCCATTCTGAAACCGTTTGGCCATTGCCAAAGTAGTCCCATTTTCCGCAATAATATTGTGTCCTCCAAAGACCACATCTGTGGTGGATTCTCCCTCTCCGGCATTCGCATAGATATAGCCGCAGATAAGCCGGGCTGACTGCCCTTCAATCAAGCTGGTCCGATAGGCTGCCTTTCCGATCGTCTCATCGCTGGCAGAACAGTTGGCGATGATGACAGCGCCCTCTCTTGCCGCCTGGATGCTTGGTGGAACGGGTGACCACACATCCTCACAAATTTCTGCTGATACCACCAATGAAGAAAGATGCTCTTCGGTAAACAATAACTGAGGACCAAATGCAGTCCGTTTTCCATCAAACATCAAGTATCTGGCCGTCTCCGGTCCCTTTCGAAACTGTCGCATCTCATAAAATTCCCCGTAATTGGGCAGGAATGTCTTCGTCGTCAATCCCAAAATCTCTCCTTGATGAAGAGCCGCTGCCACATTATATAATTCTCCGTCAACTGCAAGGGGAACCCCCACAAAAATCAACGCATCCTTTCCTTTCGTATGATCCGCAATCCGGTGAAGTGCCTGTCTCGCCTCTTCAAGAAGCACTTCCTGGGTAAAAAGGTCCCCACAGGTATAACCGGTAATACAAAGCTCCGGAAATACCACGATCTTCGCTCCTGCTGCAACTGTCTCATCAATCCTTTGGCAGATATTTTCCGTATTATACTTCACATCCGCCACCCGGATATCTGGCGTCGCGGCTGCTACTTTGATAAACCCATGCTTCATATCCATCGCCCCCTATGGTCTATTTACTTCTCTGAATGATCCGCTTCAAATCCTCAACCGTGTAATAATAAGCCGTATTGCAGAACTGACATTTCACCTCGATGGTTTCTCCGTCATCAATCATTTCCTGAATCTCTTTTCGTCCTACACTGACAACCGCCTGTTCCACCCGTTCCTTGGAACAATTGCAGTAAAATTGAGTATCCATCGTATCTGTGATTTCAAGTCCTACATTTCCAAGAAGGATCTCTAAAAGTTCTTCCGGCGTCTTCCCCTGATCTAATATAGCTGTGACAGATTGAACGTTTTTTAGATTTTCCTCAATCTGACTGATAATCGCCTCTGTGGCAAAGGGCATCATCTGGATGATGAACCCCCCGGCGCAGCGCACCGTATTGTCCTTTTCCATCAGAACCCCCAGTCCCACTGACGAAGGCACCTGCTCCGAATTGGCAAAATAATAGGTCAAATCCTCCGCAATCTCACTGGTTACCAGAATGGTCTGTCCGGAATAGGGTTCTTTTAGCCCCATATCCTTAACAACCTGCAAAAGACCGATACCCACGGCTCCGCCCACATCAAGCTTTCCATTCTTTGGAGGCAGCATCACGTCCGGATTGCCTACATATCCCTTGACATTGGCATGGCTGTCTGCTGTCACGGTAATGCCGCCGATAGGGCCGTCCCCACGAACCATCAAGGTCAGCATATCACTGTCATTTTTCATCATGCTGCCCATCATAGCTCCGGCTGTCAAAAGACGTCCCAGGGCCGCCGTTGCTACCGGGCTTGTATTATGATGTTTTCTGGCCTCCTCCACCAGATTTCTGGAAACAGCAGCAAAGGCTCGCACCTGTCCCTCTGCTGCCGTTGCTCTTACAATATAGTCTTTCATCCTCGATAAATTCCTTTCTATCTGCATTGGGTATATTTTAATATGTTTCTTCCGGGAATGCAATTGCAGATTTTCCCTGCTCTCTTGCAACGACACAGATTCTTTCACTATCCTCCTTTGGCGGATGTTTCGTATAAGCATCGTAGGCAGCCACAAACAGAAGTCCGGACTTCTTAAGAAGGTCCTTCATCTCTTCTAGCGTATACCCTTTCTGAAAATGTGTCTCCTGATATTTATGATACATCTGCAAATGATCCTCCTCCTTTATAAATAGGGTCAATTCATATTCGTTCATTTTTTCTTTCTCGTAATAATAGTTATCCCAGATAAAGCTGGAGTCTTCCCGGTTCTCCGCAATCGTCCGATCTCCCAGCACCTCCCGGTATTTGTATTCCGTATTAAAATCAAAGAGTAGAATCCCTCCGGGATCCAGATAATTATTGACCAGCCGGAATACTTCTTCCAGCTCGTCAGCCTTTGTCACATAATTGATGGAATCGCAGACACTGACAACTGCCCGTACAGTCCCATAAAGCTCAAATTCCTGCATATCCTGTAAAAGGTACAGAATATCAGCTCCACTCTTTTGCCGTTTTTCCATAGCGATCTCCAGCATTTCTTCCGAATTGTCCACACCGATCATATCATAGCCCCGGTGTGCCAGTTCCTCTGTCATACTGCCGGTACCGCAGCCAAGATCTAGCACCAGTCCATCACAGACTCCTTCCTCCTGCAGGATTTCCTGTAAAAAGTCTGCCCATTCCTGATAGGGAACATTATCCATAAACTGATCATATACTTCTGCAAAACTTGTGTAAGCTTCCATCTTTTTCCTCTTTCCTGTAAATATTTTGCAAAACAGCGCCGGCTTTGCCGACGCTGTTATTATACCAGAAAATTCATTAAAAATCTTTTCGTTTCAAGATTTTCGCCGAGATTCCAAATGAAATACCATAAAGCACTACCCATAATACGATAGCCCCCCCTGCTGCCGCTGGCCATTTCAGTTCTATGGGTACTGTTTCTAGATCTTTCAGTCTGATACCCGCTTTAGAAAGCATCCATCCAGCTATGTAGCAGATCGCAAACAATGCACCAAACGTCAACCCTGCCGCTATCCGTCCACGCTCAGAGCCAAATTTTATCTGTACCGGCATGGACACAGACAGGAATAAGACAGCGACCGTAAGGCTGGCCAAAGCCAGAACTCCCAGTTCATCTGCTTGAATGTGATAATCTTTTATCAGGCAGGCTACAGTCACCACAACCAGGGTCACGAGAGATGCCATCAAGGTAAATCCTATGGAAAATACATATTTTTCAACCACATATCCTATCCGACTTACCGGTAAAGAAAACAGGTAGGCAGCACCGTTATCCGCATCATCATAGGCCAGCGTCATAAGAGGAATAAAAGAAAACATAATTGTCAAATATCCAAATACAAAGGTAGGATTGTCGTACATGACAAGGAAGATCATCCCCATGACTCCCATAATAAAGAAAAACTGCTTCTGGCATTTCAACATCATCAAATCTTTAATCAAAAATCCCGTCATTATGATTCCCTCCTATTCATCATCATAATCAGCTCATCGATGCTTCCCCGCTCAATGACGATCTTGGGATAATTTTCCACATAAAACTGCTTTTGGTCTGTCAGACAGCTATAGCCAAAGTCTTCTTTTCTACTCTTTAGGATATATGCCTGATCCAATTCGGCATACTGCTGAGGCGTCACCTTCAAAATTCCGTATCGATTCAGCAGGTTATCTGTTTCCTCATGAAGGATGATCTGCCCCTGGTCAATAAGATATACATCATCGCAAAATCCTTCCAAATCTGCGGAAATATGAGAACTAATCAGAATAGACCGGCCATCTTTTTCCATATATTCCCTAAGGAGACCTAAAAGCTGGTCTCTTGCGATCACATCCATGCCCGCCGTTGGCTCATCTAAAATCAACAGCTCCGCGTCGTGGGAAACTGCTGCTAAAAGCTGTAGTTTCCGCTTCATGCCGGTAGAGAATTCGCTGATCCTTTTTTCCAGTGGTAAATGCAGCTTTTTACAATTCAGTTGAAACTCCTCACGGGAAAAACCAGAATATAAGTGCTGAAGCACTGGAATCAAATCCTTAATCCGCAGATATCTGCTGAATCCAGAATCCGCCAGCACGACTCCGATTTTCTCTCGATCCGAAGGGCGCAGCTGATCTGCTTGTTTCCCCAAAATTTCCATGTATCCTCCGTCCGTACTGATCAAACCAAGCGCTGCCTTGAACGCTGTACTTTTTCCAGCGCCATTGGGACCGATCAGCCCGGTAATACAGCCTGGCTCCACATGCATAGAGCAGTTCAGTTCAAAATCCTTGTATACTTTTCTTACATTTTCAAAATTCAACATCGCTCTAATCCTCCAAAACAATCTGAAATAACTCCGCAATCTCATTACTCGTCATTCCACAGCTTCTGCCTTTTCGGATAGCCCTTTCCAAATCAGCTTCTACTTCCTTTTTCTTCTCCTCCAGCATCAGACTCTGGTTTGCAAACGCCACGTAGCTTCCCTTTCCGTGTACCGTATTCACAAATCCTTCCTCCTCCAGAGCATCATAAGCCTTCTTTACAGTCAGTGCACTAACCTTCAATTCCTTTGCCAACGTACGTACCGATGGAAGTGCCTCTCCGGCACTAAGTTCTCCATGCATGATCTTATCCTTCACCTGATCTACAATCTGTTCGTAGATCGGCTGCATAGAGGAGTGATTGACAATCAATTTCATTCTATCCCTCCTTTTATGTAAACAGTATATAACAGTTTAGAACTGTTGTCAACTGTTATATACTGTTTATTTTAAATAGGTACAGGGTATTTGACAAAAAGGTACATAGTGAAATGCAAAACAGGACGTAGACCTTTGTAAAAGGTCTACGTCCTGTTTTGCATTTCACTACGTCCTATTCTACTCTGTGGATCCATCCTTCCGGCGCCTCAATATGGCCCATCTGAATGCCTGTCAGTGTATCATATAATTTCTTAGTAACCGGTCCCATCTCGTCCATTCCGCTTGGGAAGCAGATTTCTTTTCCATGATCATTAATCTTTCCGACTGGTGAGATGACCGCCGCGGTTCCGCACAATCCACATTCTGCGAAATCTTTAACTTCATCAAAATATACCGGCCGTTCTTCTACTTCCATACCTAAGTAATGTTCTGCAACATAAACAAGAGATCTTCTTGTGATAGATGGAAGAATCGTGCTGGACTTTGGTGTTACTACTTTATTGTCCTTTGTAATAAATAGGAAATTTGCCCCTCCGGTCTCTTCTACCTTTGTTCTGGTTGCCGCATCCAGATACATATTTTCATCAAATCCCTGCTTATGGGCATCTACAATAGCATGCAGACTCATTGCATAGTTAAGGCCAGCCTTTACATGTCCAGTTCCGTGCGGTGCAGCACGGTCAAAATCACAGACACGAATCGTAATCGGCTTTGCGCCTCCTTTAAAATAAGGCCCTACCGGTGTGGTAAATACACGGAACTGATATTCATCTGCCGGTTTTACACCGATAACAGCACTGGAACCGAACATGTACGGACGTACATATAAAGTTGCTCCTGATCCGTAGGGAGGCACATAAGCCGCATTGGCCTCTACTGTTTTATGTACGGCTTCAACGAATCTGTCCTCCGGAAACGCCGGCATCTCCAGCCTCTTTGCGCTTTCTGCCATCCGGGCTGCATTTAGATCCGGACGGAACATGACAATATGTCCGTCTTCTGTCGTATATGCCTTTAACCCTTCAAAACAGGTCTGCGCGTACTGAAGAACACCTGCGCACTCGTTAATCACAACATTTGCATCGGAGGTAAGTACACCTTCGTCCCACGTCCCGTCTTTATAATTGGAAACGTATCTTTTGTCAGTCTCTACGTAAGCAAAACCTAAATTCGACCAATCAATATTTTTCTTTTCCATCGAAATCTCCTCCGTTCCTTATTTCCTTTTTTGATTATAATACCACTGTACAAAAAATTCAAGAGTGCGCTCTGTTTTTTTATCGTTCCATCATACTAATCGACTCAATAGCTACGCATCCGCCCCGTACAACTTCAATGCTCTTAAACTCTTCTTTCATCAGTTTGATAACGGCATCATTCTTGGCCGTGGTCTGTACGAACTCCAAAAGAAGACTGTCATGTCCGTAATCAATAACTTTTGCTTTAAAAGTTTCTGCAATCTGAAACAGTTCCACCTTATCCTCAGGTGTACATTTGCGAACCTTTACATACAAGATTTCCTTCATTCTGACGAAAATATCTGTAAAATCAATAACCTTAATCACTTCCACCAAACGGTTCAGCTGCTTTTTAATCTGTTCAAACGTCTCATCATCACTGACCGTTGCAATCGTCATTCTGGAAATAGTCGGGTCCTCTGTCGTTCCTACTGTCAGACTGTCCAAGTTATAAGACTTTCCGGAAAACAGTCCGGAAATCTTGGAAAGAACACCTACCTGGTTTTCCACATATAATGAGATCCATCGTTTTTTCATTCCGCTCATCTTTGATTTCCTCCTTATTACTCTCCACTAAAATCCTTTAATCAACAGTCCATGATCATATCTTTTAACGTGCCGCCCGGCTGAATCATCGGATATACCAAATCCTCCGGATCTATTAGAAATTCAATAAGATACGGGGTTTTTTCACTGTTCATCGCTTCCCTGAGAGCCGGTTCAATCTCTTCCTTCTTCGTCACACGAATTCCTTTTGCTCCATAGCTCTCTGCCAGTTTCACAAAATCAGGCACATATGCCATATCCTCAACATTCTCTCCCCGGTCTCTGCTGGCCGCACCAGATCGCAGACAGGTCATGGAATACCGTTTGCCATAGAACAGTTTCTGCCACTGGCGAACCATGCCCAGATTATAATTGTTAAAAATACAGTTGATTGTCGGAAGTTCTTCCAGTACCGCCGTCGCCATTTCCTGGATATTCATCTGGATTCCTCCATCACCGGAGATAGAAATAACCGGGGTATTCGGATTGCCAATCTTGGCACCAATTGCTCCTGGAAGCCCATATCCCATGGTGCCCAGACCTCCAGACATCAATAGTCGTTTCTTTTCCGTGATTTCAGCAAACTGAGAGACAAACATCTGATGTTGTCCTACATCAGTTACAATAATAGCTTCGTCAAATATGCGGTTAATGGTCTCAATAATATCCTGTGGCGTCATAATCGGCTTCTTCTTCATAGCCAGCGGATGTTCTGCCTTCCACTCTTTAATCTTTTCCATCCAGTCTTTTGTATCACATTCTGTGACATACTCCATCATCTTGGTGACTGCTTCCTTGGCATCTGCCACAATGGGTACATCTACCTGTACATTTTTAGAAATCGCCGCCGTATCGATATCGATATGTACGATCTGTGCCTTAGGGGCAAAGGAGTGAAGTTTTCCAGTAATACGGTCATTGAATCTAGTTCCGATGGAGAACAAAAGATCACATTCATTGACTGCCATGTTGCAGGCGTAAGCTCCATGCATTCCCACATTTCCGATATAAAGTGGATGATCCGTCGGGATCGCACCTCGTCCCATAACGGTCGTCACTACCGGTACATTGGTTTTTTCCGCAAGAGTGGTAAACTCATGATTTGCATGGGATATATTAACACCTCCGCCCACCAGGAAAAGCGGACGTTCCGCCTTGGAAAGCATTTTAATCGCTCGCTTAAGCTGGCCGATGTGTACATGAGTATTCGGCTTATACCCCCGGATGTTGACCTCTTTGGGATATTCTGCATCTCCAAGTTCACCCATCACATCCTTGGGAAGATCCACCAGCACTGGCCCAGGTCTTCCGGTACGTGCAATATAAAAAGCTTCTTTGATGATCCGTCCCAGATCATCCCTGTTCCGAACCGTCACACCATATTTCGTAATACTGCGAGTGATCCCAACAATGTCTACTTCCTGAAACGCATCATTTCCGATCAAATGTCTGGCCACCTGCCCGGAGAAGCACACCAACGGAACACTGTCATAATAAGCTGTCGCAAGTCCTGTTACCAGATTCGTAGCTCCAGGTCCACTGGTTACCAGACAGACACCAACTTTACCGGTAGATCTAGCATATGCATCTGCCTCGTGTACCAGTGCAATCTCTTGTCGTGGAAGAATAACCTTCGTATAATCCTGTTTGTATAGTTCGTCGCTGATGTCAATGGTGCAGGCTCCCGGGTAACCGAATAATACGTCTACCCCTTCTTCCCTTAACGCTTTCACCAACAATTTGTTTCCGCTGATCTTTCTCATATACATACCTCCTTGCTAAAGGATATCCAAAAAAAGCCCTAAGCCTTATAAGCTTAGGGCGAATCTGACATCCGTGTTACCACCTAATTTCAGAGAAATGTCTTCTCTGCACTCTGCCGGCACGGGAAACCTATGATTTCCGATACCGCTTCCCTCTAACGCCGGGATCACGCGTTGAAGTCTACTCAAAGCACTTTCTTAAAATTACTGCTTCTTTCGGTTCACTGCTCGAAGGCTACTTCCATAATCTCTTCACGAAGGCTCGCACCAGCCGCCTTCTCTCTTGGCATCAGAAGACTATGTACTCCTCCTTGTCATAGCATTTCTCTGATAATTATCATTATTATATGCAGATTTTTCATCATTGTCAATCGATTAAACATAAAATTTCAAAACTCTTTCGATCCTGTCTGCTACCTGCCCCCAGCAAATTCTACTTAAATCTGCAGAAGGAATTCTTTTATCTCCTTGTCTTTCCACTCTCTTTACCTGATCATAAAGAGCCTTCGAAAGTCTCTTCTCAAATGCTGGCAGGCTTTCTTCCTCCGGCTCATCCACTTCACGCATCTGGGGCAGCGTAACATACGTGATCCTGGCATCCGGCACAAAAGTTTCCATCCAGTCTGCAATCCCCGGCAAATCACTCATTACTACCTG
>JAHYZZ010000001.1:124521-167766 GCA_019424135.1 Lachnospiraceae bacterium
CGCAGTCAGAGGAAGTCCTTCGTAGAAAGATGGAAGCACAAATATATCGCATGCGTTATATAATTTTGCCAGTTCCTGCTGAGGAAGCTTTCCTGTAAATACCACTGGATATCGGCATTTCTCTGCCAATGTCTGAATTGCTTCATACTCAGCCCGATTTCCAGCTCCTCCTGCCAGAAAAAGTCGGATATTTTCCGGCTCAGATTGAATCAGATTCATGGCTCGAAGAAGACTCATCACCCCTTTTTTTTCTGCAATCTTCCCAGCGAAAACGATACGGACAGCCTTTTCCCTCCTAAGGAAGCTAGTCTGGCGAAAAATTGCAGCATTATATCCAATTCCTACCACATGAACCTTTTTCTTGTCTGCATGGTAAATCTTTTGAATCCTGTCAATGTGTGCCTCCTGTAAAGCGAAAATCCCATCCAAACCGCGAATTTTTTCTGCAATAAATTCACGCTTTAAATCTGTCTTTTGCATCTGACGCAGATCGGTATTATGACAAAAGCCATAGATTTTCTGTTCCGGAAACCAGTCCCTCACCAGAGCCGTCAGCAGATACAGATGGTGACAGATCAGCACTTCTGGTTTAAACTCTTGTACCACCTTGGTAAGTGTCTTGGAAAAAGCTTTTTCAAACTGTTTAATCATTTCCGGTGTCATGTCACAGTACCGGGTACTTTTATACGGCATTTCGTCCGACATTCCCACCACTGGAAAAGGCAACTCTTCTGTCTCAAAAAAAACTGGATCAAACCGGACTTTTTCTGGCAGACTGACCTGGTCTTCCGGACAGACACCAGCTATCACAGCCTGCTCATGGCCTTCCTCTTCGAATGCCTTGATCAGTTCTGTCATATAGATACCGCTTCCAGTACCGTCCGGCTTCTGTGCCGAGATACTTAAAATCCTCATTTATTTTCTAACCCTTTCATATACCGTAAAATAATATTCTAAATCGAAACAGGTCTGCTCCTCGCTGATTTTCGTCATCCTCCATTCCTGATCCTGATCCAGGTTTGGGAAATAAGTATCTGCATCAAACCCATGGTCAATTTTCGTGACCAATGCTGTATCACAATATCCCAACATCGCCCGGTAAATACTTTCTCCTCCAATCACAAAGACATCTCCATCGTATCTCTTGCTTTCTTCAACTGCCTCTTCCACACTATGAACAACCTTCGCACCCTTGACTTTATAATCAGGATTTTTTGTGATCACGATATTGACACGGTCTTTTAACGGCTGTCCCTGGGGAAAACTCTCCAAGGTCTTTCTTCCCATAATGACCACATTTCCTCTGGTTGTTTCTCTGAAAAACTTCATATCTGCAGGAATGCTCCACATAATCTTATTATTCTTTCCAATCGCCCAGTTTTTATCAACTGCTACAATTAATTTCATCTGCATTTTTCCTCCCGTTGTTTCGTGAATATTGATCCAATCCTATGACTTTCAAGTCAGACAGCTACCGGTATGTTTCGGATCTGTTCATGGGTCTGATAATCGATCAGTTTTACATCTTCCGTTGTAAAATCATAGAAATCTTTTACATCCGGATTCAGCCAGAACTTTGGTGCCGGCAGGGGATTGCGATTAATCAGTTCCTTAATCATGGGAACATGACGGTCATAAATATGTGCATCTGCAATCACATGAATAAACTCACCCACCTGCATATCGCAGACCTGTGCCAGCATGTGCATCAGAACAGAATACTGACAGACATTCCAGTTATTGGCTGCCAACACGTCATTAGACCGCTGATTCAAAATCCCGTTCAAAATCAGCTTGTCACTATCCGGCCGTTTTGTCACATTAAATGTCATACTGTAGGCACAGGGGTAGAGATTCATTTCATGAAGATCCTGATGCACATAAAGATTCGTCATGATTCTCCGACTGTAAGGATTATGCTTCAAATCATAAATAACTCGGTCCACCTGGTCAAACATTCCTTCTTTATACTGGTGCTTCACCTGCATTTGGTACCCATAAGCCTTGCCAATAGACCCCTCTTCATCCGCCCAGCTGTCCCAGATGTGACTGTTCAAGTCATGAATATTATTTGACTTCTTCTGCCAGATCCACAAAAGCTCATCCGTACAGCTCTTAATTGCCGTTCTTCTCAGCGTCAAAGCGGGAAATTCTCTGGACAAATCATAGCGGTTGACCACCCCAAACTTCTTGATTGTATAAGCAGGAGTTCCGTCCTCCCAAACCGGACGGACTTTTTCTCCCTTAGTATCCGTTCCGTTTTCTAGGATATCGCTACACATATCAATAAACACTTTATCTGCGTAACTCATATTTCTTTTTGTATCCTCCAAATCGTGTTCTGTATTTTTGCTACTGTGACCAGTTTATCACGAAACAGTCGCAAAAAAAAGAGGGCTTTCCCCCTCTTTCTTCTGTTCTGCACATATCTTTTATCTGCAACCCTGCAAAACTGTTTCCAACGCGCTAATGCTGCTTCTGTGGGAACGCTCTACTCGGATATGATAACGTTCGGCTTCTTTTAATGCGCAATGGACCATTTTATGGGCCACCGTAGATGTAAATAGGATGATTAAGTCAGGCTGACCAATCTGGGTCTTTAGATTTCCCGACATTCTGGTAAATATCTTAGCTTTATATCGGTACTTTTTACATATTTGTTTATACTGTTGTTCCATCCTCTCGTTTCCGCCAATAATTACAACACTCATATGATCGTCCCTTTCTATCCGTGCCAGTTTACGCTGATGCCAGTTCCCTTCCTGCCGCCTTTAATACAGCCTCCGTCTCATCATCTGGTACTCCATTTGCAATAATCCCCGATCCTGTCACCAGCACGGCACCGGCGTTTTTCATACGTGTTTCCCACCTGCGCATCCATTCTCCGTCTCCCCATCCGTATGACCCAAAAAGAAGTACCTTTTTCCCGCTCATCTTTCCTTCCAGTCTCGCCACAAAAGGCTCCATTTCGCTCTCTTCCAACTCCTCAGCGCCCATGGACGGACACCCTAACGCAAAGGTATCTTCTTTCATCAGTTCCTGTGCATCCGCACTTCCTACTTCGATCACTGAGACCTTCCCGTCTGCTTCCCGGATTCCTTCTGCCAAAATCTCTGCCATCGCCTCTGTATTTCCAGTTCCACTCCAATATACCACCGAAATACTCATGTATATCATCCTCCTTTGATTTGCGGGACTCATCTGTTAAGCAACATTGTATACAATATCCCGTATGCTTTTTCCAACTAAAAATTCATTAACTGCGCTGGTTTTCGCCTGATCGTATGCCAGGAATATCATCTGTGCCCTCTCTCGGTTATGGTATACCTTCCAGTATCCAGTCATCAAACAGCTCTGCCCTCTATGTTCAATAAAACCTCGCACATCCTCAATCGGATAATCCAGAAAGATACCAATTTCATGTGGAAAGCCAATATCCTTCCTGGAATATCTGCCAATCCGTTTTGCCAAAAGGCTAAACACTCCCGTCAAATCCGGCATTACGTATCCATATTCCCTAAGAAACTCCCGGATCTCTTTTCTCTTAAGATGCATTTCCATGGTCTCCCTTCGAAAAAGGATAATCAGACAACGCTCCTTACAGACCGCAAGTACCTGGTAAGAAATCTCTGTCCCTTCAAAAATCTCTCCCAGCTCACCCAAAAACCTCCTTTCAAGATTCGTAATACAGGCAACCTTAATTCCCTTCAAAAAAGGCGCACACTGCAGAATCAGCTGAAATTGTAGCCGTCTGCTGTTATTCTGGTCAGAAAGCATATACTCTACAACCTCTACTGGCATATCATCTCCTCCATACTATACCAATTATTTTTGAATTTGATTATCATTTGCATTTTTAGTATATCACAAGACAGCGCCAAACAACAACCATATATATTGATATCATTTCTCATTTGCAGAATATTATCCAAATTGACTACGGGGACGGGGGATTTTTAAAAATCCCCCGTCCCCGTAGTCAATTTAGACAATTATTTTTCTAATATCAGCGCCACAAATACCAAATCTTCATCTCCTGTGTTTTTCACTCCGTGGCCATTGCCGTCTTCACAGACAAATACGTCCCCTGGTTCCGCCGTTATTTCTTTTCCATTATCATTGTACACTGCTTTTCCAGATAAAACATAATAAGTCTCGCTTTCTCCATGATGCTCATGATACCCCAGCTCGCTTTGCGGCGGAATCGTCACCTTGCTGAACATCCGACAATGCTCTCCCAGTTCAGTCCCTGTCAACAGTGCCTCCTTTAAAATATACCCGGCGCCTCCATTTGCATGTTCTGCTTTCACTACATTTCGTTCTCCAGCTTTTGTCATACAATTTTCCTCCTTAGTTGTAGCATTATTTTTGAATATTACAAAAATATTGGAATACATCTAAATAAACAATACAACTAACGTTATCTGCCTGTCAACTCCTCTCTATAGGAATTCTGGAATGTTAACCAGGTACACCCCTTTTTCCAAAAAGGTACACCGTAAAATGCAAATGAGGACGTAGCCCAATGTAAAAAGTCTACGTCCTCATTTGCTACCGTTTTACAATTTTGTAGTATTCTTTTGCCGTTACTCCATATACGACCGCATAGAATACAGCAAACACAGCTACCGTAATAACGGTGCATAGAAAAAACAATGGTGTATTGGTAAAGTTGAATGTGACCAGTAATTTCTTAATTACCTGAAATGCCACGGCTACGTGCAGCACTGCCATGAAGAGAGGCAGAAAAAATACCGTCAATACCTGACTGCGAATCGTGCGCCGGACTTCTTTCTGATCCATACCAACCTTCTGCATGATCTGGAACCGTTCTCTATCATCATAGCCCTCTGATATCTGCTTGTAATAGATGATCAGCACAGTTGCCATAAGGAACAATGCGCCTAAATATATGCCGATAAAGAAAAGAGAACCGTACAAGCTATAGAAACTTTCCCGACTCTGCTGCCTGCTTTCACAAAAGGATCCTGGTACTTCCTGCGTCAGCCGTTCTGTCATTGCATCTTCAGCAGCGATACAGTCCTTCTTGTCTCCGTCCAAATCAAATCGGTGCCAATACTCCACTGCGCTCTGCTGATCCACCCATTCCGATGACATGTCGCTGCCAGCCCAAGCTTCTTTTAAAACGTCTTCGATCTGTCCTTCATCTGCCATGATCAAATAAAATGCATCTGTCACCCGAGACTGATTCTTTGGTTCAAGCTTCAGATCATCCAGGATCCCGGCTACCTGATACGTCTTAGTTCCTACCTGAACCTGACTTTTTCCCCAGTCTTCGCCTGTGGAATAAATCAGTACTTCATCAGAATTTAGTTTCACATTTTTCCTTTCAATTGAATTATAATCCGCCTCAGGAATCATATATAACTCCCGAATCTGAGATGTTGAATAGTCCCCGTTCTCTTTCAATTCAAAACCTTTTTCCTTTATCAGCACAGCCACAGATCCCTGATGATAAAGAAATTCGGTATCTGGATCTATGGAAACATGATGGTTCCTCAGTTCTTCGGAAATAATCTCCTCTGCCTTCTCCTCGGCTTCCGGCGTTGTCTGATAAATCCCTAATCCGTACTCCGTAGGAAAACGATATCTTAAAATATCATCCATCCCTGCATAAAGAGACAATGTCGTCGAAATCATCACCAGTACCATAGTGCTTAAGATGCAGATATTTGCCAGACCCACCGCATTTTGCTTCATCCGATAGATCATGCCAGACACGGAAGTAAAATGCTTTGCCTGGTAATAGAAGGATTTCTTCTTTCGAAGTGCCTTTAAAAGTGCAATACTTCCGGACACAAACAGTGCATAAGTGCCAAGGATCACGCAGATCACCGCAATAAAGAAAGTAGATATCGCCTCCAATGGCGACTCTGTCAGAAGAGCGATCGCATATCCGGCTCCTATCAGCACAAACCCGATGATAGCCAGCAAAATCTTTGTCTTCGGCTCTTTTTCTCCCTGGCTGCTTCCTTGCAAAAGCTCCACCGGATTAGACAGGCGGATCTGCATCAGATTATAAAAAAGTGTCAGAAAGAAAATCACCGCAAACAAAGCCAGGGAATCCACCACTGCCGGCAAAGAGAGGGAAAACTCCAGATCCACGTCAAAATGAAGAAGTTTCAGGAGAATCAGGTACATCAATTTACTGAACACCATTCCAAATACCAGTCCTGCACCAATCCCAGTTGACGCTGTGATCAATGTTTCCACCAGCATCATCTTTGCAATATGACGCTTCCCCATGCCCAAGATATGATAGACACCGATCTCCCTCTTTCTCCGCTTGATGAGAAAGCTATTGGTATAGAACAAGAAAATGACCGCAAACACAATGATCACACCTCTGGCATAGCTTAAGACCAACTCCAGACTTTTGTTTCCGATTCCTTCATTTCTCGCCAGTGCATCCATGATATAAAACATCATAACTGTCAGAACAGACGTAAAAATGTAGGGTATATAAGTCTTGCTGTTGTTTTTAAGATTTGTAAGTGCAAGCCTTGAATAAATGGAGCTACTCATTTTCTCCACCTCCTGCCTCCAGAACAGTCAGCGTATCAGAAATCTTCTGATACATCTGTTCATTCGTCAGATTTCCACGGTACAGTTGATGGAACACCTCTCCATCCTTGATAAACAGTACCCGTTTCGCCGTACTGGCCGCCTTGATACTATGAGTCACCATCAGTATCGTCTGACCGTCCTGATTGATCTTCTCAAATAAATTTAAGAGATCATCCGCTGCCCGGGAGTCCAAAGCCCCGGTAGGCTCATCCGCAAGGATCAACTGAGGCTTCGTAACCAACGCTCTCGCCACAGCAGCTCTTTGCTTCTGGCCACCAGACACTTCATAGGGATACTTCTTTAAAATATCTGCAATCCTTAACTTCTCCACCACCGGCGTGATTCTCCTTTCCATCTCCAAATACTTATAGCCGGAAAGTACCAGTGGAAGCAAGATATTGTCTTCAATAGAAAAAGTATCCAAAAGATTAAAGTCCTGAAACACAAATCCCAGATTCTGCCTTCTAAATGCCGCCATCTCTTTTTCCTTGATCCCAGCAAGATCCCGTCCTTTCAGATAGATCTTACCACCCGTTGGCCGATCCAATGCAGCCAGAATATTAAGAAGTGTCGTCTTTCCTGATCCGCTTTCCCCCATAATAGCCACATATTCCCTGGGTTCTACTGAAAAATTCACATTTCGAAGTGCCACCACCTGACTGCCTCCAAATCTTGTCGTGTATATCTTTTTTACATTTTTCACATCCAACAATGTCATGTCTTTCTCCATCCTTTCCATCAGTGTTTTTGCATCTCCAATTATAAAAAAAGAAGAAATGCCCTTCCATTGATTTAGATGACATTTCTCTTTTCTGTCTTACATTTCTGTAAGATTCCTTTTTTCATGCTCTAAATATAAGTACACCTTGGTTCCCTGATCAACCTTGGACATGATTTCAATTCCATGTTGCAGCCTGTCCATGATTTTCTTGCAAAGATAAAGACCGATGCCAGTTGACTTTTTGTCCGCCCGGCCATTATATCCAGTAAATCCTTTTTCAAAGACCCTGGGAAGGTCCTCTGGAGAAATCCCGATGCCAGTATCTTCAATGACCAGCATATTTTTTCCTTTATGTTTTGTCAAATAAATGGAAATACTCCCTCTTTTCGTATATTTCAATGCGTTGGATAAAATCTGCTCCACCACGAATACCAGCCATTTCTCGTCTGTGAGCACTTTATGGCCGAGAGGCTCATAATTTAACCGGATCTTCTTTAAGATAAACATCTGGGAATACTTGCGAACTGCCTGACGAATAATATCATCCAGGGAATATTCAGCAAAAGATAAATCAGAAGCCATGTCCTCCATTCTCAAATAAGAGAGCACCATCTCCACGTACTGCTCGATCTTGAACAGCTCAAGCTTCATATTCTTGATATGTGGGGTGCTTGCATCTTCCTCTTCCAGAGACTGCAGCATAACCCTCAAAGCGGCAATGGGCGTCTTGATCTGATGCACCCACATTCCATAATAATCTGCCATCTCCTGCCTGGAAATACGGTTTTTCGACTCAAGCTCCTGTTTTTCCTGATACATCTTTGTCAGAATCTTCTGATATTCTTCTTCCACCGTATTTATTGGAACCGGCATACGGGAAAGATCTGTCAGAATTGCCCTCCCATTCTCTTCCAGTTCCCCACACCTTTTATAGTACCGGACAAATGCCATGGCTCCATATAAAACCAGCCATCCTACCGACAACAGGCATCCATATTGCACCGCATCCACGGGGATATTATATAAAAAGAAAACCACCTGAAATATTCCCACAAAGCCTATATACAGACAAATTTGTCCGATATGCTCTTTTGCAAATTTTCTTAATAACCTCATCATTTCACCATATATCCAATGCCTTTCTTCGTCCGAATCAGATTCGCAATGCCTGCGGACTCCAATTTTTTCCGAAGTCTTGCCACATTCACCGTCAGTGTATTATCATCGATAAATTCATCACTGTCCCAAAGCCTTTCGATGATTTCATCCCTGGAAACGATTTTTCCGGCCCGTTCAAACAAAATCTGAAGAATCCGAAACTCATTTTTCGTCAGTTCTAGCTTCTCATTTCTATACAAAACCGTAGCATCACTTAAATTCAGCATAACATCTGCATATTCCAAAATATTGGCCGACCCGTGAAATGAATATGCTCTGCGCAACAACGCCTGCACCTTTGCCGTAACCACATTCAAATCGAAGGGTTTCTCGATAAAATCATCGCCGCCCATATTCATCGCCATAACAATATTCATATTATCATCCAGTGACGATAAAAATACAATAGGAACTTCTGATACTTTGCGAATCTCCTGACACCAGTGGAATCCATTAAAAAAAGGCAGTGCAATATCCAGCATGACAAGCTGGGGATCAAACTCCATAAAATCAGTCATTATATTTTTAAAATCTTCCACATACCGGACGTCATAATCCCATTTTTTCAGATGTCCCGCCAGAATTTCTGCAATCGTCATATCATCTTCCACGATTAATATCCTGTACATTCTTTTTACCGTCCTTATCCATTCTGTTTTCCATCCTACTCACTTCTCCGGTGTTTGTCAATGGAAATAATGGGCGCCAATCTGCATTCCAGATCCACCCTGATCAAAATAAAGACAGCCCTCTACCGGATCTTCTCCTGCCAGCGCGTCCTTTGCCGCCTGCATTGCTGAATCTGTGTAGCCCTTCTGCCTTCTAACACTATCCAGCCACCCGGTACCGGCCGGCACAAACTGTCCGGACTGATAGACAACCTCTTCTACTGAATCTGGAAATGCCCCGCTGTTCACCCGGTTCATCACCACAGCTCCCACTGCTACTTGTCCTTCATAGGGTTGATTACCGGCTTCACAAAAAATAATGGACGCCAGCAGTTCCAACTCCTGTTGGTGGGCCGCCTCCAGCGCAGCTCTCCTTTCCTGCTCTCTTTTTTCTTCCCTTTCTTTGGCTTCTTCAACCTCCTGTTGATTTTTCTCCTCCAGTATCTCCATCGAGGCTGACAGCATATTTCCAGTGATTTTCTCGGACCCGCCTAAAATCTCCTTTCCGATTCCCCCCTTCAATAAGGCCTCCTTGTGCTCCTGAGAAAAAATCTGCGACTGTACACAAACCGCCTGCTGAGCCGTCACTTTCGGCGAAGCTGCATAACTTGTGAAGCCTGCCGTCAAAATTCCGGCTGACAGTAAAAAATAAGCAGATCCATACCATGTTCTCCGATTCATATCACGCCTCCTGTCACATGCTCATATGCATAATCTAGAACATTATTCATAAAATAATCTTAATAAAGTATATTCAATAATTTCAATTTTATTACAAATGTTACAAAATTATTACACGCTTCAATTCAGGTACAGGGTGTCTTTCATTTAGGTACAGGGCAAAATGCAAAACAGGACGTAGACCTTTGTAAAAGGTCTACGTCCTGTTTTGCATTTTACTACGTCCTATATCGTCGCAATATCTACCAACGTTAACTTCTTGATATCGGTATTTTCCAAGCTAGTGATCAACGCTTCTGCGGTATCAATGGCAGTCAGTACATTCACGCCTGTCTCGATAGCGCTGCGACGGATGAGAAATCCGTCATTTGCCCGGTCAGCGCCCTGAGGCGGCGTATCAATGACCAGATCAATTTTGTGTCCCAGAATTAGGTCCATCAGGTTCGGGCTTTCCTGTTCAATCTTATTGACCGCAATTACCTTGACACCGGCTTTCAAAAGAGCTTGGGCTGTCCCTCTCGTAGCAAAGATACGATATCCGATCTTGGCAAAGCGGCGGCCGATCTCTACAGCTTCTTCCTTATCTTCATCTCGCACGGTCATGATCATGTTCTTATGCTTAGGCAGTTTGATACCAGCACCCAAAAATGCTTTATAAAGCGCTTCATCAAAGGTTTTGGCGATTCCTAGGCATTCTCCGGTGGACTTCATTTCCGGTCCCAGGCTGATATCTGCATCACGGATCTTCTCAAAGGAGAATACCGGCATTTTTATGGCAAAATAATCTGCCTCCGGCTGAAGTCCGGGTGTATACCCCAGTTCCCGAATGGTATGTCCCATGATCACCCGGGACGCCAGCGGTACGATAGGAATGCCGGTAACCTTACTGATATAAGGTACTGTACGGCTGGATCTAGGATTAACCTCAATCACGTATACCTCTTCCCCACAAACAATAAACTGAATATTGATCAGTCCAATGACATGCAAGGCTCTGGCAAGCCTTTTCGTATATTCCTCAATCGTCCGCTTCGTCTTTTCACTGATACTTTTTGCCGGATATACAGAGATACTGTCTCCAGAGTGAATGCCTGCCCGCTCGATATGCTCCATGATTCCCGGAATCAAGATGTCCTGTCCATCGCAGACAGCATCTACCTCAATTTCTTTTCCCATCAGGTACTTATCTACCAGGATCGGATGATCCTGCGCAATCCGGTTGATGATCCCAATAAATTGTTCGATATCATGATCGTTAATGGCAATTTGCATACCCTGGCCACCCAGCACATAAGAAGGCCGCACAAGCACTGGATACCCCAATCGGTTTGCCACTTCTTTTGCCTCCTCAGCCGTGTAGACCGTGCCGCCTGTAGGACGAGGAATCTGGCATTTTTCCAGAATCTCATCAAACAATTCCCGGTCCTCAGCCGCATCTACGTTTTCGGCAGACGTTCCCAGGATCGGCACACCCATCTTCATCAGACTCTCTGTCAGTTTAATTGCCGTTTGTCCGCCAAACTGCACTACCGCTCCGTCCGGATGCTCCAGATCCACAATGCTTTCCACATCCTCCGGTGTTAACGGTTCAAAATACAGCTTATCCGCAATGTCAAAATCTGTACTTACTGTCTCCGGATTATTGTTGATAATAATCGTCTCATATCCTTCTTTTGCGAATGCCCAAGTACAGTGGACTGAACAAAAGTCAAACTCGATTCCCTGTCCAATCCTTATAGGTCCGGATCCCAGCACAAGCACCTTCTTTTTTCCAGACGTCTCCTCTACCTCATTTTCACTTCCGTAGACAGAATAATAGTAAGGCGTCTCCGCCGCAAACTCTGCTGCACAGGTGTCTACCATCTTATACGCCGCGTGGATTCCATATTCATGGCGCATATCATGAATCTGACGTTCTGTATTTCCCGTCAGCTTTGCAATCACAGTGTCCGGGAATTCCATTCGTTTAGCTTCTCTTAAGGTTTCAGCACTCAGCGGCTGGTTCTTAAGCTTTTTCTCCATCTCCACCAGGATAGCAATCTTATCGATAAACCAGAAATCTATTTTGGTCGCATCATGAATCGTCTCATAGCTGATTCCCTGTCGGATAGCTTCTGCAATCTTCCAGATTCTCCGGTCATCCACTACCTTAAGCTCCTCAATCAAATCCTCTCCCTGTAAGTGTGAGAAATCGTAGGACATAAGGCTGTCCACATGTTGCTCCAGAGATCGGATTGCTTTCATCAGAGCTCCTTCAAAATTGTCACAAATACTCATGACCTCTCCGGTGGCCTTCATCTGGGTCGTCAGAGTCCTTTTTGCACTGATAAACTTATCAAAGGGAAGTCTTGGAATTTTTACTACGCAGTAATCCAGCATAGGCTCAAAGCTGGCATAGGTCTTTTTGGTCACTGCATTTTTAATCTCATCCAGCGTATATCCAAGAGCAATCTTAGCCGCCACCTTAGCAATTGGATAGCCCGTCGCCTTGGAGGCAAGAGCCGAAGAACGGCTGACTCTTGGATTGACTTCTATGACACAGTACTCGAAGCTGTCCGGGTTTAACGCATATTGTACGTTACATCCTCCTGTAATATTCAGCTCACTGATGATATTTAAGGCAGAGGACCGCAGCATCTGATACTCCTTATCCCCCAATGTCTGAGAAGGTGCTACCACGATACTGTCCCCGGTATGCACTCCTACCGGATCGATATTTTCCATATTACATACAGTAATACAATTCCCTTTGCTGTCCCGCATCACTTCGTACTCAATCTCTTTCCAGCCTGCGATGCAGCGCTCCACTAGAACTTGTCCCACTCTGGAAAGCCTTAAGCCATTCTCCAGAATCTCTGTCATCTGTCCCTGGTTGTGGGCAATTCCACCGCCGCTTCCTCCCAGTGTATATGCCGGGCGCAAAACAACCGGATAGCCGATTTCCTGAGCAAATTTAAGCCCGTCTTCTACATTTTCCACTACCAGCGATGGCGCACAAGGCTCGCCGATCTTTTCCATGGTGGTCTTAAACTCCAGTCTGTCTTCTGCCTTCTTGATCGTCTCGGAAGTCGTGCCAATCAGCCGCACATGATTCCTCTTTAAAAATCCGCTCTCCTCCAGCTCCATAGCCAAATTCAGAGCCGCCTGTCCTCCCAGAGTCGGAAGCACACTGTCCGGACGTTCCTTTAAGATCAGCTGCTCCACCACCTCAACGGTCAGAGGCTCGATATAAACCCGGTCTGCTATATCCTTATCCGTCATGATCGTAGCCGGATTGGAATTCAGAAGCACCACCTCAATGCCCTCCTCTTTCAGGGAACGACAGGCCTGAGTTCCTGCATAATCAAATTCCGCCGCCTGACCGATCACAATCGGGCCGGACCCGATGACCAATACTTTCTGAATCTCTTTATTTCTAGGCATTCTTACGCTCCTTTCATCATTTCCATAAACCGGTCAAATAAATACCCCGAATCCTGTGGTCCAGGACATGCTTCCGGATGGAACTGCACTGTAAAAATCTTCTTCCCTTCATACACAAGACCTTCGTTCGTCCCGTCATTGACATTGACAAAAGCTTCTTTTGCAATCTTGGGATCCAAAGTAGAGGCATCGACTGCATAGCCGTGATTCTGTGAAGAAATATAAACCCGTCCGGTACTTAAATCCTTGACCGGATGATTGCCTCCTCGGTGTCCATATTTTAACTTATATGTCTTTGCACCATTTGCAAGAGCCATCAGCTGATGTCCCAGACAAATTGCAAAAATAGGAATATTTGAATTGTAAAGCTTCTTGGTTTCTTGAATGATTGTTTCACAGGATGCCGGATCCCCCGGCCCATTGGATAACATGATTCCGTCCGGATTAGAATTGATAATGACTTCCGCTGGTGTATCAGCCGGATAAACCGTCACTTCACACCCACGTTTATGTAAAGATCTGATAATATTATTCTTGGCGCCAAAGTCCATAAGAGCTACCTTCGGACCACTGCCTTCCCACACAGAAGACTCGCCGCAGGTTACTTTCGAGACAACATCGCCCACCGTATAAGCTTTCAGCTTTGAAATAACTTCTTCCAAATTAAAATCTTCCCTGGTAGTGATCATACCATTCATCGTACCCTTTTCCCGCAACAGCTTGGTCAACGCACGAGTATCAACTCCTGCGATTCCCGGAATATCCTGCTCTTTCAGGAAATCCTGTATCGTGCCTTCGCAACGGAAATTACTGGGCATTCGTGACAATTCTCTTACGATATATCCGTCAGGCCATGCTTTTTTAGACTCCATATCCGGCGTGATCCCATAATTTCCAATCAACGGATAGGTCATGACAACGGCCTGCCCGGCGTAAGAAGGGTCAGTCAACACTTCGAGATAGCCCGTCATCGAAGTATTAAATACGATCTCACTGATCATATCCTTTGTGGCCCCGATACTCGTTCCCGAGAAGACAGTTCCGTCTTCCAGAATAAGAAATGCTTTCATAGATTCACCTTTCCCTTCCTAATACTCGACAAATTGTAGCAATTATACTATATGTTGTCTTGCTTTGCAACCATTTTTTAAGAATACTCCCAATATATTGTAATTTTGTTTAGCTTTTCTTCATCCAGATACTGGTAATTTACCTGTGAAAGTCCATACCAGCCAGCCAGATTCTGGGCTGCCTGCTTCACCACATGGTCAAGAATATCCCTTTTTGCATCCTCGTAGACCTGCTCCTGGGCAAACTTAACCACCACAGGATTTCCTTTTGTTCTGATCACCTGATTCATATGTTCCAGAACCTGCGAAGGTTCGTAAGTCTCATAATACATACCGTTCACCACATAATAGTTGGCGTCCATCTTCGTACATTCTGGAAACCTTACCAAATCATCCGGCGTATGAGTTTTTCGAAGCTGTTCTTCACTACAGCACATATAATCATAGCTGATATGATCCGAAATAGAGATCTCTCCGCCTTCCTCAGCCTGAAAGACAGGATCCCCCCAGGTTGTATCCACATAGTAATAGTCCCCGTCACAGGATACCAGATTCCAGGCATGTGCCTGTCCGTTCCAAGCCGTCCCGGTCACATAAGTACAGAATACTCCCAGCCGTTCCAAAAGATACTGGGTCGCCTTCGCATACCCTGCACACACCGAACGCTTTCCTGCAAAAACACTATAGATATTCTGGTTATCCAAGGCCTGTTGATCATATTCTACTTGATGAACCAGGGACTCATACACATATAATATTTTCTCATAATCGGACGCATCTGTTCCAATCCCGGACAAATATTCTCCAACTGCCGTTTCAATGGATGCCGATCTTTTCTCCTTTTCTTCCTCATCATAAGAATATGCAGGTTCCAGCACTGTATAAGGAACTGTAACGCCCTCATATGACGTCGCCGTCGTCCTGCCGTCACACCAGAAAATCTCCGGATGATCATTCATCACAAACAAAAAGACCTCATTTGCCTCTTTGGGATCTGCAGTATGGATATAAATCTGGGTTTCGTAATTCAGTAGTCCCTGCAAGATCTCTTGATAGATCTGTTTTCTGTCACCTTCTAGCTGCCCATAATAATACTTCCTCTTCAGATCCCCCTCCTCAATCTCCACCTCCTGGAAAGGGATCGGCTGCACTGCTTCTTCCATCTTCTGCGCAGCTGTATGCAAAACTCCCATGCGATATCCGAACACGACTGTCACACATAAAATGACTGTTGTCATGATCTTCCAAAGCCTTCTTTTTCTTCTTTTCTTCATAAATCCTTCTTTCATCTCTGATTTTCGGAACCATTTCCCTTTTCCATCATAGACTAACAGTAATAGAATTTCTATGAGGTACTGCCATGAATACGATTCAACAACATACATCTGCAGATACTCCAGAACTTGGAAGCCTGCAGATTAATCTGACCTCGGAGATTAATGCTTATCCTGTCCAAGGCGCCTCTGTTCGTATTTCCTATACCGGAATTCCGGACAGCACACTGGAAGAACTAAGTACCGACTCCTCCGGCCAGACTGAAACCATAGAGCTTGATGCACCGCCGCTGGAATACAGCCTGAATCCCAAAATTGAAGAACAACCTTACTCCGAATATACTCTTCATATTGAGGCCCCCGGCTATGAACCGGTGAGCATTGCAGGTGTAGAAATTCTTCCCACCGTAAAAGCGATTCAGAACGTGACCATGAAGCCTTCTGACACCGCCTCTCCTTCTGAAGAAGTATTTGTTATCCCTGCACACACATTATATGGAAATTATCCGGTGAAAATACCGGAAGCTGAGATCAAACCTGTAAACGAAACCGGCGAAATTGTCTTAAGCCGTGTGGTTGTACCAGAATACATCGTCGTCCACGATGGAAGCCCCAGAGATTCTACCGCCAAAAATTATTATGTAAAATATAAAGATTATATTAAAAATGTTGCCTCCAGCGAAATCTATGCCACCTGGCCGGCAGACACCATACGTGCCAATGTCCTGGCCATCATGTCCTTTACCCTGAACCGGGTATACACCGAGTGGTACCGGAATATGGGCTATGATTTTACCATCACATCGTCCACCGCCTTTGACCATAAATGGATTCCAGAGCGCAACTTTTATGACACCATCTCACCCATCGTCGATGAGCTGTTTTCCAACTACTTATCGCGCCCCGGAGTCCGTCAGCCAATCCTGACCCAGTACTGTGACGGCCGACAGGTCCAGTGTCCGGACTGGATGACACAGTGGGGTTCCTGCTCTCTTGGAGAACAAGGTTATACTGCCATCCAGATCCTCCGTTATTATTACGGAGATGACATGTACATCAATACTGCGGAATCCATCTCAGGTATTCCTTCCTCATGGCCAGGCTATAATCTGGATACCGGGGCCAGCGGCAATAAAGTCCGTCAAATGCAGGAGCAACTAAACACCATTGCCGGTGCCTATCCAGCGCTTCAAAAAATCAATGCAGACGGGATCTTTGGTCCTGCCACAAAGGATGCCGTACGCCAGTTTCAGTCCGTCTTCGGTCTTCCTGCCACAGGCATCGTAGACTATCCTACTTGGTATAAAATCTCTGAAATCTATGTAGGAGTGTCCCGAATCGCGGAGCTTACGTAACTCATTTTTTTCCATTTTATCACAGCAGCGACCTTTCAGAAAAGGGAGTACTCACAAACGCATCCTCGTCGATGCCCTGTAAGTACTCCCTTTTCTAGAAGAACACTCGCTGGATGTCATTATACATCACTACTACCATCAGCAACATCAGAAGCACAATCCCTGCGAAATGTACATACCCTTCCTTCTCTGGAGGCACCCTTTTCCTCCGGACAGCCTCCACGAACAGAAAGACGAGCCGTCCCCCGTCCAATGCCGGCAAAGGCAGAAGATTCATTACACCTAAGTTTGCCGACAATAGGATCGCCATATTCAGCATCTGCGCGGCCACCACAAAGATTCCATAGGACCGGCTCTGTTGATAAGTCTCATCTACGACATCCACAATTCCTACCGGCCCAGAAAGCTGATCCAGGCCAAGTTGGCCTGTCACCAACATCCTCAGGCTCTCCACCGTAATTTCAATCCAATATTTCACCTCATAGGTTCCATACTGAAACGCGCTCAGAAGATTGGCATCCGTACTGCCGATACTTCCAATTCCAATTCTCTCATACCCCAGTTTCTCATCCATCTGGGGTACCAAGGTCACCGTGTGTTCCTCTCCCTTCCTTTCATAGGTTAAAACCAGATCTTCGTCCTGATGAAACTGCAGGTATGCAGAAATCTCCCGATAAATATGCACTTTCTTATCCCCGATCGCCACCACCTTGTCACCAGCCTTCAGTCCGGCCTCGGCAGCAGGATATCCTTCCTCCACCGCACCTATCACAGGCTGGTCATATCCGACCATCAACACCAAAATGATGGCAAGGTTCCAGGCCAACATAAAATTAAAGACCGGCCCTGCCGCGAACACACTAATCCTTGCCCAGACTGACTTGTTATTAAAACTATTGGGAGAGTCTGTAGCTTCGTCATCCTCTCCCATAGCACAAAAACCTCCGATAGGAAGCATACGAATGCTGTAACAGGTACCCTTATAATCCTTCTTAAGCAATACAGGCCCCATTCCCACTGCAAACTCTTCCACATCAATCTTATTTTTCTTTGCCAGCAGGAAATGTCCCAGCTCATGAAAAAATACGATAAAACCAAAAAGTAAAATTGCTAATACTATGCCCAAATGCTACCTCCTGCTGTTGATCCGTTCATAGGTCTCCTTTTCTGTTTCCAGTATCTGTTCCAAAGTAGGGTGCTCGATCACCTTATGGGCCCGGATACAGTCTTCTATGATCTCAATGATTTCCAGATATTTGATTTCTTTTCTCAAAAACTGACAAACCGCCAGTTCATTGGCCGCATTATACACCGTTGGCAAAGAGCCGCCTCTTCGTCCCGCAATATATGCCAGCTTCAACCCGTAAAATGTATCCATATCCGGCTCTTCAAAAGTAATGCTCCGAAGTCTCCAGAAATCCAGACGTTCTCCCGGTAAATATCTTCTCTTTGGATAATATAAAGCATACTGAATCGGCAGCTTCATATCCGGAGTCCCCAGCTGTGCCATTACGGCTCCATCCTCATACTCCACCATAGAATGAATGATGCTCTGAGGCTGTACTACCACTTGCACCTGATCCACATCTACACCAAACAGCCATTTTGCCTCTATCACTTCCAGCCCTTTATTTACCATGGTCGAAGAATCTATGGTAATTTTCTTTCCCATAGACCAGTTTGGGTGTCTAAGCGCATCCTCTACCTGAACCTCCATTAGATCTTCCTGCTTCTTTCCACGGAAAGGGCCCCCGGAAGCAGTCAAAAGGATCTTGTGAATCTTGTTATCTTTATTTCCCTGAAGAGATTGAAAGATTGCACTGTGCTCGCTGTCCACAGGAAGGATTTGCACCTGCTTTTCCTTGGCCAACGGCATGATCAGATGACCTGCCGTCACAAGCGTCTCCTTATTGGCCAGGGCAATATCCTTCCCTGCCTTAATGGCCTCGATGGTGGGCTGAATGCCAATCATCCCCACAATAGCTGTCACTAGTATTTCCGTCCCTTCCATCGTTGATACTTGGATCAGTCCTTCCATACCAGAAACCACTTTTGTATCTGTATCCGCAATCATTGTCCTCAGCTCAGCAGCTTTTTCCTCGGACCAGACAGCCGTTAGTTTCGGTGAGAATTCCCGGATCTGCCTTTCCAGAAGCTGGATATTTTCCCTGGCAGCAAGTCCCATAACCTTGATATCCTTATTTTCTCTGACAATTTCCAGCGTCTGCGTCCCGATCGAACCTGTGGAACCCAGGATTGCTATTTTCTTCATAAATTACCTCTCTTCCATCATTATATGACAGACGCCAGATAAAAGATCACCGGCGCCGTAAATATCACACTGTCAAACCTGTCCAGGATCCCACCGTGTCCCGGGATCAATTTCCCGTAATCTTTAATATTATGATTTCTCTTAATCGCAGAAGCTGCCAGATCCCCCACTTGGGAAATCGCTCCTCCTGCTGCACAAATCAACCCATAATGCAAAAGGTTGACATCCACGCCTCCCCATTGATTGATAGCCAGTCCAAACAAAACACCAAGAAGCGCTGCGCCCACAATGCCACCGATTCCACCTTCTATTGATTTTTTCGGGCTTAACTTTGGCGCCATCTTATGCTTTCCGATCAACATCCCCACACAGTAGGCACAGGTATCACATCCCCAGGAGCTTAAAAAAATCAACCATACCACCACGCCTCCGTCTGGAAGCATCCGGGTCTGATAGACAAAGGATAGCATCATAGCCACATAGAACAGGCCAAAATAAACTGTCATCACCTGCTCCGCCCGATACTTTGGAAAGGAAAATACATACACTGCCATTAAAAACACCAGAAACAGAATCGACAATGTCATTACGTGATCCAATCCCCCCGCATACAAAAGCCGGTAGTAAACGACCGCCGCAAGATACCCTGCAACACCTAAAAGTGTCTGTTCTGCCTCTACCACCCGATAAAGCTCCGACATTCCGATCAGGCTGACTGCAAAAAGAAGAGTAAACAAAATGTTCCCGCCATATCCCACCGTCGCAATCAATACAACGACCAGTACAATGCCGCTCAAAAGTCTTGTCTTAAACATTTCCCTTCTCCCCCTTTACCCCGCCGTAGCGACGGTCTCTTTGATTATACTGCTCAATGGCCTTCTGAAGCTCTTCTTTCGTAAAGTCAGGCCACAGTACATCGGTAAAATAAAATTCTGTATAAGCAAGCTGCCACAACAGATAATTAGACAGTCTCTGCTCGCCGCTGGTTCGGATCAAAAGATCTGGATCCGGGATATCATGGGTATCCAAATAATGTGTAAACCTTTTTTCATCAATATCCTCCGGCTGGATCTTTCCTTTGCAGCAGTCCTCTGCCACGTTCCTGACAGCCCTTAGAATCTCATCTCTACTTCCATAATTAATGGCAATCTGGAAATTCAGTCCGCCATTATTCTTGGTAGCATCCTCAAGCTCCAGGATCCGGCTTCTGATATCCTCGTCCAGTCCGGTCAGATCACCGATGACTCTCACCTTCATATCATTTTTTGCTGCCGTCTTCAAGCAGGTCTTCATATAATTACGCAAAAGCTTCATCAGTGCATCCACTTCATCCTTAGGACGGTTCCAGTTCTCTGTGGAAAAGGCATACACCGTCAGATATTTGATCCCCATCTTCCAGGATTCTTCGCATATCCTCTCCACATTTTTACTGCCCTGTGCATGTCCATAATTTCTCGGCATCCCCTTTGATTTCGCCCAACGTCCATTTCCGTCCAGGATGATTGCCACATGCTGCGGTACCTTCATAGAAGTATTCCTCTCCTTTCGCAAATATAAGGACAGACCAGGTATCCTCCAGATCTGCCCCCTTCATTTATACACGTGATGGTTCTTAAACAGTCATAACCTCTTTTGACTTTGCCTCCACAGCCTTGTCTACCTCTTTCACAAACTTGTCTGTCATCTTCTGAAGTTCGTCTTCCATATCCTTAATCTCATCTTCAGAAATATCGGAGCCTTTTAACTTCTTAAATGCATCGTTTCCGTCTCTTCGAATATTACGAATCGCAACCTTTGCGGCCTCGCCCTTTTTCTTAACATCCTTCACCAGTTCTTTTCTGCGTTCCTCTGTGAGCTCCGGAAACACCAGACGCACGGAAGAGCCGTCGTTTGCCGGATTAATTCCCAGATCAGATGTCTGGATCGCCTTTTCGATTACCTTAAGCATACTCTTCTCCCAAGGCTGGATCTGGATCATACGGGGCTCCGGAACAGAAACATTTGCCACCTGCTGGATCGGAGTCGGAGATCCATAATAGTCTACCATGATTTTATTCAGAACATTCGGGTTGGCACGCCCTGCACGGATCGTGGCCAGTTCGCTGTCCAGGTTCGTCATGGTTTTCTTCATTTTACCTTCGTATGTCTGTAATTTTTCGTTCATGCTTGTTTCCTCCCTTATTCTTACACAGTCACTTTCGTTCCTGTAAATGTTCCTGACATGGTATTTACAATACTGTTTTCCTCATTCAGTCCAAACACCAACATGGGCATTTTATTCTCCAGACACATGATTGACGCAGTCAGATCCACTGCCATCAGCTTTCGATCAATAATCTCCTGAATCGAAATTTCATCAAACTTCTTGGCCTGTGGATTCACCTTTGGATCGCTGTCATAAATGCCGTCTATAGCCTTTGCCAGCAACATGGCATCTGCCTCGATCTCAATGGCACGAAGAACGGCTCCTGTATCGGTAGAAAAGTAGGGATGTCCGGTTCCTCCCGCAAAAAAGATCACCTTGCCCTCATTCAAAGCTTCTACAGCTGCATCTTTGGAAAACAACGTAGTAAAAGAGCCACAGACAAACGGTGTAAACACTTCCGTCCTCATTCCCACATGACGAAAAATATCCGACACATAGATACAGTTCATCACCGTAGCCAACATCCCAATCTGGTCTGCTTTCACCCGGTCGATGGTCTCGCTGGTCCTGCCGCGCCAGAAATTACCGCCTCCTGTCACAATTGCCACCTGAATCCCGTCATCTGTAAGCTTCTTCACCTGATACGCAACCCCAAGACAGGTCTCCTCGTCAAAACCTGTCTTCTTTTCGCCTGCAAGAGCTTCTCCGCTGAGTTTTAATAATACCCTTTTCATAATTTATAATGCTCCTTACTTCTGTTTATCATGCCTTTGCATACTTAAATAAAGTATAACATAGGAACGTAAAAAAGGGAATCTTAAATATTCCCTTTATACCCTCTTCTTCATAATATGAAAATACATAGCAAACAAAAGACCTCCGGCCAGCACCCACGCCACTGGAGCCGCAAAACACATCCCCACATAGCTTCCAATCTGCGCAGCCACAATTGCCATCACACTTCGTCCAATCAGTTCCGCGGTTCCTGCCGTCATAGGGAGAAGGCCAAATCCCATGCCCTGAATCCCGTTCCGGTATACGTTGACAAACACCAAGGGAATAAATGAAATCCCTACACATTTTAAATAAATGTCTACGTATTCTGTAATCTCATTCAGATTTTCCGAAACAAACAAGACAGTCAGATATTTTCCTGCCAGGATAACCAGAAGACCAGTGATCACCGCATAGACAATTCCAATCCAGGTACCGGAATAGAATCCCTTCCGCAGACGCTCTTTTTCTCCTGCTCCCATATTCTGAGCACAGTAAGTAGCCATTGTGGTTCCAAGTGCCACATATGCCTGGGATACTACCTGTTCAATTTTGCTTGCTGCAGCAAATCCGGCAGCAGCAACCGAGCCCAAGGTATTCAAAGACGCCTGCAGGATAATCGTTCCTATCGCAGTAATTGAATACTGAAATGCCATCGGGAACCCGATAGCCATCTGCCATTTTACCAGGCTTTGATCCATATGCCAGTCCTCCTTGTGCAGGTGCAGAGCCGGAACTTTTTTAAAGATGTAAAAAAGGCACAACATACCAGACACTCCCTGGGAGACAACCGTCGCGTAGGCAGCTCCCTCTGCCCCCATATGAAATCCTACAATCAACACAAGATCCAGTACCACATTTAGAAAGGCTGCCAAAATCAAAAAATACAAAGGCCGCTTGCTATCGCCGATAGCCCGAAGAATGCTTGCCAGCAGATTATAGAGAACCTGTGCCACGATTCCTCCACAAATCACCATAATATACCCATATGCCTCTCCATACATGTCTTCCGGTGTATTCATCCAGTACAAAATCTGCTTCATCATCGCCATACTTGTTACGGTCAGTATGACAGACACCACAGCTGACAGAACTGCAGCTGACGCCACTGAACGCCGCATCGCCTTCTCATTGCCTGCTCCGTAATGCTGAGCGGTCACCACAGTAAATCCTGCCGTCATCCCCTGCAGAAAACCGATGATCAAAAACATCAAAGTACCACAGGCCCCTACGGCTGCCAATGCTGCATTTCCCACAAACTTTCCCACAATAATCGTATCTGCCATACTATAGAACTGCTGAAAAATATTACCGATAAAGATTGGAGCTGTAAAACTTAAGATCCTTTTCGTCGGGCTCCCAACCGTCATGTCCCGTACCATCTGTCTTTCCCTCCCCGTGCCGAAAAAGGCATCTTTTCCGGATGCCTTTTTGATATCAAACGTTTGCCATTATACTGGAATACGAAGTGATTTTCAAGAGGCCAAAGGAATATTTTGAGTCTGCTTGTGCAAATAAATGAAAGATGATATAATCTATAAAACTTATTTATAGTTGGATCACTATCACCATCTGGAGGTATTCATGAACACCATACAGTTAGAATGTTTTATTGCCGTAGCTGAACACCTGAATTTTTCCAGGGCTTCTGAAGAATTAAAAATCACTCAGCCTGCTGTCAGCCATCAGATTCAGGCTCTTGAAGAGGAACTGGGTGTAAAACTATTTCAACGCACCAGTAAAAGCGTATCCCTTACCCAGGAGGGCATGATGTTTTTTCCAGATGCACAGCTGATCTTAAAGACTGCCCTTTCTGCCAGAGAACGTCTGGGAAAACGAGAACATTTTATTCCTTTTGATATTGGATGTCATAATCACATGGAGCTTCTCCTTCTTCCTCCGGTATTAAAAGAACTTTCCCACCAATTTCCTCTGTTACGTCCCTCTATCCATATGGTCCCCTTTCCTTCCCTAATGGGAATGATAAATGACCATCAGATCCATGTTACCTTCGGCGGAAAAAACGCACCAAGATCTTCTTCCCTTCGATATGAGGAACTCTGTCGATGTCCAATGTCCTGCGTATGTTCCCCCGACAATCCAATAACCGCACAGATGACACATCTCGGCCAGAACACATTAAAACGAGAAGAACTGTCTGGCAACATTATTGTCTGCTCTCCCAGACATATTTCCAACGCTGTATTTTCTGTTCAAAACAGCCTGCTTTCCCAGCTTCCTCCGGAACAGCGCTACTTTACGGAAAATATTGAAAGCGCTTTTACTCTGGTAAAAGCCGGAATGGGCTATACCATTTACCCTGACATTCCGCTGACCCGTGATCCCAAACTCTGCTATATTCCTCTTGAGGATGTTCCTTATTTTTCTTTCGGGCTTTATTACCATCAAAATGATGAAGATCCCATTTTAAAGGCATTTGTCCGTTTGATACAACGGATGTTTCAGAATTGCACAAATAAAAAAAACGATTTCGTTTAGATCCATTCAAAAGCATTGAGTATTCCTCTCAATGCTTCTTTATCCTCAGAAGGTAAAGCTTTTAGCAGACGCAAGATCAACTTTCTGTATAATGATATTTCCATTCTTCCTCTGTCAGCCGCGGTGTATACCATGATGATTCCAGATTTTCATTCCATCCCGTAACCCTATTTGAAACATACTGAAAACTACCGTCTTTCAATGGACGGACAATCAATTCACTTGTAACCGCACGGTCTGTCATTTTACGTTCCCATACTCCTTCTACAGAAAGGCAGATTGTCCCGTCCTCTTCTTCCTTATAATTTACAACTTCTGGATAGGGCCCATATGGCAGGTTTGCATCATTCATACCCCGCGGACGATATCGATAACTGTTCGAGGCACGATCATATACCGCATTTTCACGAATCTGCTCAGAAGTAATGAGAAAATGCGGCAGAATCACCTCTTCCAATTTCTCTGCCGGAACCTTATATTCTGCTCCCTCCCCCCGTTGATAAGGCACTATTCGTCCGTATTTTTGATAATAAAAGTGCTCATACAAATCATAAAAATCTACATTGGAATAGTCTTTTTCATTCCAATTACTGATCAAAAGATTATTTCCTTCATAACCGACAGGCATTACATATTTGCGATTCATCTCCCGCAATTTATCCGAAAGGGGCTTTATCCGAAAAGCAATCTGCCCAGGTGCTCCATCATACCCCGGCGGTTGATATTCCTCGATAAAAAAATACCCTGTCTCTGAATATTTCCAGGAGTTGGCAGTAAACTTATGGTAATAACAGATTTCTGGCTCAAATTTTTCCCATCTAAGAGTACTTACGGTCACTTGGATCTCTCCTCTGACTGATTCCATATCGTAACGCACAAATCCACCGTTATCTATAACGGAATAAATCGTGACTTTATCCGGTTTCTTTTCCTTTGCATTCTCGCAAAAATCCACTGCCTGTTCGTAATTAATCATATTAATCTGATCATCTCTGTCTACCGCTACACACCCCAAGTTACCAAGAGCATCTATAATCTTCCGTTGAACTCCAAGCGTATCCAAAGTATTCTGCTCTGCCGCGGATTCATATATCTCTCTGTAACCTTCTGCCACCTTTTTGGATTCTTCACATATTTGCTGCTTATTTTCCTCTTCTACTGTTTGTTCCCTTGTGTTCTGTTTACAACCGGTACAAAATACTAATCCGACCAGAAGCAATATCATGAGTCTCTTTCTTTTATTCGGAAAAGTATGGATCTGCTTTGTCCTTTGACACAACTTAAACACCTCCTCCCATATCTCTTATATATCTTCTGTTTTAATTATTACATATGTAAGATTTAATGTCAATCTTATTCACCTTTAGAATTCTTTTACCATTTCAGTCACAAAAAAAGTCTCCGGCTTAGCCAGAGACTTTTTCATCACATTCTTATTTAGCTGTCCCTTTATCTTTGATCATCTGCATGCCTAATACAAGAGCTACACCTACCAACGCAGCAATGATACTGAATCGATCCAGACTAAGTGCAGCCTGCGGCTCTTCAAGCGTCGTAGGCCCCATTACTATTGCATAAAAAGAGCCAATCATCATTCCCAGAATCATGTATACTGTCTGGGGTCTGAACCTTTCCAGACAAACCTTGATAATCTTTACCACCGTTACTGCACCCACCAGCACACCACATCCAAAAAACATCAGGCACGGTACATAGGAAAACTTCAGGGATAGCACTCCCTTTACTGCTGTAATTACCGGAATATATGCTCCAAAAATCAACAATAATGTAGATCCGGAAATTCCGGGAAGAAACATGGCACAAATGGCAATCATCCCAATAAAAAACAACTGCACAGCCGTTCCAATAGAAAACTGACTAAGATCCATTGACCCTTCTGCGATTCTTCCATTTGCCCAGGTAATTCCTGCCACAAGCACAATTCCAATAAGGCAGAAGAAAAATCCCTTTGACACATTCATAAAACTGTCCTTTTCTTCCTTGACAATCAAAGGAATCGCCCCTGCGATAAATCCTATAAACAAAGAACTTACTATGTAAATGTGACTTTCAAACAATGCTGAAAGAATCAGAACTGCCAAAATCATGCCCACAGCCCATCCAATACCAAGCTTGATCAGATATTTCAGCGCCGCTCTCTTTTCGCTCATCTTTCCAAACGCCAGATTATGTATGGAACCAATAAAACGGTCATAAAAGCCCATGATAAAAGCGACCGTTCCGCCGGATACTCCGGGAACACTGTCAGCCAGTGCCATACAAAAACCGTTTATTCCTTCTCTTAACATAAAAACCTCCTGCTTTTTACGGCTATTACGTAAAATTTATCAGATATATCCTATTGTTTTACTCCAACGTTTATTTATTCTATATTATTATAACTGAAAAGTAAAGCTAAAATACTGCTAATTTATATGTGCTGATGCGTTTGTAAAACAGTTGCCCACGCCTGTAAAAAAGGAGCATTTGTCTTGCCCTTTTACCTTGTTATAAACTGGTCAACACTGGGTTTCTGAGATAATCATATACTCTCCTTACTTCACTGAACTTTCCCTCCCGTTCCACACCGCAGCTGTCAATGGCTCGGCCAACAGCCTTCTCATTTTGATAGTTTCCATGATAGAATATCCTCCTTTATTCTCAAATTTATTCTAATTAATAGAAAATAGGTGAAACATCGAATCTGTTCCACCCAAATTTTATTTATTTGTCGCTGAGCAGTCTTCTGCTACCGGCTACGTTATCCTGAGAACTTTCCTCCATCAAAATCAATCCTTATTTCTTTACAGTTTTTGATTTCCCGTAGACCAGACATGTTTTTCTTTTGCCTGATCCGCTGTATTCTGCGCCATAACGCCTACCAGCGCATGAGGCGCATACGGTTCTTCCAGATAGTTGATCTCTTCCTTTGTCAGGGAGAGATCAACTGCCTTTGTCATTCCCTCCACATGGGACAGCTTAGTAGCGCCGACAATGGGGGCAGTCACTTTTGTGAAGAGCCATGCAAGAGAAATCTCCGTCATCGATACGCCGCGCTTTTCTGCCAGTTCCGCCACCCGGGCTATGATCACACCGTCCTCATCAGCCGTACCGTTGTATTTCAGCTTTGCATACGCATCCTCCCGGAGTCTTTTTGATGTCTCTCCCGGCTTTTTGGACAGTCTGCCGCCGGCCAGCGCGCTGTACGGCGTCATGGCAATATTGTCTTCCCTGCAGAGCTTTGCCATTTCCCGTTCTTCCTCTCGGAAGATCAGATTGTAATGCCCCTGTATGGACACAAATTTTGCGAAGCCTTCTTTCTCCGCCAGCGCATTGGCTTTTGCCAGCTGATAGGCAAAGCAGTTGGAAATGCCGATATATCTTGCCTTTCCGGCTTTTACCACGTTGTTCAGTCCCTCCATAATGTCGTACAGCGGCGTCGCGTAATCCCACATGTGGTAAATATAGAGATCCACATAATCCATCCCCAGATTTTCCAGACTCTTGTTGATCATCCGTTCAATATGTTCCTGCGCCGGAACGCCTTTTTCGATCTCTTCCGGTGTGCGGGGAAGGAATTTGGTAGCAACTACGACTTCCTCCCGTTTGGCGTACTCTCTCAGTGCTCTTCCCAGATACTGCTCGCTTGTGCCGCTCTGATATCCGATGGCTGTATCATAAAAATTGATCCCGGATTCCAGACCCTTCCGGACAATTTCACGGGTATGCTTTTCATCAACCGTCCACGTATGCTGACCGTTCTTTGCGTCTCCAAACCCCATGCATCCCATGCAGACACGCGATATATTTAATTCTGAATTTCCTAATCTTGTATATCTCATCATTCATCCTCCTCTGTCATCCCGATATCGGCAAGCCACTTCGTGACATCACCCGCACAGCCCTCTGTCTCCCCGCTTCCAAGGGAAAGTCCTTCTTTGATCTCCGCGTCCGGTTCCATCTGTGCGATGGTATCCAGGGAATCGGAGAATCCGCTGCCGCCGCTTGTATTAAAGGGCGCGATTATCTTTCCTGAAAGATCATACTCGTCCAGAAATGTATACAGGATCATCGGCATATCTCCCCACCAGTTTGGGAAACCAAGATAAACCGTGTCATACCCGGACAGATCCACAGTCTCCGCAATCTCCGGGCGGGCGTCGACGCTCTGTTCCTCCCTCGCAATATCAAGAAGCTCGTCATAATCGTCCGTATAAGGCTCAGCCGGAACGATCTCAAACATTTCCGCCCCAGTCTGATCCTGAATTTCCCTCGCTACAGCCTCCGTGTTGCCCGACCAGGAAAAATAAGCGATCAGCGCTCTGCCCTCCCCCGGGGCCGAGTCAGTCGCCTGTACGGCCTTCTGATTTTCGGCGCTTTCTACTTCCTGCGTTTCCGGCCGCTCTTCCTCACCGGTTCCGCCGCACGCCGCAAGACCGAATACTGATGTTCCGACAAGGATAACCGAAAGTATGTTTTTCAGATATTTTAATTTCATAAACGTCCTCCTGACTTTTTTCTGACTATCCGTTATTGATTCAGGTTCATACATTTCCCGATCACATCTCCTGTACGGATGTATTCGTATGTGGGCATCTCAAAAAGAACCGGCTTCAATATATGATAGTCAATTTTTCCCGCATCATTTAACACGCTCTCTTCCGCGTAAACGCCGTCAATCCTGCAGATAAAGCTCTCAAATCCTTCTGTCTCATAGATGTCATCTACCATACAGTCCATCACAACCGGCGCCTCGTCGATGACCGGCGCCCCGGTTCCTTCAGTGTGGAACCGGAACATTTCTGATTTGTCCACTTTATTTCCGCTGACGCAGCCGGTCCGGTCTGCTTTTGTCAGCATGGCCTCGTCTACAATGTTCACAGTCAGCGCCTTTGTTTCTTTGATTCCCTGATTGGTATAATGGGGTTTCGCAAGGCTGACCATGATCCGGTCATGTCCGATGATCCCCACATGTCCCACCAGGACGTAATTCGGTTTCCCCTGTACCATGGTTCCCACTACGACCAGCGGGGTAGGATAAAGCGCCAGACTGTTTCCAATATGTTTCTTCATGTTTATTACTTCCTTTCGTTTTTGTTTATTTCAGCTTTTTCCCAAGTTCATATGCCTGGTCCGGATACTTTGAATGCTGTGTCATAGACGGCGTGCCGCAGCCCTTGCCCAGCACCATTCCCATATCCTTCAGGTTCAGATACCGTACCAGCGTCTTATAATGCGCTTCCAGCGCGTCAAAAGTCCAGCCGTCGCTGTTCCATGCCGCCGCCAGAAGAGCGGATCTCATATGCCCCCGCTGAATACTGCTGTTAAAAGCACAGAACCGGTCGACGAGTATCTTCAGCTGCGCTGACATTCCATAATAATACAGGGGTGTGACAAATACCAGCATATCCGCCTCTAAAATATCCCGGCGAAATTTCTCTACGTCATCTTTCTGCACGCAGGGCCCTTCATAGCCGCAATGGATACATCCGGTACAGGGATGGATATCCGCGTGGGCCGCATCAATGATCCTGACCGTATGCCCGGCTTCTTTGGCTCCCCTAATAAAATGATCCGCCAGCATATTGGAAGATCCATGCTGGTTCGGACTTCCTTCCAGAACGACAATCTTCATGTTCATGCCTCCAATCCGACAGGTCTTTTCCTGCCTTCCTATACATTGTAAGAAGAATCTTCTCCCAAGTCTAATACCTGTCTTTTATCGTTTTTCATACGTTTCAGGAATGATAGTCCGCTTTTTAAATTCAGACAGATAATGTGCGATCCAGATAAACAGTCCCATCATGGCAAGATAATCTATATAAAAAGATAGCGGGGACTCACTGTAATCCAGGAACACGAACTGCGTTCTCAGGAACATATAAGTCACCAGATCTCTTGTCACAAATACATACAGACCGTATCCTGCCGTTAAAAAGCCGGCAGTCCGAAGCACTATGCAGCTGATCCCGGATGACTTTCCCGCCCCGAACATCTGCCGGAACCGTGCCAGCATCATGCCCCAGTGCAGTCCCAGATGAAACGCCATCAGCACGAACCCCCAGTAACAGGCAGCCATGTGGATCAGTCTTGCCGTTCCCATTCCGCCACTGATGGGAAGAAAGGAAAAGACATGGCGCGACATGGCAATACCGCTTGCCATCAGGCAGACCATCACCGCCAGAAGCGCCAGATCCACCGCACTTGTCAAAATACGCGCCCCGGTGTATTTCCCCCGGAACAGATTCCTGTACCAGGCAGCATTCAGCACATGATGGACGACAAAAAGCACAAGCATGAATGCGCCAGCCCATTCATGAGCGGATTCTCCCCAAATCTGATACCCCATTAAAAACAATAGCGACAGCGTCATCAGGACATCCACCGCAAGTTTTAATTTTGATATCTTCTTCATTTTTTTCTTCCCATTATCCATTACTTAACTTCCCTCCTTTCTGACGGAAAATTTTGTTTCAGCCACTCCTGCACCATATGTGACAAGTTCTTACTGCTGTTTTCCAATACATACAGGCTGTTCTTCGTGTCTGTCTCCGGACATCTGTTTCTGACGGCCTGTTCCATCCCCTTATCTTCTCCTCCGCAATGGCTGAAAAAAGGAAGAATTATCTTACCCGTCATATCATTTTTTCCAAGCCAGGCAGCCAGGGGAGGCGCAATCGTTCCGCACCAGTTAGGCGAACCGGCAAAAACAATATTATACCTGGCGGCGCTTTCTGTTATTGGAAGCAGAGCAGGCAGCTTTCCAGATCTGTTTTCCTCTCTCACCTGCTTCAAAAGACATTCAAAATCTGCCGGATAAGGCTGCCTTGGATAGATCCGACTGATTCTGCCGCCTGTCTGTTTCTGGATTTCTTCCGCAATCCTGCGGGTTTTTCCGGAATAAGAATAGTACACGATCAAAATATGTTCTTTCATATATGTATTCATCCTTTGCCTCTTTTTTCAGTGTCTGCTTAACAAAACTGCCTTCTTATCCATTATCCACTGATATCCGTATTCTGTCTAATACCTGTCTGTTATGGAAAACGATACGTTCTGCGTATATGAAAAGTGGCTATGGCATCAGCGTTGTACCTGATGTCATAGCCATTTTTAATATCCTTGTATTGTCTGCACAAAAAGTGATGCTGCCTGAGAAAACAGATGATTCTTCTTCCACAGGATTACACTCCTTGTTGTATGCTCCGGCAGGATCGGGCGAAAACAGAGATTGGGATCCGCATGTATGGACAATGCACCATCCAGACAGACCGCACAGCCCATTCCGGCTTCTACCAGCAATGCGGCATTGGAAAGAATATTGTAATATGCAGGAATAATCAAATGCCTTTCTTCACACTGCATCCAATGAAGAAGCTGATTCTTTGCGTTTTCTCTTCCCGGCATAACCAGAGGATATTGCTTTATATCTTCCAATGTTATGGTCTCTTTTTCTGCGAGTTCATGATCTTTTCTCAAAAGGATGCCCCAGGTTTCTTTCTGGGAAAGCCTCACATATTCAAATTTTGCAGTATCAATAGGCTCCATCACAAGTCCCAGATCAAGCAGACCATGTTCAATCATCTCTTTAATGTTGTCCGCCATTCCATTATAAAGATCGAACTGCACATCCGGATATTTCTCACGGAATGCTTTCATGTAAGCGGCCAGCGTCCGCCCTCCTAACGCTTCTGTAGCGCCAATTTTAATTGTTCCACAGATAACATCCTTCTGATCTTTAAATGTATGTTCCAGCTTGTCGGAGAGCTCTACAATCATTTCTGCCTGCTGTTTAAATAAAAACCCTTCATCTGTTAAGGTTACGGATCGTTTTCCCCGGATCAACAGCGCCGTTCCCATATCGTCTTCCAGTTCCATAAGCTGGCGGCTGAGAGTCGGCTGGGTAACATGAAGAATATCTGCAGCTCTTGTAATATTCCCTTCATCCGCTACTGTCAAAAAGTATTTCAGCACACGCAATTCCAAATCAATCGCCTCCAGTCATATCTTCGTAATCTTCCTTTTTTCTTAATATTACTGTCTTTATAACTGTAATCTTTACTTTTTTATTTTATTCCGTTTTCCCGTATTCTCTGTTCCCCGGACTTCTTCATGATAAAAATAATCTACGATGACCGGATGTCCCTGCGGCACTCTGACATAGGGCATTTCATTATCAACAAAGGGGCAGCCATATTTCTTTGCCATTTCTTCGGCTTTTTGTTCCAGAACCTTGAAATAGCCGCGGTCGTGCTGATTGTAGATTGCATGATACAAAGACAAAAGATGCGGATACTTTTCTGCTATATAATCCAGGATCGTCTTTTTAAAACCGCCGCGCAGGTTCAGATTCTCTAACCAAAACAGGTCGCACTGATCTTTCACCCGTTCAAAGATTGCTTCAAAATCCGTAATACCTGGAAAAACCGGCGAAACAAAGCAGACGGTGCGGATACCTGCATCGTAAACTTGTTTCATAGCCTCAATCCGCCGCTTGATGCTTACAGCACGGTCCATATCATTCTTGAAATCTTCATCGAGCGTATTAATTGACCACGACACGGTGACCTGTCCCAACGCCTTCAAAAGATCGATATCACGCAACACCAGGTCGGATTTGGTGCAAATCAAAATGTCCGCACCGCTGCCTCTAAGCTGCTCCAGCAGTTTTCTGGTATTGCCAAACTGCTCCTCCTGCGGATTATAGCCGTCTGTCACGGAACCGATCACGACGCGTTGCCCAGCATATTTCTTTGGATTTTTGATTTCCTTCCATCGTTTCACGTCAAGGAACATGCCCCATTCCTCCTTGTGCCCGGTAAATCGCTTCATAAAGGACGCGTAGCAATATTTGCAGGCATGGGTACAGCCCACATAAGGATTGACTGAATAACCGCCTACCGGCAGGCTGGATTTAGTCATGATATTCTTTGTCTCAACTTCTCTAATAAGAATACCGTTCCTCTCTACTTGTACCATTTTTTGTACCTCCAATACTTTGTTGAACTCCTCTGGAAATTCCTGTACCATTTTTGCTTTGCACTCCGGTCATCGTCCCGACCACGATCCAGTCCTTAATGCAAATACTCATCCGAGAACTTCCTCCACATTTTGCAGGATACGGTGAAGATAGTTCTCCAACTGCTCGATTTCTTTCCCGGTAAATCCCCTGTAATATATATTGCTGATTTCTTCCGTTACTTCATTATATTCTTGTTCCAGACCTTTAGCCTCTTCTGTTAGGAAAATGAGAATCTTTCTCCGGTCCTTGTCGCCTCTGTTCCGATAGATCAGGTTCATCGTCTCCATGCGGTCAAGCATACCGGTCAGCGTGGTCATGGCAAGACCGGTCTCCTTGGACAGTTCACTGATGGGAACGCCATCCTTCTGCCAGAGAATATATAGAATCCTTCCCTGGGATCCATTAAAAGCATCAATGTTTTTTTCGCTCAATATGCGCTCAAAAACACGTCCGCCTACCTGTTTAATCCGGGTAATTAAAAATCCACCTTGTGTTTTCATATTTCCGCCTCCAATCACATATCAGCTATCTGCAGACCTTCGTTCAAGGCGAACCTGATCTTGCCTGGATCGGTGGAAACAAAGACCCAGAATGCCAGAGTTGCAAGATTGGTGCTGCCGTTTGCTTTCTCTGTACAGATCAAAGTCATAAAATTGGGGAAAGAATAAATAGGCACACTGCCAATAGTGATTTTATTTTTGTTTAGGATTATACTATATAGTAATATATTTTGTCAATTCTTTTATTCTCATCCTGCTCCACTTATTATCAAAAAACCACGAAGACTATTTTCCCCAAATTATAATTTAGCGGAAAAAAATATTTTTAAATCTATTTTTATTTATTTGACTAGTATATAGAAAAGCATTATAATATTTATATTACATATGTAAGAATCGCGGGAGGGATGAATATGTCTGCTTTACCACAAATCTCAGAAGCCGAATTTGAAGTTATGAAAATTGTATGGAAATTTGCTCCGATCAATACAAATGAAATTACAGAACGACTGTTGAAGACAACTTCATGGGGTGCGAAAACAATCCAGACTCTTATAAAACGTCTTGTAACGAAAGGTGCATTAACCTATGAAAAACAGGGACGTATATTTGTTTACACTCCTCTTGTAGAAGAAAATGAATATATCAACCAACAGAGCAACTCATTCCTGAACCGTTTTTATGACGGAGACATTAGTGCAATGCTTTCAACATATTTAGAAAACAACCAATTATCAGAAACAGAACTTCAGCATTTACGTTCCATTCTATCCAAAAATTCAGATTAAGGAGATGGATTTTATGATTGATTTCTTCGTACATTTTTTAGTCTGCAATTTATTGATCAGCGGAATGATCGGTATTCTATTTGGCATTAAGAATATATTGAAATCACACCTGACAAGCAGAATACAATATAATCTCTGGTTTCTTCCGCTATGCTTGATGGTGGTTCCCTTTCTGCCCATCCGATCTGAACATACATTCTCCATGTTTTCATGGTTTACAGATTTTAAGCAAAGAGGCTCTCATATCAATAATACGGTCAATACAGCAAATGCATTTCATTCACCCAACACAGTTTCTGACTGGATGAATGATTTTGCCATTTCTGTCAGCAGTAAAACCCCCTCCTTGATTTGGATAATACTCTTTGGAATTTGGATCATTGGGATTCTGGCAATGATTTTATTAGTTCTAAAATCCTCTTTCCGCCTATACCGGATAAAACAATCTTCATTACCTCTGCAGAATCGTGAAGTACGAAAACTTTATAAGAAATGCCTGGAAGAAATGCGTATTACAAAAAACATTCCGATTTACAGTACAGCTTTTTTGAAATCTCCCGTTATTACCGGATTGTTTCGTCCACGTATTTATCTTCCAATCCACCTGATCTCAGATTATGGAACTGACAAGATACGTTACATGCTGCTCCACGAGCTGCAGCACTACCGCTATAAAGATAATATTTCTAATTATCTGTTATTATTGGCCGGGATCTTTTATTGGTTTAATCCGCTCGTCTGGCTTACTGCGAGGGCTATGAGAAATGACCGCGAGATTGCATGTGACAGTGCTGTATTGAATATACTTGATACAAGTTCTTATCAGGATTATGGTTATACATTGATCAATTTTGCTGAGAAAATTTCTCTTTCGCCTTTCCCTTTTTCCAGCAGTCTCGGCGGAACAATAAAACAGTTAGAACAGCGGATACTGAATATTGCGACTTACAAAAAACCATCTTCACTAAAAAAATTACGGAGTACTGCTTTTTTTGCTGTCATTGCTATACTTTTTATTGGGATTACTCCCGTGCTGACTTCCTATGCAGCAGCCAACGATCAGTATCAATGGGATACCTCTGGAAAAAATATATCAAATTTAGATCTATCTGATTATTTTGAACAGTATGACGGAAGTTTTGTTTTATACAACTTAAATGACGATCATTGGAGCCTTTACAATATGGATATGGCTACAACACGAACAGCGCCAGATTCCACCTATAAAATTTATGATGCATTATTTGCTCTTGAAGAAGGCGTTATTACGCCGGAAGATTCCCTGATCTCCTGGAATCATGCTGATTATCCTTTTGAAACATGGGAACAGGATCAGACTTTGCAAACAGCAATGTCCGGTTCTGTTAATTGGTATTTTGAGATTCTTGATGATCAGATTGGCAAAGCCGGGATTCAATCCTACATACAGGAAATCGGATACGGAAATCAGGATACTTCCGCCGGTCTGTCCTCTTATTGGATGGAGTCTTCCTTGAAGATCTCTCCTGTAGAACAAATAGAATTATTGAACGATTTCTATCAGAATACTTTTGACTTTGATTCCGAAAATATACAGACTGTAAAAAACAGTATTCAGCTTATCTCTTCTGCTGATGGAACTCTTTACGGAAAGACTGGAACCGGACGTATAGATGGGCAGGACATCAGTGGTTGGTTTATCGGTTTTGTGGAAAGCTCAGAAAATACATATTTCTTTGCCACTAATATTCAATCCGAAAACGAGGCTACCGGAAGTAATGCAACCGAAATTACTTTATCTGTCCTATCTGACTTAAATCTTTGGTAATAATAAAATATCTCCACAAAGATCACATTTTCATCAGTTTTTTTGTGGAGATTTCTGATTCTTTTAATTTGAGATACTATTTTCAATTCTTTTTTGCCCACTGCATAGGTTTGAAATCCATTCCTGCGCTTTCTTTTGACAAGGCATTGTATTTCCATGTATAGATACATAACGCATACAGTCTTCTGACTTTTGCACATTTCCCGTTTTATCTAAACATTTACCTAATAAATACTGCCGAAATACTTCATTGTAAGGATTTTTCGCCTTATATGTTTCTAAAAAATCTACTGTCTGTTCATATTTTTGTTCCAGAAACATCTGCTCTGCAACAAATCCTTTATCCTTTTTGAATGCAGGAGCAGCCTTTTGGAACAGACCGCTAAATTTATCCTTGTCTGAATGGTAATACGCCTCGACAAGATCCAGATTCATAATTGCCAGCTTATATAATCTACTGTTCTTTTTTCCTATCCATTCCTCAGTTAAAAATCGTCTGCATTCTTCCAGTTTTTCATTTGCGATCAGTGCCGTTGATAACCTTTGCTGTAACGTCAAAAAAAGAGATTTCTGAAAGCCCTTGCATTTCAACTTTTTCCCATAGGATACTCCGTATTCCATTGTCTTCAGATACAGTTCAACATCGCACTGTTGAAGAACAATTTCATCCATTTTGGCAATGTCTCTCAGAATTATATAGCATACCACAATTAACGATAAGATAAAACCAATCACACCACAAAGCACTACCAAATACGGATATGTATATATCCAGCCATAATCCCATATAGAAAAGAACAGGAGGGTTTCCTTATGTGGTAATGGATTTCCCAAAAAAAGGCTGACAATTCCTATCATTAAAATATAAATAACCAGAAAGCTTAAAAATCCTTTTATTCTTCCGTACTTCTGCCGATTATAAGCATGTTGGATCTGTTCTTCTAATCTTGTATCTGACATATTACATATCCCCCATTTCCTCTACAAAATTTCTTTTTTTCTGTCCATCTGGTATTCTATCAATTTAATGTCCCCGGATATCAAGTTCTTCTAATATCTCCGGTCCATCTCCCCATGAATAAACAATATAGTATCCTTCATCGTCAATCTTTTCTGAAAAACTTATCCTACTATGCTCTACCATTTCAATGATCTGAGTCTTTTGCGCTTCGACTACATACGACCAGTCATTTTTTTGATAAACAGAATAATAATCTTCCAGATCATTTAATGATAGTTTACTTTTCAACAAAATTGCTCCAAAATATTGCATACCATTTCCATTACCGACTAATTTTCCTGCCAGTGAGACTGAATCAATAATCTTTGTTTTTTCCGGCAAAGGTGTTTCTCGTAATTCTTTCTCAACCTGCTTTGCATAGTGATTATTTGCAACAGGAATTACAACGACAAACAATGAAATCCCTATAGCTAATATACATATTGTTACACTTAAAATTTTCTTTAACATATTGGATACCTTAAAATTTAATATTGTAGTAGTTAAACTTAATTTGTATTTATGTCCTTTATTCTCTGGATTTGCTCTTTATCTAAGGGAAGATACTGGACTACAATTCTATTTTCCGGATTTACGTCAACTGTATACAGAACTAGAAGAAACATTACTTCCAAAGGTTTCATTAAAATATAGACTACGTCTGCTATATAAGGGGAGCGTATCACTCTTGCGATAGGGAATCCATACTGATCATAAATATTCCTGATATGTCGATGAAAAACGGGGATGTATTCTTCCATGACCTGTTCAAAAGCGTTGGCGATACATAACTGACGATTTACGATCACTTCATGTCCATGGCGCATTCCCTTTCTGATTGGCTTTACAAGCCTTGGATGTCCTCCTGCAGCTACGGTGCAGAGATAATGTTCATCATAGTAAATATTCTGAGGTGAAACTTTGGTGGAAAGATTCCAGTCACTGGTTTCGGTCCATGCTCTGATTATATTGTCCGGTCTCTGCCCGAACAAAAGCAAAAAACAGATCAGTACTCCTAAAAGAGGCCACATAAGAAAAAAAGCCAAGCTGGGCCACCTTGATGAATCAGTCACCTTTTGATTGATCCTCTCCAGATAGAGATTATCAAATTTCTTTATTTCTTTTGAATCATCATTTTTCCATTCATCTATTTTTCTGCGGATCGTGTGAATGCCAATCAAAATCAGATTAAAAGGAAAAAGACATAAATAAAAACTGATTGGATCATTCTGTAATACTTGTATGATCCACAGTATACATTGAAGCATTCCAATATACATAGCTGCAATAGCCAATACGGGAAGAAGTGGCGGAACCTTTCGCAAAGATACAACAGAAAGGAATAAATATCCGGCTATGCCTGCTGCCACACAAACCAGAACAGTAACCGCTCCCTGAGACCATATCGGTGTATGAAGCTGACTATTTGTAAGCGTCTCTTGCCAGTCCTCAAAAACAATATTGGTAAATGGCAGTATCATAATCGAATAAATACTTCCCAAGATTATAGTTACATACTCAAAATGCCTGCTTTTCCGTATTAGCAAAGGATCATTTTGTCTTACGAAACTGAAAATCAAATTAAAGAATGTAAGTATGAACGGATAAATTCCAAACACTCCAAAGAATATTCCCAGACCTGCACCTCCATTACCGAAAACTCCCATACAAAAGCCTAACACCAAAGAAACAGTTAATGATATTGCAATACTATGTTTCAAGAACTTTTCTTTCATATATTATTATCCTTTCCTTCCACTGATCACGCAAAATGCCTCCCGTTTTTAATCATACATATGCGTTATCTACTTATTCTATATCGATACTCTGGTATATTTTGAATTCCATTGTCCAATATCTTGTTTCCTAAATATTGAAAACCTCCATCTTCATCAATCCGTATCGTAAGTTCATGAGTAATTACTGCCTCATTCGCAATAACCATTTCACATGCAGCCTCCACAGTCAACGTCGTAGTGCCGTCTCCATTTTGCCGTAAACCTATTACCTCCGGCACAGATGTTCCAAAATAAGAGAGATTATAATTTCCACACCCAAGACTTGCCCAGGCATAAGTCTGTGTTTCTTCATCATACACTGCCCATTTCCGGATTTCTTCTGCTGTCACAGGCAGATACTCCATAATCACGCTTTCAAATTCCGCTGCCGGAATTCCATTTGTATAATTGCCCGGATCTAAACGTTCTCCATATTTCATTCTATAAAAGTATTCATAAACACCATTGTAATCAAGTGTACTTAGCGTTGTAGTATCCCAATTCGAGCATAAAATGTTGTTCCCCTGATAACACAATGGATATACATATTTTTCAGACAAATCTATGTATTCTTTAGATAAAGGTATTACTCTGATGAGCTCGCTCCCATCGACAATCTCTGTAACTTCTGGCGGCTCCGGTACACACAATTTATAACAGAACCAACCTTTCTCTGTATATTTCCATTCATCTATTCTTGTATAAGATAAGTAAGATACAACAGGATCACAGTCGTCATTCCAGCCTGCTCCGGCTGTTAACAAATACATCTCCGAGTCGTCAAAAATATACTCTTTTCTTGAGACTCCGCCACTATTTAACAAGCAATATAAAATGACAGAAGTATCTTCTCCATTCAAACAATCTTTCAAAAACTGATCCATTTTTTTATAGTTACTCATTGTACAGTATTCTTCAGAAGTTATGACTGGATATCCTCTTTCACTAACTACATCCTGCATTTGTTCCAACGTTTCATCCGACAGGATTACGTTTGAAGCATCGCCCTTGTCTGCATGAATATAAATATCAGATATCCTCTTCATGATCCCAAGACAATCTGCTTTGGCTTCTTCCTTTTTTTCATCCTCTATTGGAAGATTATATCCTTTCTCCCAACGATCTTCTTCTGATAATTCATCATTTTCTGTTTTTTCAAGATCTGTTTCGCTACTATCTGTTTCTAATACACAGTTTTGTTCTTCCTTTCCGCTATACATAACGCAAATTAAAACCAAAGCTAAAAGCAGCACTGCACGTTTTCCTTTATTCGAAAAAACATTGATCCAGAACCGCCTTATCCTTTGATACAACATAGCCACTGCCTCCTATGCCTTTTACATTCTCCACCATGCTGATCATAAGAATTGGTGTTTCCATATTTTTATCAGTAGTAAAAACTGCAAACCATCCAATTTCTGTACCAGAAGTATCATCTTTCGAGTCTTTAAGTTCTGCTGTTCCGGTCTTTCCGGCAAGTAAAATATCATCTCTGTGTGCCCCATACCCTGTACCATTTGGATCATTGATTACACCTATCAGTCCATCCATAACCTGTGAAACCGTCTCTGACGAAAATGCTTCCTTGATCCATATCTTTCCTACAGGATTATCACTGTACTGCAAATAAGGCTGTATAATATTCCCATCATTTAAAAACGAGGTATATATACTTGCAAGATGAAGGGGATTTACCAAAATTTGCCCTTGCCCATAACCGCTGTCTGCCAGTTGTATTTCCGTTTCAATCCGATCCGCATTGGAATACTGTGACTTTTCCATTGTTATTTCAAATGGAATTTCCCGATTAAAACTGATCTCATCTAATGAATTCATCAAGTTATCAGCACCTATTCTCAATGCAGCTTTTGCAAAATATATGTTATCAGAATAGATTAGTGCGTTTTTCATGATTACGGGCTCATATTCATGTAAAGTTGTCACTTTATAAGAGCCCCATGAAGAATCTTTCTGCCATGAAAGTCCCTCGTTTCCAAAATCTTCATTGGGATCTAATGTTCCAGTTTTCAGTCCTATCGCAGCAACTACTGGCTTAAAAGTTGAACCAGGGCACCATACCTGCCGAAAACGATTATATAACGGCTGATTATCGTCTTCGTTCAGCGCCGTCCAAGTCTCATCTGACATGCCCAATATAAAATCATTATTGTCATAGGACGGTGTACTGACCAAAGCCAGCACTTCTCCCGTATAGGGATTCATTGCTATGGAGCAGCCTCTGTCATCCTCAAACTGTTCATATAATGCTCTTTGAAGATCAGAGTCAATTGTCAAACGAATATCCGCCCCATTTTCTTTTATCGTCTCCGCAATAGTGGTCTTTTCATTTCCCTCAGAATCTAAAATATAGATTTTACATCCATCTTTCCCCTTCAGTTCTGTTTCATATAGCGATTCTATTCCGCTTTTACCAATCATACTGTTAGAGCTATAACCTTCTCCTAGATGCTTTCCCAAATCTTCTGCTGTAACGTTCTGCACATACCCAATCAAATGTGCTGCCGCCCCACCTAATGGATATGACCTCACCTCTTCATCAGAAATCATAACTCCTGAAATGTTCAATAATTTCTGCTGTCTTTCATTCTCTTGAATCATCTCTCCATCGGGATCAAGTGATGTTAAGTTTAATTTATCGACTTTGGGAATTGTCTTAATCGGAACAAAGGAATCTTCTTTTACCCAATTTGCTGACAGTTTGTTCTCAATACTTTCTTTTGTAATCCCAAGAAGATCAGCAATCTCTTGAATTGACTGATCCCTATTCTCCAGTTTTCCGGGTACAATGCCTGCGGATGAAACCGTACCTTTTCCCGCCAATACTTTACCATGTCGGTCTAAAATCTGCCCTCGTTCAGCCTGTGTAAAAGAAATCCTGACTTTATCATCAGCACCTAACTCCGGAAAGATCAAAGAATCTGACCACACTAATTTATACCCGTCTTTACCGGCCGTAAAAACTGCCTCATTCTCAAAACTTACAGTTCCGGCAATTGTATCAAAAGATGATACATACTTTACCGTTTTCTCCGCTTTGTTATACTCCATAATCTGTATTTTCATATCTTGAACTTCGATATCTTCATAAATTGCTGAATTTCTTTGCACAAAATTCTCCTGCGTAATATCTCCCGATTTCTGGATATCAATCATTCCATACATTTCATCATATTCCTGTTCATATATACAGTCCATATAAGAAATCAGCATCTCCTCTGGAGAACTTCCTCGATTTCTTAGAATAAAATATGCAATTATGTACAAAATCACACTTACAGAAAATATTCCCCAAAATATACCTGCAATCCATTTTATTTTATTGCTTTTACTCTTTCGTCTTCTTTTGATTCTTTTTTTCATTGCATCCTACTTTTTCATAGTCTTTTTTGTTTCTAATTATTACATATGTAATATTTAATGTCAATATTTTCCTCTTCTGAATATGAAAAATTATGTCTCGCTTTATAAGAATCATTTCGTCTTAGTTCTGAACAGTTCGTCGCCTCCGGGAAAATTCAACTGGTTCTTACAACTTTGGCCTTGTTGTCATCATACTTCCTTAACATTTTCTCTCTTGCTTTTTATGTGACAAAAATCATATATTCATGAACGCAAAAAACCCCTGAAACAAGCCATTTTACGGGCTTTTGGTGTGCTACCCGTCAAGTAGACAATTAAAAAAATAAAATTTATTTTCTGC
>JAHYZZ010000010.1:0-72029 GCA_019424135.1 Lachnospiraceae bacterium
CTGTTGCCAGTGCGAAGAAATATACCGCCGGTGAGGTGAAGCATGTGCGGGTGGCGCTAAATTCTGGAATGTATAAGAATGCCTTTACCTGTGGAATCCCGGGTTCAGACCATTTCGGCAATCTGTATGCGGCGGCCCTTGGTGCGGTGGCGGCAGATCCTGAAAAGGGATTAGAGTCACTGGATGGCATCCAAAGCGAAGACGATGAGAAAGCGGTCAGGATGGTGGAAAGAGGAATGGTCGAGGCGGTGCTAGACCACATTGGTTCTGAGATCACCATCGATGCCACCGTTGAGACCGAACAGGATACCTGTACGGTGCACATCCAAAAAAGCCATACCAATATTATAGAAATAGAAAAGAATGGCGTATGTATCTGGAGCAAAGGACAGGAATCACAGGAGCGGGAAAAAGAGCAGATAACAGAGAAAGAGCCTTTGATTCATCGCTATTCGGTACATGAAATCCTAGAGTATGTCAGGAATGTGCCGATTGAGGAAATTGAGTTTATTAGGGAAGCCTTTTCTATGAACCTGGAGCTTTTGGAGGAAGGGTTGAACTCCCCCAAGGCAGTGATTGCCACCTGGCTTTTGGGAGAGAATGGAGGGGAAAAGATTTCCAAAGATACCCTAAAAACAGCACAGCTCCTTTGCAATGGGGCGATAGAGGCCCGGGTGCTGGGACTTAGCCGTCCGGCAATGAGCATTACCGGTAGCGGAGCCCATGGGATTATCGCTACAATGCCTCTTTATGCCTGCTGTCAGGTAGAAGGAATGGGGGAGGAAGTGCTGCTTCGGGCTTCGGCGCTTAGTGCTCTTATTACGATGTATATTAAGGAGTATTCCGGGAAATTGTCTGCATTTTGTGGGTGCGGAATTGCAGCGGGTACGGGGATGGCCTGCGGTCTGGCCTTTATGAAAGGAGCAGATGAAGAAGCGGTTGAGAAGGTGATCTGTAATATGGCCAGTGGACTGACTGGCATGATCTGTGACGGCGGGAATCACGGATGTGCAATGAAGGGGATTGTGGCGGTGGATGCGGCGTTCAGGGCGGTGGATCTGGCGCTTCACAAGGTCAGTATTGAGTCTATCCATGGGATTAACGGAAAGACCCCGGAGGACACCATGCGATATATGGGAATGATTGCTTCGCCTGGCATGACGGGAACGGAAAAAACGATTGTAGATATTATGGAGCAGAAAAATTAGAAAGGATAATATGGCAGAAAAGAAATATCACAGAGGAAGAAAAAAAGCAAAGAAAAAGAACGGTTTGATTCTGAATCTGATCCTGGTGCTGGCGCTGATTGTATTTGCGGTGTCAGCGTTTCAGCTGTTCCAGATTATCAAAGGCTATATGGACGGAAGAAGTGAATATGAAAAGGTCAAAGAGCTGGCGATAGAAAGCGATGGCAGCAGCCCAGAGGAAGACGGGAAGTTCCGGGTAAATTTTGATGAGCTTTTTGCTGTCAACCCGGATACTATCGGATGGATCCGTTTTTCGCCGGAACCGGCCATCATAAATTATCCCATTGTTCAGGGGAAGGATAATGAGGAATATTTGCACAAAACCTTTTCGGCGAATGAAAATACGCTTGGGGCTATCTTCCTGAATACAGGGAACAGCCCGGATTTTTCAGATAGAAATTCCATTATATACGGACACCGTATGCGGGACGGTTCTATGTTCCGGCATCTGCAAGACTACGAAGAAGAGTCCTTTTTTGAAAGCAATCCGTATTTTTATATTTATACTCCAGATGGAAGAGAGATCACTTATCATATTTATTCGGCAGGACAGGTGGAAGAGACCTCGGATACTTATCTGACGTCTTTTGCATCAGATGAAGACTATCAGACATTTTTAGATATGACAAAAGAGAATTCCCTGTATGATACAGGCGTGGAGGTGACGACTGACGATACGGTCATTACATTGTCTACCTGTACCAGCGCCAGTGATGAGCATCGGTTTGTCGTGCATGGAGTAAAGGAGAGTGAGGTGAATCTGAACGAGTGATGAAGAAAGACTATGTATATGAAGTGGGTGATATCGTGACGTTGAAAAAACCCCACCCCTGTGGAAGCAAAGAATGGGAAATCTTAAGAGTAGGGGCGGACTTCCGACTGAAGTGTTTGGGGTGCGGACATCAGATCATGATCGCAAGGCGTATTGTAGAGAAAAATACGAAAGATTTGAAGAAAAAGGCTTGAAACAGGCAAGAGAATATGATATCATGACAAACTGTGATACATGAATTCTGCCGGAGAATATCTGGCAGAGATCCTTGCTCCCACATAAGAAGAGCGGGGGCCAAAAGACCAGAAGGAGGTGCGATGACGATGAACAAATACGAATTAGCGGTTGTTGTCAGTGCAAAAATCGAAGATGACGAGAGAGCACAGGTAATCGAACGAGTAAAAGCTTTAGTAGAACGTTTCGGTGGCCAGATCTCTGACGTTGATGAATGGGGTAAGAAGAAATTAGCTTACGAGATTCAGAAGATGAAAGAAGCATATTACTATTTCATCCACTTCGAGTCTGATGCAACAGTTCCAGGCGAGATCGAGCAGAGAATCCGCATTATGGACAATGTGATCAGATATTTATGCGTTAGACAGGAAGCATAAGCAGGAAGCAGAGGTATGATATGAATAAAGTAATTTTGATGGGACGCTTAACAAGAGATCCGGAAATCCGGTATTCACAGGGAGATAATCCGACAGCGGTTGCAAGATATACACTTGCAGTGGACAGACGTTTCCGCCGCGGAAGTGACGGTGATCAGACAGCAGACTTTATTGGGTGTGTTGCATTTGGAAGAAGCGCTGAGTTTGCGGAGAAGTATTTCCGCCAGGGTCTGAAGATTATTGTGACCGGACGGATTCAGACAGGAAGCTATACCAACAGGGATGGACAAAGAGTCTATACGACAGATGTGGTAGTAGAGGATCAGGAGTTTGCAGAGAGCAAGTCTGTCAGTGATGCCAATACAGGAAGTTTCCATTCGGCGGCCCCTTCACCGGCTCCGGCAGCGGATGCAGGAGACGGCTTCATGAATATTCCGGATGGAATTGATGAAGAATTACCATTTAATTAGAGCATTTGCAGTAAAAGTAAGGAGGTAAGGCAATCGTGGCTTACGATAAAGCAGCTCGTCCGGAAGGCGGATTCAAGAGAAGACCAGGCGGACGCAGAAGAAAAAAGGTTTGTGTATTCTGTGGTAAAGAAAACAACGAGATCGATTACAAGGATGTAGCGAAATTAAGAAAATACATCTCTGAGAGAGGAAAGATTCTTCCAAGAAGAATTACCGGAAACTGTGCAAAACATCAGAGAGCGCTGACAGTTGCAATCAAGAGAGCACGTCACATCGCTTTGATGCCATACGTACAGGAATAAGAAAAGCATTTAGGAGCAGGCAAAAAGCCTGCTCTTTTTTTTCAATAGCACGATTAGTCAATTTTTTTGCACATTTGCGGGAATAGATTTGCACAATCTTGTTTTCGGGAAGCCTTTTTGGTACTATGGGGTCAAGATCGTAAAATGAAAGAGAGGGAAAGCTTGTGGATGTGGAAATCCTTCAAAGCAGCCGGGAACTGGAGCATGTAAAGCCGTTTCGAGTGGAGAAACTTTTATGGGGAACCAAACAGATTCCGGAGACTTATGGATATCTGGGATATGTACCGGAAGACGGATTTTATCTGAAGATGGTATGTCTAGAAACAGATCCGTTAAGGACATATATGGCCAATCAGGATCCGGTGTACCAGGACAGTGCGATGGAGGCCTTCTTTTTGTTTGATTCGGAAAAAGAAAGGGACGTTCTTTCGCCTTATTTAAATTTTGAGGCCAATGCCAATGGCGCTTTGCTTGCGGCTTATGGGAAGAGGCGGGTATATCGTTCCTATTTTTCAAAAGAAGAGATGAAAGAGTTCGCCTGCAGGGCACAGATTGATCCGGACAGTTGGAATATTACGCTTAGGATTCCCCAAAAAATACTGGAAAAGATTTATGGACCGCTCAGACTGGAAGAGGGAAGCGTTTTTCACTGCAATTTTTATAAGATTTCTGAGACGGCATCCTGTGAGCACTACGCATCATATGCTCCGGTGATGACAGAAACGCCAAGCTTTCATCTCCCGGAATTTTTTGCATCGGCAAAGCTTGTCAAAAGAGAGGTATAAGGAGGTAACGATATGAGAATCTATGTAAAGAAAGATTATGAAGCCATGAGCAGAGAAGCGGCTAATATTATTTCGGCCCAGGTAATCCTGAAGCCAGACTGCGTCTTGGGGCTGGCTACCGGATCGACACCCATTGGAACTTATCGACAGCTGGTAGAGTGGTATGAAAAAGGGGATCTGGATTTTTCAGAAGTCAAAACGGTAAACTTAGATGAATATAAAGGGCTGTCGAAAGATGATGCCCAGAGTTATTATTATTTTATGCACGAGAATTTGTTTGACAAGGTCAACATCAAAGCAGAAAATACAAACCTTCCAAACGGCATGGAAGCCGATGCCGAAAAGGAGTGCAGAAGATATGAGGATCTGATCCGGGCTCTTGGTGGAGTGGATCTGCAGCTTCTGGGACTTGGACATAATGGTCATATCGGATTTAATGAGCCTTCCGGAGCGTTTGCTAAAGAGACACACTGTGTCGATCTGCAGGAGCGCACCATTGAGGCCAACAAAAGATTCTTTGCTTCGGCGGCGGACGTTCCGCGTCAGGCATACACCATGGGCATCGGAACCATTCTGCGGGCAAAGAAGATTTTGATAGTTGTCAGTGGTAAAGATAAAGCAGAAACGGTGGAAAAGGCATTCTTTGGACCGGTGACGCCCAAAGTCCCTGCGTCCATCCTTCAACTTCATCCGGATGTAACGGTGGTGGCAGATCAGGCGGCCATGTCTAAGGCTCCCCGTTAAAACGGCCATCTGCCATAGCCTTGATCGAGGAGGAATACTCCGTGGGAGTCATACCCGTGGTTTTTTTAAACTGGCGTGAAAAGTAGTGAATCGACGTGTAGCCAAGGTGTTCGGAGATCTGGGTGAAATTCATTCGGTTTGTCCGGATCATTTCCTTGGCTGCATTGATTTTCATGTGTGAAAAGTACTCAATAATCCCAAGGCCGCAGCGTTCCTTGAATAGTTTTTGAAGTTGGGATCGGCCGATGATATTGTCTTTACAGATCTGCTCGATGGTCACGTGGCTGTTCAGGTGCTGTTCCAGATATTCGATAATCTGCCGCAGTGTTTCCATATCATTTTTTTCTTTTGTGCTTTTTGGTGATTCCGACGATAATTCTTTGGGGGATAAAGCGGGCTGGCTGTATCTGCGGATCAGATGGATCAGAAAATGTTCCAGATGCAGACGGATCATCTGTTGTGCTCCGAACATATCCGGCTGTTTCAGCGGCATGTTCTGAAGATAAGGGTCGTCCAGCCTGCAGTCAAAGCACCATCTTGCTTCGGCAATGATGCCGGCAAGAAGACTGTGCGCCGTTTTATCAATCTTGAAATATTTCTTCTGGAAAAATTGCATGGCACTGTTCTTGCAGCTAAAGGAGGCTACCATCAGATTAGGGGCAATCAGTCCCGTGGCTTTCACAGCGTGAAATTCGTTGGGTGGATGGAACAACAGATCTCCCTTTTTAAGGATCAGGTGTTCGTCGCCGGCGGTGACTTCCACTTCCCCTTTGTCTACACAGATAAATTCCCAGAAATCATGGGATTCTCCGTCAAAAGAAAAGTTGTTCATATATTCAAAGTAATGAATACTGAAAATCTTGTCAATAGATATTGAATTTTCCAGATGGATTCCGTTGTAGCTCACCGTTTCCTCCTTTTTTGTTTGAATTATAACTCTAAGATTATCATACCCTATTCTTTGTAGGAAATCAAAGAAAAAGATGGAAAATAGTGCAAATCAAAGATAAAATAGTATAAAGAATATTTGTACAAGGTCAACTACAATAAAGACAGATGTTAAATGGTTAAAAGGAGGATGCGCAATGAATAAACCAGTGTTAGTAATCATGGCAGCAGGAATGGGAAGCCGTTACGGCGGCCTTAAGCAGATCGATCCGGTGGACAAGGAGGGACATATTATTATGGATTTCTCCATGTTTGATGCAAAGCGTGCAGGATTTGAGAAGGTGATCTTTATCATCAAGAAAGAAAATGAGGCAGATTTTAAGGAGGCGGTGGGAGACCGGGTGAAAAAGTATATGGAGGTATCCTATGCATATCAGGAGCTTTCCAATATTCCGGAAGGTTTCGAGGTTCCAGAAGGCCGCGTGAAGCCATGGGGAACGGCTCATGCAGTTTTAAGTTGCATCGATCAGATTGATGGACCGTTTGCAGTCATCAATGCAGATGATTACTATGGAAAGGAGGCCTTTGGACTGATTTATGATTACCTGTCCAACCACCAGGATGATGACAAGTACCGTTATACCATGGTGGGGTATCATTTGGGGAATACGGTGACAGACAATGGGCATGTGGCCCGTGGAATCTGTGATATGAATGCAGACGGAGAGCTGGTGTCTATTCATGAAAGAACCAGGATTGAAAAGAGAGACGGGGGAATCGCGTTTACTGAGGATGACGGAGCAACCTGGACATTTGTACCGGCAGACACCACGGTTTCTATGAATATGTGGGGATTTACAAAGAGTATTTTAACGGAACTCAAAAAAGGATTTCCGGCATTTCTTGAGAAAGGATTAAAAGAAAATCCGATGAAATGTGAGTATTTCCTTCCGGCGGTTGTCAGCGGTCTGGTGGAGAAGGATCAGGCGTCGGTGGCAGTATTGAAGTCTGCAGATAAATGGTATGGCGTGACTTATAAAGAGGATAAACCCGTTGTAGTTGCAGCATTGCAGAAGATGAAGGATGACGGCTTGTATCCTGCGCATTTATGGGAGGGACAATAAGAATGAAGCCTGTGACGCAAGAACAGAAAAATGAAGCGATCGCAAACTTCCGGTTTGAGGGAATCCTGATCAGTGAAGCTCCCTATGGAAGCGGACACATCAATGATACCTTTCTGCTGGTTTTTGATATTGAAAAGATGGGGCGCAACAAAGTGATCCTTCAGAGAATGAATAAAGATGTTTTTTCCAATCCGGTAGAGTTGATGGAAAATATCACCAAAGTGACGTCTTATCTGCGGGAACGGATTATGGAAAACGGTGGAGATCCGGAAAGAGAAACATTAAATGTGATTCCTGCGGCAGACGGGAAATCCTATTATCAAGATTCCCAGGGAGATTACTGGCGTGCATATAAGTTTATCACAGATGCCACCAGTTATGATCAGGTAGAAAAACCGGAGGACTTTTATCAGAGCGCCGTGGCTTTTGGAAATTTCCAGCGCCTGCTGGCAGATTACCCGGCCCAAACTCTGCACGAGACGATCAAGGGGTTCCATGATACGAAGGCAAGGTTTGCAGTTTTCAAAAAAGCTGTAGAAGAAGATGTGATGGGAAGAGCTGCATCTGTAAAGAAGGAGATTGAATTTGTGCTGGATCGGGAAGATGTGGCGGTTGAGCTTTGTAATCTTCAGGCAAAGGGAGTAATTCCACTGCGGGTTACACATAATGATACCAAGTTGAACAATATCATGATCGACAACAAGACCGGCAGAGGGATCTGTGTCATCGACCTGGATACGGTCATGCCGGGACTTGCGGTACATGATTTCGGAGATTCTATCCGGTTTGGCGCCAGCACGGCGGCAGAAGACGAACAGGATCTCTCCAAGGTATCCTGCAGCATGGAGTTGTTTGAGCTGTATGCAAAAGGATATATCGAGGGATGCGCAGGAAGACTGACAGACAAAGAGATGGATCTGCTTCCTATGGGAGCCAAAACCATGACCTATGAATGCGGAATGCGGTTCCTGACAGATTATCTTCAGGGCGACACTTATTTTAAGATCCACAGAGAAGGACATAATCTGGATCGGTGCAGAACACAGTTCAAGCTGGTTGAAGATATGGAACAAAAGTGGTATACTATGAACGAAATCGTAAAAAAACTGAAGAATAACTAGGAGGTATCCAAAATGGCAAAAATATTGATCACAGGCGGCGCCGGGTATATAGGAAGCCACACTGCACTGGAACTTTTGAATGAAGGATATGAAGTCGTAGTTTACGATAATCTTTGCAATTCCTCCGAAGAATCTTTAAGAAGAGTTCAGGAACTGACCGGAAAGTCAATAAAATTCTACGAAGGGGATGTGCTGGATGCAGATTCTCTGGAAGCGATGTTCCGTGCGGAGAATGTGGATGCAGTTATCCATTGTGCGGCTTTAAAAGCGGTAGGAGAGTCTGTGCAAAAGCCTCTTGAGTATTATAAGAATAATATTACTGGGACGCTGACCTTGATGGATGTGATGAGCCGAGTAGGGGTCAAGAATATTGTATTTAGTTCCTCTGCCACGGTTTATGGAAGTCCGGAAGAGATGCCGATCACAGAATCCTGTCCGAAGGGACAGTGCACCAATCCGTACGGATGGACAAAGTCCATGATGGAGCAGATCATGACAGATGTCCAGAAGGCAAATCCGGAGTGGAATGTAATCCTGCTTCGTTACTTCAATCCGGTAGGAGCACATAAGAGTGGACGGATCGGAGAGGACCCGAAGGGAATCCCGAACAATCTGATGCCATATATTTCGCAGGTGGCAGTAGGAAAGCTTGAAAAACTGGGGGTATTTGGCAATGATTACAATACTCCGGATGGAACAGGCGTAAGAGATTATATTCATGTAGTAGACCTGGCAATTGGACATGTAAAGGCCATCAACTATATCTTTACCAATCCTGGGTTGGATGTGATTAATTTAGGAACAGGTACGGGTTATTCTGTTCTGGATATGGTAAAGGCCTTCTCCAAGGCATGCGGAAAAGAAATCCCATACGAGATCAAGCCGAGACGTGCCGGCGATATCGATATGTGTTATGCGGATCCGTCCAAAGCGCTGAAGGTACTTGGCTGGAAGGCAGAGCGAGGGCTGGATGAGATGTGTGAGGATACCTGGAGATGGCAGTCCCAGAATCCAAATGGTTATAATGAGGCATAAAAAGAGACAGAAAATAGAGAAAAGACGGCGCTTTTCAGCAAAAAATGCCGTCTTTTCTTTTATACTGAAAAGTGGTATAATCATGCATAGGTATGAGCCGGAGGATGAAACTATGTCAGAAAAACAAAAAGAAAAGGTTCGTTTAAAAGGTCAGCTGCGGCTGTATATGCAGCTTCCAGCCGTGATGGCGGTGCTGCTTGCGGTGCTGAATATCTGGATTTACCGGATGGACCGGCGTGCGGGAATTCTGATGCTGGTATTTGTCATCATTTATATCTTTATGGTCGGATATCTGTACATCTACAGTAAGTCCATTATCTTAAAGGATCTGGTAGAATTTGCCGCGCAGTATGGCATTGTTCAGAATGTCCTGTTAAAAGAGTTGGCGATTCCCTATGCTATTTTGTTGGATGACGGCAAGGCCGTGTGGATGAACGCCCAGTTCGAACGAGTGCTGGGAGGGAAGCCCAAGGGAGACGCCTATATCAGTAAGTATATTCCAGAACTGAATGTCAGTATTTTCCCGAAACGCGAGGGAGATATCGTTGAGATGGATGTCTACTGTGATGAGAAGGAGTACCGGGCAGAGCTGCGCAGAGTGTCTGTACAGGGATTCAGTGAGACAGAACAGCTTCTACAGATGCCAGAAGAAAGAGAGTATTTTATCGCTGTCTATCTTCAGGATGTGACGGAACTAAACAGGTATATCCGGGAGAATGAGGAGCAGCGTCTGGTGGCGGGGCTGATTTATATTGATAATTATGATGAAGTGGTGGACAGCGTAGAAGAAGTGCGCCAGTCACTTTTGATGGCCCTGGTGGACAGGAAGATTAACCAGTATATTGCAAAGGTAGACGGAATCGTGAAAAAGATGGAGAATGATAAGTACTTCATCGTGATTAAGAAGCAGTATTTCAAGCAGCTGGAAGAGGATAAGTTCTCACTGCTTGAGGATGTGAAGTCTGTCAATATCGGGAACGGCATTCCGGCCACCTTGAGTATTGGACTTGGTTTAAGTTCCGTTTCTTATGCACAGAGTTATAATTATGCCAGAGTGGCCATTGATCTTGCACTTGCCCGCGGCGGCGACCAGGCTGTAATTAAAGACTGTGGAGGCATTACTTATTTTGGGGGGAAACGGGAGCAGACGTCTAAAAATACCCGTGTGAAGGCAAGGGTTAAAGCAGAGGCACTTCGGGAGTTTATCACCGTAAAGGACAAAATATTTGTTATGGGGCATAAGCTGACGGATGTGGATGCATTTGGTGCAGCAATTGGGATTTACCGTGCGGCTGCAGCTTTGGAGAAGAACGCACATATCGTGATTAATGAGATCTCTGCGTCTCTTCGCCCGCTCTATGAATGTTATGAGAAGGATCCGGCTTATCCGGATGACCTGTTTTTGACTTCGGCGGAGGCTATCCCTATGGTGGATGAAGAATCTATGGTGATTGTCGTGGACACCAACCGTCCGCAGATGACAGAGTGTGAGGAACTGCTGAAGAAAACGAAGACGATCGTGGTACTGGATCATCACAGACAGAGCAGTGACAATATCGACAACGCACTGTTGTCTTATATTGAGCCCTATGCATCTTCGTCTTGTGAGATGGTATCAGAGGTTCTTCAGTATATTGTCGATGATATTAAGATTCCGAAGCTGGAGGCAAGCAGTCTGTATGCGGGAATCATGATTGATACCAATAATTTTGTAAACCGGACAGGCGTGCGTACCTTTGAGGCGGCAGCATTTTTAAGAAGATGCGGGGCTGATATTACGCTGGTGCGTAAGATGCTTCGCGATGATATGGATGCGTACCGGGCAAAGGCGGAGATTATCAGTAATGCGGAAGTTTTCCATGAAAAATTTGCAATCGCCACGGGACAGAATCTGACGATTGAAAGTCCCACTATTATTGGTGCCCAGGCGGCCGATGAGCTGTTGGATATCAATGGAATCAAGGCTTCTTTTGTGCTGACTGAATATAATGGAAGAATTTATATCAGCGCCCGGTCTATTGATGAGGTTAATGTGCAGATCATCATGGAACGTTTCGGAGGCGGCGGCCATATGAATGCATCCGGCGCTCAGTTTGACCATACAGACATGAAGGCTGCGATTGCAGACTTAAAGCGTGTGCTGGATGAAATGATAGAAGGAGGAGATATTTAATCATGAAAGTTATTTTGACAGAAGATATAAAATCACTGGGAAAAAAGGGAGAGATCGTAGAAGTCAGCGACGGATATGCGAGAAACTTTATCCTTAAGAAAAAGAAAGGTTTAGAGGCTAATAGTAAAAATCTAAATGATTTGAAGCTAAAAAAGGCAAACGATGACAAGGTGGCCAAGGAACATTATGAGGCGGCCAAGGAGCTTGGAAAGAAGATCGAAGCCGGGCAGATCAAGGTGTCTATTAAGATGGGAGAAGGAGGAAAGGCATTTGGATCTGTTTCCTCCAAGGAAATTGCGGAAGAGACGAAGAAGCAGATGGGGCTGGAGATTGACAAGAAAAAGGTCCAGCTAAAAGATGCGATCAAGGTTCCGGGAACCCATATTGTACCGATCAAGCTTCATCCAAAGGTAACGGCTGAGCTGAAGGTTTTGGTGGCTGAGGAGGCATAGGAGGAAGAATAGATGGAAGAAGCACTCATCAAAAGAGTGATGCCCCATAGTATAGAAGCAGAACAGTCCGTCGTCGGTGCAATGCTGATGGATAAGGATGCGATCACTGCCGCGTCAGAAATGATCAGTGGCAGTGATTTTTATCAGAGTGCTTATGGAATGATCTTCGATTCCATGGTGGAGTTGTTTAATGAGGGAAAACCGGTGGATCTGATTACACTTCAGGAACGGCTAAGACAGAAGGATGTTCCGTCGGAGATTGCAAGTCTGGAATTTGTCCGGGATTTGGTCACAGCAGTGCCCACGTCTGCTAACGTGAGGTATTATGCCCAGATTGTTGCAGATAAGGCTATGATGCGCCGGCTGATCAAATTGAACGAAGAGATTGAAAACATCTGCTATGCTGGAAAAGAGCCCCTGGAGGAAGTGCTGGAGAAGACAGAAAAGTCGGTGTTTGAGCTGTTGCAGCGGAGGAATACCGGGGAATATGTACCCATCAAAGAAGTGGTGTTAAATGCACTGGACCGGATTGAAAAAGCCTCCAAGAGTAAGGGGACTGTAACAGGGATTCCCACAGGCTTTATTGATCTGGACTATAAATTGTCGGGACTCCAGCCGTCGGATCTGATCCTGGTGGCGGCCAGACCATCTATGGGAAAAACGGCATTCGTGTTGAACATTGCCCAGTATGTGGCATTTAAAAAGGAGAAGAGCGTGGCGATCTTTAGTCTGGAGATGTCAAAAGAACAGTTGGTGAACCGACTGTTTTCTCTGGAATCACAGGTGGATGCCCAGGCACTTCGTACAGGCAATATGAAGGACTCTGACTGGGAGAAGCTGATCGAAGGCGCCGGGATTATTGGACAATCGAAGTTGATCATTGACGACACGCCGGGAATTTCGGTGTCGGAGCTTCGTTCTAAGTGCCGGAAATATAAGCTGGAAAATGATCTGGATCTGATTATCATCGACTACCTACAATTGATGACAGGAAGCGTTGGCAGAAGTTCTGAGTCCAGACAGCAGGAGATCTCTGAGATCTCCAGATCCTTAAAAGGGCTGGCAAGGGAACTGAACGTACCGTTGATTGCGCTGTCACAGCTGTCTCGTGCCGTGGAGAGCCGTCCGGACAAGCGCCCGATGCTGTCAGACTTAAGAGAGTCCGGAGCTATCGAGCAGGATGCGGACGTGGTGATGTTTATTTACAGAGATGAATACTATAATAAGGATTCCGAATATAAAAAACAGGCCGAGATCATTATTGCAAAACAAAGAAACGGTCCTGTAGGGACCGTTCATCTGGCCTGGTTGGGTGAATATACAAAGTTTGCAAATTTAAGCAGGCAGGATTAACTTTTTCAGCCTGGAAATGGGACCAGACTCTGCGGCAGACTTCCGATAGGATTGCTGCTGGCGGATGAGCTGGTCCAATTTTTTGAATTCTTCTTCCTGTTGCCTTTCTTTGGCATCTAGAAGGAAGGACATCTCTTTGCTGAACATGGAGAGGAGAACTTCATTGTTATTTTCCAGCATTCGCTTGATATAGAGCTGCTCCCTGGTTCTTCGGATATCAGGAATCAGAGCTTTTAGTTCGGCGAAAGGAACCCCCTGCTCATACAATTCTTTGATACATCCATAGAGGCGTTCATCGTCTTTTGTTTCTCGTTTCAACTGATCTAATGCATGATTACTCATCTGTCAATACCCCCTTATTAATAGATCTGTTTCTTCAGGCGTTTTCATCATAGCATACTTTTTCCGCGGAAAAAGGGGAAACCCGTCGGACAGATAAAAAAGAGACTGCCACACAATGCAGAAGATGCATTTGCGTAACAGTCTCTTTTTTGAAACATATCTGATATGGATTAGCCCTCGGAGATAGCTCCTGTTGGACACTGAGCAGCACAAGCGCCGCAGTCAACACAGGCATCCGCATCGATTTCATAATGTTCTGCGCCCTGGGAGATTGCTCCAACTGGACATTCAGCTTCGCAAGCGCCGCAGCTTACGCACTCATCACTAATTACATGTGCCATGATATGTACCCTCCTTTTATGATACTGACAGGCATAGAGCCTGTCTTTTTTTGTTTATCCCTATCATAATACAAACGGAAAAAATATACAAGAGCGGAGCTTAAAATAACTGGTATGTACGAAATTAAATCCAAGAATGAAAATTTAAGAAAAATTTTAAACACTTTTTCGTAAAATTGGTGTATAGTGTTTGATGTTACAGTGTATGACATGTTGGGACAGGAGTGAAAAACATGAGAAACAGATATAGAAAAGTAGTGGCGGTGCTGTTGCTGACGGCTGTCCTTGGAGGATGTGCGGCCCGGGAAGAATATACAGGGGGACAAGTGACCGCAGAAGTGCCAGAGGTGACCGCAGAACAGGCGAAACTGAATATGATACAGCCCAATGCCTATAATAATGTGAATGGTCTTGATCTGGAGCCGGGATCCTATATTTCTATTCTGGGAAGATCTGGGAGCGGCGCATACTGGGAGGAAATAAAGAAGGGGATGAACCAGGCTGTGGAAGATATGAACACAGCACTGGGATATGAGGGAAGCGATAAGATAAAAGCCACATATAATGCAGCAGATACGCCGGATAATGTAGATGAACAGGTCAACATTCTGGATGAGGAACTGGCCCGCTATCCGGTTGCTGTGGGAATTGCCCTTTCGGATGCCGCAGCCTGTGAAGTGCAGTTTGATCTGGCGTCAGAAAACGGAATCCCGGTAGTGGCGTTTGATTCGGGCAGTGATTACCAGGGATTGATGTCTACTGTTTCGACAGACAATGACGCATCTGCAAGAGAGGCAGCTTCCAAGATGGCAGAAGATATGGAAGAGACAGGGAAAGTGCTGATTCTGGTGGATAATTCTAAAGCTAAGGCGGAAATCACAAGAGAGAGTGCATTCCGGGATGAAATGCAGAATCAGCATTCGGGAATTACTGTTGCAGGAACATGGTACCTGGATCAGATGGATGCGTCTGATTCTGATACAGATCCGATAGAAACGATTCACGCTCAGTACCCGGATATTACAGGAATCTTTGCAGTCAGTTCTGATGCAATGTCAGTTGCATTAGATCTGGTGGATGCCATGGATACAGAGCCTGTGATCGTAGGGTTTGATGGGGAAGAAGAAGAGCTTAAGGCACTGTCCGAAGGTCAGATCAGTGGTCTGATTGTCCAGAATCCATATGGCATGGGATATGCTTCTGTCGTTGCAGCTGCCAGAGCAGCCCTTTCCCAGGGGAATGAAGCTGTGGTCGATACAGGGTATCTGTGGGTGGATGCAGAAAATCTGGAGACAGAAGAAGTGCAGCAGATCCTGTATTAGAATGAATCACTGCTTTTGGGAAGGGAGAAAATAAACTCTGTGCCGACGCCTTCTGTGCTGACCACATTGATGTTTTCACCGTGTGCCTGGATGGCTTCTTTTACAATTGCAAGCCCCAGGCCGGTGCCTTTTTTATCCTTTCCGCGGGAAAGATCCGTTTTGTAGAAGCGTTCCCAGATCTTATTCAGTGCATTGCGGGGAATGCCGATTCCATAGTCTTTTACGGAGATATAGACCTTTTCGCCCCGCTCTGTGGTTTCGATGGTGACCGTAGACTCTGGGTCGCTGAATTTGATAGCATTGTCCAGCAGATTATAGAGAACCTGATGGATCTTGCGCTTGTCGGCATAGACCTGCAGATGCTTGGTAGCTAACAGCAGTTCAATCGATATTTTTTTCTGAGTACAGGTGCCTTCAAAAGAGGCAGCTGTATTTTTTATGACTTCATGAATATCAAATTTTTCACGGTTCAGGAGGATATTTTTATTGTCAAATTCGTTCAAGGTCAGAAGATCCTGAGTCAGATCTGTCAGGCGTTCCGTTTCAAACAGAATGATCTTTAAATATTTTTCCTGCATTTCTGGCGGAATAGTGCCGTCTGCCATGGCCTCCACATATCCCTTGATGGAGGTCAGCGGAGAGCGGAAGTCGTGAGAGACATTGGCAACGAATTTTTTCTGATAGTCTTCAATGTCCCGGAGCTGGGATGACATGTAGTTCAAAGATGCTGAAAGATAACCCATCTCGTCTTCAGTGGTGACCGGGATTTCATAGTCCAGATTGCCGGAGGCATACTGAGTGGCCGCCTCAGTAATCTTGCGCAAAGGCCGGTAGACAAAGAACTGAAAGCCAAGGAGGATGACAAAGGACAACAGAAAAATTACCACTAGCGTAATATAGACTGCGCGCAGCAAAAGAGTCTGGAGCTTGTGGATGTCAGATACATATTTGTGGATCATCAGATAGCCGTGAGGAGAGTAGCCATATACGACGGGCGCAATAACCGTGATGACATCTTCCTTAAAATATGAGTGATAATTCCCGATCTGATATTGTGCACTTCCAGTCTCTGCCGGATCAAAGTCGGCAATGCTTTCTGGAGCTGCAGGATAGCCGTCTGACTGTGCACAAGCGAGCACCTGTCCGTCCTGGGAAAGAAACCATACAGCAGCATCCAATTGAGTTTCTATTCCTGAAAGTTGAAGATCGATGTCAGAAATAGACAGGCGGTTGGAAAAATACTGTGGCAGATAATCACTGGCCACCAAGCTGGCCTCCTGATATATGTTGGTGGCGACATATCGCTGAAGAGGCTGTTTCGTCAGTCCGGTAGTCAAAGTAGCCACGGTAAAGAGACTTAGGAAACCAAATATGATATATAGAATGATGAATTTCAGATAAAGTGTGCTGCGCATGGAATTCCCTCTGCTATTTAAGATTTGACTTCAAATTTATACCCGATGCCCCAGACGGTGCTTAAACTCCAGGAATCATGGTCTTTGATCTTTTCCCGGAGTCGTTTGATATGTACGTCTACGGTGCGGGTGTCCCCGATGTATTCATAGCCCCAGATCTGATCCAGGAGCTGTTCTCTTGTAAACACCTGGTTGGGTGAGGCGGCCAGGAAATATAAAAGTTCCAGTTCTTTTGGCGGCATATCTACCGTCTGATTGTCCACGACGACGGAATAATTGGTGAGATTAATGGTGATACCTGGGTAGGATACACATTTCCCCTTGCTTTGCGCATCATTTTCTGCTTTTGGAATTGCCTGGTAGCGGCGCAGGACTGCCCGCACGCGGGCAACCATTTCTTTGGAGTCAAAGGGTTTCATAATATAGTCGTCGGCACCCAGTTCTAGTCCCAGTACTTTGTCGAAGACTTCCCCTTTAGCAGAGAGCATGATAATGGGAACATTAGATTTTGCGCGGATTTCCCGGCAGACCTGGTAGCCGTCGATTCCCGGGAGCATCAGATCTAAGAGGATCAGGTCTGGATGATAGGAATCAAAAGCGATCAGAGCTTTTTCCCCGTCATGTACCATCAAAGTCTCAAAGCATTCTTTGGTGAGATAGAGGGAAATCAGCTCTGCAATATTTTCGTCGTCGTCTACGATCAGTATTTTCTGTTTGTTTACCATAGGGGCCTCCTTTGGATGTCATAGTCTATTTCAATTCTGCGATGGTCACTCCGGCGTCGCCTTCACCGAAGGCTCCTAGACGGAATGACCGGACATGTTTCTGCCTTCTTAGATAATTATGGATGCCGGCCCGAAGGGCACCGGTTCCTTTCCCGTGTACAATCCGGACGCTGGACAGGTGCGCCAGTGTGGCATCGTCCAGATATTTATCCAGCGCGGCTACAGCCTCGTCCACCGTTTTGCCCAGAAGGTTGATCTCAGGACTTACGGAAAAAGATTTCCCCATTTTCATCTTGCCCTTGCTGGTACGGTGCATGCCTTTTGCGGTATAAGAAGGAGCCTCCTGAATAATCTCCAGATCCGAGATGTTGACCTGGGAGCGTAAAATGCCCATCTGTACGGTTACATTGCCCTTAGAATCGGGAAGGGAGGTGACGGTGCCGGTCAGGTTCATGCTTAATACTTTGACTGATTCGCCCAGCTTAAAGTCACTTGGTTTATGCTGCTTCTTCGGCTTATCTGTACCCAGCTTTGTATGGGAACTGACAGTATCAATTTTCTTACGGAGACGTGCCCTTTCTTTTTCCATTTCCGACGCGGAAATATTTTCTTTGCCAAATTTGTGGAATGCCCGGATCGTCTCATCGGCAGTTTCCTTGGCGTCTTCCAGAATGCTGCGGGCTTTTTCATTTGCCTCGCTTATGATGCGGTCGCGCTGGGCCTCCAGTTTTTGTTTTTTATCACCGATTTCCTTTTTTAGTCGTTCTAATTCCCGCCTGTAGGCGGCAATTTCCGCCTGTTCCTTCTCGATTGTGCGCCTGCTGGTCTCCAGATCTGTCAAGAGATCTTCAAAGGACTCATCCTGTTCAGAAAGACGGGCACGTGCGTCTTCAATGATATGGCTGGGGAGGCCCAGTTTTCCGGCGATGGCAAAGGCGTTGCTCTTCCCGGGAATACCAATCAACAGATGATAGGTAGGCCGAAGGCTTTCCACATCGAATTCGCAGCAGGCATTTTCCACGCCGGGCGTAGAGAGGGCGTAGACTTTCAGCTCGCTATAGTGGGTGGTGGCCATGGTGCGGATTCCTCTTTGGTGCAGATAGTTTAAGATCGAGATGGCAAGGGCGGCTCCTTCTGTGGGGTCGGTTCCGGCACCCAGTTCATCGAACAGCACCAGTGACTTTTCATCTACGTGTTTTAAGAAAGAGACAATATTGGTCATATGAGAAGAGAAGGTACTAAGACTTTGTTCAATACTTTGCTCATCTCCGATATCTGCATATACCTGAGTGAAAATGGACAGTTCTGAACGATCCAGTGCCGGAATATGCAGACCGGACTGGCCCATCAAAGTGAACAGCCCCACGGTCTTTAAGGAAACGGTTTTCCCTCCGGTATTAGGACCGGTCACGATTAGAAGATCAAAGTTTTCGCCCAGCATGACAGTAATAGGAACGACCCTTCGTTTATCAAGAAGAGGATGCCGGCCTTCCCGGATATGGATCCTGCCTTCGGTGTTAAACAAAGGCATGGAGGCGTTTTGCTCCAGGGCAAGGGCTCCTTTGGCAAAGATAAAGTCCAGATCGGTCAGGACGGAATAGTCTGTACGGATAGCGGAGGTATCTTTTGCAGCATCTGCACTTAAGCGTGACAAAATTACCTGGATTTCTTCTTGTTCTTTGGCATAGAGTTCTTTTAAGTCGTTGTTCAGCTTTACGACGGCCATTGGTTCGACAAAAAGCGTGGATCCGGTGGCGGATTGGTCGTGGATCAGCCCGGAGACCTGGCTGCGGTATTCGGCCTTTACCGGGACGCAGTAGCGGTCGCCCCGCATGGTGATGATGGGATCCTGCAGATAAGAGCGCAAAGATCCGTTTACCAGCGAAGACAGTGTCGAGTGGACCTTGTCGTTGATCTGGTTCATGGAACGGCGGATTTTTAAGAGCGTGCTGCTGGCAGCATCGCTGATCTCGTCTTCTTCGATGATGCAGCGGCGGATCTCGCTGCTGAGCGGAGTCAATGGTTCCAGCTGTGAAAACAGCGGATCCAGACAATCCTCCACGTCGTCATTGTGGTCTTGGCGCCCGTATGCTTTTATTTGCGCCGCATTTTCCAGAACCTTGCAGATCCGCAGCAGTTCGCCACTTCCCAGCGTCCCTCCGATCTCCAGTCTTTTGAGAGAATCATTGATGGGGTGGACGTTTCCAAAGGATGGATGCCCTTTTTTCACGATACGGGTAAATGCGGCAGCGGTTTCTTCCTGAGCCTGCCTGACCGCACAGAGATCTGTCATGGGCTTTAGCTTTCGGCAGCGGCTCTGTCCGCCGAAGGAAGAAGCCTTGTCTGCCAGTAATTCTATGATTTTATTGTATTCTAATTTTGTTAAAGATTTTTGATTCATATGCTTCACCTATCCCTTATTCTACCCTATTTATCCTATAAAGGAAAGGATAAATATTGAACATTTGAACGCCATCATGTATACTATTAAAAGGACTGTAAAGGAGATGGATGCGTCGATGGAAGAGCAGAAAGATCCACGAAAAGAGCAGGAAATTTCCGAAAAGGAGCAGGACTTTCAGAATCCAGAAGAGGTGGAGGATCCTGAGGAGTATTCCTTCCTTCAGGAAACGATCAAAGATGAGGCAGGCGGCGTCGTACAGAAGATTAAAAAGGATCTTTTAAGAGTCCTTTGTCTGGGACTGGCGTTTGGAATCATAGCCTGCTTTGGTTTTTATGCGGTAAAACCTTTGATGGAAAAAATGTTTGAAGGCAGTCCTGAGAAAGTGACTATTCCTGAGGAGGAAGAAGAAACTAACGAAGAAGACTCACAAGAAGAGCAGCAGACGGTTCAGACGCTAGATGCGGAAAGCTTTCGGCAGATGCAGCAGTCTATGACATCGACAGCGCTGGAGGCCAGCCGGGCAGTCGTAGAGATTACGGGAGTCGGCGGTAATCAGGACTGGATGAATGAGACCTATGATTCGAAAAACAGTGTGACCGGACTGATTATAGCAGATAATGGACAGGAGCTTTTGATTTTTGGGAAGACGTCTGTGCTGGCAGATGCAGAAAAGATTCAGGTAACCTTTTACGATGGGAGCACATATGGGGCTTCTTTGAAAAAAAAGGACGGAAATCTGGGGTTTGGCATTTATGCAGTGAACCGTGCTGAGATTGAACAGTCTACATGGGGACAGATTCTCACGGCGAAGCTTGGAAGTTCGAATACGATCTCCAAGGGGACACCGGTGATTGTGATTGGAAAACAATTTGGGTATGAGGGCGGCATCGGCTTTGGGACGGTTTCCTCTGCCCGAAATTTTATGGAAGAGGCGGATGGGGAATACCGCTTAATTTGTACTGATATTGCCGCATCAGCCGAAGGTACAGGAGTGATGGTGAATCTGGACGGAGAAGTGGTGGGAATCATCGATCAGACGGTTTCAGAAGAGGACAGCATGAATCTGGTAACCGGATATGGGATTACAGATATTAAGGCCATTATTGAAAACCTGTCAAATGGCGAGGCTATTCCTTATATCGGAATCCGGGGGATTGATGTGACAGAAGAGATTATGGAGCAGGGGATTCCCCAGGGCGTATATGTAAAGGAAGTGGATGCGGAGTCTCCGGCCATGATGGCAGGCATCCAGGCGGGAGATATCATAACCAGTATAGACGGTGAAAAGGTGACATCCCTGTCAGCCTATCATGATGTGCTGATGGAACAAAAAAGCGGAGGCGAGGTTAGGGTGGAAGGCCAAAGGCGCGGCTCCGGCGGATATGTAGACATCACGTTTTCCGTGACGGTGGGCAGCAGAGAATAAGAATAGAAAGAGGCAGACATATGAGATATATTAACACTCTCAGAGAGGGAGAAACCATTCGAAATATATATTTGTGCAAGGGGAAGCGTTCAGCTGAGACCCGGAACGGGAAACCTTATGACAACCTGATTCTTCAAGATAAGACTGGTACTTTGGATGGGAAGGTTTGGGATCCGAATTCCGGAGGCATCGCAGATTATGAAGAGAAGGATTTTATCGAAGTATACGGAGACATTATCAGCTATAACAATAATCTGCAGATGAATATCAAGCAGATCCGAAAGGTCTCTGAAGAGGAATATAATCCGGCAGACTACATGCCGACCACAGAGAAGGATAAAGACAAGATGTTCCAAGAACTTCTAAGATATATCGGACAGATTGGGAACGTTTATCTTAGGCAGGCATTAGAATATTATTTCGTAAAAGACGAAGCATTTATCAAGACATTCCGGGGTCATTCGGCGGCCAAAAGTGTACATCATGGCTTTTCCGGAGGGCTTCTGGAGCACACCTTAAGCGTGGTGAAATTTTGCGAATATATGGTGGGTGCGTACCCGATCTTGAAAAAGGATCTTTTGTATGCGGCGGCCATTTGCCATGATATCGGAAAAACGAAGGAGCTTTCCGCCTTTCCAGATAACGATTATACCGACGACGGGCAACTCCTTGGACATATTGTTATCGGTGTAGAGATGATGGATGAGGCGATCCGAAGCATACCAGATTTTCCTCCGCGCCTGGCAAGCGAACTAAAGCACTGTATCGTGGCGCATCACGGAGAATTGGAGTACGGCTCTCCGAAGAAACCCGCTTTGGCCGAAGCCATGGCGCTGAATTTCGCGGACTGCACCGATGCAAAGATGCAGACGCTTACAGAAATATTTAAAGAAAAACAGAGCAACGACTGGCTGGGGTACAACCGGCTGTTCGAGACGAACCTGCGCAAGACGCAGCTGTAAATGTGAAAGAGGACGTAGTAAAATGCAAAAGTACTACGTCCTAAATTGACTTTTAGGGTGTACCTAAATGGGAAAATGAGGTATATTTATGCAAAAAAATGATATTGTACAGGTGAAAATCGAGGATATCGGAACCAGCGGGGAGGGAATTGGGAAGGTAGATGGATATACGTTATTCATTAAGGATGCGGTTATTGGTGATGTGGTTGAGGGGAAGGTAATGAAGGGGAAAAAGAATTATGGATATGCAAAGCTTATGCATATTATTTCGCCTTCAAAGCTGCGCGTTCCTGCCAGATGCCCGCAGGCAAGAAGATGTGGGGGATGCCAGATTCAGGAGATGGATTATGGAGCACAGCTGGAATTTAAGAACCGTAAAGTACGCAACAATCTGGTCCGGCTGGGAGGTGTTCCCAAGGAGGTGCTGGACGCTGCTATGGAACCCATCTGTGGGATGAATCATCCGTTTCGCTATCGAAATAAAGCCCAGTTTCCTATTGGCAGGGACAAAGAGGGAAACTTGACGGCTGGTTTTTTTGCGGGAAGGACGCACAGCATTATCCAGGTACCGGAGTTGGACTGCGCCCTGGGAGTAGAAGAGAACCAGAAAATTCTTCAGGTAGTTCTGGGGTTTATGGAGAAATTTGCCATTGAGCCATATGATGAAGAAAATCATAGTGGTCTGGTGCGACATGTTTTGATCCGCAAGGCATTTTCTACAGGAGAATTGATGGTTTGTCTGATTATAAACGGAAGAAAGCTGCCCCATGCGGAGGTTCTGGTGGAAAAACTGTTAGAGATTCCGGGGATGTCCAGCATTTCTTGCAATATTAATTCAGAAAAAACCAATGTGATCATGGGACGACAGATGCTTTGGATCTACGGAAAAGAATATATTACGGACAAGATCGGGGACATAAAATATCAGATTTCACCTTTGTCTTTTTATCAGGTGAATCCGGTGCAGACAGAAGAGCTCTATAGCACAGCCCTCCAATATGCAGGGCTTACAGGGGAAGAAACGGTTTGGGATCTTTATTGTGGAATCGGAACGATTTCCCTATTTCTTGCACAAAAGGCAAAGCAGGTATATGGCGTAGAGATTGTTCCTCAGGCTATTGAAGACGCGAAACAAAATGCAGCGTTGAATGGTACAAGAAATGCTGCTTTTTATGTAGGAAAAGCAGAGGAAGTACTGCCGGAAATGTATGAGGAAAACGGAATTAAGGCCGATGTAATTGTGGTGGATCCTCCTAGAAAAGGATGTGAGAAAGCCGTTTTGGATACCATGGTCAGGATGGAGCCGGACAGGATTGTGTATGTCAGCTGTGATTCGGCTACGTTGGCAAGGGATGTAAAAGAGTTAAGAGAACAAGGATACGAGATTTGTAAAGTACGGGCGGTGGACATGTTTCCCCATACCGTACATGTGGAGACGGTTTGTTTGTTGTCCAAACCGCAGATATAGCATAATTTTTTACAACAATTGAAAGAATTATAGTGAAATGATTGGGAGAATTCCACTATTACATAAGAAAGAAAATTTATGCTATACTCAAATAAATCATAATAATATCAGTGGTAACGACAGGTGAAAACTTCGCTTGTACGTTACCACTTTTTTGGAGGTTAAAATATGGAACAAACATCAAATCACTATCTTGCAGAAGCGCCAATTGGATCGCTTATGTTAAAATTTGCAGCACCTTGCATACTTTCTCTTTTGGTCTCATCCCTATATAATATCGTGGATCAGATTTTCATTGGCTGGGGTGTGGGATATCTGGGGAACGGCGCCACAAATGTAGTGTTTCCTATTACGGTTATTGCCTTGGCTATTGCCCTGATGATTGGCGATGGTTGTGCCGCGTTCCTAAGTATCTGCCAGGGGAGAAAGGATGCCGAAAGCTCTCACCGCAGCGTAGGAAATGCCATTACCTTACTGATATTATGCAGCATTGTGCTGGTGGTGTTTTTTGCTCTTTGCAGAGATGCTATTTTGGCTGCATTTGGTGCAACAGAAAACAATCTGCCTTATGCTATCGACTATTTTAATGTCATCATCATTGGAAGTCCTTTTTATATTCTGACCAATGGCATCAATTCTATCATTCGTGCGGATGGGAGTCCGCAGTTTGCCATGGTGTCTACTCTGATCGGATGTATCATGAATGTAATTCTTGATCCGATTGCCATTTTTGTGCTGGGATGGGGAGTGACTGGTGCAGCCATTGCTACCATTGCCGGACAAATTGTTTCTGCTATTTTGGGCATTATCTATCTGACACGGGCCCATTCCTTCTGTCTTAAAAAGAGCAGTTTTCGGTTGACAGGCAATCTTATCAAGCGTTTTTTGCCCCTTGGAATCAGTAGTTTTCTAACCCAGGTGTCTATCGTAATCATTATGGGTGTTATGAATACGACTCTGGTCAAATATGGAGCTATGTCAGAGTATGGCGCAGATATTCCTATGACAGTGGTAGGAATTGTTATGAAGGTTTTCCAGATCGTGATTGCCTTTGTGGTGGGAATTGCTGCCGGTTGCCAGCCTATTGTGGGATATAATTACGGAGCAGGACATGGAAAGCGGATCCGGTCTATTTTTAAAACCATGATGTTGGCGGAAATGATCATTGGTGTTATTTCGACACTGGCTTTCCAGCTCTTCCCGATTCCTATTATTTCATTGTTCGGCAGTGAAAGTGGACTTTACAACCAGTTTGCTGAATATACTTTCCGCATTTACCTTTCCACCATTTTACTGTGCTGTGTCCATAAGGCCATTAGCATTTTCCTGCAGTCTCTGGGAAAGCCGATTCAGTCCTTGGTACTTTCTTTACTGAGAGATTTTATTTTGTGCGTTCCTATGATCATACTGTTGCCCAATTTGGTAGAGCCTGGTGTTATGGGGCCGTTGTATTCTGCACCGGTGGCCGATGTAATCACCATCCTGGTAGCGGTGGTGATGGTAGCTGGTGTATTTAAGTCTTTGAAAAAAATGACTAAGGACGCATAAGTTCTAAACCAGATGACCACGATGATGGGATGAACATATATTTTACTGGAGACGGCTGTATAGTTGGCGATCTGTTTGGCGATAATTGAAGTAAATATCGTTGGTTGCCAACGGATTTCAGGAGGGAAAATGAACCTTCAACAGCTAAGATATATCGTAGAGATTGCAGATTGTCGTTCGATTACCAAGGCGGCAAAAAAATTATTTGTTTCTCAGCCATATCTAAGCAAAGTTGTCGCGGATTTTGAGGCGAGAATGAAGAACCAGGTTTTTATCAGATATAATAGCGGATTAGAGTTAACACCATATGGGCAGAAAGTCTATTTGCTTGCCCAGTCGATTCTGCATCAGATAGACCAGCTGGAGAACCTGGAACAGGAAGAAAGGATAGAAAAAGACAGTGCCAAACTGTCTTTTTCAGTTGGAAATCTTATCGTGAAAGACAGTCTTTTTTTAGATTATGTTTCGACAACCCATGCTGTCAGAAATGAGATTGATTTTTATGAAACCACAATTGATAAATGTATTCATCATGTAGAAGAGGATATATCAGAATTCGCAATTGTTGTAGTTGATGATTTTCAGAAAACACTTTTGGCAGGTATTTCTGTTCGCAAGGGATTAGAATGTATCGAGCTTGATGAAGGGTATCAGTATTATCATTTGCATAACAATCATGTATTGGCGAATCAGAAGGAATTAAGTATTGAAAGTTTGATGCAGTTTCCGTTTGTTCGATTGAAAACAGAGGAATATTCGGGATTTGGCAATGAAAAGCTTAAGGAAGAAGATCCGGATATATTTGCACATAGGTGTATTGTGGTCAATCATTATCATTCTTATTTGAATATGGTCAAAAATAATAATGCCTTTATGATTGGAAACAAATGGCAGATATCTGAACTGGAAAAAATGGGGATTCAAAGTATACGATGTTCTTTTTTAAATTATAAAGTGCATTTAATGATTGTAAAAAAAGAGATCATATCCTTTTCTTCAGCAGCAAAAAAGTTTATAGATCTTTTCAAAAACAGTTATGGACTAGATGGGTCATAACCATTGGGTTATGACCGGCATATACAAATACGTATTTGTACTGTAGCAGGAGGCATGATAAGATACCCCCAATAAACAAGGAGGTTATCAAAAATGCAAAGAACAAAAATATTATCAATTTTAACTGTGTCTATGATGCTGGTATCTTCGGTTGCCACTTATGCAATCTGGGATACGGTAACCACTGACAGCAGAGGAAATACAGTTACCATGCGTAATCCGGTTACGGTATCTGACAGTACATCTGAACAAAATATATCGGCTGATGCGAATACCTTAAATCCATCTATGGTAACGGCGTCTGGTACGGTGAAGTTTGATGTGGATAATGAGGACGGTATCGCAAAAAAACTGACCTTGCTGGAGTCCATCGAAGCTTCAGAAAAACTGGAAGAAACCACCGACTATTCCATTGTATTTTCGGGAGACGGGGTGTCAGGAAAAACAGACAGCAGTGTGACCGATGGAATGGAGGAATACAATTATACCATTACGTTTACAGAAAGTGGACTTGAGAAAATGAAAAAGAATTCTAATACATGTACAGTGAAAGTAACAGCGACATTAAGCTAACAGAATCCTTGCTTCATTAATGATGTTAAAGATATTGAGCAAGGTCAGTTTCATAGCATGTGTTGGGATATTATTAATTCTCATTTTTTGTGATATTTTTTTCCCAGATGTCCATAGAGAAATCTTTCCCTATCGGTTTTACTATGTTCTTACAAATAGTATGGAACCGACGATCGGCACCAATTCTCTTGTGTTGGTTCAAACGTACGATGATAATATGAAGATAGAAAAGGATGATATCATTGTGTTTTTTGCGAATCGATTTGGAGAAGAAATGGCCATCATGCACAGATTTTCACACCTGGAAAAGAGTGAAGAAGGAGAGGTTTTGTATAAAACTCACCCGGAAGGAAGTGACTTGCTAGACATGTATGAAACAAAGCAAGAGGATATCCTTGGAGTGTATTTGTTTCATATTCCATATTTGGGAAAAATTATATTATTCCTGAAAAGTGTGTTTGGAATATTGTGGTTGTGCCAGATGATAGTGATTCTTCTTATAAAGGAATTGGTGTCAGCCAGATGGGAAGAGAAAACGTGTATGGGCTGACATAAGTATTGAATATTTGAAGGTGCTGATGGTTTCGGAACCGCTCTTTTGGACATTAGTTCATAAGAGCGGTTCTATTTTTTGCCACTGGAAACTGTACGGATATGGTAGTTCCCTGTGGGGAACTGTTTGACACTGTTACACTTCCGCCATGTAGAGAAGCGATTTCCCATACCAAAGACAAACCAAGACCCACTCCGCCGTATGCTCTGCTTCGAGATTTATCTACACGGAAGAAAGGCTGGAAAATACTCTGGCGGTATTCTTCCGGAATGCCGTAGCCTGTATCTGTAATTTGGATCTGAAGGCATTGCTCACGCACAGATATGGAAACAAGAACCTTACCTCCCGGGCGATTGTATTTGATTGCATTTTCAGTCAGATTAAATAGAAGTCGGTAAATCAAAGGATCGCTTCCTTGCATGGAACCATCACCGGTTCTGTCTAGAGAGATTCCTCGTCGATCTGCCAAAGGAGCCAGATCTGTAAAAATTTCTTCAATCAAAGGAGCCAGGTGAATGTAGTCCGAGCGAGACACCATCTGCAGACTGTTCATTTCCAAAAGGGTCTCGGACAGCTGAGTCAGACGCTCTGTCTGTTCTTGCAGCAATTGGAGAAATTCTGCGGTTTCAGGCAGTACATCCGGATGCTCTGCGGAAAAGAGCTCCAGCTGTATCTGCATAAGAGACAGAGGGGTACGCAGCTCATGGGCCACATTGCCGGTAAATTGCTGCTGTGTTTCAAAGGCCCGGTTTAATCGTTCCAGCATTTGATTGAAGGATATACTTAGATGGCGGAATTCCGGCAGCATATCCTCATCAATCTTCATGTTTGTAAGATTGTTTGACTGTACTTTCTCAACAAGGGCAGTAAACCGATGCAGAGGCCTGAGTGCCCGTCCACTGACAAAATAGGCAAGACCACTGCACAAGAGAGTGACTATTGCCGTAAGATACCAGTTGCTCATACAGAAATCTTGCCGGGTCTCTTGGATGAAAGTTTGCATTTGTTTTTCAGATTCAAAAAGGCTGTTGGAGCTGGACGATTCTATGCCATTGATACAGGTATCCAGAAAGTCTTCAATAGCATTCATATAATGGATGCCTGAGGAACACAAAAGCAGTTTCATAAAAATACAGGTAATACCTATAAGCAGTGCAGTCATCAAGGTGATCCGCCACTGGAGGGAAACTTTTTTCATCGCTTTGAACCTCCCATCAGATATCCTTCGCCGATGCGGTTGCGTATGGGATCATATCCCAGCGCAGCCCGCAACTTTTTGCGAAGGGCACAAATATGAACTCGGATGGAGTTACTAAAGGTATCTACGCTGTTATCCCAGACATGTTCCAGCAGTTCTTCCTGGCTGACCGGACGTCCCTGATGAAGCATCAAATATTCTATAATACCGGTTTCTTTCCGGGTAAGGCTCAGTGACTGGCCGTTTGCAGCTGCCACACGGGCTTTTGTATCGAAGGTCAAAGAACCGTAGGTCAAAAGAACGTCATGCTGGGTGAATTGTCGCAGAGTAAGACTGCGGATACGGGCCTCCAGCTCAGCCAGATGAAAGGGCTTAGCCAGATAGTCGTTTGCGCCGGCATCCAGACCTGCCACTTTATCGGATACTTCACTGCGTGCAGAAAGGATCAGTACCCGGGTTTCCCGGTCTGTTTTTCTCAGGGTTTGAAGCAGGCTCATACCGTCCAGTCCGGGAAGATTTAAGTCCAAAAGAACCAGATCATATGGGGTCGTATGTAGCAGCTCCAAAGCTTGTTTGCCGTTATAGCAGTAGTCCACGCTGTAGGCAAGGCGCTTCAGACTGCGGACAATGGTATCGCACAGGGCGCGTTCATCTTCAATGACTAAAAGATGCATGACAGATCCTCCTTTTTTGTGCTTTATCTGGTATATTAATTATAGCAGAAGAGGATAAGTTTTTTGTTAAATTCCTGGTTTTAACAAGAATTTTAACTTTTATGTGGTATGATGACATCAGGAACAGAGAAGGAGGATATGTGTGAAAGGAAAAAGAGTACAGGTGTTTCGAGGCATTCTGTTGATTGGGGGAGTTTTCATGATCGGGATGGGCATATGGCGTGGAGAGATGGACATGGTATGGAGTAAGGCAGTAAATCTATGTTTGGAGTGTGTTGGAATTGGGTAAAATATGGCAGAGCGTGAGCCGATTTCTGATTCGATTTCGAGGGGGAATTCAGGCAGCAGCGACACTGGCGGCAAATCTACATCTGCCCAATCTTTTTACAGGAAGTCTGTATCGTGGAGAGGGGAAAAAACTGTGTGTGCCCGGACTGAATTGTTATTCCTGTCCTGCAGCGTCCGGGGCCTGCCCCATCGGGGCAATTCAGGCAGTGACAGGATCTTCAAAGTTTCATGTTTCCTACTATGTTACGGGGGTTCTGATTTTGATGGGAGTCATCCTGGGGCGTTTTATATGCGGTTTCCTCTGTCCTTTTGGGTGGTTTCAGGAATTTCTTTACAAAATACCCACATATAAATTTTCCACCAGAAGATTGTCATATTTGTCATATCTGAAATATATGGTTTTATTGTTTGCGGTATTTTTGCTTCCAGCGCTGGCAGTCAATGACGTGGGGATGGGAGATCCGTTTTTTTGTAAATATCTCTGTCCCCAGGGAGTGTTAGAGGGAGCCATTCCTATGGCGTTTACGAATTTGAGTATCCGTGATGCATTAGGACAGCTGTTCGCATGGAAAGCTGGTATCCTGATAGGGGTTATCATTATGAGCGTTTTGTTTTTTCGCCCGTTCTGCAAGTGGTTTTGCCCTTTGGGAGCGTTTTATGCCCTGTTTAACCGATTATCTTTGTTTCATATGAGGGTAGACAAAGAAAAATGCATTTCCTGCGGAAAGTGTACCAGAGCCTGTAAAATGGATGTGGATGTGATGCGGACACCCAACCATACGGAATGTATACGGTGTGGAATGTGTATTCAGGCATGTCCTACCGGAGCTGTCTGCTACAGCTGGGGGACCAAACAGGAAAGAGATGAGGAGCCACTACTTAGGCGCTCTGGGCGGTTGAGTCAGTCTTTATTTAAAAGAAAGGATCAATAAGATGATGAAAGTAAAAAAAAGTATGGTAGTGTGTATGGCGATGGTGATCATGTTGTCTTTGACAGCATGTGGAGCAAAGGATAGGAAAAGCGAGGAGATGGAGAAGATGGATATGTTTCCTGCTTTTGACGGAAAGGATCTGGAAGGCAATGAGATAAACAGTAAGGAACTATTTTCAGGCAATGCAGTTACAGTTGTGAATTTCTGGTTTACGACCTGCGGACCGTGTGTAGGTGAACTGACGGAATTGGACACGTTAAATAAAGAACTGGAAGAAAAGGGGGGCATGGTCATTGGAATCAATGCTTTTACTTTGGGAGGCGATGAAACAGAAATTTCGGAAGCTAAGAAATTGTTAGAAGAAAAGGACGTGTCTTACCAGAATGTATATTTTGATAAAGATAGCGAGGCTGGAAGCTTTGCACAGGGAATCGAGGCATTTCCCACAACTTATGTGATAGACCGTAATGGAAATATTGTAGGGGAACCGATTGTTGGAGCTGTGACGGCAGAGACACAGATGGATACGCTTAAGAAAATGATTGATGAGACCATGGAACAAGATATGAAATAGATATAAGAGATACAAAAGCAGGAGGTTTGCGACATGCTTCGAAAGCTCATAGCAGTCCTGTCGGTTTCTGTGCTGTGTCTTGGAGGCTGCTCGGTTTATCGTACCCGCGAATCCTCACAGCAAGAAGAGACAGCAGGAAATTCAGAAAAAACAAACGGGCAGACATCCGATATGTCCGGTAAGGAGAGTGGGTATATGGATACGACAGAGAATGTGATTTATTTGGCAGGTGGATGCTTCTGGGGAATGGAAGCTCTCATGCAGTCGATTCCCGGAGTTACAGAGGTGCAAAGTGGCTATGCAAATGGCAGTGGTGAGGCAGAAGCTAATTATGCAGACGTGTGCACCGGAGATACCGGTTTTCGGGAAACTGTTCGGGTAGCATATGATCCACAGAAGGTGAGTCTGGATGCCCTTCTTCTGGCTTACTTTTACGTGATAGATCCTACGGTAAAAAATCAACAGGGAAACGACAAGGGGACACAGTATCAAACCGGTGTCTACTATACCAATGACAAGGCAAAAGAAACAGTGGAACGGATTGCAAAACTGGAACGGGATCGGAGGGAAAAATTTTTTGTTGAGATTGGTCCTTTGAAAAATTTTTATCTGGCTGAAGAATATCATCAAGATTATCTGGAAAAGAATCCAATGGGTTATTGCCATATTCCCAAGGATGAAATAGAATTATTTTCCAATCTTCATATTGATCCGGGAGATTACCAGAAGCCGGCACAGGAGTCTATTCGGGACAAACTGACAAAAGAGCAGTATCGCGTTACCCAGGAGAGCGGTACAGAGCGTCCGTTTGAGAATGAGTTCTGGGATCAGTTTGAAAAGGGAATTTATGTAGACGTAGTGACAGGAGAACCTCTTTTTTCCTCTACGGATAAGTTTGAAAGTGGATGCGGGTGGCCTGCTTTTTCTAAGCCTATTGAAGGACCGGCAGTGGAGGAGTTCCCTGATGATAGTCATGGCATGCATCGCGTGGAAGTGCGCAGCCGGGCGGGAAATTCCCATCTCGGGCATGTTTTTTCAGACGACCCGGAGTCCCCGAATGGCGTCAGATACTGCATTAACAGTGCTTCGCTTCGATTTGTGCCTTACGGGAAAATGGAAGAGGAAGGATATGGATATCTCTTGTATCTGTTTGAAAAATGAGAAATAGAATCAGAAGATAAACATGCAGGATAGAGCAGAGCCTGCATGTTTTTTTGAGTGAAAAAATAATTTCTTTTAAAAGCTATAGTTTGTACAGATGTAAATATTGACATTACATCTTAAGGGTGCTAGACTGTCATAGATGTTGTAATACAAATATTTACATGTATCTATAAAGTAAAAGGAAAAAATAGAAAGGAGACTTGCTTAGATGAAAGCGGTCCAGATTAGGAAATATTCCAAAAATATTGAGACCCATCTCTGTGAAATTCCGGTACCAAAGATTGGAGATTCAGAAGTCCTTGTGAAGGTGAAAGCGGCAGCAGTGAATCCATTAGAAATTCTCATTCTTACCGGAAGTGTAAAGCTGATTCAGAATTATCCCATGCCCCTGACATTGGGAAATGAATGTTCTGGTATTGTAGAAAAGGTAGGAAGCAAGGTCAGAGATTTCCAGAAAGACGATCGTGTCTATACACGTCTTCCCCTGAATAAAATCGGTGCATTTGCCGAATATGTTGCGGTGAATCAGAATGCACTTGCAAAAATGCCATCAGGCTATGCATTCTCGGCAGCGGCGGCCATTCCGTTAACTGGTTTGACGGCATATCAGGGCATCGTAGAGGAGCTGGAAGCAAAACCGGGGGAGACAGTGCTTATCCCAGGTGGCTCAGGAAGTTTTGGACAGATGGCTGTGCCTATAGCAAGAGCACTGGGGCTAAGAGTCTTTGTGACCGGAAATGCACGTGCGAGAAAACGATTCATTTCTCTTGGCGCTAGTCAGTACATGGATTATAAAAAAGAAAATTATTGGGAAAAGCTATCCGGCATTGACTATGTGATCGATACGCTGGGGGCATCGGAATTTGAACACGAGCTTTCTGTTCTGAAAAAAGGCGGCCGCCTGTTGAGTTTAAGGACAGGACCAAATAAGGCGTTTGCAGACAGAAATCACTTTTCTGGTCCCCAAAAACTATTATTTGCTCTGGCTGGAAGAAAATACGATAAAGAAGCCAGAAAGCAGGGGAAAGAGTATCGGTTTATGTTTGTACATGCTAATGGCGCCCAGTTGCAGAAAATAACAAGGATTGTGGAACAACAGCAGATCATTCCTGCTGTTGACGCTCATGTTTTTTCCTTGTCTCAGGCCAACGATGCACTACGGCTTGTGGCAAAGGGAGCGCTCAACGGGAAAGTCATCATTCGGTTGTAAGAAAAAGGATAAGGAAATCAGAGATGCGATATAAATTACTGTGTTGTAAAATTTTAGAGCGAGAAGTTGCTCGAATATCCTGTAATTGTAAAAATGTAATTGATGTTACAATGCTCAGACAGAAATTACATGACAGACCCTCTCACCTAATGCAGGTACTTCAGGAAGAAATTGATATGATTGAGCAGGGCAGTCATCGATACTCTAATCACACAGAGCTGTCAGATTATGATGCGATTCTTTTGGGGTACGGACTTTGCTCAGAGGCGGTTGTCGGTTTGCATTCTCATAAATATATGCTTGTGATACCCAGAGTACATGATTGTGTGACCCTTCTTATGGGTGACCGGAAAAAATATATAGAATATTATCGAAAGAATGCAGGAACATTTTATTATTGGGCCGATTGTCTGGAGTTAATGGGGCTTGCCAAAGACAGCCGGTATGAGGCGAGATACTACTGGTATCTGAACCGCTATCATGGAAATGAAAAGAAAGCAAAAAAAGCACTCGAAAAAGAACGGATGCTGTTGGATAGCTATCAAAAAGCAGCGTATATTTCTTGGCCAGAGTTATCTTTCCCAGAGTATGCAAAAGAGGTACAGCAATACGCTTCCCATCGAGGCTGGAATTACGAAGAGATAGAAGGAAGTGCCCGGTACCTCTGTGATTTGTTAGATGGAAATTGGGACGAGGAAAGGTTTTTAGTTATTCCTCCCGGAGAGACAGCTGAGCCAAGTTATGATGAACGAGTTCTTAAATTAGCTGAAAAATAAAATGCACAATGACTATGTTTTCGGGAAAAAGAAGATTGTTGACGGTATCTTATCTTTTCATTATAATTTTTAGTAATAGGTTTGTATGTCAGCTGTTTGGAAGGATCAAGCATGGGAAAAGGGGAGATAATGACGGTCAGGATTGCAATCATTGAAGATGACGACGCCCTTAGAGAGGGACTGAAAGTTGCTTTTGGACTTGAAGGGTATAAAATACTGGAGGCCTGTAACGCAAAAGAAGGATGGAGAATACTGGAAGAGGGAAGCTGTGATGTGGCAATTTTGGACTGCAGCCTTCCAGATGGGAACGGATTTGACCTGTTGCGGCGCCTGCGCAAGGTTTCAGAACTCCCAGTTTTGATGTTGACTGCCAGTCACTCGGAAATGGACGAAGTAAAGAGTCTGGAACTGGGGGTGGATGATTTTATGGGCAAACCTTTCTCATTGGCAGTCCTACAGGCAAGAGTGAGAAAACTTCTGAAAAAACAGGAGGGGACAAGACTTCTATCTTCTGGGGGTATTTCGGTAGACCTGGGAAGCGGAGAGGTCTTGAAAAAGGGAGAAAAGCTTCTTTTAAGCACTACAGAACAGCGAATTTTGGTCATGTTTCTGGAACATAAAGGGCAGATTCTTACGAAGGAACAAATTTTAGGGCGTATTTGGGATGGAAACGAAAATTATGTGGACGAGAATACTCTGGCAGTTGCCATTCGTAGACTCAGAGTCAAGATAGAAGATGATCCCGGAGCACCTGAAAGAATTAAGACTGTTCATGGAATGGGATATGTATGGCGGGAGAAATAAAAATGGAACCAAGCATCATGATAGCCATCATAGCTTTGATAACAGCAGCTATGGGCGGATTCATATATTTTCGGAGAAAATATTTTCTGTTGTATCAAAAAGTTCAGCAGTTCCAGAAGACGCTGATAGAAGACGGGTGTATTGGAACCGGAACTGACAGGGAAAGACCAGAGGATGTACTAAGAGATGGATTCCTGCAGATACAGAGAAAATATGAGATAGAGGCGGAAGCAGTAAGGAAAGACAGGCAGACAGTTCAAGAGCTGATTTCAGACCTTTCTCATCAGTTGAAGACGCCACTTGCCAATATCCGTCTTTACCAGGAACTCTTAAAAAATCCGGATCTGAATCTGGAAAAACGAAAGAATTTGCAGAGACGGCTAGAAGAGCAGACCGATAAACTGGACTGGCTTTTGGCCGTTTTATTTCAAATGGTGGAACTAGAGCGTGGTGTGGTATCTCTTGAAGCAAAGGAGGAAATGATATTTCCAGTCCTAAGGAAGGCGGTGGAGACAGTTCTTCCCAAAGCAGAGAAAAAGAGAATCGGCTTTGTGATGGAAGAATTATCAGATGAAAAGGATTCAGACGTAAGATTTCTTTATGATCCCAGATGGACAGAAGAGGTCTTTGTTAATATTCTGGAAAATGGAGTGAAATATAGTCCTGAAGGATCGATCATTCGTCTTTCGATAGAATACTATGAGACCTACGGGGCAGTTCGAATCCAAGACGAGGGGCCGGGAATCCTTAAGGAAGAACAAAGTCAGATTTTTCGTAAATTCTATCGTGGGAAGGGGACGGAAAATATAGAAGGCTGGGGAATCGGCCTATATCTTTCCAGATTGATTTTAGATTCGGAGAATGGATATATCACGGTAGAATCGGCGGAGGAAAGGGGGAGTACATTTTCTGTTTTTCTTCCAATCAGTCGGAAATAAGGAGATAAGTTCTGACAAAATTGTCAGATTTTTTCGTTGATATGTAAGGATCAGGTAAGAAGTAAGAGGTATTCTTTAGGTAGAAAGGAAACGAAAATGGAAGCGGTCAAAGTGGCGGGAGTGCGGAAAGCCTTTATAGGGAATGCAGGAGTACAGGAGGTTCTAAAGGATGTGACTTTTTCCCTGGAAGAAGGAACGTTCACCGCGCTTACAGGAATTTCCGGAGCAGGGAAGACCACGCTTTTGCATCTTTTGGCTGGATTACAGAAACCAGATGAGGGAGAAATCATGCTTGCTGGAAGACAGTTGCAGACAATGAGTGAGAAGGAGACTGCCCTGTTCAGGAGACGTCATATTGCCATGGTTCTTCAAGAATCCTTGCTTCTTCCCGGACTTACTGTGGAGGAAAACATCATTTTACCAGGAGTGATGGACACGGGACGATTTCTGGATAAAAGACGGCTGGAAGAGGTCCTGTCAATCCTTCGATTGAGCGCTCACAGACAGAAGTATCCGACAGAGCTTTCCGGAGGCGAGCGTCAGAGGACGGTTTTTGGAAGAGCAATGTTTTCAGATGCGGAGCTGATTCTGGCAGATGAACCCGCGGCTCGGCTGGATACTCGACAGTCTTTGGAACTGACGGGCAGCTTAAAGCAATGTGCTAAAATCTGGCACCGGACGATATTAATGGCTACCCATGATCTGGGACTGGCCCAATTCTGTGACCGAGTACTGGAACTAAAAGACGGCATCGTTTTCGACAGGTGAAGCTTATGAAGATGATATGGAAGCTGATCAGAAAAGAAATCCGGCAGAAGCCGGGCAGATTTGTCGTTCTGGCAGCAGGAATGACGGCAGCAGTTTTTTTGATCACAGTGGTGACCATATTCTCAAATTCTTGTCTGAAATCCATGATTCAACAGGAAAAGGAGAAGAATGGACCTTATGAAGCGGTTTTTCATAATCTGAATGCAGAGCAGGCAGAAAGGCTGAAAGAAAACGAACAGGTCCAAAAAACCTGGAAGCTTATTAAATGTAAGAAAGAGGATACTAAGAAGGATAGAAACTGTTATGGGGTTTCTTTTAAGAAGATCTCTTGGTCTGTCTTTGAACGGTCTGTGAATGTGGGGCGGGAGATTGATATGGAGCCGTTGCCGGAGGAAGAGCAACCGGTTTTATATTCGCGGGTAAATGACAGTGTAATTTCTCCCTTTGACATTACATTTAACGAAAAACTTCTGGGATATTATGGAATCAACACGGATGGTGTGAGAGCCGGATCTGCATGGGCAGTGATTTTGATCGACATTGTAATTGTATTTTTCGCAGCGGCGCTTCTTTATTATGCAGTTCTTTCCGGGATGGAAGAAAAGTTGAAGACATTGGGATTGCTGGACGGCATAGGGATCTCAGATCAGCAGAAACGGTTGTATATTTATGGGGAAAATTTGCTGGCAGGAATGCTGGCAGTACCGATAGGAACGATTCTTGGCTTATTGGCTCTGGCGGTCAGTATCCGATATTTGAATCAGTGGTTTCTTCCGACTCAAAAAGTAGAGATACAAATAAGCCTCGTCTGGATGATGGCGGCAATCTTGGGCTGCATACTGTTGATGTTCATTTCCGGGACAGGTTTGTATGTGAGAGCCCAAGAAGAGCGGGTTCTGGACTTGATTTGCGGCTATAATGAAGAAGAGGAAGTGAACCGGACAGCAGTGCTCTTGAAGGCAAAAAAGCATTTCTTCCGGGCGGAAACTTTGCTGGCAGTGAAAAATGTGATTATTTATCATAAGAATTACGCGGTTTCTGCAGTCCTTCTGGTAATTTCGCTGTGCGTCTTTTTGGACGGGATCATGTATATTCGGGGAATGACAGCCACAACGGCACAGGCTTCTACCTATCCACCGGTATCTATGTGGATTTCGGGAGAGGGGACAAAAGAGAAAGAGTATGAAATACTGGCAGAAGAAGTAGAAGAATTACAGGGGGTAGAAAGCGTGCTCATGCTCCGTCAGGCAGATGATTACACTGCGTTGGAAGGAATGACCAAGTCGGAGATAGAGACCTATCTAAAAATGTTTCAGGCAGAAAGCGCTCTGGATGGTTATCAGATTTCTGGAACATATGAGCGGGAGGATGTTGAATCCGGAGACAGTCTAGGAAATATTGTGCGGGTCATTGGTGTGGATGAGGCGATTTTTCAACGGTATTTGAACTGTGGGGGCGTAAAGGAAGCAGGGGCACAAGACAGTGCTGTTATGTTCCGCAACGAGTGGACCGATCTTAGAAAGATGACGGAGTTTCCGGTGATGGTCAGAAAAAAAATTCATGAAATTCCGGTGGCCTGTATGAATCCGGAAGGGAAGGAAGAAGTGTTACTGCCCGAGTATCTTTTGACAGCAGAAGAAAGTGAGAAAGGTGTGGGAGCTTATAGGTTGATGGAAGCGGTGATGCTTTATGTTAACATGGAGACCTTTGAAAAGCTGATTGGGAATGACTTCAACTCAACGGTTTATTTGGAAATTGTATTGGAAAGGGATAAAGAGAAATGGGTCTCGCTGAATGACATTTGGTATCCGGATCATATGGTCCAGAGAATGGAAGAAGATGATAAAATCGAGGAGAAAATCCGGAAGATTGCAGAAGAACTGGGAATGGAACAGTTACAGGTCTATAGTTTTGCACAGGAGTATCACCATTCTTTTTTCCAGGGAGGCAAAGGAATGAGGATTCTTCTGGTAACAGCTCTTGTAAGTTCCAGCTGGATTGCGGCCATAGTGGTTATCCTGCAAAAAGACGCGTCCTGTATACGTCGGCGTAAAAGGGAGTTTGCCCTGCTGCTTACCATTGGAATGACCAAGGGAAGAATTTGGAAAATGATTTTCCTGGAGCATCTTTTATATGCTTTTGCCGGAATTGCAGCAGGAATTCCGCTCAGTATTTTCTTCCTTTCTGGAATTTATCATGACGGAGGTGCCAGACAAATGAGTTCTGTTTGGGATGTACCTGTGGATCTGGTGTTATGTCAGATCGGGCTGACATTGTTTGTAGTCTTCATACCATTTGTCTACACCATAAGGGAGTTGAATAAAATGGATATGATTTCAGTAATCCGAAAGGAGGAGTAGCAGATGAAAAAGACATATGCCATTTGCGCAGAGAAGGTCAGAAAAACATATGGTACAGGAGAATATCCGGTTCGGGCGTTACAGGATGTATCGATTCAGATTCCCGCCGGGCAGTTTGCAGCGGTTCTTGGGCCTTCCGGATGCGGAAAATCAACGCTACTTCATGTGCTGTCAGGTATTGATGAGCCGGATTCGGGAAAGGTGGAGGTCACAGGGAAAAACCTGTATGAAATGAAAAGGAATGACAGAGCCATATTTCGCAGGCAAAATATTGGTATGGTTTATCAGTCGATTTATCTCCTTGCATCACTAAATATTGAGGAAAATGTGATACTTCCTCTTTTGCTGGATGGGCGGAAAGTGTCGGAAACGTGGGTTGGAAAACTTTTTGAGGAGACAGGACTTACGAAAAAACGGGAAGCGCTGCCTTGCCAGCTTTCTGGAGGACAACAGCAAAGGGCGGCTATCGCAAGAGCAGTGGTGGCGTCTCCGGCAGTGCTTTTTACGGACGAACCTACCGGGAATCTGGATAAAGCCAGCCGGGATACTGTAATGAAATTATTCCGAACGTTAAATGAGAACTATGGGGTGACGATTTTGATGGTGACCCATGACGAAGAACTTGCCGGACAGTGTGACAGGATATTGTATATGGAAGACGGGAAGGTCATCAGAGACAGGCACTTGAGAACGTAGTGTTGTTTTTTCGCAAAACCTCATTCGATACTTTTTCTTAGATAACCGCTGAAAAATTTTTATGTTTGTGATAGAATAATATGGTACAGTAACGATAATATAATCATCAGGAGGGAACCATGGACTACGCAAAAGAATCATTAAAAATGCATTACGAATTAAAGGGTAAGATCGAGGTGACCAGCCGGGCAAAGGTAGATTCCAAAGAAGCGCTGAGCCTAGCTTATACACCAGGTGTTGCACAGCCATGCCTGGAAATCCAGAAGGATATCACTAAAAGTTATGATCTGACCAGACGCTGGAATACCGTAGCAGTGATCACAGATGGAACAGCTGTCTTAGGCCTGGGAGATATCGGACCGGAAGCAGGAATGCCTGTTATGGAAGGAAAATGTGTACTGTTTAAGGAATTTGGCGGCGTGGATGCGATTCCGCTCTGTGTAAGATCTAAAGATGTAGATGAGATCGTGAAGGCTGTCAGTCTGTTTGCAGGAAGTTTTGGCGGCATTAACCTGGAGGATATTGCGGCACCCCGGTGTTTTGAGATTGAAAGACGCCTGAAAGAATGCTGTGACATTCCGATTTTCCATGATGACCAGCACGGTACAGCGGTAATCACACTGGCAGGATTGATCAATGCCCTCAAAGTGGTGGGTAAAAAGATTGAAGATGTCAAGATTGTAACTTCCGGGGCCGGCGCTGCGGGCATTGCGATTATCAGGCTTTTGATGTCCATGGGACTGAAGAATGTGATTATGACAGATAGAAAAGGTGCGATCTATGAAGGCCGAGAGGGATTGAACCCAATCAAAGAAGAAATGGCGAAGATTACAAACTTTGAACATCAAAAGGGTAGTCTGGCAGAAGTGATCAAGGGAGCAGATGTCTTTATTGGAGTTTCTGCTCCAGGTACGCTGACTCAGGATATGGTTCGTTCCATGGCAGATCAGCCGATCATTTTTGCATGTGCCAATCCGACTCCGGAGATATTCCCAGATGAGGCAAAGGCAGCAGGGGCGGCAGTAGTGTCTACCGGACGTTCTGATTTTCCGAATCAGGTGAATAATGTATTGTGCTTCCCGGGAATTTTCCGTGGAGCTTTGGATGTACGAGCATCTGATATCAATGATGAGATGAAGGTGGCTGCGGCTTATGCAATTGCAGGACTGGTAAGCGATGAGGAACTGAACGCAGAATATATTCTTCCAGCTGCGTTTGATTCCAGGGTAAAAGACGCAGTGGCAAAGGCAACAGCTGAAGCAGCAGTAAAAAGTGGCGTGGCAAGAATCTAAATTAGCGGTGTGATCCTAAGATTCGAAAAGATCCTATGAGTGCTGTAAAATCATGAGAATGGTTTTGGGCACTCATTTTTTATGAAACTCACTTTTTCGCTTGACCTTCCAGTCACTGGAAGGTGTTAAATGTAGGAGTAAAGAGGAGGAAAGGCATGACAATCAAAGAAGTAGAAGCGCAGGTTGGAATCAAAAAGACAAACATCAGATATTATGAGGAAGCCGGGCTGATTACACCAGACCGGAACCTGGAGAATAATTACCGCAGCTACTCTGTGGAGGATGTGGAGCTTTTAAAAAAGATCAAGTTTCTGCGGAGTATAGAGGTGTCTGTTGCGGACATCAAAAGACTCCAGCAAGGAGAAATAACCATGCCGGATCTGATGGATACCTACATCCAGAAATTTTCAAAAGAAAAAGAAGAGAAAGGAACCGCAGAGGAAATGTGCAGACAGATCAAAGTATCGGGAAGTTCCTTCTCTACTCTGAATTTGTCTGACATCAATGCAGAGGATTTCTGGAAAGTGAAAGGAGGAGATATCATGAAAACAGATCGAATCAGAGAGGTCAGTAAATTGCAGGCAAAAGATAAAAAAGTGGTAGATTTTATGGAAGCGGCAGGATCAGTATTTCTTGGATTATCAATTGTCTTGTTAGGCTCAGGGTATCAGTGGCCGGTCTGGATGCTGATTCTTTCGGCAGCTGTCATGATCGGCGCCCATGTTGTGAGGTACCGGATTAGAAAGAAGATTCATGGATTGCAAATGTGAACAAAGTGTGAAATAGGACGTAGACCTTTTGCAAAGGTCTACGTCCTATTTTGCATCAGATTAGCCTACGATTTTCCATTTTTTGTCTACGGCATTTAACAGTTCATGTCCGTCTTCGGTCACAAGAACAAGATCCTCGATACGTACGCCGTATTTGCCTTCCAGGTAGATGCCAGGCTCGATGGAGAAGATCATGCCAGGCTCAGCTACGTTTTTGTTAATCGGGCTTACGTCGCCGTATTCGTGATCTTCCTGTCCGATGAAGTGGCCAAGTCGAATCTTCCAATACTCGCTGTAGCCTTTTTCATCGATATAATCTCTTGCCTGTGCATCAATATCACAGAAGCGTACTCCGGGCTTGATCACAGATTCTGCTCTCAATACAGCTTCGTGTACGATGTCATGAATCTTTGTTTGCTCTGGATCTGCAGATTTGCAGTAGAAGGTTCGGGTCATATCGGAGCAGTATCCCTGCCATACGCAGCCCATATCAATCAGGATACATTCGCCTGCCTTCAGTGTGCGGGTGTCACTTGGCTCGTGATGCTGGTCTGCGGCATTTGGCCCGAAGCATACGATGGTGTCGAAGCTTGTCCCGCTGGCTCCGGCCTTCAGGTATTCAGAATCAATAAAGTCAGCGACCTGCTTTTCGGTCATGCCTTCCTTAATATAAGCAATCACTTTTTCCATAACTGCATCGTTGATCTCGGATGCCTTTTTCATAATGGCAATCTCTTCTTCGTTTTTAACAGCACGTACCCCGTCTACACAGTCAGATCCCCACACCGTTTTGAGCTGAGGAAGTTTTTCCTGCAGAGGAATCAGGAAACGTGCCGGCCAGGTCTTGTCGATGCCAAGTGGTACGGACGGATCAATCTGGTCTGCAATAATAGAAATCTGATCCTCCATATCAGAGAACCATACTTCTTCGAATCCAGTATCTTTTACAAAGTACAGATAGTTCAAGAGCATGGTATGTTTTCCGCTGGTCCGCAGGATCAAAGCATATAATCTTTCGCCGGGATTTACCATGATCCCAGTTAAAAAGCGGATGCTTAACGGGTCAGAAACAATCAGCTGAGTAATTCCCTTTTCCTCCATTTTTTTCAGTACGCGTGCAATTCTGTCATTCATTTTAAAAATGCTCCTTTCTCAATGATATAGCGTATATATGCATTATAACATAATCTTGAGGTTGGAACCAAGAGCCGGATATGATAAAATGTAACTGCTTTAAAAAGGTGTTGCAGTAGAAAAGGGGAATATCAAAAGTGATTGAAGACAAAGATTATATTATGCGGCTGACACATGAGGTAGTTCGGACATTGATTCGGCTTTTGTTCCAAAAGGATATTGACAGGGAAGAAGAGTCGACTGCGCCGGCGGAAATGCTGGTTCGTTATCGTAAACTGCTTGCCATGATAAAAGAGGGAAAGATCAATGAGGCAGAAAACCTTTTGGTGGAAGAGATGGAGCTAGATAACCTGTCATATTTTGAAATGGGGCTGTTGTTCTACGAGAAGCTGGGAGCCCAGACTGAGGATTTTTTAGAGGAACACAATTATACACAGGAGGAAGTCGTTGATGGGTTGAAATATCTTGTGGACTGTTATGGTTATGGAGATTTGTGGGACACGGTCAGCAGATAAGAGAATGATATTTTTGGAATACAGGAGGAAGAAAAGATGTTAGAACCAGGAATGAAGGCACCGGCATTTGCGTTGCCAGATCAGAATGGAGAGATACATACGCTGGAAGAATACAGGGGCAGGAAAGTCATTTTGTATTTTTATCCAAAAGATAATACCCCAGGATGCACGAAACAGGCATGTGGGTTTGGGGAGCTGTATCCTCAGTTTATAGAAAAGGGTGCAGTGGTATTGGGAGTCAGCAAGGATAGTGTGACATCCCATAAGAAATTTGAGGAAAAATACCAGCTTCCGTTTCCTTTGCTTTCCGACCCGGAGCTTGTCTGTATTCAGGCATATGATGTGTGGAAAGAGAAAAACATGTATGGAAAAAAGACGATGGGCGTCGTCAGGACGACCTATCTGATCGATGAGGATGGCATGATAACGAAGGCATTTGGAAAAGTAAAGGCGGCAGAGAACCCACCCCAGATGCTGGCAGAACTGAAATAAAGTCAGAAAGGAGTGGCATTTATGAATGTGACAGAAGCAATTCGCAACAGAAGGAGTATCCGGAAGTATCAAAAGGGGGCGGTGATCCCACAGGAGAAGATTGATTTGATGCTGGAGGCAGCTATGATGGCGCCTAGTGCACGTAATACCAGACCCTGGGAGTTTGTAGTGGTAGAGAACCGTAAGATTCTGGAAAAGTTTCAGGATATTCAGCCTTATACTGGAATGATGAAGACGGCATCGCTGGCAATCGTGGTGTGCGCAAGGCCCGATCTGCAGGAAGGAGGAGGTGCCTTCTGGCCCCAGGACTGTGGAGCTGCCATTGAAAATATTTTGCTCCAGGCCCTGGAACTAGGATATGGAACCTGCTGGTGCGGGTTTTATCCGGTAGAGGAGCGGGTCAAAGGTTTTCAGAATCTGCTGGATGTAAAAAGTGTGCCGATCGGAGCGGTGGCGGTAGGTGTGGCGCAAGAGCATCCAAACGCCAGAGGTTATTATGATCGAAGCCGGGTGAAGTATTTAAAATAAGCATTAAAAGGATGATTGGAGGGCTGTAAAATGGCAAGATATCGTTATGATTTCGTGTTAAATAAGCCGGATGATTTCGTGCAGTTCATTATGAATGATTTTCTGCAGAAGAATCAGTTTACACTGACTGATTATAATGGAGAAGCGGTCTACCGTGCAGGGGATGCTATGGTGGAAGGTTATAAATATTTGAAATGGTCCTATGAAAATGGGAGTTTCCACTTGGAAGCGTGGTTAAAAGGAATAGGCGGCGAGATGGATCTGGATGGTTTTGTAGGCACACTGCAGAAGAAGCCATATAAGGACAGCTTGGAACAGCTTTATGAGACTCTTAAGCAGCCCCTTTCGACTCCACAGGGACAGACACAGAGCGACCCTCAGGGCGTGCCAGTCTATACGGTTGATAATACCAGTGCAGCGACCATGGCTCTTGTGTTTGGAGTCTGCAGTATTCTGATCAGCTGGCTTACCCCGGTGGTGGGAGTGATTCTTGGAGTTCTGGGAGTTACCAGAGCAAGACTTGGAAAGCATTCAAGCTTCGCAGGACGGGCAAAAGCCGGGAAGATTTGTTCGATAGTCGGATTATGTTTTTCTATTTTCATCTGGGTGTTGAATTTCATACTGGTGATTCTTTAGACAGGAAGTGACGAGGAATGGATATTAATCAGGAATTATTTACGTTTATCAAAGAAAGTCCGACTTCTTATCATGCGATCCATAAAATGTGTGTAGAATTGGAAACCGCAGGGTATGAAGCGTTATGCGAGGAGAATGAGTGGAACCTCAGATCAGGCGGAAGATATTATGTGACAAGAAACGGATCCTCATTGATTGCTTTTCGGATCCCTAAGAAGGGCTTCCAGGGATTTCGGATTGTGGCCAGCCACAGTGATTCCCCCTGTTTTAAGCTAAAGGAGAATCCAGAGATGATGGCAGAAGACCATTATGTCAGACTGAATGTGGAGAAATATGGAGGCATGATCGTCTCATCCTGGCTGGATCGTCCCCTGGCTGTGGCTGGCAGGGTCGTAGTCAGAGACCACGGCAGACTTTCAGCCCGTCTGGTGGATCTTAGGAGAGATGTATGTATGATTCCAAGTCTTGCCATCCATATGAACCGGGAAGGAAACAACGGACAAAATATGAAGATTCAAAAAGAGTTGCTTCCTTTGTATGGAGGTAAACAGGCAGCAGGAAAGCTAAAAAAAGAGATCGCACAAAGTGCAGGCGTGCTGCCAGAGGAAATCCTGGGAAGTGATCTTTTCTTGTACAATCGAATGGAAGGCCGTATCTGGGGAGCAGACGGGGAATATATTTCCAGCGGAAGGCTGGATGATCTCCAATGTGTGTTTGCTTCATTCCAGGCATTTCTTCAGGCAAAATCAGACGAAATAGTTCCGGTACATTGTGTTTATGATAATGAAGAGGTAGGAAGTAGTACCAGGCAGGGAGCGGCTTCTACATTTCTTTTGGATACGCTGCTTCGCGTTAATGAATGCCTGGGACGGACACCGTCCCAGTACCGGCAGGCGGTTGCCAGGAGTTTGATGTTGTCTGCGGACAATGCCCATGGAGTGCATCCTAACTATCCGGAAAAAGCATGCCCTACCAATCGCCCGTACTTAAACGAAGGCGTGGTGCTGAAATTCAGCGCAAACCAAAAGTATACGACAGATGCTCTGTCAGCTGCGGTTGTCCGTGAAATCTGCAGGAGGGTGGAAGTACCCTGTCAGACCTATGTAAACCATGCAGACGTGCCGGGCGGTTCTACCCTTGGAAATCTCTCGGCAAATCAGGTAGCTCTGCAGACGGCAGATATCGGACTGGCTCAGCTTGCCATGCATTCGGCTTATGAGACAGCTGGTGCAAAAGATACGGAATATCTGTTCCGTATGATGAAAGAATTTTTTTCGATGCTTGATTAACCAAAGCAAATGAGGAAAGAAAAGGAGAAAAGAAGATATGCTTCGAAAGAAATTGAGCATCCGATGGAACACCATGAAAATACTGGTATTTGGTTTTTTAGGAGTCATATTCCTGGGTGGTTTCTTTTTATGGCTTCCGGTCTGCAACCGGCAGCCAATCGCGTTTATGGATGCCTTGTTTACTTCTGTGTCAGCAGTCTGTGTGACCGGGCTGGTGACCATTACACCGGCAGCACAGTTTACACTTCTTGGAAAGGTGATCCTCTTGATTTTGATTCAGGTTGGAGGATTGGGAGTGATCGGCTGTGCGACTTTGTTTTTTTTGATTCTTCGGAAAAAGATCACCGTGAGGGAAAGAGTCGTTCTTCAGGAAACTTATAATATGGATAGGCTTGGTGGCATGGTTGGCATGGTAAAAAGAGTCATTATCGGTACATTCGTGGTGGAAGGAGCAGGGGCCTTATTTTTTGCCTTTCAGTTTGTACCGGAGTACGGACTGATCCGTGGAATCTGGTATTCAGTATTTCATTCCATTTCAGCATTTTGTAATGCGGGGATTGATATTCTGGGATCGGATAGTTTTGTAAAATATGCGGGAAATCCTTTGATCAACCTTACAACAATGTTGTTGATCATACTGGGAGGGCTGGGCTTTACGGTATGGTTTGACGTGATAGATAACGGGAAAAGAATCTATAAGCATGAGGTGCCAAGAAAATGGTGGTTTACCAGGTTGAGACTTCAATCAAAGCTGGTGCTTTTGGCAACCGTATCACTGATCCTTCTGGGATCGGTACTGGTATTTGTCATGGAGTTTCAAAATTCCAGAACAATTGGAGAAATGGCGTTGGGCGATCAGATTATGGCATCCTTCTTCCAGTCGGTAACTAACAGGACAGCCGGGTATGCAACGATTCCGCAGGCAGGCCTGCATACGGAGACGAAACTTGTAAATAGTATTTTGATGCTTATCGGCGGGTCGCCGGGAGGAACGGCAGGCGGAGTAAAGACCACGACCTTTGTCATGTTGTTCTTAGCCTGTATGACCTTTGTGAAAGGTGGAAATGACATTGAATGTCTGGGAAGAAAAATTACTGCAGAAAATTTCCGAAATGGATTTTCTGTGATGCTTTTGACCTTTTCGGTATATTTGATTGGTATTTTCCTGATCCTGACCTTTGAGCCTGATCAGATATCTACGATTAATGTGATTTACGAGGCCTCGTCAGCCATCGGGACCGTGGGACTGACAGCAGGGCTGACGCCGAATCTTACCAGGTCTAGTCAGGTGGTATTAATGGTTTTGATGTATATTGGGCGAATCGGACCCATGACCTTGATGCTGGTATTTGCCGGTAGAGCCAATCCGAGGGATAAGATCCGAGAGCTTCCGGTAGAACGGATCATGGTCGGATAACGGCATAAGGGAAAAGGAGGAAATGAAAATGAAAAAGCAATATGCAGTTTTCGGACTGGGAAGTTTCGGAGAGAGTGTGGCTGTGACCTTGCAGAGTCTGGGTTGTGAAGTTGTTGCAGTCGATAAGTATATGGATCGGATTGAGGAGATTGCCAGCAAGGTGTCTTATGCCATGAAAGCAGACGTGGGAGATCCGGAGGTGATTCGGTCGCTGGGGACTCGGAATCTGGACGGCGTGGTGGTTGCGGTGGCTGATGACATGGAAGCCAGTGTGATGGCAACCCTGGTATCCAAAGAACTGGGAGTACCCTATGTACTGGCAAAAGCCAAGACCGAGCTTCATGCAAAGGTGCTGCAGAAAATTGGCGCTGATGCCGTAATCTTTCCAGAGATGGAAATGGGGGCAAGGGTAGCCAAGAATCTGATGTCTGCAAATTTTGCAGACTGGATTACCTTGTCAGATGACTACAGCATTGTTGAAACGATGACCCCCAAACACTGGGTAGGAAGATCCTTACAGGAGCTGGATGTCCGGAAAAATTACGGGGTCAATGTGGTAGGTACAAAGCTTGGCGAACAAGTGGAAGTCAACCCTGATCCGGAAAAGCTTCTGGAGCCAGGGACTGTATTGATCTTGGTAGGGCACAATGAAGATCTGGAGAGGATAAAATGATTACAAGTACGGCAAATGTAAAAGTAAAGAGGATCATACAGCTCCGGAAAAAGAAAAAGACCAGAGATGAAGAAGGGGTCTTTTTGGTAGAAGGGATCCGGATGTTCCGGGAGATACCGCCAGCCAGCCTTAAGGAAATCTATGTGTCAGAAAGCTGTATGAAAAAGGAAAAAGGAATGGTGCAGGAAATGGGGGAAAGGGCCGGCGTCCGTGTGGAGCTGGTGTCGGATCCGGTATTTGAGTATTTGTCAGATACCCGCACTCCCCAGGGAATCCTAAGTGTTGTGGCACGCAGTACCTATACGCTGGAGGACATTGCCAGGGGAGAATCCCCTCATGTGCTGGTGTTGGATCGACTGCAGGATCCGGGAAATGTAGGAACGATTCTGCGAACGGCGGAGGGAGCCGGGGTGACAGGAATTCTGCTTGATGGCGAATGTGCAGATGTCTATAATCCAAAGACGATCCGCTCCACCATGGGCTCCATTTTTCGAATGCCTTTTTGTTATATACAGGATCTAAGAGAGGGGATTCGAAGGCTTAAGGATATGGGGCTCCATATCTACGCGGCGCATCTGGACGGCGTACATTTTTATGATGAAGAAAATTATCGTACCCCTTGCGCTTTTCTGATTGGTAATGAGGGAAATGGACTGCGAGAAGAGATCGCAAAGATGGCAGATACTTACATAAAGATCCCGATGGCAGGAAGCGTAGAGTCTTTAAATGCCGCAATTGCTTCAGCGGTTTTGATGTTTGAAGTCAGCAGACAGAGAAGACAGTCTTAATTGTTTGATTTCTGGCAAAAAGTATAGTAATATATTGAAAAAGTAATACTAATAAATGTATAAAGAGAGGGATGCCTATGCAGACAATTTACTGGCTGGTATTGTTTGTGATACTGTTAATCATCGAGATTATCACGATGGGGCTGACGACAATCTGGTTTGCAGGCGGGGCGTTGGCAGCGTTTCTGGCAGGCGTGCTGGGATTCGGACTTCCTGTTCAGATTGTGGTATTCCTGGTGGTGTCAATCTTGCTTTTTGTGCTGACTAGGCCCATTGCCGTGAAGTATTTTAATCAGGAGAGACAGAAGACCAATGCGGAAAGTCTGATCGGGCAGCATGGCCTGGTGGTAGAAGAGGTTGACACGTTACATGCAAAGGGCGTTGTGGAAGTGAAGGGTCAGGAGTGGTCGGCGAAAACAGATGAACCAGATGGGAAGATTGCAAAGAATACGATTGTTACTATCGAAGGAATTCAAGGCGTACATCTGATTGTGAGAGCCAGAGAGGAGAAAACATGTTAGGAAGTATTTTGGGACTTATCTTATTAATTATCGTTGTGTTGATTTTGATCTCCTGTGTCAAGATTGTAAAACAGGCACAGGCCCTGGTAATAGAAAGATTGGGCGCGTATCAGGCGACCTGGGGCACCGGGCTTCATTTTAAGATACCAATCATTGACCGGGTGGCAAGGCGTGTGGATTTAAAAGAGCAGGTAGTAGATTTTGCACCGCAGCCGGTGATTACAAAGGACAATGTGACCATGCGGATCGATACGGTTGTATTTTATCAGATTACAGATCCGAAGATGTTTTGTTACGGAGTGGCCAATCCGATAATGGCTATTGAAAATCTGACGGCGACAACCCTTCGGAATATCATCGGCGATCTGGAACTGGATCAGACGCTGACATCCAGAGAGACCATCAATACGAAGATGCGGGCGTCCCTGGATGTGGCAACGGATCCATGGGGCATCAAAGTGACTCGTGTGGAATTGAAAAATATTATTCCTCCGGCAGCGATCCAGGATGCCATGGAGAAACAGATGAAGGCGGAGCGTGAAAGGCGTGAAGCAATCCTGCGTGCAGAAGGTGAAAAGAAATCTACGGTTTTGGTGGCAGAAGGACATAAGGAATCAGCAATCCTGAATGCGGAGGCGGATAAGCAGGCAGCGATTCTGCGTGCAGAGGCCGAAAAAGAGGCAACCATCCGCGAAGCGGAAGGGCAGGCAGAGGCAATCCTCAAAGTGCAGCAGGCAACGGCCGATGGTATCCGTTTCCTCAAGGAAGCCGGGGCAGATGAAGCCGTGCTTACGATGAAGAGTCTGGAAGCCTTTGAAAAAGCGGCCGATGGAAAAGCAACGAAGATTATTATCCCTTCTGAAATTCAGGGAATTGCCGGACTGGTAAAATCTCTGGCAGAGGTCGGAGCAAAGGGAGAGGATCAGAAATAGCAGTAACAAAAGGGCGCTTCAGAACAGCGCCCCTCATTTATGTTGCATGATAATGTAGAACAGATAAGATAAAGGGAGAGATGGACATGAATTTAATAGGAAGAAACTTTCTGACACTTAAGGATTTTACACCGGAAGAGATTACCTATCTTCTTGATCTGGCAGCAGATCTCAAGGAAAAGAAGAAAAAGGGAGTTCCGGTGGACGATTACCGCGGGAAAAATGTGGCACTGGTCTTCGAAAAAACCAGCACCCGCACCAGATGTGCATTTGAAGTAGCAGCCCATGATATGGGAATGGGAACTACATATCTGGACCCGAAAGGATCCCAGATCGGGAAGAAAGAAAGTATTAAGGACACGGCAAGGGTCCTTGGAAGAATGTTTGACGGGATCGAATATCGTGGTTTTGGACAGGAGATTGTTGAGGAACTGGCAAGGTATGCAGGAGTACCGGTTTGGAACGGACTGACCAACGAATATCATCCCACCCAGATGCTGGCGGATTTATTGACAATCCGGGAACATTTTGGAAAGCTTAAGGGTATTAAACTTGTGTACATGGGAGATGCACGTTATAATATGGGGAATTCTCTGATGATTGCCTGTGCAAAGATGGGAATGGATTTTGTGGCATGTACCACGAAAAAATATTTCCCTAATGAAGAGCTGGTAAAGACTTGCCAGGGATACGCAGCGAAGAGCGGAGGAACCATTACGCTGACAGAAGATGTGCAGACTGGTACGAAGGACGCAGATGTGATCTATACGGATGTGTGGGTGTCTATGGGTGAACCGGACGAAGTATGGGAAGAGCGGATTAGAGAGTTGTCTCCCTATAAGGTGACAAAAGAAGTGATGGAAAATGCAGGTGAAAAATCGATTTTCCTTCACTGCCTGCCGGCATTTCATGATCTGAAGACGACAATTGGAAAAGAGATTTATGAAAAATACGGTATCCAGGATATGGAAGTTACAGACGAAGTATTCGAGTCGAGTCAGTCCAAAGTATTTGATGAGGCGGAGAACCGAATGCATACGATTAAGGCAGTCATGTCTGCGACTCTTGAAAAGAGCAGGAAAGAATAAGATCGTTTTTGATTGAAACAGAGAGCTATTTTGGGAGGATAAGGTATGTATGAAGAGAAGGTGGTGCTCTGCGGCGCCAATTCTTATACGGAAAAATATTATCTGAATCCGGATTTTGAACAGCTTCCGGACAATATCAAAAATGAGCTGAAGATCATGTGCGTACTGTATGTCCATGATGTGGGAGGTATTCTGACGCTGGTGTACGAAGAGGACGGGGAACTTTGTTTCGAGGTGACATCCGAAGAGGGGGATCCCATGTTTGACGAGATTGGAAGTGCACTAAAGATCAAACAGCTGCAGACAGAAAAGCAGGATTTACTGGAGGCTTTGCAGTTATATTACCGGGTGTTTTTCCTGGGGGAGGAGTTTTAGAACGTTATGTTGATGGTAATAGATGTAGGAAACACAAATATTACGATAGGAGTCTTCAAAGGCGAAGAGATCCTTGGCACCTTTCGTATGAAATCAAAACAGCCCCGTACTTCCGATGAGTATGGAATTACGCTGCAGGAGCTGGTGGAGCGTCACGGGATCCCCAGTTATGAGATCCATCATGTGATCGTGGCATCGGTGGTGCCGGATATCATGCATTCGCTGGGAAGTGCGATCATAAAATATTTTCATATTAAGCCGGTAGTCGTATCGGCTGGGATCAAAACCGGGATTCGGATCGTGACCGAAAATCCAAGACAGGTGGGACCCGACCGGATCGTAGATGCGGTCGGCGCTTACACATTGCATGGCGGACCGGTCATTGTGGTAGATTTCGGAACAGCAACGACCTATGACATCATCGGCCCGGATGGAACCTTCGAGGCAGGACTGATCGCCCCAGGACTTCGGACCTCAGCCCAGGCTTTGTGGGGAGAGGCGGATATGCTGCCCGCCATCGAGATAAGAAAACCGACATCCATCCTGGCAAAGGAGACAATATCCAGCATGCAGGGCGGCCTTCTGTACGGTCAGGTGGGACAGACAGAATACATTATCAAACGCTTAAAAGAAGAATCCGGATATATCGATGCGAAAGTCGTGGCGACAGGCGGTCTGGGAAAGATGATCGTGGCAGAAACTGACGTGGTAGACGTATACGATCCACAGCTGACCTTAAAAGGGCTGCGGTTTATTTTTGAGAAAAATAGAAAGTGAAAAAAATAACAGGGGACGTAGCAAAATGCAAAAGGGCTACGTCCCAAATTGACGATAAGGGTGTACCTAAATGGAAATAGGAAACGTAAAACTTGCGAATCCATACATTCTCGCTCCGATGGCGGGGGTGACTGACCGACCGTTCCGGCTGCTTTGCAAAGAGCAGGGAGCGGGACTTTTGTGTATGGAGATGATCAGTGCAAAAGCGCTGCAATATAAGAATAAGAATACGAAAGCGTTGCTGTCTATTGATCCCAGGGAATACCCGGTATCTCTCCAGCTGTTTGGCTCGGATCCGAAGATCATCAGCGAGCAGGCAAAAGCAATTGAGGAGTTGCCGTTTCAGATTCTGGATATCAATATGGGCTGTCCGGTTCCTAAGGTGGTTAAAAACGGAGAGGGATCTGCACTTATGAATAATCCAAAACTTGTGTATGAGATTGTGTACCAAACTGTTCGTGGAATTCACAAACCGGTGACTGTAAAAATCCGAAAGGGATTTGATGATGAGCATGTCAATGCGGTGGAGATTGCCCGGGTGGTAGAGGAGGCCGGTGCCGCGGCAGTGGCTGTACACGGGCGTACAAGAGAGCAGTATTATGCGGGAAGGGCAGACTGGGACATTATCCGCAGGGTTAAAGAGGCCGTTTCGATTCCGGTGATTGGAAATGGGGATGTAACTTCCGGGGAGAGTGCGGTGAAGATGCAAAAAGAAACAGGATGTGATGGCGTTATGATCGGAAGAGGCGCTCAGGGGAATCCGTGGATTTTCCGGGATCTTCTGGAGTATGGCAAAACCGGGCAGATGCCCCCAAGACCAGATGCCCGGGAATTGAGAGAAATGATGCTTCGTCATGCAAGGCTGCAACTGGAATTTAAAGGAGAATATTTAGGGATCCGGGAAATGCGCAAGCATGTGGCCTGGTATACCAAAGGCCTGAAGGGATCTTCCAAGCTTCGAGATGAGATTAATCGAGTGGAGTCTTACGAAGAGCTTAAAGCACTTCTGGAAGAAAAAATCTTATAGAAAACGGATAATAAAAGGGACAGGTCTGACATATACTTTATCATGCTGATCAGTGAAAAAATATTGACATGGAGGACTGGCTTCTGTATAATAATGGAATTGTGAAAGTATCTTTAATTTCCATAATTTTAAGCATGTTCGAATGTACAGAAAAGATTATTTTTTAGCAGATAGATAAAAAGAAAGTATGAAATAAGAAGGGAAAGACACAGATGGAAGCAAAGAAAAAATTATTAACTTATGCAGGACTGAAGGCCCTGGAAGATGAGTTGGAAAATTTAAAAGTTGTAAAGCGTAAAGAAGTCGCTGGTAAAATTAAGGAAGCAAGAGAGCAGGGAGATCTGTCAGAAAACGCAGAGTACGATGCTGCAAAAGATGAGCAGCGTGATATAGAGGCCCGTATTGAAGAGCTGGAAGGCATTTTGAAAAATGCAGAAGTTGTGGTAGAAGACGAAGTAGATTTTGACAAGATTAATGTGGGATGTACAGTCAAGGTGTTTGATGTGACCTTTGATGAAGAGATGGAGTTTAAGATTGTCGGTTCCACAGAGGCAAACAGCCTGGAAGGAAAGATTTCGAACGAATCTCCGGTAGGACAGGCTTTGATGGGAAAATCTGTAGGCGACGTGGTAGATGTTGAGACACAGGCAGGTGATATCCAGTATAAGGTACTGGAGATTAATCGTTCGATGTAAGGTAAGAAGGGAAGAAAAGTCATGGGAGAACAGCAGAAAAAGGGACAGGAGCAGGATGTTAATCAGCTTCGCAAGGTTCGCCGGGAAAAGCTGGCAGACCTGCAGGCAAATGGGAAAAACCCATTTGAGATCACGAAATACGATGTGACATGCCATGCGGCAGAAGTAAAAGATAATTACGAAGAGATGGAAGGAAAACACGTTTCACTGGCAGGACGTATCATGCAGAAGCGAGTGATGGGAAAGGCATCTTTTTGCAATATTCTTGATCAAAGTGGTAATATCCAGTCCTATGTGGCACGGGATAGTGTCGGGGAAGATAATTATAAGGATTTCAAGAAGATGGATATCGGCGACATTGTAGGCATTGAGGGCGAAGTGTTTAAGACAAAGACCGGTGAAATCTCTATTCATGCATCCGAAGTAAAGCTGTTGTCCAAAAGCCTTCAGATTCTTCCGGAAAAATATCACGGGCTGACCAATACCGATATGCGTTACCGACAAAGATATGTGGACCTGATCATGAATCCGGAGGCAAGAGACACCTTTATCAAACGCTCCAGAATTGTAAGCTCGATCCGCAGGTACCTGGACGGGCAGGGATTCCTGGAGGTAGAGACTCCCATGCTTGTAAGCAACGCAGGAGGAGCAGCTGCAAGGCCGTTTGAGACTCATTTTAATGCATTAAATGAAGATTTTAAGCTTCGGATTTCTCTGGAGCTGTACTTAAAGAGACTGATTGTTGGCGGACTGGAAAAGGTCTATGAGATCGGCCGTGTGTTCCGCAACGAGGGGCTGGATACCAGACACAATCCGGAGTTTACGCTGATGGAGCTTTATCAGGCATATACGGACTATAATGGTATGATGGATCTGACTGAGAACTTGTACCGCCATGTGGCAGAAGAAGTGCTGGGAACGACGACGATCACTTATAATGGGGTAGATATTGATCTTAGCAAGCCCTTTACCCGAATTTCTATGGTTGATGCAGTGAAGAAATATGCAGGCATTGACTGGGATGAGGTAAAGACGACAGAAGATGCCAAGAAGCTGGCAGATGAACATCATATCGAGTACGAGGATCGTCATAAGAAGGGTGATATTCTTAGTATGTTCTTCGAAGAATATGCGGAAGAGCATCTGATTCAGCCTACCTTTGTCATTGACCATCCGATTGAGATTTCTCCTCTGACAAAGAAAAAACCAGAAAATCCAGATTATGTAGAGCGTTTTGAGTTCTTCATGAATGGATGGGAGATGGCAAATGCTTACTCTGAGTTAAACGATCCCATTGACCAGCGGGAGCGTTTTGCCCAACAGGATGCAAATGCGGCCGCTGGTGATGAGGAAGCAGAGCATACAGATGAAGACTTCCTGAATGCACTGGAAATCGGAATGCCTCCTACAGGAGGAATTGGCTTTGGGATTGACCGGATGTGCATGTTGCTGACAAACAGCGCGGCTATTCGTGATGTATTGTTATTCCCGACCATGAAGTCACAAGGGGCAGCCAAGAACGAAGCAAACAATGTTGCACAGGCCGCAAAGGCTGAGGAAAAACCGGTTGAGAAGATCGATTTTTCCAAGGTGGAGATCGAGCCTTTGTTCGAAGAGTTCGTAGATTTTGACACCTTCAGCAAGTCTGATTTCCGCGCCGTGAAGGTAAAAGAGTGCGTGGCAGTACCCAAGTCCAAGAAGCTTCTTCAGTTTACTCTGGATGACGGAACAGGCGAGGATCGCACGATTTTAAGCGGAATTCACGCATATTACGAGCCGGAAGAGATGGTTGGAAAAACATTGATCGCGATTACAAATCTTCCTCCGAGAAAAATGACGGGAATTGATACCTGCGGTATGCTGCTTTCTGCAGTTCATACAGAAGAGGGAGAGGAAAAGCTTCATCTGCTGATGGTGGATGATCATATTCCGGCAGGAGCAAAACTCTACTAGAGATTAAAAATATTCTTGGAATTTGACAACAAATCCTATATCGGGAAATCGATGATTTAGGCACTTTTTGAAAGAAAAACTTTCGGAAAGTGCCTTTTTCTAGGGATTTGCATATTTACATGATCTCTTTTCTCAACGCATACCGAAATCATGCAGTCATCAGGATTGTGGATTTGAGCATTTGTAATCAGATTTCCGATTGCCTGCTGCAGCAATTCCTTATCTCCATTTATCATACAGGCAGTTCATGTTTCGTCTGTGTTCCATTCTATCGGATAATTTTTTCCTATCCCCAAATGGATAAAATTAACAACGCTTTGCCTTGTAACCGCGATGAGGTCGACTGGTTTTGGGTGGCACTTGCTCTGTTTTGCATTCGATAAGGTACATATGAACGGTGTTTGTTATTGAAAAAATAGAAGCCCCAAAGCTGCACTTAGGAGGATGACTGTCGGTATACTTACCTTCCATCGAAACAGCAAAAGAATGTCAATGATTCCGATGAGGATGGCAGCAGGATTGACTGCAGAATCTACCACGTAATTAGTCTGGCAGAAGGAGACGATGACGCCCAGGAGAAGGCCGATACAGACCGGACGGACGCCGGCAAGCATCTGCCCCATACGTCGGCTGTCCTGGAACTTTTTGAAGAACATCCCTGCCAGGAGCGTAATGGTAAACGTAGGTGTCAGCACGCCTAAGTTTGCCACGACAGCCCCGGGGATACCGGCTGCATGGATACCGGCAAAAGTTGCGCAGTTTAACCCCAAAGGTCCGGGAGTCATTTCAGCAATGGCTACAATATCCGAAATCTCACTTAGGTTCATCCACTTATTGGATACGACTTCATGAGTAATAAGGGGAATCATGGACAGTCCGCCAAAGCTGGTGAACCCAATCTTTACAAAGCTCCAGAAAAGCTTGAGCAATGTCAGAATCATAGCTGCCCGCCCCCTTTCCTTTCATAATATTCACAGATCAGTATGCCGCAGATCACACCTATTACGACTAACGTGGCACAGCTTACGTTCAGGAAAAAGTAGAGTCCAAAAGCAGCCGCGGCCAGTAAGAAGCAGGGAGGAAAACGGAAAGCCCCTTTTACCATATTGACGGCAGCACTTGCGATGATCGGGACAATGGCAGCACGGACTCCGGTCATGGCGCTCATAAACCATATATTTTCTTTAAAAAGAGTATAGAAATATGTGATCAATGACAGGATAGCCATGGGAGGGATGATCATAGCGATAACGCAGGCAATGCCGCAGACTGTGCCACCCACTCGGTAGCCATACAACATGGCCACATTCCCGATCATGGTACCGGGAAGACTGCGCCCTACGCTAGTCATATCCAGCAGTTCCTGGCTTGTGATAGTTTTTTCTTTTTCAACATATTTTTTTTGCATCTGTGCGATGATACTCCAGCCTCCGCCAAAGGTAAAGCAGCCAAATTGAAAGAACTGAACAAAGAGAATTAGCATTTTTTTCCATGTTTTCATTTAAGGTTCCTCCTTTTAACAGCGGCTATTATAAACCTTAAACCTTGTGTAAAGTCAAGAACAGACCTTATGTATCTTCGATGGGAAGCCAGATTTGGCGCAACCGGCGGTAATCATCTTTTTTATTCATAGACAGGAAGGTGCGGCAGACAGGATCTTGAGTCACGGTCAGATGATGATCCTGGACGTATTTTTTCAGATGGGCAAGGTATAAGGTACAGTCGGCATTCTCTTCTGAAATATCCACAACCGTATAAAGACAAGGGACCGCACAGTGATAAGTTCCGTAGGATAAAAAGTCTGGCATGCCAAGCCTATGGGCGTCTTCTTCCATGATGCCAAGGGCAGAGAAGCTCTCATCCTCTCCAGCTTCCAGGCTGCGCCAGCTATTCCGCTGGGAGGGGAATGCAAAAGGAGCCAGATTTACCCACTGTGGAAAGACCTTCATCTGTTCCTGGTCTAAGATAAGTTTTTCCCCCTTCATAAATTCCAGACGGTAGAGCCCTGGGCGGACTGTCATCTGTATGGACCACAGAATGGATGGAAGCTCCTGCAAAAGAGCTGACATCTGTTTCAGATAGCGCAAAATTTCCTGTTTTCTCTGGATTTCTTCTTCCAGCGCCAGAGAGCGCATGTCGTATTCCTGACGGACATAGTCCACTTCGTCTGTATTGATCAGGCTTTCGGTTTCTTTTAGGGAAAACCCATATTGATGATAGGCGCGGGCGCGTAAGAGAGCCGTGATATCCAGGCGGCTGTAATAGCGATAGCCGCCGGAACCTTCTCCACGTTCCGAAAGAAGGATCCCGTTCCGTTCATAGAGCCGCAGAGTTTCCGGGGAAATACCTAAGAGTTTTGCTACGGTTCCTATTTTATATTTCATCGCAGTACCTCCTTGTTGTTTTATACACAGTATAGCAGACTGTAATGTGAAATATAGCTAAAAAAGTAAAGAAATTTATGGCAGAGATGCCTATTGACAAAATTATAACATTGTTGTAAATTACTTATCAAACAAGGAAATTAGACTGAAGTTCAAACTACAGTATAAAATACGGTAGGACTTGCAGGAGAATACGATGAAGAATATAACAAACATTCAAAAATTTTCTATCCATGATGGAGACGGAATCCGTACCACCGTATTTTTTAAGGGATGTCCCTTAAAATGCGAGTGGTGTCACAATCCAGAAACCCAGAGATTTGAAAAAGAAATGCAGGTGGACAGAGAAAAGTGTACCGGTTGTGGAACGTGCCAGGCAGTCTGCCCCAACGGCGCGGTTCATATGACGGAAGACCATCAGCCCGTTTGGGATCCGAAAGCTTGTACTTTCTGTGGCAAATGTGAGAACTTCTGTCCGGCAGGAGTCCGTGAAATTGTGGGACGGGAGTATACGGTGAAGGAGTTGACAAAGGAGATTCTAAAGGATCAGATGTTCTATGAAGAATCTGGCGGAGGAGTCACATTTTCCGGCGGAGAAGTTATGGCCATGGATATGGATTTCATCCTTGCAATGGCAAAGGAGTTGAAACGGCAGGATGTGTCCCTTACCATAGATACCTGCGGCTATGTACCCTATGAAAGGTTTGAGCAGATTCTTCCCTATGTGGACACCTTCCTCTATGATGTGAAGGTGATGGATCCCGAGCTTCATAAGAAATATATTGGGACAGATAATCAGAGAATCCTTGATAACCTGGTACAGCTTGCGAGGGACGGGGCCAGGATCTATATCCGGATTCCAACTGTCAAAGAAGTCAACGGAAATGAACAGAATATGAAAGAGACTATCGCATTTTTGCAGGAACATGATATTCATCCGGCTCAGATTAATCTGCTGCCTTACCATGATACAGGAAGCGGAAAGTACAAAAAGCTGGATATGGAATATAAAGGAACTGATCTGCATGCGCCAGACAAAGAAGAGATGGAGGCACTTGCTTCTATTTTCATAAATGCAGGTTTTAAAAACACAAAAATAGGAGGGTAAAAAAATGGGAACTTTACGCGGTATGAATGAAAGAATTCAAAAGCTCAGAGAGATCAGTGTCAACACACCTGTACATATTGATCTTGAAAGAGCAAAAATCGAGACAGATTTCTACAAAGAAAATGACGGGAAATATTCGATTCCGGTTATGAGAGCTTTAACTTTGAAAGAGTATTTCTCCAAAAAGACGCTTTATCTTGGAGATGGAGAGTTGATTATAGGAGAAAAAGGAAAGGATCCACAGGCTTCTCCTACATTTCCGGAGCTTTGCTGCCACAGCGAGGAAGACATGGTCGTTATGAGCGAGCGTGAGCTGGTATCTTTTAAAACGACAGAGGAAGACCGCAAACTTCAAAGAGAAGAGATCATTCCTTACTGGACAGGAAGAAGTATGAGAGAGAAACTGCTCTCCAGAATGACCCCAGAGTGGCATGACTGCTATGAAGCCGGTATGTTTACCGAGTTTATGGAGCAGAGAGGACCAGGACATACCTGTGGCGGTGAACAGGTATTTACCACCGGATACATGGATTACAAAGAAAAGATCAAAAAGGCAATGGATGAGTTGGATTATATCAATGATCCAGAGGCACTTGACAAGTGTGAAGAGCTCAAGGCGATGGATATTGCCTGTGACGCCGTGATCATCCTTGGAGAGCGTTATCATAAGCTGGCCCTTGAGATGGCAGAAAAAGAAGAAGATGCCACAAGAAAGGCAGAGCTTCTTCAGATCGCAGCCAACCTGGAGGTTGTTCCGGCACACAAGCCGCAGACATACTGGCAGGCAATCCAGCTGTACTGGTTCACACACCTTGCAGTTACAACAGAGCTGAATCCTTGGGACGCGTTCAGCCCGGGAAGACTGGATCAGCATCTGTATCCGTATTATCAGAAAGATGTAGAGGCTGGTATTCTTGACGATGAGAAAGCACTTGAACTTCTGGAGTGCCTGTGGGTAAAATTCTATAATCAGCCGGCGCCTGTAAAGGTTGGAATTACTTTGAAGGAAAGTGCAACTTATACAGACTTTGCAAATATCAATACAGGAGGAGTTACTCCGGACGGCCGCAACGGTGTCAATGAGGTAAGCTATCTGATCCTGGATTGTATGGATGAGATGAAATTGGTTCAGCCAAACTCTAATGTAACCATCAGTAAAAAGACTCCGGCCAAATTCTTAAAGAGAGCCTGCGAGATTTCCAGAAAGGGTTGGGGACAGCCTGCTTTCTATAACACAGAAGCTCAGATCATGGAGCTTGTCAATGCAGGAAAAGAGCTGGAAGATGCAAGACGTGGCGGTTCTTCCGGATGTGTAGAGACTGGAGCATGGGGAAGCGAAGCATATATCCTGACCGGATATCTGAATATTCCGAAGGTATTCCAGCTGACATTGTTTAATGGATTTGACGAGTACAGTGGAAAACAGCTTGGCCTGAAGCTGGGATATGCAAAAGACTTCAAGACATTTGATGAACTGTGGGCAGCGTTTAAGAAACAGCTTGAGTATATTGTAGACGTTAAGATCCGTGGAAACAACGTGATCGAGAAACTGTATGCAGAAGATATGCCGGCGCCTTGTCTGTCTGTCGTGACAAATGACTGCATTTCTAATGGAAAAGACTACAATGCAGGCGGCGCAAGATACAATACCAGCTATATTCAAGGCGTTGGTATCGGAACAGTTACTGACTGTGTTGCTGCTATCAAATATAACGTTTATGACAACAAGAACTTTACGATGGAAGAGCTGATCGAGGCTATGGAACATGACTATGAAGGTTATGATGCCATCTACCGTATGGTTCATGATAAGAGCCCGAAATATGGTAATGATGATGATTATGCAGACAGCATCATGCAGGATATCTTTGAACTTTACAGAAGCACCATCACAGGACGTCCGAACATGAAGGGTGGAAAATACGGCGTAGATATGCTGCCAACGACCTGCCATGTATACTTTGGTGATGTCATTCTTGCAACAGCAAACGGCAGAAAGGCTCATAAACCGGTATCTGAGGGTATTTCTCCAGAAAAATCTGCAGATACACACGGACCGACAGCTGTTATCAAGTCCTGCTCCAAGATGGATCATCTTGCAACAGCTGGAACATTGCTGAACCAGAAGTTCACACCAGATGTGGTAGCTGGTGAAGAAGGTCTTAATAACATGGCAAGCCTGATTCGCTCCTATTTCTCCATGGACGGACATCACATTCAGTTTAATGTAGTTGACCGTCAGACTCTGATTGAGGCTCAGAAGCATCCAGAAGACTACAAGGATCTGATTGTTCGTGTAGCCGGATACAGTGACTTCTTCCGTAATCTGGATAAGCCGCTCCAGGATGAGATCATCAACCGTACAGAGCAGTCTTTTAATTAAAATGATAAATATGTAGTAAACAACAAGGCCGGGGCGCTGTGATGTCCCGGTCTTGTTTTGTCAGCGGTTCCGTGGTAAGGTAGAAACTGGAGAAAGGAGAGATCTTTTTTGGGAGAAATACAAAATCTGCTGCTTGACTTTTCACATACTTATCCGGCAGGAAGCGAAACAAAGGCACAGGGACTAAAAAGAATCGATATGAGTGACATCACAGGGACTGCTATGTACTGCTCACCTGAGGCGGAAGAAGAGATTCGAAGACGGCTTGGGCCATACGGAGCAGAGGGTGTACATTTCCTTGACAATGGGAACTATCATTATGTGACGAAATTTTTTTTGGAAAAAATACGGATTCCCTTTACGTTAGTGTTGTTTGATCATCACAGTGATATGCAGCAACCGTTGATTCATGGATTGACAGGGTGTGGAAGCTGGGCAGGGGAGGTATTCTGGAACCATCCCTACCTAAAACAGATGATTTTGATCGGCCCTGATCCAGAAACGATAGGGGAACTCCCGGAAGAGAGGAAGGAAAAACTGGTCTGCATCAGTATGCAGGAGATTGAAAAGACATCGGCAGAAAAGGAAAGAAAGAAGATTGATATGACCCTTCCTGTCTATCTATCTATTGATAAAGATGTACTGAATCATTATTATGCCAGAACTAACTGGAATCAAGGTAATATGTCGGTGGAAACGTTAAGAAAGCTGATTTTGGAAGTGTTTATGCATCAGACTGTGATCGGTGCCGACATTTGTGGAGAGTGCAGCCTTCAGGAACCATTTAATATTTTTTTGGAAGACACGAGGATCAATCATATGACAAATAAATTATTGTATCAGTTTATCTCTTCAAAGATAGAGTTTGAGGAGTATTTTCCGGTTATGCGCAAACTGCCTATGGATCAGCAAAAAAAGATTAAGGAAGCCGTGGCGAAAAGGACAGTAACAAAGGGAACGGTCGTGTATGGGGAAGCTTCGGAGTGCACGGGGCTTCTGGTTGTCCATTCTGGTATGCTAAGGGCGTATATCCTCTCTGAGGAAGGGCGGGAAATCACACTTTATCGCCTGTTTGAGAGAGATGTCTGTTTGTTTTCCGCATCTTGTATGCTGTCTGGTATCCAATTTGAAATTACGATTGAGGCGGAAAAGGATACTGAGTTCTGGATCATTCCGGTAAAGGTCTGGAAAGAGTTGATGGAAGAATCTACGGTATTGTCTAATTACACCAACGAGCTTATGGCAGACCGGTTTACGAATGTGATGTGGCTGATCGAACAGATTATGTGGAAAAGTTTTGACAAACGACTGGCAGAATTTCTGTTGGAAGAGATGCAGGTAGAGGAGACAAAGACTTTGAAACTGACCCATGAGGTAATTGGGAATCATCTGGGGACAGCGCGCGAGGTTGTAACAAGGATGCTTCGTTATTTTCAGCAGGAAGGCCTGGTGAAATTGTCCAGGGGAACCGTGGAGATTACAGATCCTGACGGACTGGAAGCATTGACAGAATCAGAAAAATAGAAAAGAAAAGCACAGTCTCTGGAGGGAAAGGCTGTGCTTTCTTTGTCGTTTTAGATCATTGCAAGAATCTGTTCCTTTGGTTTTGCTCCGGTAGAGCGGTTGACCATCTGACCGCCTTTAAATACAGCCAAGGTAGGAATGCTTAAAACCCGGAACTGTGAAGCCAGATCTCTTTGTTCATCTACATTGATTTTGCAGACTTTGATGTCCTTTCGCTCCTGGGCAATCTCATCAACAAGAGGAAGAACCATCTGGCAGGGTCCGCACCAGCTTGCCCAGAAGTCTACCAGAACGGGTTTATCGGAATGCAAAACTTCCTGTTCAAAATTTTCTTTATTAATATTGATAGCTGACATATTTTTGTCCTCCTTTTTCTTTCTTTTTCTTTGTTGTGTTAAGAATACCAGGTTTCTGATTGAGTTTCTGTGACTAAGTCACTATAATAAAAAGAAAATGGGGAAATGATGACATGAAGAAACTGACATTGAAAGAAACGATTTTTGTGGCAAGTATGCTGTTTGGCATGTTTTTTGGGGCGGGGAATTTGATTTTTCCGGTATCTATGGGACAGATGGCCGGGAGCCATATGTGGCGGGCGGCAGCAGGATTTCTGGTTACGGGTGTAGGGATACCACTTCTTAGCGTGGCGGCCCTTGGCATCAGCCGTGAAACGGGGTTACATGGCCTAAGCAGCAGGGTGGGAAAGAGATATGGGTATTTTTTCACCTGTGCGCTGTATCTGACCATCGGACCATTTTTTGCGACGCCGCGTTGTGCTTCAGTTTCTTTTACGGTAGGGATAGAAAGGTTGTTGTCAGAGAAAGGGACGTCCGGCCTAGATCATTTCTGGTGGCAGGCCGGCTTTTCCCTGCTTTTTTTTGCGATCGTCTTGTTCTTCTCCTTAAGACCTGGACAAATCTTAACTTGGATCGGAAAGATATTCAATCCGTTATTTCTGGTGATGCTGGGGGTGTTGGTCGTCCGTGCTTTGACAGTCCCTATGGGCACGCCATCAGAGATAGAGCCGGTAGGGGCCTATGAATCTGGAGCATTTTTTACAGGGCTGCTGGAAGGCTATAACACGATGGATGCCTTGGCAGGACTGGCATTTGGGATTGTAGTCATCGATGTGATTCGAAGGCTTGGAGTAGATGAGCCGATGCAGATTGCAATGGGAACGGTTAAGGCAGGCGCCTTTAGTTCTTTACTGATGGCAGGGATTTATGTTCTGGTGACCATGACAGGAGCCCAGAGTCGGGGAGTGTTCCAGGCAGCGCAAAACGGAGGAGAGGCTTTGGCGCAGATCGCGGACTATTATTTTGGCGGTGGGGGTATGATGATGCTGGCAGTGCTGGTAACGGTCGCCTGTCTGAAGACCGCGATCGGGCTTACCACCAGCTGCAGCGAGGCATTTCAAGAGATGTTTCCCCGTGGCCCCAGATACCGGTCCTGGGTGATAGGGTTTGTATCCCTATCGTTTTTGACAGCGAATCTTGGTCTGGATGCCATCGTCGCTTATGCAGTGCCGGTGCTGATGTTTTTGTACCCTCTGGCCATTGTGCTGGTGCTTTTGACCCTGTGTGGGAAATGGTTTGACAATGACAAGAGTGTGATTAGGTGGACGATTGCATTGACCGGTGCAGCGGCGGTCATTGATTTTCTGAGAACTTTGCCTGAGGCAGCCAAAGATTTCTTGCATATGAACGGAATCGTTGCGGTGGCAGAAGAAATACTGCCTCTTTCAGAAAAAGGATTAGGATGGATCCTTCCGGCGGCGGCAGGGCTGTCCATCGGCTTGCTGGTTCGATGGAAAAAGAAAAGATAGAAATATTCAGGAGGTTGAGATGAGTAAGGTAGTATATAAAGACAGAAAGCATACAAATTCGACAAAATGGGATGACTGTAAGGAAAAATTTGGAAAAGAGGACTTACTTCCCCTGTGGGTAGCAGACATGGACTTTGAAGTTCCAGAATGTGTCAAACATGCCTTGAAAGAGTATGTGGAATTTGGCGTGTTTGGATATTACAAGCCGTCGGAAGGATATGAAGAAGCATTTATCAAATGGGAAAATACCTGGCACGACTATGAAGTAAAAAAGGAATGGATTCGTTTTTCGCCAGGGGTTGTTCCTGCAATAAACTGGATGATTCAGATATTGACAAAGGAACAAGATAGCATCATTATTATGCCGCCGGTATACTATCCATTTAAAGATGCATTAGTCAACAATCACCGAAAAGTGGTGGAGAGCCCTCTAAAGCGTACGGAGGAAGGGTATCAGATGGATTATGAAGATTTTGAACAGAAGATTGTGGATGAAGATGTTCGGTTATTCATACTTTGCTCCCCACATAATCCGGTAGGAAGAGTCTGGAAAACAGAAGAGTTGAGAAGAGTGCTGGATATCTGCCTTAAATATCATGTCTATGTGATCGCAGATGAAATCCATCAGGACCTGATTATGAAAGGGCATCGTCATATGGTGGCTGCATCTGTCGGCACATATGATGAAATATTGATTACGCTGACTGCGGCAACCAAGACCTTTAATCTGGCATCCTGCAAGAATTCCATTTTGATCATTCCTGACCAGAAATTGAGGGAAAGGTATGATGAATATTTGAACCGGCTGCGGATCAAAGGAGGGAATGCATTTGGCTATATTGCCGTGGAGAGTGCTTACGCAGGCGGACGAGAATGGTTGGAGGAAGTACTGGAAATTGTCGAAGGAAACTATCATTATCTTCGAGACACGCTGGAAGGGGTTTTGCCAAAAGTCTGGATCTCAGATCTGGAAGGGACCTATCTGATGTGGATCAACCTTGGAGCTTATTTGCGCCCGGAGGAGATAAAGTCTGTAATCTGTGATCAGTGCGGTCTTGGAGTAGATTACGGTGCATGGTTTGGAGGAGGGGAAAACGAGGAATTTATCCGTGTCAATCTTGCAACGTGCAGGGAGAATATTGAACAGGCAGCAAAAAGGATCATCGAAGTGTTAAAAAGTAGAAAGCAAAGTGAATAGAAATGCAGGCAGATGAAGAGGCTAAAAATACCCCCGGGAATTGGTAAGATGTTCCGATTCCCGGGGGTATTTTTTTCTTTTTCGAATTGCGTGCGAAAGCATTAAAAATCCAGATAATTATAACCCAGTTCAATCGATATAGAGCGGGCAAGAGCAATGATTTCTGTTGTTAGTTCTTTACGCTCCTGTTCGATTTCCGCAGTCGTGGCGGAGAAACTCACAGAAGCGATCACTTCTCCAGATATATTAAGAATAGGAGCAGCAATACATGCCCGGTTCAGCATTAGTTCGTCTGTTTCAAAAGAGTATCCTTGCTGGCGGAAAAGTTTTAGCTGTTCTATCAATTTCTTTTTATCTGTAATCGTCTTATAAGTGAACGCTTTTAGATCAATATTATTTAAGTGCTGTTCCAATTCCTCTTCATCCAGATAGGATAACAGAAGTTTCCCACAGGCGGAAGCATATGCAGGAAGTACCTGACCCTGGACAAGGGTAGGGATAATGGAAATATCCTTACATAAGATGATCAGCGCCACGGCATTTGGTTTTAAAACAATGACATTGATTTTAATCGTGCGGGTTTTGGAAAAATTCATGATCTGTTTTTCAGCAGCCAGCAAGAAAGGGTATTTATGACGATACATGTTTCCAAGATTATACATCTGATACCCCAGAGAATATTTGCCGGTTTTTGGATCTTTTTCCACATAATTTTCTCGCTCCAGAGAATTAATGATAGACTGGGCGGTAGCGCGGTTAATAGCCAGTAGTTTTGTGATTTCTGCAATGTTGAAAGACTCGCCTTTATTGGCTAAAATCTCCAGAAGATGGAGGGCACGGTCCAGACTTTTGTTCGTTGGTGTGATGGATGTGTTTTGACTCATCCCAAATCCTCCTGTATGACTGTTATTTTCATTATTATACCATAAAAAATCAAAAGAAACATTAGAAATCTTGAATTTTATTTTATAGCGCTAGGAAACTGCTAAAAAAACAATCATACAATATCATTATTATAAATACATAATAACGTTAAAATATAAACTAATATATAAAATGTTGACATATGGATTACAATGCAATAGAATAGTGATAGCAATTATATCGGATAAGAAAAAGAAAGGAGTGAAGAAGTAAATGGAACAAAGTACAATTGCAATTATTATTGTCATCATTGCAATTATTCTGATGATCACAGAAGTAATCCCCCTGGCAGCAACCATTATGTTGGCTGCGGTTGCAATGAGTATCGCCGGAATTCAGGAATTGACGGTATCTCATGAAGCTTTTGGAAGTACGACAGTTGTATTTCTGGTAGGGATGATGATCATTGGGAATGGTTTGTTTGAAACGGGCGTGGCTCAAAGCTTGGGAAAATATCTGTTTCGAACGAAGATTGCGCAAAATGAGCGGATGCTGATCGTCGCAATCGTATTGATTGCCGGTATCTTGTCTGGTTTTACTAGCAATTCGGCGGTTGTAGCGATGATGATGCCCTTGATCGCATCGGTGGCATACAAATCTGGAGGAACGATCAAGCAAAAAAATGTTCTGATGGCTCTTGGTGTGGCGGCTGCAGTAGGGGGAGGCATCACACTTTCCGGATCCACCTCCCAGCTGGTGGCACAGGGAATTCTGGAAACGACAGAAGGCGTCCGAACCATGACGTATTTTGAGATGGGAAAGGTGGCACTGCCTCTTTTGATTGTTACGGCAGTTTATTTTGCAACGATTGGCTATAGCATTGAGAAAAAGGTCCTTAACTTTGAAGAAGAAATCAATGAAGAGATCATGCCGGATGAAAATCAGAAGTTTGTGCCATGGAAAAAGTGGCTGTGCGGAATCGTAACGATTCTGGTGCTTTTAGGATTTATCTTCGGTGTCTGGAACATTGGGTTCGTAGCTCTTGTGGGGGCAACAATTTTGCTGGCAACGAAATGTCTGGATTACAAAAAGGCAATCAAAGGTGTGGACTGGAATACCGTTATTATTTTGGGCGGGGCCCAGGCAATGGCGGCAGGACTTGACAGCAGCGGAGCAGGCGCTAGGATCGCCAATAGAATCCTAAGTCTGTGTGGAGGAGAGAATGCTTCTGCATTCGTGATCATGGCGGCAATGGTAGCTATCACATTGGTTTTGACGAATGTGATGTCGAATACAGCCTGTGTAGCAATGATGACGCCCATTGCCATTTCGGTGGCAGCGGCAATGGGGATAGATGCCTTAAGCCTGATTATACCGATGGTAATTGCTTCTCAGTGTGCGGTAGCGACTCCGATTGGAACCCCATGTATGACACAGGTTCTGGTGGCAGGCTATCGTTTTAAGGATTATTTGAAAGTTGGAGTACCATTGGGAGTAATATTGCTGATCATAACGATTGTTTTATCACCAATGATGTATGGATTATAGAGGAGGAGATTAGATGGCTGTATTACATATCGACCAGGAAAAATGTAAGGGCTGTGAGCTTTGTGTAAGGGCGTGTCCGAAAAAAATCCTGGCTTTATCAAAAACTTTTATTAACCGGCAAGGGTATCATCCTGTAGAAGTTACAAATATGGAGGCGTGTATTGGATGTACGTCTTGTGCGCTTACATGTCCGGATATTTGTATAGAGATCGAGAAGTAAAGGGGGAAGTTAAGAATGGCAAAAATATTAATGAAAGGCAGTGAAGCGATTGCGGAAGCAGCAATACAGGCCGGATGCAAATTATATTTTGGATATCCGATTACCCCGCAAAGCGAACTTCCGGAATATATGGCGGCAAAACTGCCGAAGATAGGCGGATGTTTTCTACAGGCGGAAAGCGAGGTTGCAGCAATTAATATGTTGTATGGAGCTGCCGGGACAGCACATCGGGCACTGACCAGTTCTTCCAGCCCTGGAGTGGCCCTAATGCAGGAAGGTATTTCTTATGCGGCAGCTGCAGAACTTCCGCTGGTATTTGTAAACGTTATGCGGGCGGGCCCAGGGCTTGGCACGATCGTGCCGGCACAGACCGATTATTTCCAGGCGACCAGAGGAGGAGGAAATGGGGGATATCGTACGTTGACGCTGTCACCATCGTCCGTTCAGGAGGCTTGTGATTTGATCCAGCTGGCATTTGATCTGGCAGAAAAATACAGACAGCCGGTATTAATGCTGGGAGATGCAATGGTATCCCAGATGATGGAACCGGTAGAGATACATCAGGCTAAGCCCAAAGACTATGATATCAGCTGGGCTGCAAGAGGTTGGACCAAAGATTCAGGACGGCCAAAAGCCATTATCAACCCCAGAAGTAAACCGGGGCTGGAAGCCAGATTGGTAGAAAAATACCGACAGATGGAAGAGGAAGAAGTCCGGGTCGAAGAGTACAACACACAAGGAGCCGAAATTGTATTGGCAGCGTATGGTACGGTGGCAAGAATCTGTAAAAGTGCAATCGCTCAGCTGGCAAAAGAAGGAATTAAAGTAGGACTGATCCGACCGATTACATTATATCCCTTCCCCTATCAGGCATTTGAGACATGCGCAGACCAGGAAAGTGTGAAAATGTTTGCCTCCATTGAAATCTCTGAAGGACAGATGCTAGATGACGTAAAATTAGGAGTCAGTGGGAAAAAGCCGGTAGAATTTAAGGGCTGGCTGGACCTTGAACTCCCGACACCGGCGCAGATTGTAGAATTTGTAAAGAGTCTTAAAGGAGGGAAGTAGTATGGAAAAAGTATTTCAAAAAACGGCATTGTTGACAGATGTGCCCTTGCATTATTGTCCTGGATGCACACATGGGATCATACACAGGCTGATTGCGGAGTCCATTGAAGAACTGGGAATAGAAGGTAAGACGATCGCGATTGCTCCAGTAGGCTGTGCGGTATACTGCTACGACTATTTCAACCTTGATATTTACGTGGCTGCACACGGAAGGGCTCCGGCGGTGGCAACAGGAGCAAAGAGGGCAGATCCTAGCAGAATCATTTTTACCTATCAAGGAGATGGTGATCTGGCGTCGATTGGAAATGCTGAGATTAATCATGCAGCGCTAAGAGGAGAGAAGATTACTACAATTTTTGTAAATAACGCCATTTATGGTATGACCGGAGGACAGATGGCACCGACCACGCTGGTGGGACAAAAGGCGACGACTGCACCCTATGGGCGGGATGCAGAACATTGTGGATGGCCGATGAAAGTCTGTGAGATGTTGGCGACTCATGAAGGCAGTTATTATCTGGAACGGGTGGCGCTTGATACTTCCGCACATATCCGGAAAGCAAAAGCTGCGATCAAGAAAGCATTTCAATACCAGACAGAGGGCAAGGGATTTTGCATGGTAGAAGTGTTATCCACTTGTCCGACCAACTGGGGGAAAAGTCCCTCGGAGGCAATGGACTGGGTTCAGGAACAGATGATTCCCAATTTCCCGTTGGGTGTTTATAAAGATAAGGGGGCGGAGCAGTAATGTATGAACAGATTATTTTTGCAGGATTTGGAGGCCAGGGAATTCAGTCTATGTCAAAAATTCTGGCAAAGGCGGCTATGGATGCCGGAAAAGAAGTAAGTTGGATGCCGGCATACGGTGGCGCCATGCGTGGCGGCACATCCAATGTGACGGTTATGATCGCAGACGAACCCATTGGATCTCCCATGCCGAATATCGGAGATATTACGGTGGCGGTTGTGATGAATAATCCCTCTATGACGAAGTTTGAAGAATATGTAGAGCCTGGAGGGCTGCTTCTGGTGAATAGTTCTCTTATCGATATAAAGCCTACGAGAACGGATATTGAGATTATCAATGTTCCAGTGAATGATATTGCATCAAACCTGGGAAATGATAAGGTGGCAAACATGATTATGCTGGGGTGTCTTCTGGAAAAGAAAAAAATGGTAGACATGTCTGTGCTGGAAAATTATATTGATGTGTTGTTTGCCTCAAAACCTCAGGTGATCGCCTTGAATCATGAAGCGGTAAAATGTGGCGCAGAATATGGCAGATAGGAGGCGTGAAGATGAAGATTGCGATTATGGGAGCCGGAGCGATGGGATGCATGTTCGGTGCGAAATATGTAAGAAGCGGACAGGATGTATGCCTGGTGGATGGTTGGAAAGATCATGTGGATAA
>JAHYZZ010000010.1:72039-76697 GCA_019424135.1 Lachnospiraceae bacterium
GAAAGAAAGGGAGAGACTTATAATGTAAAGATCAAGGCTGTCATGGAGGTTCAGGAGGCAGTGGATTATTTTGGAGGCGCCGCTGAACTTGTGATGATCTTTTGTAAAGGGATGCAGACAGATGAAATGGTCCGGCGGTCCCTTCCCCTGATTAACGAAGAGACTTGCGTTTTGACTTTGCAGAATGGAATCGGAAATCCTGAGATTATTGGAAAGTATGTGGACCATGACCGGGTGCTTTTTGGGGCGGCTTCTGCAGGAAGTGTATTGCTTGGACCGGGCAGTATCCGGGATACGACTTCAGACCGTCCGGTGTTAATACATATTATGCCTCTTAGCCGGGTGATGAATGATCGGTGTAGGGAAGTGGCAGACGTTATTACGAAAGCGGGAATGGGAACAGAAGCGGAGCTTGGGACGGAACAGTTTGTATGGGAAAAATTATCTTTGAACTGCTGTGTCAATGCCACATCTGTCATGACCCATATGTGTTTGAAGGATATGACTAATGACCCGAATGGAAAGATTTTGTTTGATCATATTGTAAGAGAAGTTGCAAATGTAGCTCTTGCAAAAGGTGTGGATACTAGTTATGAGCATTTGAGGGAGTTCGTTCAGCTGGCAGGAAGTAAATCAGAACATTATCCGTCCATGCTGCAGGATGCAAGAAATAAAAGACCTCTTGAACTGGACACGATTACAGGAGCTATCGTTTCAGAGGGACGCAGACTTGGGATTGAGACACCTGTCAATGAAACGATTCTTCTGATTACATCTATGATTTCAGATAATTACGATAAATTGTGGTATTAGGAGAGGACGACGGGTATGACATTGGAACAGATTGTAAACAAGGCCAGAGAAGGCGATGAAAAGAGAATCGCTGTTGTGGGTGCAGCAGATACCGGAATCCTAAAGGCGGTCTGTCAGGCAGCAGAGGAAGGGATTGCAGTGCCCGTGCTGATTGGAGACGAAGCAGAGATTAGAGGAAAGGCAGAGGAAATTCAAGCGGACATCAGGGAATTTGAAATTGTTGATGAAGCAGAACTGGCTCAGGCAGCAAAGCGTGGAGTATGCATGGCATCGGAGGGATATGTGGATGCCATCATGAAAGGGAATCTGCATTCAGCAATTCTTATGAAAGCGATTCTTAATAAAGAGTGGGGAGTTGCTCAGGGAGGGCTCTTATCCCATGTGGGAATTATACAGTGCCCAAAGATTAACAGGTTATTGTTCTTGACAGACGGTGCGATGTGTATGTATCCAGACTTGAAACAGAAAATAGACATTGTGAAAAATGCCGTTGTGTTGGCCCATAGACTTGGTGTGAGGATTCCAAATGTTGCTGTGCTGGCTGCTGTAGAGACAGTCAATCCCAATATGCCAGCCACTTTGGATGCCGCGGCTCTTACAGTCATGGGACAAAGAGGGCAGATTCCCGGGTGTGTAATTGACGGACCGCTGGCGTTTGATAATGCTGTTAGTGAAGAGGCAGCCAAAAAGAAAGGCGTCCAGTCCCTTACGGGAGTGGCGGGTCATGCGGATATTATTCTGGTGCCGAATATTGAGGCAGGGAATCTTTTGCTGAAAGCGTCCAGGCATTTGGGAGACTGTCAGACCGTAGGCCTTTTGATGGGGGCAAGAGTGCCGGTGATTATGTCCAGCCGGGCTGATACGGCAGAGAATAAAAAGATGGCGATTGCCTGTGCTGTTTATCAAGGATAAGGAGGTGTGACAATGAAAGAGACCTTTCGTATATTAGTCATCAACCCTGGGTCCACCTCTACGAAAATTGGTGTTTATGATAATGAGACTTGCGTGGCGGAAGCAGTGGCACGTCACACGAAAGAAGAACTTTTGCCATATATCGGAAAAGATGGAGATGTTTATGGACAAAAGGATATGAGACTTGCATTGATCTATGAGCTTTTAGAAGAAAATAAGATTTCATTGGAGTCTCTGGATGCCGTGGTAGGAAGGGCGGGGAGACTCCCCCCCATGCCAAGCGGCACCTATGAAGCGAATGAGGAGTTGTTGAAGGATGTGCCGTCCCCTTTGGTACATCCGGCGCTTCTGGGTGCAGTCATGGCAAAAGAAATCGGAGAACAAAATGGGATTCCCGGTTTTTTTGTAGATCCCACTGTAGTTGATGAGATTACGCCTGTGGCCAGGGTGACAGGGGTGCCTCAGATAAAAAGAAGTGTGATATTTCATGCACTCAACCAAAAAGCAGTAGCCAGAAGGTATGCAAAGGGTATTGGAAAAAGTTATGAACAGTGCCGGTTTGTAATTGCTCATCTAGGTGGAGGAATTTCTGTTGCTGCTCATGACCACGGTGTAGCGGTGGATGTAACAAATGCCAGCAATGGTGAGGGACCGATGAGCCCGGAGCGGGCAGGAAAAGTACCTGCCATACCGCTAATTGAGATGTGTTTTTCAGGGAAATATACGCAGAAAGAAATGAACAGTTTGTTTACAAAGCGTGGAGGATTGAATGCCTATCTAGGGCATAGTGATTTTCGGAAGCTGGAGCAGATGTATGTGGATGGAGACGAGATGGGAACTCTCCTTTTCGAAGCCATGGCCTACGCAGTGGCAAAGGAAATCGGTGCCATGTATGTTGTCCTGGATTGTGATGTGGATGCAGTAAGCCTCACTGGAGGGCTTGCGTATTCAGAACAATTTACTGAGCTTATTCGCAAAAAAATCAAAGGACTTGGAAAGATTGTGGTATTTCCTGGAGAAGATGAATTGCTGGCATTGGCAGAAGGAGCGCTTCGTGTTCTTCGTGGAGAGGAAAAAGCGATTCCATATGTAAGCAAAGGGGCAATTTCAGAATAGAGAGAACGGGAGGATGGCCTTATGAAAAGAAAATATTATGTGATGATTGGAAGCTATGGGAGTGGGAAGACAGAACTGTCATTGAATCTGGCCATCCAGAACGCTATGGAAAAGAAGAGAACAGCACTGGTGGACTTAGATATCGTAAATCCTTATTTCCGAAGTGCCTTTCATGGGAAACTTCTGGAAAAAAATGGAGTAAAATTAATTGCCTCCCAGTATACTCTGGAGGCATCGGATGTTCCGGTGGTCACGCCCGAAGTTTTGAGCGCATTTGATGGGTCCTTTGACACAGTGGTTTTTGATGTGGGAGGGGACCCGGTAGGAGCGACGGCACTTGGACAGTATCATCATCGGTTTCAGATGCTTTCTTCAGAAGAGCTGGAAATCTTATTTATCGTGAATACCAGAAGGCCGTTGACACAGACAGCTGAAGAAATCTGTGAGATGCTAGAGAAGATACAGATGACTTCCCGTCTTAAAGTTACAGGGCTGGTAAACAATACGAATCTTGCGGCAGAATCGGATCTTGGATTGTTGGATGAAGGGCAAGAAATATTAGGGCAGGTGTCAGAATATCTGAAGATTCCGATCAGATATTACGGTGTGCAAAAGAAACTTTATAGAGAAGTTGACAAAAATGAGACAAAACAATATCAGGGGAGACCAATCCTGTTGGATCTTTATACCAGACTGGAGTGGCTGGATTTTGTCCCCTGCCAGGCATAGGAGGAAGTGCGAATGGATACGAGTACGATTGCAATAATAATTACAGTTCTAGTAATCGCGGCTTATGCGACAGAAGTGATTCCGTTGTCTGTGACAGCTGTTTTGTCTTGCCTTCTCATGGGCATTTTTGGAATTGCCTCTTTTGATAGATGCTTTTCCGGTTTTGGGGACGATATCCTTATGATGGTCGTCGGAATGATGATTGTAGGGGATACCTTGTTTGCCACGGGAGCCGCAGAATATATTGGAGGCCACATTGTAAGGATGTTTGGAAAGACAGAAAAAATGTTTATTACTGCCTGTGTTCTGATTACAGCGGTTCTGTCAACCTTTTTGAGCAATACTGCCACAGCTGCAATGATGTTTCCAATTATGGCAGCGGCGATTGCATCTTCCAGGGGAAAGCTTACAAAGAAAAATTCATATATGGCGGTAGGGTTTGCATCGATTGCCGGAGGGGGATGTTCGTTGATTGGCTCGACACCTCAGATGCTGGCCCAGGGCATTTTAGAAGACGGAGGATTTGATACGGTTGGCTTTTTCGACTACGCAGCGGCAGGTATTCCCAAAGTGCTGATTCTTCTTGTGTATTTTCTTACTATTGGATATGCCTTGGGAAAAAAGGTTTTTAATTTTGAAGAACCTACAGATGTGGTTCCTCAAAAGGAGGAAGAACAGAACGGGAATCAGAAAATGACGCCTAAAATGTTCATCTCTATCCTGATTCTTCTTGGTTGTGTCATCGGATTTTTAACAGGCATTTGGTCACTTGGATCCGTATCACTTGCCGGAGCTGTTTTATGTGTTGTCACCAGGTGTATCGGCGTCAAAGAAATGTACCGGAATATGGATTGGGGGACGGTAGTCCTGGTAGGAGGAAGTCTCGGGTTTGCCAACTGTCTGGATGACAGTGGAGCTGGCGTCCTGATTGCAAACTTTGTTGTGAATCTGATCGGAAGAGATATGAGTCCGTGGATCTTGTTATCAGCGCTTGGACTTTTGGCTGTAGTACTTGGAAATATTATGACCCACACGGCCACAGCAGCAATCCTGCTCCCGGAGTTGGTGGGTCAACTGCTGCATCTCAT
>JAHYZZ010000010.1:76707-78314 GCA_019424135.1 Lachnospiraceae bacterium
ATATTGCGCAAGATATCGGCATTGATGTAAAAACTGCAGTTATGATCCTGGTAATATTTACTAACGTAACATACTGTACGCCGATCATGACTCCATCGGCGACCTTGACACTGGCAGCAGGGTATCGATTTAAGGATTATGTAAAAGTCGGCGGGCTGCTCAATGTAATTTCCTATTTGGCAGTAGTCGCTATGTTGCCGATTCTGTTTGAGATTTAAAAAAGAATATCATTTGATCTGAGGCCTATTTTTCTTCTGTGAAAATAGGTCTTTTTCTTTCCCGGTTCCATATTGCTGCATCAATCTTTCTGCCTCCTTTTGCATCATCTCCACAACCGTTTCTGGACCGGTTATGCGTACCTCCTCGCCCAGGCTAAAGATCCAGCCGAGAAATTGAGGGCTGACGGCTACATTGACATGGGCGGTAAAAGAAGAGTCATCCCGGGGGATTATGGAGATGTCTTTTCCAAAACGATCGATCAGGATTCCGGCCATCCGGTTTTGGGCTTCCAGAGAAACTTGAATCTCTTCACCGCCAAACATACCGAAAAGCTGGCGTGAATACTGGGAAAGGTCAAAGTTTTTCATTAGATCCTTCCCGTCTCTTTTTTGCCCGTCAGGAGAAATCTTCAGCATTTTGTCAACCCGGTAATGACGGATCTGTTCTGAGAAGGCATCATAACCGATCAGATAATAATTTTCATTATCCCATACCAGCGCCCAGGGGCTGACATGATACCATGCCCCATTGTGGCGCAGGATCATTTCTTTTTTTACATCCCATTGAAAATATTGAAACTGAATTCTTGCATCCGTGTTAATGGCGGTATGGATTTTGTCTACGTTGTAGTAAATGCTTTCGTTCATCGTTTTGATCCGGCCTGAGATCAGAACCTGCCGGTGAAGCTGTCTGGCTTCGTATTTGCTGACCAAGTGTTCCAGCTTCTTGATCAAAGACTGGGACTTGCGTTTGGTGATAAATTTTGCGGACTGGACGGAATCAACCAGAAGTTTTAGTTCTGCCAGTTCAAATTCTCGGCTGCCGATATGATAAAAGCAGTCGTTGCCTGTTCGTTCAGAGATGATATCCATGCCAAAGGTACGCAGTTCTTCGAAATCATGATATAGAGTTTTACGATCTGCATTCATTCCGTAGCGCTCCAGGTTTTCGATGATTTCATGTCGGGTCAGCCCATGGTTGTCATCGGTTTCCTCAAGAAATATTTTCATCAGATACAACAGCTTTAATTTTTGATTTTTTCCTTTTGCCATATCCACACCTACCTTTTTTGATAAACCAATCATAGCAGAAAAAAATAAGGACTGGAAGAGTGGAAGGGAAGTTTTTTGGACAGACTTAAGGGTAAACTATAAGTATAGAAAAAAACAAGAAATGAAAGAAGGTTTTAGGATGAAAGGTTATTTTGTGAGCAATGGATATATGGGATGTGTAGACGGGACTTATATTTTATTTGCGAGTGAGGCGGATTATTTAGAGTATCTTAGAGATTAGAAATATATGGATACCCGGAAGAACTCTGTGAGAACTTCCGGGTTGTGATAGATTATTTGACAGGCGATTGATAGTAATTGGCGTAAATGCCGCCA
>JAHYZZ010000011.1:0-5057 GCA_019424135.1 Lachnospiraceae bacterium
AGGAGCTTTTTTTGTCTTTTTCAATTCCAGTTATTGTAACGGATCCGTGTGGAGTGGTTTTGATGGATGCTGGAACAGAGCGCTTCTGTGAAATCACAAAAGTAATGGGGGCAGATGATCAGTTTTGGACGGGAATAGTGGAAGAGGCATATGCGGATGCAGAAGAACATGATTTGTGCAGGGAGAACAGGGTCTGGAAGAAAAATGTCGGAAAGGGCCTGCTTGTGGCAGAACCGCTTTATGTAAAAGGAATAATGGGCGGATTTTGTATTACTTATCATGAAAAGCGGAGAAATGCCTGTTCAATAAACCAGCTGATTACACAGGCGATTTCGATTGGAATGGGATGGAATAGAGAAGTGTATGGGTATCGGGATCTTGGCGTAAAGCAGATGATCAGCAGTCTATTGTTGAGTAAACATGCCGATCCAGAACAGACCACAAAAATCCAAAAAGAGGTCTTTACAAAATATGTAGTCTGCCCCTATGTGTTGGCTGTTTTGCAGACAGATCAGGATTCTATGAAATATAATCATCAACTTCATAGAGAACTTTGCAGTCATTATGATGGAGTTCTGGTATGTGTGGAAAAAGAGGAAACTACGATTTTATTTACACGCTGTGATTCCTCGGAAAAAGAGAAAAAAATTTTATTCCTGATAGAAAAATTTGCAAAAGAATATGGGAAAATTGCCGGAATCAGCGAGGTGTTTGGTAACCCCCTTCAAATATGGAAAAAACGAAAAATATTGGAACGTGTGATGAAAATTGGAAAGCAGATGGAGAAAGATAGATGCATTTTTACAGAATATGAATGCTATGTGGAATTGATATGCTCTTATGCCTATGAAAAAATCGGTGCGGATGGATATGGATATCAGAAGCTGGATTGTCTGGTTGAAGAAGATCGGGAGAAAGGTACGGAGTTTTATAAAAGCCTGAAAGAATATCTTCTTGCTGGAAACAGTGTGAATCTTGCGGCAAAGCGTTTATTTATCCATAGAAATACAATGGTGTACAGACTGGCAAAAATCCACGAGATCATCCAGCTTGATATCAATCATCCAGATGTTTCCAGAAGGCTTTTGCTGACAATGATTCTTCGAGAATTTCAAAGCAGCCTAAAAGAGTAGATTGCATTTTATACGGGATATGGTAAGATAATGGCAGCAACAGAAATTGGAGAGATAACATGAAGTTAGTCAGAGATTTGCCGGAAGTATTTGAGCAATTCGGAGAACAGAAGAAAAAATCTTTTCTTGAGGTAAAAAAATATAAGGAAGAAGGGAAGCCGGTGATAGGAGCCTATTGTTCCTATTTCCCCCGGGAGCTTGCGATGGCAGTGGGAGCCATTCCGGTTGGACTTTGCTCCTCGTCTAATGACACGGTAGCGATTGCAGAGCAGACACTGCCGGCTAATATTTGTCCATTGATTAAATCCAGTTATGGATTTGCTGTTTCTGATAAGTGCCCTTTTTTTTATTTTTCCGATATTGTTGTCGGAGAGACCACCTGTGACGGGAAAAAGAAAATGTATGAGCTGCTGTCGGATTTTAAGGAAGTCTACGTGATGGAACTTCCAAACCGGCAATCAGAATATGGATTAGAGCTCTGGAAAAAAGAGATCGTTCGTTTGAAAGAATATTTGGAAGAATATTTTCGTATTGTGATTACAGACGATATGGTAAAAAGAGCGGTCCGGCTTAGTAATCGGAACCGAAAAGCTGTTCAGGGCCTTTATGAAGTAATGAAACTAGATCCCCCGCCGATGACGGGAAGAGAGTTGTTTCAGATACTGTATGGTAATAAATATCAGTTGGACCTGGAAAAGGTTCCTCGGATATTAAATGAGGTGAAAGACCGGATCTTGGGGGAATACTACAAGAATCCTCCGAAGGAGAAAAAACCAAGAATCTTAATCACAGGATGTCCGATGGGCGGGGATTCCTCTAAATTGGTGGATGTGATCGAAGACAATGGTGGCGTAGTGGTCGCATTTGAAAATTGCACAGGGATCAAGGCTCAGGATCGTCTGGTTGATGAAGAGAATCCAGATGTATATGCGGCGCTGGCAGAAAGATATCTGATGATCGGGTGTGCGGTGATGACGCCGAATGATAATCGGATACGGCTGTTGGGGAGAATTATTGATGAATTTCGTGTGGACGGAGTGATTGAGATGATTTTGCAGGGATGTCATTCGGACAGTATCGAATCGATCAGTGTCAGGAATTTTATCCATGAAGAAAAGCACATTCCTTATATGGATGTGGTAACAGATTTTTCAAAAGCAGATATTGCGCAGTTAACGGTGAGGGTATCAGCTTTTCTGGAAATGTTGTAAAAAAGATTTGTTTTAGGAAAGAAGAGGAATAGCAACCTCTTCTTTTTTGTGCCCATTTATAGAAAAATAAAATAAAAATACTTATAAAATAGAAAAAATGTATGGAAAAAATACACAATACTAAAGATAAAAATTGTTTTAACTGCCAATGAAGTGAAAAAATGAACATGGTATAATTTGACAGGTTAAAACAAAATTTGAGTTTTTGATTGCGGGAGGGAGAATATTGATTGAAATTAAAAATCTAAAGAAGATTTGGGAAGATGACGGCAGCAGTGTGCTGGAAAATATTAATCTCAAGATTGAAGATGGGGACATCTATGCTTTGGTTGGAAGAAGTGGTGCCGGAAAGTCGACACTGTTGCGATGTATCAACGGCCTGACCACTTATCAGGGCGGAAGTCTGACGGTTGACGGATGTGAGGTTAAAGATCTCGGTGAAAAAGAACTAAGGGAGTTCCGGCGCCGTGTAGGCATGATTTTTCAGCAGTTTTCATTACTGGAACGTCAGACCGTATATCAGAATGTTGCTCTCCCGATGCAATGCTGGAAATACAGTAAAGATGAAATTGATAAAAAGGTGAAAGAACTTCTGGAACTTGTAGGAATGTCTGACAAAATGAATGCAAAACCCAGAAACTTAAGTGGCGGACAGAAACAAAGAGTTGCGATTGCGAGAGCTTTAACAATGGATCCTAAGATTCTTCTGTGTGATGAGGCTACTTCGGCTCTGGATCCTAAAACGACCAGCTCGATTTTGGAACTTTTGATGGAGATCAATAAAAAAACGGGAATTACAGTAGTGATCGTCACCCACCAGATGGAGGTGGTCAGAAAGGCCTGCAACAAAGCCTGTATCCTGGAGGATGGTATGATCGCAGATGAAGGGACAGTCAAGGAAATCTTTATTAAGCAGCCCCAGTCTTTAAGGCGTCTGTTAGGGGAGGAAGAGATGAAACTTCCGAAGACCGGGCACAACATTCAGATTGCTCATCTGGTGAATGATCTTAGTGATGGAGAACTGTTTGGAAGGATGTCAAGAGATCTTGATTATGTCTTTCCGATTCTGGATGGGAAAATTCAGGAATATCAAAATGACAGCATGGGTGTTTTTGTAATCAATGTTGATGAGGATCATTTAAAGAGTGTTACTGATTATCTGGATGCGAATCAGTATAACTGGCATGAACTGGAAAAAAACAGAGCGGATGCATAGACAAAGGAGGAGAAAAAGAAAATGTCGCTAAATAATTTTACCTTTGTGGAAATTTGTCAGATGATTATTGTCCCTGCTTTTTTTGCCACATTAAAAATGTTGTTGATTTCAGGGGTTATCTCAACTGTTTTAGGGTTTTTTGTAGGAGTACTCTTGATTATCACGGAAAAAGGCGGACTTTGTGAGAATGTGATTATCAACCGGATACTGGATTTCGTGGTCAATACGATTCGTTCCTTCCCGTTTATTATTTTAATGGTGTCTATTATTCCTTTTACGAGACTGGTGGTGGGGACGTCGATTGGTGACATTGCGGCGTTGGTGCCGTTGACTGTAGCGGCAACACCGTTTATGGGAAGAATTTTTCAGAATAGTTTCAAAGAAGTGGATCCCGCATTGATTGAGGCGGCAAAGTCGTTTGGAGCTTCAAAAACCCAGATTATTGTAAAGGTAATGTTGAAGGAGTCTGTTCCATCTATTATTTCAGGACTTTGTCTTGCAATCATTAATCTTTTGGGAGCAACGGCGATGGCAGGAGCAGTCGGCGCCGGAGGATTGGGTGCCGTAGCGCTTACATATGGATATCAGAATTTTAATCAGGAAATCATGTATTCGATCTGTGTAATTTTGGTTATCCTTGTGGCAGTCATCCAGTATTTTGGAGATTGGATTTACAGAAAGCTGAAATAATTGTCGGGAATAAAAATAGAAGTTTCTATTTTTAGGATAAATCTATAGGAAAGGATTAAAAGTATTATGAAGAAGAAGGTTGTAAGTGTATTATTAGTGATGGCGATGGCAGGAACAATGCTGGCCGGGTGCGGAGGATCTTCAGAAGAATCCAAGGGCTCTTCTGAGGGCGGCTCATCTGAAGAAAAAGATGTGGTGAAAATTGGAATCCGTGCGGATATGGTGGATCAGCTGGAAGCTGTGCGTGACGAGATTGAAAGTTTAGGGTATACAGTAGAGGAGAGTGTGTTCGATGACAGCGTTCAGCCGGATGTCGCACTCGCAGAAGGAAGTCTTGATATGAACTGGTATCAGCATGAGCCATATCTGGAAAGTTACAATGCAGAAAACGGAACGGATCTGGTCATGATTGAGCCCAAGACATTTTATCCGTTATTTGCAATGTATTCTGATAAATGGGATTCTGTTGACGAAATTCCGGACGGTGCTACCATTGGTCTGTGTAATGATGCCACAAACCAGGCGCGTGGGTTGAATATGTTGCAGTCCCAGGGGTTGATTACTTTGGATGATTCCGTAGACAATCCGACCATGTATGATGTGGTGGACAATCCCCATGATTTCCAGTTTATTGAAGCAGAAATGTCTGTATTGCCACAGTCTCTTGCAGATGCAGATGCGATCTGTCTTGCGGCAGGGCACATGGTTAATGCAGGACTTCCGGCAGACAACTATCTTTGCCAGTCTGATGATAATGATACCTATGCAGTAGGTTTTGCAGTAAGAGCTGAAGATGCTGATGCAACA
>JAHYZZ010000011.1:5067-57086 GCA_019424135.1 Lachnospiraceae bacterium
AAGAAATCGCAGAGGCAGTTCAGTGTGATGATCTTGCAGAATATTTCAAAACAGAAAAAGAAGGAACACAGATCCCCTGCTGGGAATAAGCTGGTTTGATGACTGTGTAGGATGAAGGGCGGATGGAAAGGCCGCTCTTTTTCTGATTGCAGCAGAGGTTTGAGAATAGAAGGGATGGGAGCACATGGAACTGGCATCTGTTACATTATATAAAACCGTGGTGATGGCAGTCCTTGCCTTGGTTGGGGTGTTCTGCTATCGGAGAGGCATTGTTGATGATGAATTAAATAAAAAGCTTTCAGATCTTGTTCTAAGAATTTTTACTCCGGTCTTATTGTTTACGTCTTTTCAAAAAGAATATGACCGGGATCTGCTCAATGGTCTGGGAACAGCAGTGGTATTGTCCCTGCTTTCTTTTGCAGTCATATGGGGAATCAGCCGTTTTGTGATTTCAGGACAGGAAAAGGATCAGGCATGTGTGGAACATATTGCCTTGATGTATTCGAATTGTGGATTTATCGGAATTCCTATGGCGCAGGGAATATTTGGGACGGAAGGTGTTATGTATATGACAGCCTATGTAGCCGTGGCGAATTTTCTGCTTTGGTCTCATGGCGTGATTGTGATGTCAGGAAAAGCAGATTTAAAATCCATATGTCAAGTGTTCCGTTCACCGACGATACTGGCGATTGCAGCCGGTGTACTCTGCTTTTTGTGCCAGATCAAGATTCCGCAGATGGCAGAGGAACCCATGGAGATGATTGCAAGCATGAATACGCCTATGGCTATGCTAGTGGCCGGAGTCAATATTGCACAGACAGAAATCAGGCAATGCATTGGGAAATGGCGTTTGTACTGGCTTAGTATTGTGAGACTGGTAGTGATGCCAGCGGTTTTGGTGCTGATCTTTTCCTTTGTTCCAGGATGGAGTCAGGTGAAAACGGTTATGGTTTTGGCTTCGGCATGTCCGTCAGGAGTCACCGGAAGCTTGTTTGCGATGCAATATGGGAAGGATGCTGTCTATGCGTCGGAGTTGTTTGCACTGTCGACAATTTTGTCAATGGTTACCGTGCCATTTATGATGTTACTGTGTGGTTAGGGAGGAATCAGAATGAAATTAATGAAATTAGAAATGACCCCAAAAGAGAGGGCGGCTGCATATGCGAAGGGGGAAGAGGTGGATAGAATTCCTACTTCTTTGAGTGCAGGAGAGACAGCACCGCCTTTGTATGGGATCCCAATTTGTGATTATTATTTTTCGGCGGATGCAATGGTGGAAGTAGAGACTCGTCTGGCAGAGGATTTTCAGGCAGATAATATGGGGATTGGTCTGGGACTTAGGACGCTTGTTGAAGCGCTGGGAACAGAGCTTGCTTATCCGAAAGACAGTGTGTCCTATATTGTAAAACCTGCTTTAGAGTCTTTAAAAGATGTAGAAAATATGGAGCTGGCTGATGTGACAAAGGATGGAAGATTTCCGTTGATCATAGAAGCATTCCGGCGTCTGCAGGAACGATATGGACAGGAACGCATTTTAAGCAGCGGACTGGCTGGCCCATTTACAACAGCAGCCAGTCTGTTTGGGACAGAAAAATTTTTGAAAGCAACAGTACGTAACAAGGAAGGCGTCCATAAGCTTCTTCAGTACACTACGGATTGCGTGGTAAAGTGCTGTCAGGATCTGAACCGGATACTGGGAATTAAGTTTACGCTGTCAGAACCGATGGTATCAAGGAATCTGCTAAGTAAGAAACAGTTTTGTGAATTTTTTCTTCCATATTTAAAACAGTCTGTTGAACGGATGAATCAGTTTCAAGGAAGCACGGGAATTCATATCTGTGGGACAACGAACGACCGATGGAAAGAAGTGGTGGACGCTGGAGTCAGTAGCTTCTGGGTAGATAACTGCGAGAGTTTGAAAGAGCTAAAAGAGGCTTATGGCGACCGGATTGCTATCAGTGGAAATGTGGTACCGGTAGATGTGCTTCGAAATGGCACAACAGAAGATATTGAGAAGAATGTAAGAAGTTGTATCGCTGAGGCGGCAGATAACCCGTGTGGATATAATCTTTGTCCAGGGTGTACCACTCCGGTGGGGACATCCAAAGAGCATATGACAGCGTTTATGAATGCGGCAGCAGTTTATGGAAGAGGGGCGAAAAAGGGACATATGCCAAAAGGAATGGAAGCGTACATGTAAAAGAGAAAGGGGTCCCTTCAGCCGTTTTTTTGGCTTTTGGACCCCTTTGTTAAGAAAACGGTGTGAGGAAGTCTTTATTTACAGTTTCCCCGAAGATCAAATTCAGGATTTATTGCATAGAAATTTTTGCTGTCCAGATGATCCTGTACGATTCTTAAGCTTTCGCCGAACCGCTGATAGTGTACGATTTCCCTTTCGCGCAGAAAGCGGATCGGGTCACAGATTTCGGGATCTTTGATCAGACGCAGGATATTGTCGTAGGTGGTACGAGCTTTTTGCTCCGCGCTCATGTCTTCCTGCAGATCTGTAATCGGATCCCCTTTTGACTGGAGATACGTGGCTGTCCAGGGAGTTCCGGAGGCGGCCTGTGGCCAGAGCGCCAATGTGTGATCCACATAATATTTTTCAAATCCATATTTTTCTATTTCTTCCGGAGTCAAATCCTTTGTCAGCTGGTAGACGATGGCGCAGATCATTTCCATGTGGGCAAGTTCTTCGGTTCCGATATCTGTCAGAGTTCCGACTACTTCTTTATATGGCATCGTATATCGCTGGGACAGATAGCGCATGGAAGCAGCCAGTTCTCCGTCAGGACCGCCAAACTGGCTGATGATGACCTGTGCAAGCTTTGGATTGGTATGTGTGATTTTTACCGGATACTGGAGTCTTTTTTCGTAATTCCACATAAACTAGCATCCTCCTTCCTGCCAGGGCCATGGTTCATTGATCCAGCACCAGCGGTCTGAGGATGAGGCTGCAGAATCTAGTGTCAGAGGCCCATAATATTTCGCGTATTCTTTTAATGCATCTTCTCTTTGGGTTTTCAGTTCATCAAAACAATGCAAAGCATCTTGATCCTTTGGGTGTGTGTCCAGAAACAGCTTTGTATCATCCGCTGCAAAACTGACTATATTGATCCAGTCTAAAAGTTCCCGGCGACATGGTCTTTTACGCTCTTCCATTGCAGCAGCCTCCTATTCCCTGGAATGGTTTATCCAATTCTTCAAATATAGTTCCCCTCTGAAATGCTTTCTTTGCCTTGTAGATATTTTGCCACTTCTGCCAGGGGACATAAGCCATTGCCAGCGGCATATCAGCTAGGTCACCATAATCCATACGGCGCTCACAGACATTTTCTGGCGTTAGTGGACAGCTGCCGGTCTGAGACATCGTCTTTGCGTTTTGGCGTATACATCCGTTTTGCCGCATCTGGCCAGCCATATTATATCGGTAATTTGGCATCTGCCATGCTCCTTTCATAAAATAAAATACATTTTTCAATAATATTGTATGGGTATCGTAAAAAACTGTGCATATTTCCAATCATCCGACATATGTTTATCAGAGGCATATCATTTGGGTACAGGGCATTTTCCAAAAAGGTACACCGTAAAAAGCAATTTAGGACGTAGTAAAATGCAAAAAGTCTACGTCCTAAATTGCCATTCACGGTTGCATTTTAGTTTTATATCTGATTAAATATATACGATGGGAGTGTAATCAGATGAGTAATAGCAAGCGTGTAAATCGAAGAAGACAAGGTGATGTCACTGTTTATTTTGACTACAGTCTGTTGGCTGTGCTGATTTTTCTGATTTGTTTCGGATTAGTCATGTTGTACAGTACCAGTGCTTATAGTGCGCTGGTCAATTATAATGATAGTATGTATTTCTTTAAGCGTCAGATTTTATTCTGCATTGTGGGATTTGCGGGTATGTATGTCGTTTCTAGAATAGACTATCATTTATATATTAAATGGGCGAAAGCACTATATTTTTTGTCTATTGTATTAATGGCGCTGGTGCAGACTCCACTTGGAAAAGAAGTGAATGGAGCCAGGCGCTGGATCCAGCTGCCACTGGGGCAGCAGCTTCAGCCTGCGGAGATTACAAAAATCGCAGTGATCCTTTTTATTCCGGTTTTGATATGCCAGATGGGAAAGGACATCAAGACGCTGAAAGGAATGGGACAGGTTTTTGTGTGGGGACTTGCGGCCGCTGGCTGTGTTTTTGTGCTGACAGAAAACTTGAGTACTGCGATTATTGTTATGGGAATAACATGTGTGATGATTTTTGTAGTCCATCCTAAAACAAGACCGTTTATTGCAGTTGCTGGTATCGGTTTTGTGCTTTTGTTAATTGGAATTCGTGTTCTGGATGCGATGATGTCTACCAGTGGAAATTTCCGGCTCCGACGGATACTGGTGTGGCTGAATCCTGAAGAATATGCATCGGAAGGCGGTTATCAGATCATGCAGGCTTTGTATGCAATCGGCTCCGGCGGATTTTTTGGGAAAGGTCTGGGAAACAGTGCGCAGAAGATGGTAATTCCTGAGGTCCAAAACGATATGATCCTGTCTATTATCTGCGAAGAGTTGGGTGTATTTGGCGCGATCATTGTACTGGTTCTTTTTGGTCTTCTGCTGTTCCGACTGATGTTCATCGCACAGAATGCTCCGGATGTGTATAGTTCTTTAGTAGTGACAGGAATTTTTACGCATATTGCTCTGCAGGTTCTGTTAAATGTTATGGTTGTAATCAATTTGATCCCGACTACAGGAATTACTTTGCCGTTTATCAGTTACGGAGGTACTTCGGTTCTGTTTTTGATGGCGGAAATGGGGATTGCGCTAGGTGTATCCAGGAAGATAAAGTTTAAGGAATAAAAGCCTTTTCAATCCGGCATAATTATGTTATGATTAAAAATGTAGTATTAAAAACTACATATAATGGAAGCGAAAGACGCAACGTGAATTATAAGTGCTTGCGTGCCGGGAGGTTGGAAATGAGTTATAAGATTATTGTAGACAGCTGCGGAGAATTGACGGAAGAAATGAAAGCATCTGGTTATTTTGAAACTGCTTCATTGCAGATTGATGTGTCAGGACATCATATTATTGATGATGAGAGCTTTGACCAGGCAAAGTTTTTAAAACTGGTAGCGGAGTCGCCGGAATGTCCCAAATCATCCTGTCCGTCTCCGGAACGATATATGGAAGGATATTGCTGCGATGCCGACCGGGTATATGCGGTCACGCTTTCGGCAGAGCTGAGCGGGTCTTATAACAGTGCGGTGCTTGGAAAGGACCTGTACCACGAGGAGTACGGGGACAAGGATATATACGTGTTTAACTCCAGATCTGCATCGGTTGGAGAAACATTGATCGCCATGAAAATTCAGGAATGTGAAGAAAAGGGAATGGCGTTTTGGCAAGTGATTGATGCAGTCGAAGCCTATATTCAGGAGCAGAATACTTATTTTGTTCTGGAAACGTTGGATATACTGAGAAAAAATGGAAGACTGACCGGTGTAAAGGCTATGGTAGCCACCGTATTAAATATTAAACCAGTTATGGGTTCCACGGAGGATGGAACAATCTGCCAGCTGGGACAGGCGCGAGGCATCAAGAAGGCTTTAGTTAAGCTGGTAGATGAAGTTGCCAGAAATCTGGTTAATTCAAAAGAAAAGGTTCTGGCGATTTCGCACTGCAACTGTCGAAAAAGAGCAGAATATGTCAGAGATATGCTGAAGGCAAAGGCACAGTTTAAAGATGTTGTGATCCTTGACACGAGAGGGATTAGCAGCATGTATGCGGCAGACGGTGGAGTAATTGTGGTTGTATAAATTCCTGGTTTGTGGTAGAATACACTTCAGATGTAATATAGAAGGAGCTAGATGGCATGAGTCAGGAAAAAGTAGATAAATATAAAAAAGAAAAGGCAGACCGCAAAAAAAATGTAAAGAAGAAAAAGGTGCAGAATGTAATACGGAAATGTGTGGTTGGTGTCATCGGACTTGTATTGATCGGATGGATCGGGTATTCAGCATACGATACTTACCAGTCCAACCGTCCAGTAGATGAAGTGCAGATTGACTATTCCGCTATGGATGAACTGCCTCAGGAGCTTACAGCTGCACAGGAGGCTGACGCAACGGCTGCAGAATAGAAGTTCAAAGAAATAAAGAGAGATACAAATGACTGTCGTACAAAAAGTACGGCAGTTTTTTTGTTGCATATTTGCACAAATTAGGACGTAGACTTTTTGCATTTTACTACGTCCTAAATTGGAAACTACCCTGTACCTAAATGAAATTATTTCGTAAAAAGGGGTTGAAATCGAATGGAAAGTAGTTTACAATGGGGTCAAGTGGTAGAAAGTGGTTGAAAGTGGAGCTAAGTGGTAGAAAAGTGGAAGCCGCTTGGGAGAAGGTGAAGTTCTATGTTGAAAGGAGAGTACAGTCATAATATTGACGCCAAGGGCAGATTGATCATTCCTGCGAAGTTTCGTGACGATTTAGGGGAGCATTTCGTCATCACCAAGGGGATGGAAAATTGCCTCTATGTATATCCGGAAGACGAATGGACAGCCTTTGAAGCAAAACTGAATGCCTTACCGACCACCACCGACAAAAAAGCACGTGCGTTTGCGTACTTCTTTCAAGGCGCAGCAACTGACGGAGACCTTGATAAACAAGGCAGAACACTGATCCCGGCAAATCTCAGGGAGTTTGCACAGCTGGATAAGGAAGTTGTGTTTATCGGTATGGGGAAGCGTGCCGAGATCTGGGACAAGCAAAGATGGATCGAAAAGAATACTGAAGTGGAAGAGAACATTGAGGATATTGCATCTGATATGGAAGCTGGCGGATTCAGTATCTAGAGGGAGAAGATATGGGATTCGAACACAAATCAGTATTATTAAATGAAACGATCAACGGATTAAACATCAAGCAGGATGGTACTTATGTAGACGGAACGCTTGGTGGAGGCGGACATGCTTATGAGATAGCAAAACGTCTCAGTGAAAAGGGGAGTATTGTAGGAATAGACCAGGATGCAGCAGCCATCGAGGCAGCCAGTATCCGCTTAAAAGACTTCGGGGAGAAAGTCACGATAGTCCGGAGCAACTATTGTGAAATGAAGTCGCGGCTCCATGAGTTGGGAATTGACAAGGTCGATGGAATCATCCTTGATCTGGGCGTATCATCTTACCAGTTAGATACGGCAGAACGTGGATTTTCCTATCGCGAGGATGCACCTTTGGATATGCGGATGGATACACGTCAGACTATGACGGCCAGGGACATCGTCAATGACTATAGTGAAATGGAGCTTTACCGTGTGATCCGGGACTACGGGGAGGATAAGTTCGCAAAAAACATTGCGAAACATATCGTAGCGGCTCGCGGTAAGGCACCGATCGAGACCACAGGGCAGCTTTCTAAGATTATTCGGGAATCTATCCCGATGAAGTATCAGAAGATGTCAGGTCACCCGGCAAAACGGACGTTTCAGGCAATTCGGATTGAGTTGAACAGAGAATTGGATGTATTAAGAGATACGCTAGATGTTATGATTGACCTTCTGAAACCGGAAGGAAGACTGTGTATTATTACCTTCCATTCACTGGAGGACCGAATTGTCAAAAGTGCGTTTCGAAAGAATGAAAATCCTTGCACATGCCCGCCGGATTTTCCGGTATGTGTTTGTGGTAAGGTATCAAAAGGGAAAGTGATCACAAAAAAGCCGATCCTTCCCAGTAAAGAAGAGCAGGAGTATAACAGCCGTTCAAAGAGTGCAAAGCTTAGAATTTTTGAACGGTCATAGAAGTGAATTTTTGAAAGGGGCGCGTTTTTATGGCAGCAAGGCGGTCATATAGCAGAGCAAATTCCAGATATACACAAACAGCGGATACAGGCAGAAGCACGTCCGGAATGTACGTGTACGGAAATACTGTGGCAAAACCAGCATATGAACCAGACCATAGAAGAGTGCGTCCGGAAAAACCGAAACGAAAAGCAAGCAGCCAGGTGCGCAGGAACCGAAGACAGGCTATGCATATGAACCCGGCCTATGTGATATTTTTGGCTGTAGCGGCTATTGCGGCATTGGTAATCTGTATCAATTATATCCAGCTGCAGTCAGCGATTACGGAGCATTCCAAAACAATCACGAACATGCAGGAGGAGCTTGCGGACCTAAAAGAAGAAAACACTACCAGGGAAAATGCAGTTCTTGACTCTGTCAATTTAGATGAGATCCGGGAACGGGCACAAAATGAACTGGGAATGGTGTATGCTTCACAGGATCAGATTGTAAACTATGAAGACCCTGCAACGGACTATGTGAAACAGTACGAAGATATTCCCAAAAGCGGAGTACTGGCACAGTCAGAAAATAATGCAGGATAGGTGAAACTATGGCGAGAAAAACAAAAAGTTTCTTTCGAAAGAAATTTTCCAAGAATATGCAAAAAAAGCTAGTAATGCTCTTTGTGGCAATCATACTAGCTTTTGTTTTCTTAGTTGGAAGAATTACATATATCAATGCTGCAAACGGTGAGGATTATACCAGGATTGTGTTAGACCAGCAGCAGTATGACAGCAGAACAATTCCTTTTAAAAGGGGAGATATTGTAGACAGAAATGGAACGAAAATGGCTACCAGTGAACGGGTCTATAACGTGATTCTGGATGTGAAAGTACTAACCAGTGATGAAGACTGTATCGAACCTACGATCAAGGTGCTCAAGGATTGCTTTGGGATTGAGGAAGACCAGGTAAGAACGCTGATCGAAGACAGTCCGTCTAGCCGTTACAATATTCTTCAAAAAGGCGTAGATTATGAGAAATACAAAGAATTTAAGGCCATTGATGAAGATGATAAAAATTATCCCAATGTGGCAGGTATCTGGCTGGAAGAGGATTATGTGCGGACTTACCCATATAATACACTGGCCAGCGATGTGATTGGATTTACTGTAGATGGTAATGTGGGAAGCAATGGGATTGAGGCTTCCTATAATAATATTTTAAATGGAACCGATGGCAGAGAATATGGATATCTGGATGAAAATTCCACGGTGGAGCAGACGGTAAAGGAGGCTGTAAACGGGGATACGGTTGTCTCTACGATTGATCTTCAGGTGCAGAGTATCGTAGAAAAGCATATCCTGGAATTTAACGAGCAGCACAAAAATGAAGCATCTGCCGGAGAGGGCAGCAAAAATACGGCGGTGATCGTCATGGATCCACAAAATGGAGAGATTCTGGCGGAAGCGTCCTATCCCAATTATGATTTGAATCAGCCCAGAGATCTGACAAAGTACTATTCTCAGGAAGCAATCGATGCCATGACAGATGAAGAACAGCTGGAGGCTTTGAATTCTTTGTGGAATAATTTCTGTGTCAGCGATACCTATGAGCCGGGTTCTACATTTAAACCGTTTACGATCGCTGCAGGCCTTGAGACAGGTGTTTTGACAGGAGATGAGACCTATTACTGCGGCGGAATGCTGCATGTGGGTGATCACGATATTCACTGCAGTAATCGTGACGGCCATGGGACCCAGACATTGAAGCAGGCATTGGAAAATTCCTGTAATGTGGCGCTGATGGAGATTGGCGAAGCACTTGGGTCGGAAGAATTCTGCCGGTATCAGGAATTGTTTGGCTTTGGAGAGTATACAGGCATCGATCTTCCAGGAGAAGCCGAAACGGCAGGACTTTTGTATACTCCGGATAATATGGATCCGGCCAGTCTGGCAACGAATGCGTTTGGACAGAACTTTAATGTAACCATGACACAGCTTGCGGCATCTTTTTGTTCCCTGGTTAACGGAGGAAATTATTATGAGCCCCACGTAGTAAAACAGATCCAGGATGAAAATGGAAACGTGACTGAGAACATGGATCCGGTGCTTTTGAAAAAGACGATTTCTGAGGAAACCAGCCAGATCCTGAAAGACTATATGCTTGGTGTTGTAGAGGAAGGAACCGGAGCTTCCGCAGCAGTTGAAGGATATGATGTGGGAGGAAAGACTGGAACGGCAGAAAAGCTTCCCCGTGGCAATGGCAAGTACCTGGTATCTTTTATTGGATATGCACCGCAGGAAAATCCGGAAGTTGTAGTATATGTAGTAGTAGATGAGCCGAATGTGGCTGCACAGGCATCCAGTTCTTATGCCACAGAGCTTGCTTCTTCTATTATGAGTGAGATTTTTCCTTATCTTGGGATTAGTAAAACGGCCGAGACAACACAGAATTAGCTGAATAACCTTGTAAAAGCAGTAATAAATTATAAAAAGGCTTTTACGAGGTTATTTTTCTATGAAAAATAAAACTTACAATAAGCGGAAAATTCTGGTTGTTTTCTCCTGCGCAGTACTGATTATGACGGGGCTGATTGGAAGGCTTTTCTATTTGATGGTCTATGAGGCGGATTACTATCAGAAACAGGCAGAGGAGCTGCATGAAAGGGAACGGGAAATCAAAGCGGCCCGAGGAGAGATTCTGGATGTAAACGGAACGGTACTTGCCACGAATCGAACAGTTTGTACGATTTCGGTGATTCACAGTCAGGTGACAGAGCCGGAAAAAGTGATCCAGAAGCTTTCCGGGCTTTTGGAACTGGATGAATCCAGTGTCAGGGAAAAGGTTGAGAAAGTGTCCTCTATGGAGCGGATTAAGACAAATGTAGACAAAGCCACGGGCGATCGGATTCGAAATCTTGGGCTTGCCGGAGTGAAGGTAGATGAAGACTATAAAAGATATTATCCATACAACGAGCTGGCTTCCAAAGTCCTGGGCTTTACGGGCGGAGATAACCAGGGCATCATCGGTCTGGAAGTGATGTATGAAGAGTATTTAAAAGGGGTAAACGGGAGAATCCTTACAACTACAGATGCACGTGGAATTGAGCTGCCCCAGGTGGCAGAAGACCGGGTGGAGCCAGTGCCTGGATATACGCTTCAGATCAGTTTGGATTATAATATCCAGACCTATGCCCAGCAAATGGCGGAAAAGGTTATGGAAGAAAAACAGGCAGAAAAGGTTGCAATTTTGATGATGAATCCGAAAAACGGAGAGATCGTTGCGATGGTCAATGTGCCTGAATTTAATCTGAACGATCCGTTTACGCTGAACACAGCAGATGGAGGCGCCGGGTTAAGTGAGGAAGAAAAACAAGAAGCGCTGAATCAGATGTGGCGAAATGGAAGTATCAATGATACTTATGAGCCTGGATCCACGTTTAAGATTATCACGGCCTCGGCCTGCCTGGAAGAAGGGGTAGTGGAACTGGATGATACGTTTCAGTGTCCTGGATACCGGATTGTAGAAGACCGTAAAATCCGCTGCCATAAGGTGGGAGGCCATGGGGCTGAGACCTTTGTAGAAGGAATCCAGAATTCCTGCAATCCGGTTTTTATTGATATTGGCTTAAGACTTGGAGCGGACCGGTTTTTTGATTATTTTCAGCAGTTTGGCCTGATGGAACAGACCGGCGTAGATCTTCCCGGGGAGGCAGGAACCATCATGCATAAAAAGGATGCGGTAGGCCTGGTGGAGCTTGCAACCATGAGTTTTGGGCAGTCATTCCAGATTACTCCGATCCAGCTTGCCGCTACAGTCAGCTCTTTGATCAATGGGGGAGAACGAATAACGCCTCATCTAGGTGTACGGATTCTGGATGAGGAAGGAAAGAAATTAGAAGAACTGGACTATGAAACGAAGGGCCGGATTGTATCCGAGAAAACATCGGACACAATTCGTTCTCTTCTGGAAGGAGTTGTGTCAGAGGGATCTGGGAAAAATGCATATGTGGAGGGATATCGGATTGGTGGTAAAACAGCCACGTCCCAGACACTTCCAAGAAGTGCGAATAAATACATTTCTTCTTTTGTTGGATTTGCCCCGGCAGAAGATCCGCAGATCCTGGCTATGTGTGTAATTTATGACCCTCAGGGTATTTACTATGGAGGTACCATTGCCGCACCGGTAATCGGAGATATTTTCAAAAATATATTACCCTATCTTGGCATTGAAAAAGAGTAGAAAATGAAGTATACTATGTAAGGTTAAAAAGAGAATTAACGGAAAAGATAAAGAGGTGGATTATGGATTATACTGTATTTGTTCCGGTGCTGGTTTCCTTTGTCCTGAGTGTGGTGATGGGCCCGGTGATTATCCCGATACTGAGAAAACTGAAGATGGGGCAGACTGAGCGTGTAGACGGTGTGCAGTCGCATTTGAAAAAGGCAGGAACACCAACTATGGGAGGCGTGATCATTCTGCTTGCAGTAGTGATCACATCCGTATTTTATATTCCAGGTCATCCTAAAATAATACCAATCCTGTTTTTGACTCTTGGATTTGGGCTGATTGGTTTTCTGGATGATTATCTGAAAGTCGTAATGAAGAGGTCTGACGGTCTTTATCCAAAGCAGAAGATGGCTTTACAGATTGTGGTGACTGCAGTTTTTGCTTTCTATCTGGTGAAATTTACGGACGTTTCTTTAGCAATGCTGATTCCGTTTTCCGGAGGGCAGTATTTAAATATCGGATGGCTTGCGATTCCACTGTTGTTTTTTGCAGTCATCGGTACGGTAAATGGAGTTAATTTTACGGACGGACTGGACGGATTGGCATCAAGCGTGACAGTGCTCGTGGCCACGTTCTTTACGGTGGTGGCTTTAGGAACAGAAAGTGGCATCTCTCCAGTTACCTGTGCGGTGGTAGGAGCACTTCTGGGCTTCCTTTTATTTAATGTTTATCCGGCCAGTGTATTTATGGGAGATACCGGATCTTTGGCCCTTGGTGGTTTTGTGGCATCCACTGCATATATGCTGCAGATGCCTATCTTTATTATTATCGTAGGGTTGGTTTATCTGGTAGAAGTATTGTCTGTTATCATTCAAGTCACATATTTTAAGAAAACCGGCGGAAAAAGGATTTTTAAAATGGCGCCGATACATCATCATTTTGAACTGTGCGGATGGTCAGAGACAAGAGTGGTGGCAGTTTTTTCGATTATTACTGCGATCTTGTGCCTGATTGCACTGATGGCAATGTAGGAGGAAGAAATCAATGGAAGTAAAAGGGAAAAAGGTGCTGGTATTCGGAGCAGGGATCAGCGGCGCCGGTGCAGCAAAACTTCTGGAAAAGCATCAGGCAGAGGTCATACTGTACGATGGAAATCAGAAGCTGGACAAAGAGGAACTGAAAAAACAGCTGGGAGAGGAAAGTCCTATTAAGGTGTTGCTTGGCAATCTTCCGGGAGAAGTGGAAAAAACGTTGGATATGGCAGTGTTAAGCCCTGGTATTCCTACGGATTTACCGTTGGTTGAACGTATGAGATCTCAAGGGGTATCCATCATCGGGGAGATTGAACTGGCCTATCAGTTTGGAAAGGGTGACGTACTTGCGATCACTGGAACGAATGGGAAGACAACGACCACATCTCTTCTTGGCGAGATCATGAAGAAGGCAAGAAGTGAGGTATATGTGGTGGGGAATATCGGTAATCCTTATACATCTGTGGCAGGACAGATGACAGAGCAGGCGGTTACGGTAGCGGAAGTTTCCAGTTTTCAACTGGAAACTATCGACATGTTTCGCCCGAAGGTAAGCGCTATTTTAAATATTACGCCTGATCATCTGAACCGTCACCATACGATGGAGGCATATATTCAGGCAAAGGAAAATATTGCCAGAAACCAGAAGGAAGAAGATTACTGTATTTTAAATTATGAAGATGAGCTGACCCGGGAATTTGGAAAGAATGTGAAAGCGAAGGTTCTATATTTCAGCAGTCAGCGTAAACTAGAAGAAGGAATCTATCTTGAGGATGGAAAGATTGTATGCAGCCTGGGAGGAAAAAAGGAAGAAATCTGTCATACCGATGAACTGCAGATTCTGGGGACCCATAACCATGAAAATGTGATGGCAGCAGCAGGCATGGCATACGCATATGGAGTACCTGTGGATACGATCCGCAGGAGTGTGAAGGAATTTGGGGGCGTAGAGCATAGGATCGAGTATGTTGCCCAGAAAAACGGCGTCGTCTACTATAATGACTCTAAAGGAACCAATCCGGATGCGGCGATCAAAGGGATCCAGGCCATGAAGCGTCCAACGGTCTTGATTGGAGGCGGATATGACAAGGATTCAGAATACACAGAGTGGATAAACAGCTTCGATGGCAAAGTAAAAAAGTTGATCTTGCTGGGTGAAACCCGGGAGAAAATTGCAAGAGATGCTGAAAAATGTGGATTTCAGGACTATCTGTTTGCGGACAGTTTTGAAGAAGCTGTGAAAATGGCTGTGGAACAGGCGGTTCCAGGAGATGCAGTTTTGCTCTCGCCTGCCTGCGCGAGCTGGGATATGTTTCCAAGTTATGAGGTACGAGGTGATAAATTTAAAGAGATCGTAAATTCCTTGTAAGGAGAAGCATAGATTGAGTGAGCCCGGAAAAAGAAATTATGATATGACGATGATGACAGCATTGTTTCTGCTAGTTCTTTTTGGGCTGGTTATTTTATACAGTACCAGCGCCTATAATGGTGAAGTAAAGTTTCAGGATGCTTTTTATTATCTGAAAAAGCAATTATTTGCCACGGCTCTTGGAATTGCCGGAATGTATGCGGCGGCTCGGATTGACTATCATTTGTGGCGTCATGGGGCGGTGGCAGGATATCTGGCGGCGGTTCTTTTGTCAGTGGCGGTATTGTTTGTAGGAGATGAATATAACGGGTCCAAAAGATGGTTGTCTTTGGGCCCGTTTTCTTTTCAGCCTTCGGAATTTGCCAAGGTGGCTGTGATTCTTTTTCTTGCACATGTGATCACAAAAAATATTCAAAATATGGGGAAGATGCGTACGCTTTTGAAGATTATGGCAATGATCCTTCCCATCGTCGCTTTGGTCGGAGCAAGCAACTTAAGTACTGCGATTATCATTCTGGGAATTGCAGTCGTTCTTGTATTTGTTGCCAGTCCCAAGTATGGGCAGTTTTTGGTCATGGGTATTCTGGGAATCGGATTTATGGCCGTATTTCTTGCATTGGAAAGCTATCGTCTGGAGCGTATCGCTATCTGGAGAAATCCAGAAAACTATGAAAAAGGTTACCAGACACTGCAGGGCCTTTATGCCATTGGATCAGGAGGGCTGTTTGGAAGAGGACTTGGCGAGAGCGTACAAAAGCTTGGGTTTGTGCCGGAGGCTCAAAACGATATGATTTTTTCTATTATCTGTGAAGAATTGGGACTTTTTGGCGCCGGAATCATCCTTCTTTTATTTTTAATTCTGATTTGGCGATTCTATGTAATTGCATCCCGGGCAGACGATCTGTTTGGCGCCTTGATTGCAGCAGGCGCCATGGCACATATGATGATTCAGGTGATCTTAAATATATCGGTGGTGACCAACACGATCCCCAATACAGGAATCACCCTTCCTTTTGTCAGCTATGGAGGGACGTCGGTGGTATTTCTGCTGCTAGAAATGGGGCTTGTATTCAGTGTATCATCTTTGGTAAAATAAAAAAAACAAAGGGTAAGGGGAGTATATACATATGGAAAAAAAAAGAACGCGGCGAAAGTCACACAGGCTGTATGCCTTTGTTGTTCTGTTTCTTGCTGTGGCAATTCTGGTTCTGGGCATCTTGATTCTGTTTTATGTGCAGGAGATTGATGTGAAGGGAAACGAGTACTGCACAGACCAGCAGATCATAGATTCAGTAAAAAATGATAAATATTCGGTAAATACTTTGTACATTCTTGGAAAGTACGCATTGGGAAAAGGAGAAACATTGCCTTGTCTGGATAGCATGAAGGTTACACTGTCTGCTCCCTGGGCGTTGCAGGTGACGGTAAAAGAAAAGCCGATTGTTGGATACGTGGAAAGTGAGGACAGTTATATCTATTTCGACAAGGAGGGAATGGTGGTATCAAAGTCTACATCTTTGATCGAGGGACTGCCCTGTGTTGAGGGAATCGATGTGAAGGGAGTTGACTTGTACGGCCAACTGGAGAGTGAAGACTCTAAGATCTTTGAGGAAATTTTGGAAGCTTCTCAGGAGGTTGCAAAGTATGAATTGAATGTAGACCGGATCGTATGCCGGGAAGATCAGATTTATCTATATATCGGAAAGGTATATGTAAATCTTGGGAATCAGGTGTCTTCTGATCAGGTGGCACAGATTCCTCCGATTCTGGAAAAGCTGGGCGATCAGGAGGGAACCCTTCATCTGGAAAACTATTCTGAGATGAGCGGAACAATCACCTTTGATATTGGAGAAATTCCGCAATAAAATTAAGAAAAATGAATAAACTCTATTGATATTTTACACAAAAGTCTATATTATATAGTATATATGGCAAAGTGAACAATTTCGTTGCCTATATATGGGATGTATAATATATATAATAAGGATAACAAAGGAGGAGAAACCCTTGCTAGAGATTAAGACAAATGAATCAGAAGCGGCGGCAAAAATCATTGTTGTTGGAGTCGGCGGAGGCGGAAATAACGCTGTAAACCGAATGATCGACGAACAGATTGCCGGCGTTGAGTTTATTGCAATTAATACAGATAAACAGGCACTTCAGTTATGTAAAGCTCCGACATTGATGCAGATCGGAGATAAGATTACGAAAGGACTCGGTGCAGGAGCAAGACCTGAGATTGGAGAAAAGGCTGCTGAGGAAAGCGCGGAGGAGATTTCTGCTGCACTGAAAGGGGCGGACATGGTATTCGTCACCTGCGGTATGGGCGGCGGAACCGGTACAGGAGCCACACCTGTGGTAGCCCGTATTGCAAAGGAGCAGGGAGCTCTGACAGTAGGTGTGGTGACCAAGCCATTTAGTTTTGAGTCAAAGATCCGCATGAATAATGCGCTGGCAGGAATTGAAAAGTTAAAAGAAAGTGTAGACACCTTGATTGTTATCCCCAATAATAAACTTTTGGAAGTTGTGGACAGGCGCACCACAATGCCTGAGGCACTGAAAAAGGCGGACGAAGTATTGCAGCAAGGTATTCAGGGGATCACAGACCTGATTAATGTTCCGTCATTGATCAATCTGGACTTTGCTGATGTACAGACAGTTATGACAGACAAGGGAATCGCACATATCGGTATCGGACAGGGACGAGGTGACGACAAGGCACTGGAGGCAGTCAAACAGGCGGTTGCCAGTCCACTGCTTGAGACAACCATCGCAGGAGCATCACATGTTATTATTAATGTATCTGGAGATATCACTTTGATGGATGCTTCTGATGCTGCTGAGTACGTACAGGAGCTTGCCGGCGAAGAGGCAAGTATCATTTTTGGAGCGATGTATGATGACTCCAGGGCAGATGAGGCGACGATCACGGTGATTGCAACGGGACTTCATAATGCAGAAGGCAGTGCGTCCAAGTTGAAATCCAGACTGGAAAATCCAAGAATGTCTTCAGCAGGACATACAGCTGCACATACGACATCACATTCCCAGAGCTATGAAAGACCGCGTACTGGTACAGCACACGCTTCCCAGGGAAGTTCATCAACTTCATCCAGACTGGATCTTGGTATGGCGCCTACAAAGAATGGCGGCACGACCAATGTGAAGAAGCCGGCAGGAGGAACGGTTCCAACACTGGAGACTCCGAAAACTCCGACCAGCAAGGTAAAAGAACAGTCGATTAAAATTCCGGATTTCTTCAAAAGATAATTCGAAAACGATCTATTTTCAGGCGTACGTTCCGGTACGCCTGATTCTTTCTTAAATCATAGAAGTTCTTCAAATTTTTCATTTTTTATTTTGTTTCTATAGAAATTCTTATCATGTCGAAAAAAAGTGGAATCATGCCCCACCGTCTGACAAATTCTTTAATTACCAATCCGTATAATAAAACTTGCCCATGGATCAAAACCGTTGGCCCAGATCAGGAGAGAAGGTGAAGTGTGTACTATGAATTATACATAGATGTATTTTTCGTGGAAAATTTCATGATGGATTTTCTTTTGCTTTTGCTGACGGGGAAACTGATGAGACGGCAGATAAAAAAACAGAGGATATTTCTAGGAGCTGCCGGAGCATCTTTGCTGACCTGTTGTATTGTGGCAGCACCCATTCCCGGAGGGATTTTGAAACTGATACTTTTTCATGGATTTGTAAATCTTTTTATGCTAAAAGCCGGGCTTGGGGTATGCTTGGGAAAAGATTTTATTTATGCATGGATTCTGTTATATCTTGGAAGTTTCTTGATGGGAGGAATCTTGAATTTTTTCCGGCCCTATATAAGAAGCGCCGGTCTCTTTTTCTTCCTGGCAGTTTTTAGTTATTTCCTATTGTCAAAAATCTGGGATTTGATGGTTTCTGTTTCCAGACAGAAAGAATTTGAGTGTATAGCAGTCGCTTGCTTTAAGGGAAGAAGACAGAAGCTTCATGCGCTGATAGACAGCGGAAATACATTGAGGGATGAACAGACAGGAAAACCGGTTCATATCATTGGAAGAAAGGCGGCAAAAACACTGTGGCAAGATGAACCAGTGGAAAAGGTCAGATATGTAGGTTATCACTCGGTGGGAAAAGAAAACGGAGTTATGCCTTTGCTGGAAATCGATAAGCTGGAAATATACAGGATACATGGGAACAGGACCAGAAACCTCACCATAGACCGGCCGGAAGTAGCTGTCTGTAATGAGGAGAAAGTCACAGAACGATATGACATTATTTTGAATCTTGATATCTGAAATGGGAGGACTTAAAACATGATGATAAAAATGGCTGTACCACATCGATTTAAACTAAAGGTAGTGTCGGATTTTCGTACCTTTTTTTTCCCCGACCGTAGAGAGGTACATTACATAGGAGGAGCGGACATTCTTCCAGCGCCTCTTCCTCTGGAAGAAGAGTCTGCCGCCATCTGCCAGCTTGGTTCTGACCGGGATGAACAGGCCAGAAAGCTATTAATCGAACATAATCTTAGGCTGGTAGTTTATATTGCAAAAAAATTTGACAATACCGGGGTAGGAGTAGAGGATTTGATTTCCATTGGAACGATTGGACTGATTAAAGCGATCAACACCTTTAATCCCCAGAAAAATATTAAGCTGGCAACATATGCCTCCCGGTGTATTGAAAACGAGATTCTGATGTATTTAAGGAGGAATAACAAGACAAGACTGGAAGTTTCCATCGATGAGCCTCTTAATGTGGACTGGGATGGGAATGAACTTTTATTGTCAGACATTCTGGGAACGGAAGAGGACACCATAACCAGAGATCTGGAAAATGAAGCAGAGAAAAAAATGCTGCTTGGAGCCATTGGAAGACTGTCTGGGCGGGAGCGGACCATCATACAGATGAGATTCGGTCTTGGAACTTGCGACGGCGAAGAAAAAACCCAGAAAGAGGTGGCAGATCTTTTGGGAATTTCCCAGTCATACATCTCGCGGTTGGAAAAAAAGATCATGAAGCGGCTGAAAAAAGAGATGGTAAAATATTCATAGAAAGCCCCCCGGAAACATGCTACAATAAAAAGAAAAGGGGGTTCGTGGTATGAGGCTAAGCTGTATCGGCGCGGCTCATGAGGTGACAGGAAGCTGTCATCTTCTGGAAGCGTGCGGGAAAAATATTTTGATAGATTGTGGAATGGAACAAGGGCCGGATCTGTACGAGAATCAGGAGCTGGAGGTTTCACCGGGAGAAATTGATTTTATTTTGCTTACTCATGCACATATTGACCACTCCGGCAATATTCCGCTTCTTTGTAAACGAGGATTTCACGGAGATATTGTAACAACCTTTGCAACAGCGGATCTGTGCAGTATCATGCTCCGTGACAGCGCGCATATCCAGATGTCTGAGGCTCAGTGGAGGAATCGAAAAGCAAGAAGAAGCGGCGGGGATCTCTATGAACCTGTCTACGATATGCAGGATGCGGATGCAGCTATCGGTCTGCTTGCCCCTTGTGACTATGGACAAAGGATTACTTTGTGCGAGGGAATAGAAGTCCGGTTCAATGATATCGGACATCTGCTTGGGTCGGCCAGCATTGAAGTCTGGATAACGGAAGGAACGGTCTCCAGGAAGATTGTATTTTCTGGAGACGTAGGGAACAGCAATCAACCAATCCTGCGAGATCCGGGAGTGGTAAAAGAAGCAGATTATGTGGTGATCGAGTCTACTTACGGCGATCGTACTCATGGAGAGAAACGACCAGATTATGTCAAGGAATTTACCCGGATTTTAAGAGAGACCTTTGAACGGGGAGGCAATGTAGTTATTCCCTCTTTTGCTGTTGGACGTACGCAGGAGATCCTGTATTTTATCCGTGAGATTAAGGAAAAGAATCTTTTGCCAGAGTATCCCGGATTTGAGGTCTATGTGGATAGTCCACTGGCCATCGAAGCTACAAATGTATTTAATAAAAACGTAAAATCCTGTTTCGACGAAGAAGCTCTCGCATTGATTGAACAGGGGATCAATCCTCTTGTCTTTCCCGGATTAAAGACAACGATTACCAGCGAAGAATCTAAAATGATCAATTTCGATGAAAAACCAAAGGTTATTCTTTCCGCCTCGGGCATGTGCGAGGCAGGCAGAATCCGTCATCATCTGAAACACAATCTATGGCGGACAGAGTGTACAGTCTGCTTTGTTGGATACCAAGCGGTGGGGACACTGGGACGTAAGTTGATCGAAGGGGCCCAAAGTGTAAAGCTTTTTGGAGAAAATATTACAGTCAATGCAAGGATTGAGGTGCTTCAGGGAATTAGCGGACATGCAGATATGAATGGGCTGCTTGCATGGCTGAAAGGGTTTGAGACAGAGCTTTTGCGGGTGATCGTGGTGCATGGAGAAGACACGGTGACGGATTCTTTTGCACGCCTGGTTGAAGAGACGATCGGATGTCCGACTTTTGCACCTTATTCCGGAGGATGCGTGGATCTGGCGGAAAACCAGATCTTAAGCGAGGGGGTAAGAATGCCGAAAAAGGCGGTGGAGAAGCCATCGAGAAGCAGGGCACAGGCTGCATTTGACCGGGTGGTTGCTGCGGCGAAGCGTCTGCTTGAAGTGGTCTATAAAAATGAAGGCCTTGCGAATAAAGAACTGGCCAAGTTTGAAAGTCAGATTCAGAATCTGGCAGATAAATGGGATCGGGAAGAGTAAGAGCTTCTGGTTTTGTCAAGGACTAAAAGTTTTTTTATTTGCCTGGAAATGGGAATAACAAAAAGCCATATGGAGAATCATTTTACTAGATAACTTACATTTATCTGGCAGGAGGTTCTTAGAATATGGCACAGGGAAAAGTAGAGATATGCGGGGTGAATACGGCAAAGCTTCCCATTTTGGCGGAGGAGGAAAAAGAAAAGCTGTTCGCCCGTATTAAGGCAGGAGATGAAAAGGCAAAAGAGGAATACATCAAGGGAAATCTAAGACTGGTCCTAAGTGTGATCAAACGGTTTGGAGGAAGCAATGAGAATCCGGACGATCTGTTTCAGATTGGCTGTATCGGACTGATCAAAGCAGTCAACAATTTCAATACCGAATTGGATGTAAAGTTTTCTACTTATGCGGTTCCTATGATCATTGGGGAGATTCGCAGATACATGAGGGATAATAATTCCATCCGTGTCAGCCGTTCGCTTAGAGATACGGCATATAAGGCAATCTATGCAAAGGAAAATTATGTAAAACGACATTTAAAGGAGCCGACAGTCCAGGAGATTGCGCAAGAGATTGGGATCTCTAAGGAAGATATCGTATTTGCACTGGACGCGATCCAGGTTCCTATGAGCCTGCAGGAACCGGTTTATAATGACGGCGGTGATGCGCTGTATGTGATGGATCAGATCAGTGACAATAAAAACCGGGAAGAAAAATGGGTGGAAGATCTGTCATTGGAAGCGGCGATGGATCATCTGGGGGAAAGAGAAAGATATATTATTCGCCTTAGATTTTTTGAGGGAAAGACGCAGATGGAAGTGGCAGAGGATATCGGCATTTCCCAGGCGCAGGTCAGCAGGCTGGAAAAGAATGCACTTCGTATCATGCGCCAGTATCTGAGCTGAGGACAAGACCGGCTTTTTTAGCCGGTCTTGTTTTGAGTAAAAAAGGATGAATGGTATTGCAATTTTATAGGACTCATACTATGATAGTGGCAGGAGGGAAACAGAAAAATGAAGGCTTGTATTTTTGATTTGGACGGAACTTTGACAAATACTCTGGAATCCTTGGCTTACTCCGTAAAGGCGACGCTTAGAGAAATGGACCTGCCTGAGATCACTAAAGAGCAGTGCAGGAAGTTTGTAGGAGACGGAGCGAAGGTGTTAATGGAAAGAGCCCTTAAGGCAGCCGGTGAAAAAGATCTTTCCAGGCTGGAGGAAGGGCTTGCTGTATATGGGCGCATATTTGATGCGAACTGTACATATCATGTAGCACCATATGAGGGAATTCCTTCTTTGCTGGAAGACTTAAGAAAGGCGGGGGTAAAGCTTGCAGTACTTTCAAATAAGCCCCATGAGCAGGCGATAAAGGTGGTTCGGGAAATGTTTGGGGACAGTTCCTTTGACTATGTATCCGGACAGCAGGAAGGAATCCGGAAAAAGCCGGATCCGGCAGGAGTAGAGCACATTTTAGATACGCTTCAGATGAAGCCGGAGGATTGTCTCTATGTGGGGGATTCTGAGGTGGATGTACAGACGGGAAAAAATGCAGGGGTAGAGACGGTAATTGTTACCTGGGGATTCCGTACCAGAGAAGAATTAAGAGCCGCAGGAGCTGGGAATATGATTGACAGACCGGAAGAATTGCTCCAGTATATTTAAATGAGATTTGGTTAAGCGCTGCAGGGAGGGAAGTAAAAGATGTATGAATATGATGAAGAATGCCTGAAGACATTTTTAAAGAATCAGGGTCAGTTATTTGATGAGCCGGTGGCAGAGACGCTGGAAGAAGCAGAGGCTTTTCTGGAGGACTGCATGGCAGTGATAGCGGATAATATTGATGAGGCCAAGGCTTTTCTGGAAGAGGAAGGAATGGATGTGGATGGAATGTCTCCGGACGAGATCGAGGAAGCTTCAGAAATCTTTGTACTTCCTGATGGCCGTTATCTGATTGTAGAAGGGTAAAATATTGTAGAAAAGAGCCTCAGCTTTAATCGGCTGAGGCTTTTTTTACGGCATCTTCAATGGCGCCCAAAATCAACTGGGAAGTATAGGGACTGTCAGAAGAATATTGGATATTTTCCAGAGACTGGGTGTCATAGATTTGTTCAGCGATATCTTCGATGGCCGGCTGCACCAACGGATACATGGCGGTAACGGATTCGTCCAGGTTGGAAAAGCGGATTGAGTTGATATGGGATTCATCCACGGTCACCTCTACTTCCAGGGCAGTGTTGTTTAGCGTCACGTCAGAGGTGTAGACTCCTGGGATGTACTTGGGCTCACTGTTTGTTGAGTCTTTTTTATTTGGAAGAAACATGAATACCAGCAAAAGGATCAGAAGAATAGAAAGGGCCGCAAAAATGACCGTATATATGATCTCTTTCATGTGCAATACAACGATTTTTGTTTTGGAACTCATAAAGACCTCCTTTATCAGATATCATGATCGTTACTTTCTATAATGTATGAGCAAAAGACAGAAATTATTCATGATATTTTTACGTGACAAATGGAAAGCCTTCCTGTAGAATGATTAAAGATGCAAAGAAGGGTGATGAAAATGTTTATTATAGCAGGACTTGGGAATCCTACTCGTCAATATGAAGGAACCAGACATAATGTAGGATTTGAAGTGATAGATACGCTGGCGGATAAATATAATATAACGGTGGAGACAAGGAAAAGCCGTGCGTTGATTGGAAAGGGAATCATAGGCGGACAGAAAGTGATCCTTGTTAAGCCGCAGACTTATATGAACTTAAGTGGAGAAAGCATCGGCGCTCTTGTCAGTTACTATAAAGTGGATGAGGAGCAGGAGCTTTTGGTGATCTATGACGATGTCAGTCTGGATGTAGGGCAGCTTCGAATCCGCAGAAAAGGCAGCGCCGGAGGACATAACGGGATCAAAAGTATCATTCAGCACCTGGGGACAGATGTGTTCCCAAGGATAAAGATTGGTGTCGGGGAAAAACCCAAGGGATTTGATCTGGCAGATTATGTGCTTGGACATTTCTCAAAGGGAGAACGTGTATCCATGGAGGAAGGGTATCAGAAAGCCGCAGAGGCTGTGGAGATGATTGTTCAAGGAGAGCTGGATGCAGCCATGAATGTGTATAATAAAAAGAGTAAGCCTAAGGAGGCCAGATAGCAGATGCAGGCTTTGATTCATCCGCTCACGGAACTTGCGGAATATGAAGAAATAATCAAAAAAAGAAGAAACGCTCCGGGGATGATCAGGATCCTGGGATGTGTAAACTCACAGAAAACGCATATGATGTATGGAATGAGCGATGGCTGTCTTTATAAAGTCATCGTTTGTTCCAGCGAGTCAAAAGCAAAGCAGGTCTATGAAGAATATCGCTTTCTGGATCCGTCTACTTATCTGTATCCGGCAAAGGACCTGCTCTTTTACCAGGCAGATTTAAGAAGCCGGGAACTGGTCAGCCGGAGAATGGAAGTGATCGAGGCGGTGATTCAGGGAGAACCGATGACTGTGGTCACCAGTTTTGATGCTTTGATGGATTCCCTGCTTTCCAAAGAAACCATCGCAGGACAAACCATAAAAATTCAATATGACAGTGTACTAAATCTTGCGGAGCTGGAAAAGAAACTGGCGCAGTTCGGATATGAGAGAGTAGTTCAGATCGAGGGGCCGGGGCAGTTTTCGGTGCGCGGAGGCATCCTGGATGTGTTTGCTTTAACGGAGGAACTCCCGGTTAGAATTGAACTTTGGGGGGATGAAGTGGATTCAATCCGGACCTTTGATGTGGAGAGTCAAAGATCCATCGAGAATCTGACAGAGGTCTCTATTTGTCCGGCTGTAGAATTTCCCAGAGACGGAGAAGAGGGTGTCTCCTTCTTAGACTATTTTCCGGTGGACCAGACACTTCTTTTTCTGGATGAGCCGGTCCGGCTGGTGGAAAAAGGACATGGCGTGGAAGAAGAGTTTATGGAGGCGCAGAAAAAAAGGGTGGAAAATGGATATGAGCTTAAGGACGGTGAGGTGCGGCTCTATCTGACCGAAGACATCCAAAAAAGGATGAATGCATTTAGTGCTATTGGCTTTTATGCACTGGATATGAGGTGCAAAGGATTTAGTTTTCGTGAATCTTTCCACATTCATACAAAAAGTGTGAATCCCTATAACAGTAGTTTTGATCTGCTGACCCAGGATTTAAAGCGCCTAAAGCGCAACGGATATCGGGTCATCCTTTTGTCAGGATCGAGAACCAGGGCAAAGCGTCTTGCCGAAGATCTAAGAGATTATAATTTGAGCAGTTATTACAGTGATGACATGAACCGTCTTGTGGAACCTGGAGAGATCATGACCACATATGGACATGTGGCAGAAGGGTATGAATATCCGATGCTGAAATTTACCGTGATCTCTGAGACGGATATCTTTGGCAAAGTCAAAAGGAAGAAGAAGCGTAAGACTTATGAAGGCCGTAAAATCCAAAGCTTCTCCGAATTAAAGCCTGGCGATTATGTAGTACACGAAAATCATGGCCTGGGAATCTATCAGGGGATTGAGAAAATTGAGGTCGATAAGATCACCAAGGATTACATGAAGATTTCCTACGCCCAGGGGGGAAACTTATATATTCCGGCTACTCAGCTAGATCTGATCCAGAAGTATGCCAGCGCCGATGCAAAGAAGCCGAAGCTGAACCGTCTGGGCGGTCAGGAGTGGACGAAGACGAAAACCCGGGTCCGCGGGGCGGTACGAGAGATTGCCAGAGATCTGGTGGAATTGTATGCGGCCAGGCAGGAGCAGGAAGGGTATGAGTATGGGGAGGATACGGTCTGGCAGAAGGAGTTTGAGGAAATGTTCCCTTTTGAAGAGACCGAGGATCAGCTTCTTGCCATCCAGGCGGTAAAACAGGATATGCAGAGTAAAAAGATCATGGATCGGCTGATCTGCGGGGACGTAGGATATGGAAAGACGGAAGTAGCCATCCGTGCAGCTTTTAAGGCGGTACAGGAGGATAAGCAGGTAGTATATCTGGTGCCGACTACAATTCTCGCCCAGCAGCATTATAACACCTTTGTACAGAGGATGAAGGATTTCCCCGTACGGATCGATCTGATGTGCCGGTTTCGGACGCCGGCACAGCAAAAGAAGACGGCTGCTGATACAAGAAAAGGCCTGGTGGATATTGTAATTGGAACGCACCGGGTTTTAAGCGATGACATGAAGTTCAAAGATCTGGGACTTCTGATCATAGATGAGGAGCAGAGGTTCGGGGTTCAGCATAAGGAAAAAATCAAGAAGCTGAAGGAAAATATAGATGTGCTGACGCTGACAGCGACTCCTATTCCGCGGACTTTGCATATGAGTCTTATCGGGATCCGGGACATGAGTGTATTGGAGGAAGCTCCAGAAGAACGGATGCCGATTCAGACCTATGTGATGGAATATAACGATGAGATGGTGCGGGAGGCCATTGAGCGCGAGTGTGCCAGACAGGGGCAGGTGTATTACGTGTACAATCGTGTAGATGATATTGAAGAGATCACAGCCCATATCCAAAAGCTGGTGCCGGATGTGACGGTGGCTTATGCCCATGGACAAATGAGGGAGCATCAGTTGGAGCGGATCATGTATGATTTTATCAATGGGGAGATTGATGTGCTGGTATCCACCACTATTATTGAAACCGGGCTTGATATTTCAAATGTGAATACAATGATTATTCACGACGCTGACCGGCTGGGCCTGTCGCAGCTCTACCAGCTTCGGGGAAGGGTTGGACGGTCTAACCGCATGGCCTATGCGTTTTTGCTGTACCGGAGGGATAAGATGCTCAAAGAAGTGGCGGAAAAGAGGCTGGCGGCCATTCGTGAATTTACAGACCTGGGGTCAGGCTTTAAAATTGCTATGCGGGATCTGGAAATCCGTGGGGCCGGGAATCTTCTGGGCGCTGAGCAGCATGGACACATGGAGGCAGTCGGATATGATCTGTATTGTAAGATGCTAAATGAAGCGGTGCGGATGTTAAAAGGCGAGATTCAAGAGGAGGACTTCCACACGACGATGGATCTGAATGTGGATGCTTTCATCCCGGATACTTATATTCCCAATGAATATCAGAAGTTGGATGTCTATAAGCGGATTGCAGCTATTGAAAATGAAGAAGAGCTAGAAGACATGACAGAGGAACTTCTGGATCGGTTTGGAGATATTCCCAAGAAGGTAGAAAAGCTTCTCCAGGCAGCAGAACTGAAAAACATAGCACATAGCGCGTATGTGACCAGTGTGGAGCAAAAAGGGGCCAGGTTTGTCTTTGTTATGTATGAAAAGGCAAAGGTTGTGCCTGAGAGGATTCCGCATCTGATCGAGGCCTATCATGGAGATTTGAGTTTCCGTTCAGATGAAGAGCAGCCTTGCTTTATCTATGAAAAGAAAAGCAGAAGTAAAAAAGAAAATAATAGCGATGTGCTGGAGATTGTGAAAAATGTATTATTTGGCCTGAAGGGATTGATAGATGCATAAAAAAAGATTATAATGAAAAAGTTAATGGTGCAAAGGAGGATACAGGAAGAGATGAAAAGAAAAGCAGGAATCTATGCGCTGGCAGGACTTCTGGCTGTATCGGCATTGACTGGATGCAGTTCTTCCATCGGTGAAAATGACGTGGCGGTTACGGTGGGCGACACACAGATCAGCGGCCGTGTTGCCAATTTTTATGCCAGATATACACAGGCACAGTATGAGACCTATTATGCAGGATATATGGGCGATGACATGTGGAATTCTGAGGCAGATGAAGGACAGACTTACGAAGAATTTGTCAAGAATACCGTTTTGGAACAGTTAGAAGATATGGCGGTTCTGGAACAGCATATGGATGAATATGAAGTGTCCTTGTCTGATGGAGAAAAGCAGGCGATCAAAGAAGCGGCTCAGCAGTTTGACGAGGCCAATGGGCTGGAAGATAAGGAGAAGGTTTCCGGAGATGAGGATACGGTAGAACGTGTCATGACCTTGATGGCGATTCAGGAAAAGATGCGGGATGCGATCCAGGCTGATGCTGATACAGAAGTATCAGATGAAGAGGCAGCTCAAAAGAGTATGCAGTATGTGTTCTTTTCGTCCCAGACGACAGATTCTGTGGATTCTGAAGGAACATCAGATGATGATAAAGAAACCAGTGATATGGAAGATATTGTAAAAGAGACTGCCAAGGCACAGGCAGAGTCATTTGCAGAGACAGTAAAGGATCAGCCGGATTTTGCAGCATATGCCTCAGAACAGGGATTGGAAGCTTCTACTGCAGCCTTTGATGCGGATTCCCAGAGCCCGGCTCCAGAAGTGGTAGAAGCTGCGGACAAGCTGGGAGAAGGGGAAACTACCGGTGTCATTGAGACGGACAGTGGGTATTATGTGGCAAGGGTGACCAGCCTTTTCGACAGGGAAGCGACTGATACAGAGAAACAAAATATCGTGTCGGAACGTCAGACGGAGCTCTACAATGACACTTGTGATGGATGGAAAGAGGATACAGATATCCAGGTCCATGAAAGGGTGTGGAAGAAGATCAATTTCCAGACTTTGAGCGTAACTTATGTACAGGATGAGACAGAAGATTATGCAGATGAGGTGCAGACGGACGATGTGGCAGATCAGCAGGAAGACGAGGCGTCTGAATAAGCAGAGCAATGAGATGCAGGAATACCGGGGTGGTATTCCTGTTTTTTTATAAAGAAAGTTAAAGGTCGGTTCTGCAAAAAAGAGACAAACACCGGTTGTGCTTTTTGCAGAACCAGTGTTTGTAAGAAATTTACAGATTTAAGTTTTTGAAAAGGTCTCCCAGGCTTGTCCCGATGTTTTCAGATTTTGGAATCTCTACCCTTTCAACAGGTGCTTCCTCGCGTTCTTCCAAGGCTTTCATGCTCAAGCTGATCTTTCCATCTTTGATGCCGATGATCTTTACTTTTACTTCATCGCCAATATTCAGCACGTCTTTTGGAGATTTGACTCTCTTTTGGCTGATCTGAGATACGTGTACCAGTCCGGACAGGCCGTCCTCCAGGCGGACGAAAGCGCCGTAGTTCTGAAGAGACTCTACGGTACCAGTCGTGACGGTGCCGATCTTAAGGCCGGCGATTTTTTCCTCCATTGCCTTTTGTTCTTTTTCCTTTAAGATTTCACGGGCAGACAGAACCAGGCGGTTTTGTGCTTCATCCACTTCAATGACACGAACTTCAATGTCTTTTAAAAGATAGGTTTCCAGATCTTCGATATAGGACAGGGAAAGTTTGGAGGCAGGAATAAATCCGCGCAGGCCTTCCACCATGGCAATGGCTCCTCCATTTACAATTCCTTCTACTTTTACCGAGAGGATGGTTTTGTTTTCCATGTATGACTGTACAACGTTCCATGGATTTGCATCGTCAAAATGTTCCTCCAAGTCAGCCATCGTTGTTTCTTCCTGTAACAGTTCTTCGCTCATAATGATATTCCTTTCTCAGACTTTATTTGGTGTTTCATATACACATATTTCTTTCAGTATATCACAAACACAGGTGGTTGTTCAAAGAAAAATAAATTCTTTATCCAAATTTATAGTTGACGAAAGGGGAAAAAAATGGCAAGCTAATTCTAAAGTCAGCCTTTAGAAAGGAAGGCAAGTGAGGTGTAAGAGTTCAATGGGAAAAAAGACGGGGAAAATATATGTAGTCGGGCATAAAAATCCAGATACAGATTCCATCTGTTCTGCAATCGCTTATGCGCATTTAAAGAAAGAGATGACGGGGGAAGAATATGTTCCAAGACGTGCAGGAATGATCAATGAGGAGACCAGTTATGTGTTAAAGCGGTTCGGGGTCAATCCGCCGCCGTTGCTTCAGAATGTAAAGCTTCAGGTGAAGGATATTGATATCCACAAGATCGAGGGCGTGGATCCACAGTTATCGATCAAAGATACCTGGCAGAAGATGAAGGAAAATCATATTAAGACGATTCCGGTGTTAAAAGACGAAGAGCTGGTGGGAGTGATTTCCACCGGGGATATTGCTACCTCTTATATGGATGTCTATGACAATCGGGTGCTGTCGGCAGCCAAGACCCAGTATCGTAATATGATCAAGACTTTGGACGGTACGTTGGTAACAGGTAATGAGCATGGTCATTTTACAAAAGGAAAGGTAACCATTGGGGCTTCGAATCCGGACATTATGAAACAGTTTATCGAAAAGGATGATCTGGTGATTCTAGGAAACCGGTATGAGTCCCAGGCATGTGCAGTGGATATTGACGCCAGCTGTCTGGTGGTGTGTCAAAATGCAGAGGTTCCGGAGGAATTGATTAGAAAGGCAGAGGAGCAGAGTATTGTGGTAATCCGCACGCCTCATGATACCTTTACCGTAGCCCGACTGATCAATCAGAGTATACCCGTAAAATATTTTATGACTAAGACGCCGCTGACGACGTTCCATCTCAACGATTACGTAGATGACATCAAGGAGGTCATGACGAAGAAGAAATTTCGTGATTTTCCAATCCTGGACCGGCATGGCCGGTTCCGCGGATTTATCTCCAGACGCCGGTTTCTGGATGTGAGCAAGAAAAAAGTCATCCTGGTCGATCACAATGAAAAGTCTCAGGCTGTGGATGGGATCGAAGAAGCAGAGATTGTGGAGATCATTGATCACCATCGCTTGGGAAATATTGAGACAATCGGACCAGTCTTTTTCAGAAATCAGCCGGTGGGATGTACTGCGACTATCATTTATCAGATGTACCAGGAGGCAGGCGTGAAGATCAACCGGGTTATGGCCGGTCTTCTTTGTGCGGCCATCATCTCAGACACATTGCTGTTCCGTTCACCAACCTGTACTACCGTTGATGAAAAGACAGCAAAGAAGCTGGCAAAAATTGCAGAAATTGATCTGGAACAGATGGCAGGAGAAATGTTCCGCGCCGGCAGCAGCCTGCAGGGAAAAAGTGCGGAAGAGATTTGTTTTCAGGACTTCAAGCAGTTTACCGTCAACGATACGGTGTTTGGCGTTGGCCAGATTAATTCCATGAATAAGGAAGAACTAGAAGAGATCCGGGCGACCCTGGAGCCACATCTTCCAAAAGTTTTAAAGGAACATAATCTTCAGATGGTCTTCTTTATGCTGACAGATATTTTAGATGAATCGACAGAGCTTTTATGCTGTGGTGCAGAGGCGAGGAAGAATATTCTGGAGGCCTTTGATCTTCGGGAGGATACGGACCGGATTATTTTGAAAGGTGTCGTATCTAGGAAAAAGCAGTTGATTCCTGCACTGGTGAGCACAATGCAGCAGTAAGCACAGAAAGGAAAAAACAATGGCAAGACAGATATGGAAACCGGGAAATATGCTGTATCCACTTCCAGCGGTGATGGTAAGTACCGGAGACGAAGAAGGAAATACGAATATTCTGACAGTGGCCTGGACGGGAACGATCTGTTCTGATCCGGCAATGCTATATATCTCGGTACGTCCGGAGCGTTATTCTTATGGAATGATACGAAGGACCGGAGAATTTGTGGTGAATCTTACTACGGAAAAGTTGGCCCGTGCTACGGACTGGTGTGGGGTAAAATCGGGAAGGAATGTGGATAAATGGAAGGAAATGGGCTTAAGCCGTGGAAAAGCAGACACTCTTTCCTATGCACCGATCATTGAGGAGAGTCCGGTAAATATTGAATGCAAGGTGACGGAAGTGAAAGAATTGGGAACTCATCATATGTTTCTGGCTATGGTGACGGCGGTTCAAGTAGATGAAAAGTATTTGAAAGGAAATGGGAAATTTGAGCTGAACCGCACCGGGCTTCTGGCATATTCTCACGGGGAATATCTAAGCCTTGGGAAAAGTCTTGGAAAGTTTGGCTGGAGTGTGAAAAAAAGATAGTATGATACATGAATTTTCAAGAACAGAATTACTGATCGGGGAGGATGGACTCCGGAAATTAAAAGACGCTGTCGTTATGGTGCTGGGAGTAGGGGGTGTGGGATCTCACTGTATCGAAGCCCTGGCAAGAAGTGGTGTGGGACATTTGATTCTGGTCGATAACGACAAAGTATCACTGACCAACCTGAATCGTCAATCCATTGCCTATCACAGTACCATAGGCCGTTATAAAACACTGGTCATGAAGGAGAGGATCTATGACATCTGTCCAAAGACAGAAGTCATTACCTATGAGATGTTTGTATTACCGGAAAATTTAAACGAGATCTTTCGGGTCCGTCCTGATTACATTATTGATGCCATCGATACCGTAACGGCGAAGATTGCAGTGATTGAAAAGGCGAAAGCGGAAAAGATTCCTTTGATCAGTTGCATGGGGACAGGAAATAAGCTTCATCCGGAGATGTTTGAAATTACAGATATCAGTAAAACGTCAGTATGCCCGCTGTGCAAGGTGATGCGTAAGGAACTGAAAGTAAGGGGGATCCATGGAGTAAAGGTTTTATATTCCAGGGAAACACCGGTGGATGTGTCACAGGCGCAGACCGGAGAGGAAAAGGGCGGGAGAAGAATACTGCCTGGGAGTAGTTCCTTTGTGCCTCCGACGGCCGGTCTTCTGATTGCCGGAGAGGTGATCCGGGAGATGATTGGATGGGAGGATAGATAGGAAGCAATGGATTTATTTGACTATATGCGCGAGCAGACAAGGGAAAAGGAAGCGCCTCTTGCATCAAGATTACGGCCTGTGACTCTGGAAGAGGTGGTGGGACAGCAGCATATCATCGGAAAGGATAAACTTTTATATCGGGCAATCAAGGCAGATAAGCTGAGCTCTGTTATTTTTTATGGCCCTCCGGGGACGGGAAAGACAACATTGGCAAAGGTTATCGCCCATACGACCAGTGCAGAGTTTACACAGATTAACGCTACATCTGCCGGGAAAAAAGATATGGAAGAAGTGGTAAAAAAAGCCCAGGATCTGCAGGGAATGTATCAGAAAAAGACGATTTTATTCATCGATGAGATTCACCGTTTCAATAAAGGACAGCAGGACTATCTTCTGCCTTTTGTGGAAGACGGGACGATCATCCTGATTGGCGCCACCACTGAAAATCCCTATTTTGAAGTAAACGGTGCTTTGATATCACGGTCTGTCATTTTTGAACTGTATCCGCTGGAGCCGGAAGACATCAAAACATTGATCCGCAGGGCGGTCTACGATGAAGAAAAGGGAATGGGCAGCTACCAGGCTGTGATCGAGGAGGATGCTCTCGACTTTCTTGCTGATATTTGCGGAGGAGATGCCAGGAGTGCATTGAACGCCGTGGAACTGGGAATCTTGACTACAGAGCGCAGTGAAGATGGGAACATCCATCTGACACTTCAAGTGGCGGGTGAGTGTATCCAGAAGCGAGTGGTTCATTATGATAAGACGGGAGATAATCATTATGACACGATCTCTGCCTTTATTAAGAGCATGAGAGGGTCTGATCCGGATGCGGCGGTTTATTATCTGGCCAAAATGCTTTATGCGGGTGAGGATATTAAGTTTATTGCCCGCAGGATCATGATCTGTGCATCTGAGGACGTGGGAAATGCAGATCCAATGGCTCTTACTGTAGCGGTATCGGCAGCCCAGGCGGTAGAACGGGTTGGAATGCCGGAAGCTCAGATTATATTATCTCAGGCCGTGATTTATGTGGCGACAGCGCCAAAGAGTAATTCGGCGACAAATGCCATCTTTTCTGCTATGGAAAGCGTGAAGACAAGAAAAACCACAGTACCGGTACATCTTAGGGATGCCCATTATCAAGGCGCTGGAAAACTGGGACGAGGGATTGGTTATCAATATGCTCATGACTATCCTTTGCATTATGTGAAGCAGCAGTATCTGCCGGATGAGATCGTGGATGCAAGATTTTATGAACCAGGCGAAAATGGACATGAAAAAGAAATCAAAGAATGGATGAGGAGGATCAGGGGTGAGTAGTCACTCCTGTTTTTTCGTAGAAAAGCTGCTTTGGCAGTATGCTTGGTTCAACCTTGACTTTGCAGTCGCAATCTACTATAATTTATAAAATATGTTGGATTTCCAACAAAAGGAGAAGGGCTTTGAATAATAGACAGGATTTATTTGAAACAATGCCATTATTTCAGGGAATACGTGCAGAAGACAGAGAAAGAATGCTACAGTGTCTTGGCGGAAGAAGAAGATGCTTCCGGAAGGGGGAGATGGTTTTGGCAGAAGATGATCCGCCAAAAAAGATGGGTATTTTGTTGAAGGGGAGTCTGCAGGTCATAAAAGAAGACGTGTTTGGAAACAGAAATATTGTAGAAATACTGGCACCGGGGGATTTGTTTGGGGCTGCATTTGCCTGTGCCGGCGTACAAAGAAGTCCGGTCAGTGTAATGGCTGGGGAGGCGGCAGAGCTTTTTTTGATGGACATCAGGCATGTTCTGGAAATGTGTCCCACATCCTGTCCGTTTCACAGTCGACTGCTTCAGAATATGATTGCCCTTTTGGCTCGGAAGAACGTGTCGTTGAATGAAAAAATTGAGCATTTATCTCGAAGAAGCACCAGAGAGAAACTGCTTTCTTATCTCTCTGAAACAGCTAAGAAGGAAGGAAAACGGCATTTTTTTATTCCATTTAACCGGCAGGAGCTGGCTGATTATCTGTGTGTGGAGAGGAGCGCTATGTCGGCAGAGCTTTCAAAACTTCGCGGGGAAGGACTCCTGGACTATAAGAGGAGTGAATTTTGGCTTATTTGATATTAAAAAAGAAGAAGATTGTATTTTCGTATTTCAGAGATTATAATTTAATTGTAGATTTTTTAAGACAGGAGGAAATGTCATGAAGGTATATGATGCAGTCAATAAGACAGAAGTAGAGGTGGACGGGACCAAAGGTCTGATTGAAAAGATGAAGGAAGGACGACAGGTGGATCTGTACTTAAATGAGAAAAAGTCAGATGAAGATGGATATATGTCCTGGGATGTAGAACATTGGTCCAGCGTTGACGGGAAACGGTTTATCCGCTGCTATTCCCTGGAGGGAAGAGTTTTAAGCGAATCTACCGGTCATAACATCTATGACTTGCAAAATGATTTTAAGCCGGAAGAAGCAAAGAAAGTAGAATTAAGTTAATTATGCACCGGTAAGCTTTCTTATCTGGCGCCTTATAAGCGTTCCGGCGGCGTTGCCGAAATGCTCCATTTTTTCAATACGTACAAAATCGCTGCCGAAGATTTCTTTGGCAGCTTTTGTATTGCCATCATCCCCAGTCAAAATGGCGCAAACAGTTGTTCCCTGGCGCCGAAGTTTTTTCACCTCCAAAGCGGTATCATCTATTCCGGCCTGTCCGGAGTAGTCTCGACCGGTCAAATGATTTTTAGAAGCACCGGCCGGGATGATCCTGTCATCATTTGGGGAAGCGTCGGTCAATATGATCAGAAGCCGGTTTTTGCCAGGTGCATTTTCCATCAAACATCCGGCTGCGCGCAAAGCTAATCCGTCCCTGTTCCATCCGGCGGCAAAATACCCTAAGATGGAGGAGGGGTCATCGGAGGATTCGTAAGTGCAAAAGCGGCGGAGGACAGTATATCCCCGGGTGCTGAAATAGGAAAAGACCTGGACAGGTATCTGGCTAAGGCGGAGACTGCGGGCGATGAGATATCCCTGGGCTGCGATAAGCTCTTGATTTTCCATGCGTGAGGCAGAGGCATCTAGCATCAGGTCTACGGAAAAGTCGGCGGAAGGCTTTGGCAGGGGGGACGTGAAGATAAATGGATCATTTAAATATAAGCCTCTCCATATTCTGGAAGGAGAGAGCATTCCTGTCCGGTTTTGCACATGGAGGGGTTGGGGGCAGACGAGGAGTGCGTTTTGGATCTGCTCGCGTATTTTTTGAATGCAGGTGTGGTAAAACTGTCGTCTGGAGCGGAAGTGCGCCAGATTTTTGCGAGTTTGTGCTTTAGCATCTTCACGAAATTTAACTGCCTGGGAATCAAATGCAGGGGAGGAAGGAAGTTCTCCTTCAGCAAAATATAAATGACAATTTTTGTGGGCATCCCGGCAGAGCCTTTTTTCAATGTTTTCCTGTTCAATATCAGAGAAAATAGAGGGACCGAAACATTCTTCAATGTACGTTAGGTCCCGGGAATGAATACTTGACCGAAAACCACGAGAGGCTGATGGGGATAAAGATCCTGCGGCGGAACCGGAAGATCTGGGAAAAGTCAGCATAGATTCTGTCCGGAGCAGTTTTATCGGTGCTTTTTTTGATTCTATGAGGTGCGGAAGGTGCCGCCAGAAGTTGGTGAGAAGAGAAGGATGTCTGGAGGAGGCATGAAAATGAAAATATTTGCGAAAAACTTCAAATAGATGACTTGTAATTTCCTGGGCAGACCAGGAGGCATCTCCGCTTAGGGCAAGGAAGAGGCTTTTTTCCCAGGGAATGATAAGTCCGGTTTCTTTTCCCAGAATCTGGCGGCAGCGGGCTGCCTGAAGGGCATATACCAGGCTGTTTGCAGCCATCCACTGTTGGCGTGACATAGAGGATTCCTGGAGAAAGAATCGGTGGGCGTACTCCTCGCGCAGTTCTTTTAAGACCGGGCGCAGGGGAGATTCTTTCTGATAGGCACAGTCCTCCAGGGTAATAAAGGAAAGACCTTCCAAGGTTTCCCGGAAAAAAGAGGTCTGCAGAGTTTCAAAGAAGGGGGCCAGAATGGAAAAGTCATACCATTTATGGATATACCCGATGATAGAGTTCAAATAAACGTCCGGTTGTCCATCCTGCAGAAGGGCCACAAAGGGAGGGTGAAAGGTATAATCTTCTGCAGCGGTCCATATGAGATTGAAGGCTCGTTTCTGTGTGCCGGCATATGTACGTATGTTTTCCATAATTTGTTTTCCTTCACTTTCTGTGTTTAGATTAATGTAAAAAGATCGTATTCCGGTCGGCTTTTTTGGAAATACGAGATGAAATAATGTCCCTTGTCAGAGTTTGTTCATAGGAATCAGGGGTTTTATTTGTAAGGCCCATATCAAGCGCGGGATATGGAGAGAGTCCGCCGTGGATCATCAAAAGGGCGCCCAGAAGTCCACGAAGATCCAATACTTTTTCTGATAATTCTCCACTCTTGCATTTTTTTCGAATGTCGATGAACAGAGCGGTAAATTGATGCAGGTATTCCTGTTTCAGGTCTGGAAATTCTCTGGACAGAAATTTTTCCAGATTGTCTTCTGATATCTCAGGCATCTGCAGGATCATAAACCGGGAGGCCAGTGCTTCATTGAGCTCCCGGGTACCGGCATAGCCGTAATTCATGGTTGCCAGGAATCTGGCGGCATTGCTTTTTTTGACTGTTTGATATCCCGGAATCTGGATGGATCCACGAAAATCCAACACAGAATGGAGGACGGCGAGGGATTCGTTGCGCGCCATGTTTATCTCATCTAGGATGCAAAAGCCACCTTTTTGTGCACTTTGGCAGACCGGACCGGGACGAAAGACAACTTTGCCATTTTGAAAGGTATCGGTGCCCAGCATGGAGGCGGCGTCTGCATGAATATGCAAAGATACATTAAAGACAGGGCGTCCAAAAGCATAGGCCAAGTTTTCGGCCAGTACATTTTTTCCGGTTGCTTTTTGTCCCGCCAGGAGTAGATTCTGCCCGGATAGAAGCGCCGATGCGGCTTGTTCCCAGATCTTTCGCCCGTAGTAGAAATAGCGTGGTTTTATGGTGGTGCCGCAAGGCGGATATTGAGTTCGATATTCTTCAATGCCTTTAATAATGTGGGGAGAAACATTTTCTTTTTTTAAAAAATCTAGCATAGATCAGAGTCCTTCCTTCCATATTTTTCTGACAGAAGTATTATAGCATTATGAAGTGTATTTGAGAAGAAGAGAGAAAAAGGTGAAAATAGATCAAGATAACAAGATGAGAAAAATTTTTGAATGGATAAGATACCTCCTTTACTTTTGCTGTCAAAATGATATAATATAAAATCGTGTGAAAATTTATACATATGGAATGAGAGGAAAAGGAGGAATACATATGCAGACTTTTTTGATTGGCCTTGTGATCTTATTTGTCGGTGCAGCACTGTATGGAAAATTCTGTGAAAGAGTTTTCGGACCTGACGACAGAAAGACACCGGCTTACACAAAGCAAGACGGACTTGACTATGTTCCAATGAGGGAGTGGAAAAATAGTCTGATTAATCTTTTGAATATCGCAGGGACCGGACCGATCCTTGGACCGATTCAAGGAATTTTGTTTGGACCGATTGCGTTTCTTACGATTCCGATCGGAAATGTGATTGGCGGGGCGATGCACGATTATTTTTCTGGCATGATCTGCTTGCGGGATGGAGGAACCCAGATGCCGGATATGATCCGCAAATACAGTAACAAAGGTGTTTATACCGTTTATCAGATTTTCTGCAGCCTGCTGCTTTTGTTGGTTGGCGCAGTGTTTATTTATACACCAGGTGATATTGCGGCAACCCAGGTGTTTGGTTTTGACGGAGCTGCTACTTCCGTTTCTACCTGGGTAATCTATGGGGTGATTTTTGTTTATTATCTGATTGCGACCTTGTTTCCGATTGACAAGATCATCGGACGGATTTATCCGATTTTCGGTGCAATTTTGTTGTTCTCAGCAATTGGCGTGTTTATTGGACTCTTTGTAAAGGGATATCCGCTGATTAATATATGGGATAACTGGAATGGCGTGATGGTGTCTTATGGTGATTATTTTGAGGCGAATCATTTTATTCCGATTTTCTTTATTACTGTCGCTTGTGGTATCCTGTCGGGCTTCCATTCTACACAGACGGCGATTATTTCACGTACGATGAAGAGTGAGCGCCAGGGACGCACGACCTTTTATAATATGATGGTTCTGGAAGGTTTCATTGCAATGGTATGGGCTGCAGGAGCCATGGGAGTTTACAACCTGGGACTTCAGGCTGCAGATGCCTCGCTTGCAACAGCTACGATAGGTGTGATCTGCAAGGATATCCTGGGAAATGTGGGTGGTATTATCGCACTGATTGGTGTGATTGTTCTTCCGATTACATCTGGAGATACAGCGCTTCGTTCCCTTCGTATGGCAGTGGCAGATGCACTGCATCTGGATCAGAAAAATGTAAGAAAACGGCTGACACTTGCAGCAATTATCTTCATTCTGGTAGCAGTGATCCTGGTGTTTGCAAAGAGCAATGCAGAAGGATTCAACATCCTGTGGCGGTACTTCGCTTGGTCAAACCAGAGCCTGTCATTGTTTGCATTTTTGGCAATTTCAGTTTGGATGTTTGAAAACAACAAGACAAAATTTGTATGGATGCCCCTGATTCCTGGCGCATGGTACACATTCATCACTGTCACATATATCGTAAACGCAAAAATCGGCTTTAACGTACCGTGGGGCGCAGCTTATGTGATTGGTGTGATTGCAGCCGCCGTTTATGTAGGCGTGATCATCTGGTATGGAAAAAAACGCGCTGCCAGAAAGGCATCTAAGGGACAAGAATAAACTCTATTAATAGGTAAAAGAATGAAAAGAAGCAGGGAAAGCCTGCTTCTTTTCATTTGGGTACAGGGCATTTTCCATTTAGGTACACCCTTAGTTGCAAATTAGGACGTAGACCTTTTGAAAAAGATTACGTCCTAATTGTAAAAATTTGAAGAAATAGTGTTGACAAACAAAATGCATAGTGCTAAATTAATAGTCGAAGATGTTAGCACTCGAATTTAGAGAGTGCTAATAAAAAATCCGAAAGGAGGCAGACGGATGGTGGCAGATCATGGACTGAGTGAGCGGAAGCTTAAGATTCTTCACGCGATTATCCAGAATTATCTGGAAACTGGCGAACCGGTAGGATCCAGAACCATATCTAAGTATACGGATTTGAATTTAAGTTCGGCTACGATTCGCAATGAGATGGCGGATCTGGAAGAGTTGGGCTATATTCTCCAGCCTCATACGTCAGCAGGAAGAATCCCTTCGGATCAGGGCTATCGCCTCTATGTGGATATGCTGATGGAGGAAAAGGAGCAGGAGTTAAGCGAAATGCAGGAGCAGATGCTGGATAAGGCTGATAAGATGGAGCAGCTTTTAAGGCAGGCAGCCAGAGTTCTGGCAAACAATACGAATTATGCGACGATGGTTTCGACTCCTGTGAGTAATGCCAATAAGCTGAAATTCATCCAGCTGTCAGCGGTAGATGAGGAGCAGATCATTGCAGTCATCATGCTGGGGGGCAACGTGATCAAGAATAAGATCATCAATGTGGAAGAGCCTTTAAGTAATGAAAATCTTCTAAAGTTAAATATGCTGCTAAATACAACACTGACCGGGATGTCTATAGAAGAAATTAACCTGGGGCTGATCGCCAGGCTGAAAGAACAGGCCGGGATTCATAGTGAGGTAGTTGGAAATGTGCTGGATGCGGTGGCGGAAGTCATCCAGGTAGACAATGATATGCAGATTTATACCAGCGGGGCAACCAACATCTTTAAGTATCCGGAGCTCAGTGATAAACAAAGCGCCCAAGAGATTATCAGTGCATTTGAAGAAAAGCAGCAGTTGAATGAACTGGTCACACAGACACTGGCAAGAGAGGATAACACAGGTATCCAGGTATACATCGGAGATGAAACTCCGGTTCAGAACATGAAGGACTGCAGTGTCGTAACCGCTACTTATGAATTAGGAGAAGGCATGAAGGGAACGATAGGTATTATCGGACCCAAACGTATGGATTATGAACATGTGCTCAAATCCATGAAACGTCTTCAAAATGAGCTGGATCAAATGTTTCATAAAAAAGATGAGAATGAGACATAGCAAGTATAAAAGGAAAGGTGGAAGAACCCTTGGAAAATAAGCAGGAAAAAAGCCAGGAAGAAATGGTGAAGGAAGCTGTGGAAGAGGCAAAAACAACCGCCGGCACAGAGGAAGATTCTAAAGAAGTTCCAGAAAGTGAAGGGACTTCAGAGAAAGAAATTAAAAGTTCAGAGGCTGGTCAGGAATCTGAAACAGAGGAAACAAAAGAGGGTGACTTCGAGGAGGAGGCCCAAGACCATTGCGATGGTGAAGAAAAAAAAGAAAAGAATTTTTTCGGTAAAAAGAAAAAAGATAAAAAAGACGAAAAGATTGAGGAGCTGACGGATAAACTGACACGTCAGATGGCAGAGTTTGATAACTTCCGCAAACGTACAGAAAAGGAAAAATCTCAGATGTATGAAGTGGGCGCGAAGGATATCATAGAAAAGATTCTTCCGGTGGTAGATAACTTTGAGCGAGGACTTGGAGCGGTAACCGAAGAAGAAAAAGAAAATCCGTTTGTACAGGGGATGGAAAAAGTATATAAGCAGTTGATGACCACCCTGGAGGGAATCGAGGTGAAACCAATCGAAGCTGTCGGTAAGGAGTTTAATCCCGATTACCACAACGCAGTGATGCATGTGGAAGATGAAACTTTGGGAGAAAATGTGATTGCCGAAGAGTTTCAAAAAGGTTATATGTACCGTGACTCCGTTGTGAGACACAGTATGGTAAAAGTAGCAAATTAACTATTACATTTGGAAATAAAATATATTAGGTAGGAGGAATTTACAATGGGCAAGATTATAGGTATTGACTTAGGAACAACAAACAGCTGTGTAGCCGTTATGGAAGGTGGACAGCCGACTGTTATTGCAAATACAGAAGGGGCAAGAACGACACCATCTGTTGTAGCATTTACAAAAAACGGAGAGCGTCTGGTAGGCGAGCCGGCAAAACGACAGGCAGTAACTAATGCTGAGAGAACCATTTCTTCAATCAAAAGAGAAATGGGCTCTGATTACAGAGTGACTATTGACGGTAAAAAATATTCCCCACAGGAGATTTCTGCGATGATCCTGCAGAAGCTGAAGGCAGACGCAGAAGGCTATCTGGGAGAAAAAGTTACAGAAGCAGTTATCACAGTACCAGCATATTTTAACGATGCTCAGCGTCAGGCTACCAAAGATGCCGGAAAGATTGCAGGTCTTGATGTAAAACGTATTATCAACGAACCTACTGCAGCAGCTTTGGCATATGGACTTGACAATGAAAAAGAACAGAAGATTATGGTATACGACTTAGGCGGTGGTACTTTCGATGTATCTATCATCGAGATTGGAGATGGCGTCATTGAGGTATTGTCCACAGCTGGAAATAACCGCCTGGGAGGCGATGATTTCGACCAGAAATTGACAGATTATATGATTTCTGAGTTTAAGAAACAGGAGGGCGTAGATCTTTCCAATGACAAGATGGCTCTTCAGAGACTGAAAGAAGCAGCAGAGAAGGCAAAGAAAGAACTGTCTTCTGCAACAACTACAAACATCAACCTTCCATTCATCACTGCAACGGCAGAGGGACCGAAGCATTTTGATATGAATCTGACCAGAGCAAAATTTGATGAACTGACCAACGATCTGGTAATGAAAACTTCTGAGCCGGTTCAAAGAGCGCTTTCTGATGCAGGCATCACGGCAGCTGACTTAGGTCAGGTACTGCTGGTAGGCGGTTCTACACGTATTCCGGCCGTACAGGAGGAAGTAAAACGTCTGACAGGAAAAGAACCAAGTAAGTCTCTGAACCCAGATGAATGTGTAGCACTTGGCGCATCTGTTCAGGGTGGTAAGCTGGCTGGAGATACAGGCGCAGGCGACATCCTTCTTCTGGATGTAACTCCACTGTCTCTGTCCATTGAGACAATGGGCGGTGTTGCCACCAGACTGATTGAGAGAAATACAACTATTCCGACCAAGAAGAGCCAGATTTTCTCTACAGCGGCAGATAATCAGACGGCTGTTGATATTAACGTCGTACAGGGCGAGCGTCAGTTCGCAAGAGATAACAAGTCCCTTGGACAGTTCAGGCTGGACGGCATTGCACCGGCTCCACGTGGAGTACCGCAGATTGAGGTTACCTTTGATATTGACGCAAATGGTATCGTAAATGTATCTGCAAAGGATCTTGGAACCGGAAAGGAACAGCATATTACTATTACGGCAGGATCTAATATGTCCGACGAGGAAACCGATAAGGGTGGAAAGGGGGCAGCTGCATTTGAGGCGCGGGGGAAGAGCCGCAAGGAAGGGAGCGATGGCAAGAATGAAGCGGACGCCATGGTATTCCAGACAGAAAAAGCACTGAAGGAAGTGGGCGATAAGCTGGATGGTGCAGACAAAGCTGCTGTAGAAGCAGACTGCAAAGCACTGAAAGAATTGCTCGAAAAAGTTAATATGGATGACATGACCGATGCGCAGATTGCAGAGATCAAAGCCGGCAAAGATAAGTTGACTGAGAGCGCTCAGAAGCTGTTCACAAAGATGTATGAGCAGGCTGGAGCAGCAGCTGGAGCACAGGGAACAGGCGCAGGTCCGGACATGGGAGCAGGACAGAATGCAGGACCGGCTCCGGACGGATTCCAGGGCGATGATGTAGTCGATGGAGATTATAAGGAAGTCTAATATAAACTAGAAAAGGGATAAATCATGGCAGAATCAAAGAGAGATTATTATGAGGTGCTGGGAGTCAGCAAAGATGCTGACGAGGCGACTCTAAAAAAAGCATACAGACAGATTGCCAAGAAGTATCATCCTGACATGAACCCCGGAGATGCAGAGGCAGAAAAAAAGTTTAAAGAAGCCTCAGAGGCATATGCGGTTTTGAGCGACCCTGATAAAAGAAGGCAGTATGACCAGTTTGGTCATGCTGCTTTTGAGGGCGGTGCAGGCGGCGCAGGAGGATTTGGCGGATTTGACTTCAGCGGTGCGGATTTTAGTGATATCTTCGGAGATATTTTTGGAGACCTGTTTGGCGGAGGCGGCCGCAGAGGCCGTGCAAACCAAGGGCCGATGAAAGGCATGAATATCCGTAAAAGTGTGCGGCTTACTTTTGAGGAGGCCGTGTTCGGATGTGAGAAAGAACTGGATGTGATACTCAAAGATCCGTGTCCGAAATGCCACGGGACAGGGGCCAAGCCTGGAACATCTCCAGAAACCTGCCCCAAATGTGGTGGAAAAGGTCAGGTAGTCTATACCCAGCAGTCATTTTTTGGAACGGTACAGAATGTGCAGACTTGTCCGGAATGTCAGGGTACAGGAAAGATCATCAGAGATAAGTGTCCGGACTGCGGAGGGACAGGATTTGTATCCAGCCGCAAAAAGATTTCCGTATCCATTCCGGCAGGAATTGATAATGGACAAAGCGTCCGTATCCGAGAAAAAGGAGAGCCTGGTGTTAACGGTGGCCCAAGAGGAGATCTATTGGTGGAAGTTACCGTATCCAGACATCCGATTTTTCAGAGACAGGATATGCATATCTTTTCCACTGTGCCGATATCATTTGCCCAGGCAGCTTTGGGCGGAGAAATCAGGATCAAGACGGTGGACGGAGAAGTACTATATACAGTCAAGCCTGGAACCAAGACGGATACCAAGGTTCGTCTGAAGGGAAAGGGCGTTCCGTCTGTCAGAAATTCACAGGTGAGAGGAGATCATTATGTTACCCTGGTCATTCAGACGCCGGAGCATTTAAGTGCAGAGGCAAAAGAGGCCCTGCGAAGGTTCGATGAGCTATCGGGCAATACCCTGGGAGAGACTGGTGGGAAGAGTGAAGGCCATAAAGGCAAAAAGAAAAAAGGTTTTATGGATAAGATGAAAGAGGCTTTTGAAGATCTGGATGAATAGATGGAGTCTGGGTAAAAGATATATCGTCAGTTGGCGGCTAGTTTTCCGCCGGCTGGCGTTTTTTTATTTTATAATCGTCATCCCTTTTTTGGGCCTGCGTTTGCCAGTCGTGAAAATTCACAGGAGTTTCATGGGTAACGCAAGAATTATAAAGAAATATACCATAAAAATTATATATTTTGCATAAAATAGAAAAGAAGAATAGAAATATGATAAATATATATCACAAAAAATAAGCAGAATTTTAATAAAAACTATTGAATATAGCAAGAAATATAAAAGAAAAACCAAGATTCGTATGGAAAAGGCAGAAAAAAAAGAATACAATAAAATTAACATAAAAAGTGTTAAAAAAGGAGGTAAACTTATGAAAAAGAAAACAGTCAAAAGACTTCTGTCAGCGTCTATGGTTACAGTAATGTCAGTAGGACTGCTGGCCGGATGCGGAAGTGGCGACAGTGACAGCGGCGATGATGGAGGAAGCGGTGATGGTAAGACCTTGAAGGTAGCAGCTTTCGAAGGGGGAAACGGAGCTGATATCTGGGAAAAGATTGCAGATGCATTCGAGAAGGAATATGACTGCACTGTAGAACTGGAACTGTCTTCTGAGCTTGACCAGGTTCTGACAAAAGAAATCCAGAATGGTGATGTTCCGGATGTGGTATACTACAACCTGGGACAGGAGAGTGGATTCACAGAGACAATGTTGAAAGAGGAAGCAATTGCTGATATTTCCGATGTCTTTGATGATGAGCTTAAGGGCAAGATGGTAGAAGGAATCCTGGACGGTACCGCGGCACAGCCGTATGGAGACGGCAAGATCTACTTGGCGCCGATCTTTTATACCCAGACAGGTTTCTGGTATAATGCAAATCTGGTAGGGGAAGGAAAAGAATATGCGCTTCCGACTACATGGGACGAGTTCTTTGCGCTGGGCGATCAGGCAAAGGAAGACGGAAGAGCACTGTTTACCTATCCGCAGCCGGGATACTTTGATGCGACGATCTATGCGATGCTGGCACAGGCGGGCGGAACAGACTTCTACAACAACGCATTGACTTATGATAAAGACACCTGGACATCCGATGAAGGAAAGAAAGTTCTTGACACCATTGCACAACTGGTATCTTCTGATTATCTGTGGTCCGATACCGTATCCAACGCAAATACAGATGGCGGATTCAAGATCAACCAGCAGGCAGTTATCGATGGCGAAGCGCTCTTTATGCCAAACGGAAGCTGGGTTGTCGGCGAGATGGCAAACTCGACTCCGGAAGACTTTGAGTGGGGCGTAATGGGAGTTCCAAAATGGAGTGCAGACGAATCCCAGTCTGTATATACATTTACAGAACAGATGTGGATTCCTTCAGATGCTGAAAACATGGATCTTGCAAAAGACTTTATCAGATTTATGTACTCTGACACTGTTGTAGATCTTTGCCTGGCAAACAAGACAACAAATGCCGAGACAGGCGAAGAGTCCGACGCTCCGATTGTAGTACCAGTTCAGGGAGCAGCTGAGAAGCTTCCAGATGGCGTGATCAAGACCAGCTTCCAGACAGGTGATGATGTAGTTGCCGTTACAGGAACATGGGCTACCACAGCTCCGATCGAAGGATTGGACATGAAAGGTTCTATCTACAAACCGATCGATTCCATCAGCACTGGCGATATGACTGTCGATGAATGGCAGGAGCAGCTGGTAGACGTATGGTCCCAGTGTGCAGACGCGATGGAATAAAACTTTAAAAAGCAATAGCGAAAGTGTAAAAAACGGTGAGTTCTTACGCTCACCGTTTTTCAAAAGAAAGGAGAAATAGTATGAATAGAAAACGGGCGCAGGGACGATTTGTCTTTTGCTGTATAGCGCCGGCGGCCATACTTGTGACCCTTTTCATCTTCATTCCGACCATCAACGTATTCCGGATGTCTTTGTACCGGATGGGCGGAATTACGAACAGAAAAGAATTTGTAGGATTCAGCAACTTTGAGTCCCTGTTTGATGACAAGAACTTCCTGCAGGCAATGCAGAACTCCATTGCAATCATTGTACTTGTGACACTGTTTACCATCTTTTTTGCAATCCTGTTTGGAGCAATCCTGCATCGTGGAAAGTTCAAAGGAAAGAATTTCTTCCGTGTTATTTTCTACATCCCGAATATCCTAAGTATTGTTGTTATTGCTGGTATTTTCGGAGCAATCTATAATCCGAGCACAGGACTTCTTAATACCTTCCTTAGGGCTATCGGACTGGACGCTTTGACCCACCAGTGGATGGGAGACCAGAAGATTGTGCTGTATTCTATCATTTTTGCACTGGTATGGCAGGCTATTGGTTATTACATGGTTATGTATATGGCCAGTATGGCGGCAATCCCGGAGGATCTTTATGAAGCAGCGTCCCTGGACGGTGCAACAGAGATCCAGATGTTTTTCCAGGTGACTCTGCCGCTGATCTGGAGTAATATCCGTACCACTCTTACCTTCTATATCATCAGTACGATCAACTTAAGTTTCCAGTTCGTTCAGATCATGTCTGACGGAGGTCCCAACGGACATTCAGAAGTGTTCCTGAACTATATGTATAAACAGGCGTACGGAGCAGGTGTCTATGGTTATGGTATGGCCATCGGCGTAGTAGTCTTCCTCTTCTCGTTTGTACTTGCAGCAGTTGTCAATAAGATTACAGACAGAGAAGTTCTGGAATTCTAGGAAGGGGGACAAGATAACTATGAAAAAACAGAATCCGGCAACTAAAGCTCTGTTTAAAGGGATTGTCTACATAGCCTTGATTGTGATGACGATTTCGATCATCATCCCGGTAGCCTGGGTATTTATGGCAAGCTTTAAGCGGAATGCGGAATTTATCGGAAAAGGGACCAACCCCTGGGCGCTTCCGGAACAGCTGCAGTGGCAGAACTATGTAACCGCGTTTGTGGATGCGGAAATGGGTAAATTCTTTATGAATTCTGTGATCGTGACCGCATTGTCTTTGGTGATTCTTCTGGTGATTGCGCTTCCGGCGGCTTATGCATTATCAAGATTTGATTTCAAAGGAAAAAAGATATTAAACATTGCCTTCATGGCAGGATTGTTTGTAAACATTAATTATATTGTAGTGCCGATCTTTTTGATGCTCAGTGGTGCAAACCGGACGCTGGGAGTGGAATTCTTCCTTGACAACCGGCTTTTGCTGTCAATCATCTATGCATCCAGCTCCCTGTCTTTTTCTATCTATCTTCTGAGCGGATATTTCAAGACGCTTCCGAAGGGCTATGAAGAGGCTGCGTATATCGATGGCTGTGGATATTTCAAGACCATGGTCAAGATCATGATTCCGATGGCAAAGCCGAGTATCATTACAGTCATTCTGTTCCAGTTCCTGTCATTCTGGAACGAGTACATCATAGCATTTACTCTGATGGATGAAAACAGTACACTGGCAGTCGGTTTAAAGAACCTGATGGCGGTTGAGAGAACGGCGACTAACTATGGTATTATGTACGCAGGCCTGGTGATCGTTATGATTCCGGTTTTGATCCTGTATGTATGCGTACAGAAACAGCTCACCAAGGGTATGACGCTTGGCGGACTGAAAGGATAGGAGGGAGAGCAGAAAATGAGTAATGTTGTAAGAAATCTGATTATGATCATTGTTTTTATTGTTTGTCTCGCCCTGATCATCATTGGCCAGAAAAATATCAGTGCCTCCGGACTTGTGATGGAGCTGATAGGCCTGGTAGGACTTTTAACGCTGCTGTTTATTTATAACCGGAGATACCAGTAACAGGCAGCAGGAAACAAGAAAGGAGAACGAATGTGAAAGCACACACAAAAGGCAGAGTAACGATTCCTACAGACGTAGATGTGGTGCCGGAGACCCTGGAACTTTTAGAGCGCTGGGGAGCAGACGCGATCCGGGATTGCGATGGGACCGATTATCCCGAAGAACTCAGAAATATAGATGCAAAGGTTTATTCCACATATTATACGACAAGGAAGGATAATGCGTGGGCAAAAGCGAACCCGGAGGAAATTCAGCAGATGTATATCATGACACCGTTTTATACAGCTGTGGACAGTGAACTGTCTATTCATCTGATGAATCATTTGTATCCAGATATGCTAAAGGTGAACGACCGCGATGATATCACCAGATGGTGGGAGGTCATTGACCGTACTACAGGAGAAGTGGTTCCGGTATCCCGGTGGGAGTACAGCGGGGAAAGTGGGGATGTCACTATCCATGATGCGGTAGCGTTTCACGATTATACTGTCAGCTTTCTTGCGTATATCATGTGGGATCCGGTACATATGTATAATGCGGTGACCAATGGATGGACAGATTTTGAAAAGCAGATTACTTTTGACGTCCGTCAGCCAAAGACACACCAGTATTCTATGGAACGGCTCAGAAAGTACATTGCGGACAATCCGCACATCGACGTGATTCGTTATACTACGTTTTTCCATCAGTTTACGCTGATCTTTGATGAGCTGGCACGGGAGAAATATGTGGACTGGTATGGATATTCAGCATCTGTCAGCCCCTATATTCTGGAACAGTTCGAAAAAGAGGCCGGGTATCCGTTTCGACCGGAGTATATCATCGATCAGGGATATATGAATAATACCTACAGGATCCCTTCCAAAGAGTTTCTGGATTTCCAGGCATTCCAGCGAAGAGAGGTCACAAAGCTGGCAAAAGAGATGGTGGACATCACTCACGAGTGCGGAAAAGAAGCCATGATGTTCCTGGGAGATCACTGGATCGGTATGGAACCGTTTATGAATGAGTTTAAAAACGTGGGTCTGGACGCAGTGGTAGGAAGTGTGGGGAACGGAGCTACCTTGCGTCTGATCAGCGATATAGAAGGCGTAAAATATACGGAAGGACGTCTTTTGCCGTATTTCTTCCCAGATGTCTTCCACGAAGGAGGAGATCCGGTGAAAGAGGCAAAGGTAAACTGGGTAACGGCAAGACGTGCGATCTTAAGAAAGCCGATTGATCGTATCGGTTATGGCGGATATCTGAAGCTTGCAATGGAGTTCCCGGACTTTATCGACTATGTGGAAAACGTCTGTGAAGAGTTCCGCACCTTATATGATAATATCAAGGGCACGACTCCCTACTGTATCAAAAAGGTAGCAGTGTTAAACTGCTGGGGAAAGATGCGTGCATGGGGGAACCATATGGTTCATCATGCAATCTATTACAAGCAGAACTATTCTTACGCCGGGGTGATCGAGGCGCTTAGCGGCGCACCGTTTGATGTGAAGTTCATCAGTTTTGATGATATCCGTGAAAATCCAGAGATTCTAGATGACATAGATGTGATCTTGAATGTGGGGGACGGAGATACCGCATATTCTGGCGGGGAATATTGGACGGACGAAACGATTATTACTACGGTGAAGAGATTTATCTATCGAGGCGGCGGGTTTATCGGTGTTGGGGAGCCGGCAGCCCACCAGCATGAAGGTCATTATTTCCAGTTGGCGTCAGTGATGGGAGTTGAGAGGGAAAACGGATTTACCCTGAATGTAGACAAATATAACTGGGAAGAACATGAGCATTTTATCACGGAGGACTGTAAAGGTGAAATCGACTTTGGGGAAGGCAAGAAGAATATTTATGCCTACGAGGGTACCACGATCCTCTGTCAGAAAAATCAGGAGGTACAGATGGCTGTCCGTGAGTTTGGAGATGGAAGATGTGTCTATATCAGCGGACTTCCGTACAGCTTTGAAAACAGCCGTGTCCTATACCGCTCGATCATCTGGTCGTCCCACGACGAGGATAACCTTTATAAGTGGTTCAGCACCAACTATAACGTAGAGGTACATGCTTACGTAAAAAATGGAAAATATTGTGTAGTTAACAATACTTATGAGCCGCAGAGCACAACGGTATACAAAGGAGACGGAACCAGTTTTGACCTGGATTTGGAAGCGAATGGCATTTATTGGTATGAGATATAGGGGAACAGATAGAACAAAGAGAAAGAGGATTATATGAAAGAGCTGCAGCTGTTGATCAAACCTGTTTCTTCTGCCTGTAATCTAAATTGCAGATACTGCTTTTACAAAGATGAGACAAATCATCGGCAGAAGAACATGCAAAAAACGATGGACAAAGAAACAATGGAGATGGTGATTGACAAGGCACTTGCGGTGGCGCAGACCTGCGTGTTCGGCTTCCAGGGAGGGGAGCCGACACTGGCAGGTCTGCCTTTTTTTCAAAAGTTTGCCGCACACGTAGAGCGAAAGAAAAGACCGGGACAAACGGTTGCCTACACAATCCAGACTAATGGCGTGGGGCTTTCGGATGCATGGCTGGATTTTTTCAAAGAATATGGATTCCTTGCAGGGGTGTCGTTGGATGGGGTACGGAAGACTCACGAAGAAAATAGACAAGATATAGATGGAGAAGGAACATTTTCCCAGGTATTTGACTGTGCGAAGCGTTTCCAAAAGCATGGGATCCCTTTTCATATCTTGTGCGTGCTGACTGCCCAGACTGTGGGGCACATTGAGGCTATTTACCGTTTTTTTATACGGAAGGGATTTTATGCACAGCAGTATATTCCCTGTCTTGATCCCCTGGGAGAACCACGGGGGAAGGAACCGTATTCCCTGACGCCTGGGATGTATGAGGAAGCGTTAAAAAAGCTTTTTGATCTGTGGTATGAAGATAAAAGGGTCGGGGTGCCGGTGTACCTGCGGCAGTTTGAAAACTATGTGTCGATGCTTGCAGGAGGGCAGCCGGAAGCCTGTAGTATGTATGGAAGATGTAGTCTCCAGAATGTGATCGAAAGCGATGGAACGGTATATCCCTGTGATTTTTATGCCCTGGATGAGTTTGAGATGGGGAATATCAAAGATCCGGCATTGGATTTTGAGACTCTTTTGAGAGGAACACTATCAGAAACGCCGCCGAAGTTCTTTCAGGAGGCGCAAAAAAGAGACTTCCGCTGTGGCGGCTGCAAGTGGTATCCGCTTTGCAGAGGGGGATGCAGACGTGACTGCGAAGAAAAAGAAGGCATTTTCAGGAATATATACTGTGAGGCATATCAGGGGTTCTTTGCCTACAGCATCGGGCGACTGGAAAAGATCACGGCTTGGCAGAAGCATTTTCCTGCCGGTATTTGACCGGGGTAACGCCGTATTTTTTGCGGAAGGACTGGGTGAAGTAAGAT
>JAHYZZ010000011.1:57096-75036 GCA_019424135.1 Lachnospiraceae bacterium
GTAAGATTGGGAGGAAAAACCTACCGCTGCAGAAATCGAAGAAATGGAGTGGTCTGTGTCCCGAAGGAGGGTGCAGGCCACATCCAGCCGCTTCTGGTTGAGATACTGGATCGGTGACTGACCGGTATACTTAGTAAAGGAATGAGCCATATAGTATTTATTCATATGGGTCAGGTCAGTCAGAGTGTCCAAAGTAATGTGATTTGCATAGTTCGTGTCCAGATATTCCTTGATCTGTGCGCACTCCTTTGTCATATGGGTAGAAGTGATAGGTACCGGGATCAGATGCTGGGATCGGATGATCCGCAGGATCAGGATCTCTAAAAGATTCTGGCAGATCTTGTCGGATCCATAAGCCTGAGTACGCACTTCATAAAGGATCTGGGAGAACAAACCGGCAATCAGTGTCTGATCTGGAAAATTGCAGAAAAACTGTGCTCTGGATGAAGAGGGAGCCTCGGGCCGGAAGGCAATGCCATCAATTCCAATCACGTAATACTGTAAAGGATGTCTGAAAGCAGACTGCTCCGTGTGTTCCAGATAAGGAGGGATGATGATCAGATCCCCGGTTTTGATAGGATAGGATTTGTCACGGAAAAGGAAGTTTCCGCTGCCTCCGACTACAAAAAACAATTCCGTAAAATGATGGGTATGGAAAACGCTGGGCCAGTCTTTCTCATCTTTGGAAAAAGAGATGGAAAGAAGGCGAGCGTTTAGTTTTTCAATATCGGAAGTTTTTATTGAATACTGGCGGTGACTCATGAAAATTCTCCTTACTTACAGATCTTCAGCACAATCCATGACAACAGGATAAGGACGACCTGGGATCAGTTTTTCGCCATCGGTAAATCCTTCCGGACGTCCGATTAAGGACTGGATCAGGCAGGAACGAAGAAAACGAATTCGTTCTATTGAGGAGACATCATCAATACGGTCTGTCAACTCATGGGGATCTGAAGACAGATCAAAGTACTGCTCCTGTCCCGTGACAGAGTGCCAGATGTATTTATCTGTAGGTGTAACGATCCAGTGATTGGAAAATTCCCCATAGGAATGTTCACCGTGCAGCCATGGCCGTACAGACTGTTCCGGCTGGTAAACCAGGGGAAGAAGGCTTGTGCCGTCTACGCTCTTGGGGATGGAAGCTCCTGCAATGGATAACAGGGTGGGCATAATATCCCTTAGTTCAACAATGCTGTGGCAAACGGAGGCAGCCCTGATCTCAGGCAGGACGTTTTTACCTGCAGCGATGAAAAGCGGGATATGACAACTTCCCTCATAGGGGCGGGATTTACGGAACATGTGGTGGTCACAGAGCTCCTCACCATGGTCAGCAGTAAAGATGATCACGGTATCATCATAAACTTCCTGTTCAACTAGGGCCATGATGAGTCTGCCGATCTGATGATCCAGATGAGTGATACAGGCATAATAGCCAATCTGTGCCTGACGGATCAGCTCAGGGTCCGCCGGACCGGTTTTGGAGTCAAAAATCCGTCCGTCTTTGTTCAGATATTCTTCTGTTTCCCAGGTGCCGACAAAAGGCTTTCGCAGTTCTTTGTCACGATACAGGTCAAAATAGACGGAAGGTGCATCAAAAGGCGGGTGGGGACGAAGATAGGACGCCATCAGGAAGAAAGGCATCCGGGGATCCCGACGTCTTAAAAAGTCAAGGCACCGGTCTGTGACCCAGTTGGTAGGATGGTATTTTTCTTCATGGACCCAGGGGCGGGCAAGGAAGCTGTTGCAGTCGATCCCGGTATCGGTTACATCAGCATCGGCGCCTAACTCCTTTTTCAACCAGTAGAAATAATCGTCTGCTACAAACTGAGATTCCCGGTATGGTACGCTTGCATAGCGTGCGCTGTGGAGATAGCCATCATGAAGATCCACATGGTGGAAGCCCAGATAGTTGCGTAAAGGGTGTACATGCATCTTCCCGACACATTGGGTATAATAGCCGGATTTTGACAATTCTCCTGCCATGGTATGTGTGTAATTCCAGGGAATGTTATCTTCATAGCCGACTCTTCCGTGATGACTCTGTTCCATACCTGTGTGGAGCGCAGCCCTGGCGGCGATGCAGCTGGGGCAGGCGCTGTAGGCATGATCAAAGACCACTCCTTTGGATGCCAGGGTATCAAGATAAGGAGTCTTCACATCAGGGTGTCCGGCATATCCCAGACAGTCCCCCCGTAACTGGTCAGTCATGATTAAAATGATGTTTGGTTTCTTCATGATATCTCTCCTTTTGTTTCTGTTAATTCCACAATAATACAATCGGGGCAGAAAAGCAAGGGAATTCCAGATAGAATAGAGAGGGACAGGGTAGAAGAAAACAGGAAAAGAAGGTATAATAAAAAAATAGTGTTAAGAAAGGATAAGAGAAAGAAAATGGGAATGGTTTTTGTGTTTTTTGCAGTCAGTATTCTATCCTCTGTGGCAGGCTCTATCTGCGGGATCGGAGGCGGAGTGATTATCAAACCGGTGCTGGATGCTACTGGGATCATGAGCGTGAGCAGTATTAGTTTCCTTTCTGGCTGTACTGTGCTTGCCATGTCGCTGGTATCTGTATGTAAAAATATCAGATCCGGCACGGCAAAAATGAATGTGAAGGTTTCTACTGCGCTTGCCATTGGTGCGGCAGTTGGAGGAGTGGCAGGAAAAGCCGTATTTCAGTCTTTAAAGGATGCAGCGGGAAACGAAGAACTGGTCGGACTTATACAGGCTATGGTTCTGATTGTCATCACGCTTGGAACACTGGTTTATACGATCTATAAAGAAAAGATATCAACCAGAACCTGCAATCAGATCTGGGGCTGCATCATGATCGGCCTTCTCCTTGGGGTTATGTCCAGCTTCCTGGGTATCGGGGGAGGTCCGATTAATCTGGTAGTGCTAGGATATTTCTTTTCCATGACGACCAAGGAGGCGGCTTTAAGTTCGCTTTATATTATTATGTTTTCACAAATTACCAGCCTGGTCCAGACCCTGGCAACAGGAAATATTCCGGATATGCAGATTTCTTATCTGATTTTCATGATTATAGGAGGGGTGCTGGGAGGAACTGTCGGAAGCAGGATCAATAAAAAAATCAGTGATTCTGGCGTGGACAGACTGTTTGTGTTTTTGATGGCCATAATCGTGCTGATCAATATCTATAATGCAGCAAAGTTTTCCGGACTGATCGGCTGACTGGTGTATGACGCTTAATAGACATCACATAAGGAGGGAGTCAAAAAGGATGTGTGAATTTCAAAAAAATATGATTTGGGACGATGAGATGCATCATATGATACCGCTGAACCGGATCGGAGGATTTGATGTCAGGCCTGGCTTTTATATCTACGGAGGGGCGACACCGATTCCGGGCGGTGTGAATTTTACCGTTCATTCTCATGGTGCGACATCTTGTGAATTACTTTTATACCATCGTATGGAATCGCACCCCTATGCAGTTATTCCTTTTCCAGCAAACTACAAAATCGGGGATGTTTATTCGATGATTGTCTTTGGACTAAATGTGGAGGAATTTGAGTATGCGTATCGTCTGGATGGCCCTTATGATCCTTCCAGAGGTCTTTTGTTTGATAAAAGTCACATTTTGCTGGATCCTTATGCAAAGGCTGTCACCGGTCAGAGTACCTGGGGCAAAAAGGTCAGTGACGACGGATACCGAGCCAGAGTGGTGCGCAATAACTTTGACTGGGGAATAGAAAAATGGCCGAAGGTTCCCATGGAAGAGTTGATTATTTATGAAATGCATGTCCGGGGGTTTACGAAAATGGCCAGGGACGTGACTGCCCCGGGAACCTTTCTGGGAGTCCGGGAAAAGATTCCTTATCTTAAGGATCTGGGGATCAATGCCATTGAATTGATGCCTATTTTTGAATTTGATGAACTCAGTGACCGTAGAGTTGTGAATGGAAAAGAGGTGTTGAATTATTGGGGGTATAATACGGTCAGTTTTTTTGCACCGAATACCAGTTATGCTTCTGCTATCGAGTATAACCGGGAGGGACTGGAGCTGAAAGAGTTGGTCAAGGCTCTTCATGAAAATGGGATAGAAGTGATTCTTGATGTGGTGTTTAACCATACAGCAGAAGGAAATGCGGACGGTCCTTTCATTTCTTTTAAAGGGTTTGATAATAACATCTATTATCTGCTGACGCCGGAAGGATATTATTATAATTTCAGCGGATGCGGAAACACCATGAACTGTAACCATCCGGTGGTGCAACGTATGATCATTGACTGCCTGCGTTACTGGGTGACCACTTATCGGATTGATGGCTTTCGCTTTGATCTGGCCTCGATTCTGGGGCGTAATGAGGACGGCTCGCCCATGGAAAAGCCCCCGCTTCTACAGGCGCTGGCTTGTGACTCCATTCTTGCGGATACAAAATTGATTGCAGAAGCGTGGGATGCAGGCGGTCTTTATCAGGTGGGTGCATTTCCGGCATTTAGAAGGTGGAGCGAGTGGAATGGAAAATACAGGGATGATTTGAGAGAATATCTAAAAGGGGGGCTGGGTTTTGCCAGGGCGGCCGCACAGCGGATGATCGGGTCTCCAGACATTTATGATCCTAAAGTCCGTGGAAGGAATGCATCGGTTAACTTTTTGAATTGTCATGATGGTTTTACCTTATATGACTTGTATTCTTATAACCAAAAGCATAATGAGGCGAACGGGTGGAACAATACGGACGGCAGTAATGACAACCGCAGCTGGAACTGTGGAGCGGAAGGAGACACCGATGATCCTAAAGTGACAGGCTTAAGACTTCGTTTGATCAGAAATGCCTGTGCAGTACTTTTGACCAGCAGGGGTACGCCGATGTTCTTGGCTGGAGATGAGTTCTGTAATACTCAGTATGGGAACAATAATGCCTACTGCCAGGACAACGAGATTTCCTGGCTGGACTGGGGACGACTGGAAACATATCAAGAAATTTCTCAGTTTTTCCGGTATATGGTCAGGTTTCGGAAAGCACATCCAGCGATTCGCGGGACCAATGTAGCTGCAGTTTGCGGATTGCCTGAAACCAGCCTGCATGGGGTGAAGCCATGGAAGGCAGATTATGAAAATGACGGCCGAGTGGTGGGCATTTTATTTGCCGGCTATGATCAGGAAAAGAAAAAAGATGACATCGTCTATCTGATTGTCAATGTCTTCTGGGAGACGGTGGAAGTAGAACTTCCAGAAGAGCCAAAAGGGATGGACTGGTATCTTAAGATCAATACCGGCGACAGAGGAGAAGAATTCCGGGAGGAACCAGTACTGATCGAAAACCGCCGGGTACTTGCGGGGGAACGGTCAGTTCTGATTCTGACGGCAGAGAAAAAACAGAAATAAGAGGGTATAAACGTATGATTTTTTTAGACAAAGAACAGATAGAATCCTTGATTGACGTCAATTTGATGATGGATGAGATTGAAAAAGCTTATCGGATTTTTGGGGAAGGAAATTATTTTATGCCGCCTAGGCCGGTGATCGAACATGAAAATAAGACGTTGATCTATATGCCATGCTACACCCCGGAGGTGATCGGCACCAAGATGTTGACTATGTTTCCGGAGAATGCGAAACTAGGGCTTCCATCTATTGACGGGTTGGTGATATTGAATGATGCCAAGACGGGAGCACCCCTGGCAGTTTTGGATGGACAGGCGGTAACAGCCTGGAGGACAGGAGCCGTGGGAGGTGTGGCAATCCGACATTTGTCAGATCAGGATGCCCATACCGTGGGAATCATCGGTGCAGGAGTTCAGGGGTTTTATCAGGCTGTATATGCCTGCGCTGCAAGAAAGATTCATACCGTCTATTTTTATAATCACAGTGACAGGGATCTTTCTGATTATTTTGAGAGACTGAAAAAAGTTATTGCTCATCCAGGTATAAAGGTAGTACAATGTAAGTCAGCGGAGGAGCTTGCAAGGCTAAGCGATATTATTTGCACAGCCACTCCTTCGGAGATACCGGTGCTTCCCGACGATCGGGAACTGTTGAAGGGAAAATGCATTATTGCGATCGGGTCTTACACTCCAAAAATGCGAGAGATTCCGGATGCAGTCTGGGATGTGGCGAAGAAAGTCTATATAGAGCTTTCTTACGCGTGTGAAGAAAGCGGTGATCTGAGCCAGCCGCTGGAAAAAGGAAGGCTTACAAAGGACCGGGTCGTGCTTATGAGTGATTATCTTGCATCCGGAGAACGGGAAGAATCGGGAAATGGAAAGACTACCTATTTCAAATCAGTAGGGATGGGTCTTTTTGATGTGTGTGTAGCACAGAAAATATTAGAGATAGCAAAGGAGAGGTAACAATGAAAATCGTAGCAACAGAAAAGGCACCGGCAGCACTTGGACCATATTCACAGGGATATACTCACGGCGGAATGTTCTATTCTGCAGGACAGCTGGGAGCGGATCCTGCAACAGGAGATCTGGCAGAAGGAATCGAGGGTCAGGCAGATCGTTCCTGTCAGAATATTGCTGCAGTTCTGGAAGCGGCAGGGACTTCCTTTGATAAAGTGGTAAAGACGACCTGTTTCCTGGCAGATATGGGAGACTTTGCCGCATTTAATGAAGTATATGCAAAATACTTTACATCCAAGCCGGCCAGAAGCTGTGTGGCTGTAAAGACACTTCCAAAGAACGCCCTGTGTGAAATCGAAGTGATTGCAGTAGTAGAAGAGTAAAGGAAAGAGGTTAGAAAAATGGCAGAACAGCAAAATGGATGCTCTCCATCTGACTGTGCCGGATGTGCCCATGCAGATTCCTGCAGCAGCAAACCCCAGGACTTTCGCAAGCCGGCTAATGCACATTCTCATATTGGTAAGGTGATCGCAGTCGTCAGCGGCAAGGGAGGCGTCGGAAAGTCTATGGTGACGGCTTCCCTGGCAAGAACCATGCGTGAGCAGGGGTTTCAGACAGGAATCTTGGATGCAGATATCACAGGTCCTTCCATTCCAAAAATGTACGGAATTCATCAGACGGCTTCTGGAAACGGAGAAGAAATCTATCCAGTGGAGGCAAAAGACGGGACAAAGATCATGTCTGTCAACCTCCTGCTGGAGCATGAGTCCGATCCGGTAATCTGGAGAGGACCAATCATTGCCGGTGTCGTCACTCAGTTTTGGACGGATGTGGTATGGGGAGATCTGGATTATCTGTTTGTAGACATGCCCCCGGGAACCGGCGATGTGCCTTTGACCGTCTTTCAGTCTTTGCCGGTGGATGGAGTAGTGATCGTCACTTCTCCCCAGGAGCTTGTGCAGATGATTGTAGAAAAGGCATACAATATGGCAGTGCAGATGAACATTCCTGTACTTGGAGTCGTAGAAAACTACAGCTACCTGGTATGCCCGGACTGTGGAAAAAAGATTTCAGTATTTGGGGAAAGCCATGTTGATGAAGCAGCTGCAAGACTTGGTATTCCTGTGCTTGGCAAAATGCCAATCGATTCCAGGCTGGCGGAAACGGTAGCCAAGGAGCAGTTTTACGAGGCAGACAATCCGTATCTGGCAGACGTAGTAAATAAAATATAATTGATATTGACAAAAAGAACAGGTGTTCGTATAATTTATATACCGAACACCTGTTCTTTTTTTGCGCTATGGGGAGGAAACTTATGCGGATTCAGGAATCTATGGATCTTTATGATAAACTTCAGATTCTTACAGACGCTGCAAAATATGATGTAGCCTGTACATCCAGTGGTACGGACCGCAAAGGGGACGGCACCGGGATGGGAAACTGCGAGAAGGCGGGAATCTGCCATAGCTTTTCAGCGGATGGACGGTGTATTTCTCTTTTAAAGATTCTATTTACCAATGAGTGTATTTACGACTGTAAATACTGTATTAACCGCCGGACAAATGATGTACCCCGTGCCTCATTTACACCAGATGAGGTCTGCAGACTGACCATGGAGTTTTATCGAAGGAATTATATTGAAGGTCTGTTTCTAAGCTCTGGTGTGTTGGTCAGTCCGGATGATACGATGGAGCTTTTATATGCCACTCTTTATAAACTACGGTATGAGTGTAATTTTCAGGGATACATTCATGTTAAGGCGATACCGGGAGCCAGCCGGGAACTGGTAGAACGCCTGGGATTTCTGGCAGACCGTATGAGTGTGAATCTTGAACTTCCTACGGCAGAAGGTCTGAAGGCGCTGGCGCCTCATAAGACTCGCAAAAAGATCCTGGAACCTATGCGCCTGGTGCAGACAAAAATGGTGGAAAATAAACAGGAGATTCGGATTTACAAAGGAGGGGTCAGATTTGTGCCTGCCGGGCAGAGTACTCAGATGATCATCGGTGCCACACCAGAGACAGACTATCAGATTATCCGGGTTGCCCAGGCTCTTTATCAGAAATTTGATTTAAAGAGAGTTTTTTATTCGGCTTTTGTTCATGTAAATGAGGATGCGGCGCTGCCTGCCAGAACCGAGGAGGGATCTTTGCTTCTTCGGGAACACCGTCTGTATCAGGCAGACTGGCTTTTGCGTTACTATCACTTTCGTGCGGAGGAGCTTTTATCTGAGGATCAGCCTAATTTTAATGTTTTGTTCGATCCGAAGTGCAACTGGGCCCTCAAACATCTGGAGTATTTTCCGATAGAGATTAACCGGGCAGAATACCGGATGCTCCTTCGAGTGCCAGGGATCGGATATAGGTCGGCGTCTCGTATTGTAAAGGCAAGACGTCTGGGAATTCTTGAATTCCATGATTTGAAGAAGATGGGAGTGGTGCTAAGACGTGCACTTTACTTCATCACTTGTAATGGGAAAATGATGTATCCTACGCGGATGGAGGAAGACTATATCGCCAGAAATCTTTTGGAAACCAAAGAAAAAATACCGGTGGAGATTCGAAATATCGGTTACCGGCAGATGTCACTGTTTGATGATGTCAGATTTGGGGGAAACATGATGGGATGAAAACGATTTATATATGTACAGACTCTGTGACGGGTATCTATTCTGGAATCTACGATGCCTGGAAAAACAAGAACAGGGCGGATGCCTGTGGCATTGCGCTGAAAGGGATGGTGGAGCAGGAGTTGTTTTGTGACTATGTGGAAGTGAAAGAGGCACACAGAAAAGCTTCTGCCGTGGACAAAATGATACGGAAGCATCTGGGAGCGGCAGTCTATAGAGATCTTTACTATGCGCTGCTTTCCAGTGACAGAGAGAAGGGAAATGCAGTTCTTGGGACGATGTTGGCAGCCAGGGAGCTTTCTGACAGTTATAACGTCATGGAGCATTTAAGCTGTCCTGTGGTGGAAAAGGTATTTGAACTGAGTCGGACAGTGGCAGGTGAGATTCATCATCTGAAGGGATTCTTACGGTTCCGGGAGCTGGAAAATGGAGTGTTGTATGCTCCTGTCAGTCCGAGAGCCCGGATTTTAACCTGTCTGGCACCGTATTTTGAAGATCGGCTGCCCCAGGAGAATTGGATGATTCATGATAGAAATCATCGGATGTTTGCGGTTCATGAGGCTGGGAAGAAATGGGTCCTGGTTCAGGAGGCTGGGATTTTGGGTACAGATTCGGTTAAAGAATCAGGGGATGTCTGGTCAGAAAAGTTTCGGTGGACATCGAAAGAAGAACAACGATATGACCGTTTGTGGAAAGGATTCTGCAAAGCGATTTTTATTGAAGAGAGAAAAAATCCCAGATGTCAGCTGCAGCACCTTCCTCTTCGGTATCGGGCAGATATGACAGAATTTTATAAGGATCATAACTGAAAGGCAGGACGCTTGCAGAGTTCCAGGACAGTGTGGTAAGATGGGAATACCGAGTTTGATAGATGGGAAGAGATCATATGGAAACAGAGCAGCCGTTCATCCGGATTTCCGTCCGAAACCTGGTAGAGTTTATCTTAAGGAGCGGAGACATTGACAACCGGACAGCGGGATCAGATAAGGATGCCATGCTTCTTGGCGGGAAAATACACCGAAAGATTCAAAGGAGGATGGGGGCCAATTATCATGCAGAAGTGGCAATGAAAATGGAGGTACCCTGCGGTGGGTTTTTGCTGTCTGTGGAAGGGCGTGCCGATGGAGTGATGGAGACACCTTCCGGTATAGTCATTGATGAGATCAAAGGGATTTTTAAGGAATTGGAGTATTTATATGAACCGGTTCCGGTGCATCTTGCCCAGGCCAAATGTTACGCGTATATCTATGCCAGACAACATGATCTAAGGGAGATCGGCGTTCAGATGACTTATTGCAATATGGATACAGAGGATTTGAAACGGTTCCACAGTGTATTTCAGACAGAGGCATTGGAAAGCTGGTTTTTTGAGGTCGTTGGAGATTACGAAAAATGGGCCAGATTTCAGATTCAGTGGAGGGAAACAAGAAATGAGTCCATCCAGAAAGTGAAATTTCCTTTTGTATATCGAGAGGGGCAAAAAAAGCTGACAGCAGCAGTTTACCGGACGATTGAACAGAAGAAAAAGCTGTTTATCCAGGCGCCGACGGGTGTTGGAAAGACGATTGCTACGGTGTTTCCATCTGTGAAAGCAGTTGGGGAGGGACTAGGAGAAAAGATCTTCTATCTGACCGCAAAGACGATCACCCGGACGGTGGCATGGCAGGCGTTTGAGACCATGAAAGAGCAGCATCTTCGGATGAAAGTGATTGTGCTGACTGCAAAGGAGAAGATTTGTTTTTGTGAGGAGACGGAATGTAATCCGGATGCCTGTCCCTATGCAAAGGGACATTTTGACAGGGTCAATGAAGCGGTCTATGAGCTTTTGACAACTACTGATGCAATCAGCCGGGATGTGATCGAGCAACAGGCAAGAAAGTGGAAAGTTTGTCCTTTTGAGTTGGGGCTGGATGTTTCCTGTTGGGCGGACGTTGTCATTTGTGATTATAATTATGTGTTTGATCCGAATGCACATTTAAAGCGTTTTTTTGGAGAAGGAAATAAAGGAGAGTATTTGTTTTTGATCGATGAGGCCCACAATTTGGTAGACCGCGCCAGAGAGATGTACAGTGCAAGAATCTGTAAAGAGGATTTTCTGCGGGTGAAAAAAATGATAAAGACAGAGGACAAAAAGCTGGCAAAATGTCTGGAGGATTGTAATCGACAGCTTTTATCCCTGAAGAGGGAATGCAACGGCTGTCAGGTACTAAATAGTGCGGCCCATGTATATTTAAAGCTACTTGCTCTGATGGGTGAGATGGAACGGTATCTGGAGGAGTGTGACCTGGAGGAGACCAGGAAAGAAGTTTTGGAATTATACTTTTGTGTTCGAACGTTTATCAGTGTTTATGAGGAGCTGGATAAAGATTATCTGATTTATTCAGAGATCGGAGAAGAGGGGAGGTTTTTCCTCCATCTGTTCTGTGTTAACCCGGCCAGAAGGCTGAAAGAGTATCTGGAAAAGGGCGTCAGCACCATTTTTTTTTCGGCGACTCTTCTGCCGATCCAGTATTACAAAACACTGCTTAGTACAGTTCAAGATGATTACACGATCTATGCCGAATCTCCCTTTCATACAGAACATCGGCTTTTGATGCTTGGGACGGATGTCAGCACCAAGTATAAGCTTCGGGGTACCAGAATGTATCAGAGATATGCAGAGTATCTATTGAAAGTGGCTCAGGCAAAAGCAGGAAATTATATTGCTTTTTTTCCATCCTACCGGTTTATGGAGGAAGTGTATGAGGAGTTTTTAGGTCTTGTGGAAAAGCAAGGAGCAGATGTGGAATATGTGATGCAGTCTCAGTACATGTCAGAGGAGGCACGGGAAATTTTTCTTGAGAATTTTGAGGCAGAGCGCAGCCGGAGCCTGATGGGATTTTGTGTGCTTGGCGGCATTTTTTCAGAGGGAATTGATCTGGCACAGGATAAACTGATTGGAGCTGTGGTTATTGGGACCGGGCTTCCAAAAGTGTGCAGAGAACGTGAGCTTTTGCGTCAGTATTTTGACGAACATGGATTCCAGGGATTTGATTATGCGTATCTGTATCCCGGAATGAATAAGGTACTTCAGGCGGCCGGACGAGTGATTCGGACGGATGAGGACAGAGGCGTAATTCTGCTTCTTGACAATCGTTTTCAGGATCGTCGGTATCGGGAGACGTTTCCCAGAGAGTGGGCAGATTACGACTTTTGTAATACGCAGACGGCTTCTGAAAAGATCCGGAAATTTTGGGAAGGAAAACCGGGAAGAGAGAGGTTGCAGTAAATAGTAAAAGGAGTGACAGCATGAAAAAATTACAGGGCGCAGCTGCATGTGCGGCCATGTTTCTGGTTGTTATTGCGCTTTTGATCACCAGTTTCCAAATCGGGATATATGGAGATCCGGATTATGGATTTTATGAAAAAGAATATGAAAAATACGAGGTAACAGAATCCCTGGATATGACGATGGAACAGGTCATGGAAGTGACCAGTTACATGATGGATTATCTGATCGGCAGAGAAGATATCCTGTCTATTGAGACGAATGTGGACGGACGGACGCAGGACTTTTTTAACGAGCAGGACCGGCTTCATATGGCGGATGTGCGGAATTTGTTTTTGGGCGGTTTGAGGCTGCGCACGGCTTGTGTCGTACTGGTACTGCTGTTGCTTGGCTTTCTTGCAGTTACCAGGGCGGATATTAGAAAGGAGATTACGAGAGGATATTTTTTTGCGCTGGGAGTTTTTGCAGCGTTGATTATGATTCTTTTGATCTCGTTTGCAGTTGATTTTACTGCCAGTTTTACGCTGTTTCATGAGATATTCTTTACCAATGATCTTTGGCTGTTTGACCCGGCAGAGGATTTTATGATTCGGATGTTGCCGGAAGGGTTTTTCTATGATATGGTGATGCGGATCGGGACCTTTTTTGTGGGTGGACTGGTCATTCTTTTGGCGCTCATGGTTGGGTGGCGGCGGAAGGCTTTTTGGAAATACTGGAGGAGAAGCAAAGATTAGACGACAGGAGAGAGTTTGGTTTTACTAATTGGGATTCCTGTGTTATGATGTTGGTAGGATTGTGCGGGAACTCATTGATCCGCAGTATCATTTTAATATAAAACGGAAGATGGAGGAAGTTTTATGGGCAATGTAAAACGTGTATATGTTGAAAAAAAGCCGGAGTATGCAGTACAGGCTAAGGATCTGTATCATGAGATCTCTGGATACCTGGGAATCAAAAGCCTAAAGAATGTCCGGGTACTGATTCGTTATGATGTAGAAAATATCACGGAAGAAACATTTGAAAAGGCATGTAACGGTATTTTTTCCGAGCCGCCGGTGGATATTCTTTATAAAGAAGAGTTTCCTGTAAAAGAGGGAAGCCGTATCTTTTCTGTGGAATTTTTGCCGGGACAGTTTGACCAGAGAGCAGATTCTGCCGTTCAGTGCGTGCAGTTTATCAAAGAGGATGAGCAGCCGGTCATTCGTACTGCTACGACCTACGTGGTAGAAGGAGACATTACGGATGGAGAATTTGAGGCTATCAAGAAGCATTGTATCAACCCGGTGGATTCTAGAGAGACAGGAATGGATAAACCGGAAACCCTGGTGACACAGTTTGAGGAGCCTGATGATGTTATAATTTTTGATGGATTCAAAGACATGGATGAAGAGTCTCTTAAGGAACTGTATGATTCGTTGGGACTTGCTATGACCTTTAAAGATTTTCTCCATATTCAGAATTATTTCCGCGGCGAGGAGAAGCGGGATCCGTCCATGACGGAGATTCGGGTGCTGGATACCTACTGGTCTGATCACTGCCGTCATACGACCTTCTCTACTGAGCTTACGGATGTTACTTTTGGAGAGGGAGATTATAGAGAGCCAATCGAAGAGACATATCGTCAGTACCTGGCTGATCACAGCGAGATTTTTAAAGGCAGAGAGGATAAATTTGTCTGCCTGATGGATCTTGCACTGATGGCGATGCGTAAGCTGAAAAAGGAAGGAAAGCTTTCAGATCAGGAAGAGTCAGAAGAAATTAATGCCTGCAGTATCGTGGTCCCGGTGACGGTAGATGGTGTGGAAGAGGAGTGGCTTGTCAACTTTAAGAATGAAACGCACAATCATCCGACAGAGATCGAACCTTTCGGAGGAGCAGCCACTTGTCTGGGAGGAGCTATCCGTGATCCGTTGTCTGGACGTACTTATGTTTATCAGGCTATGCGTGTAACCGGTGCTGCAGATCCGACCGTTTCAGCCAAGGAAACCTTAAAAGGCAAACTTCCGCAGAAAAAGCTGGTCAGGGAGGCAGCTCATGGATACAGTTCTTATGGAAATCAGATCGGACTTGCCACTGGAGCAGTCAAGGAAATTTATCATCCTAATTATGTGGCGAAGCGTATGGAGATCGGGGCTGTTTTAGGGGCAGCTCCAAGAAGAGCCGTCATTCGTGAGACTTCTGACCCGGGAGACATTATTATTTTGCTGGGGGGACGTACCGGTCGTGACGGTTGTGGCGGAGCTACCGGATCCTCGAAGGTACACACAGAGGAATCTACCACTACCTGCGGAGCAGAGGTTCAGAAGGGAAATCCGCCGACGGAGCGGAAGATCCAGAGATTGTTCCGTAGAGAAGAAGTCAGCCGACTGATTAAGAAATGTAACGACTTTGGTGCCGGTGGGGTATCTGTCGCGATTGGAGAACTGGCGGACGGCTTAAAGGTCGACCTGGATAAAGTTCCGAAGAAATATGCCGGTCTGGATGGAACAGAGATTGCAATTTCTGAGTCTCAGGAACGGATGGCTGTAGTTGTAGATCCAAAAGATGCAGAAACCTTCATGACTTATGCTGCACAGGAGAACTTGGAGGCGACCAAGGTGGCGATTGTGACGGAGGAACCAAGGCTGGTTCTTTCTTGGAGAGGAAAAGAGATTGTGAATCTTTCCCGTGCTTTTTTGGACACCAATGGTGCACATCAGGAGACTACGGTAGCGGTGGATATTCCAGACCGTAAAGATACCATTTTGACCAGGCAGGAAGTCGGCGATGTGAGAGAAAAATGGCTGAGCACTTTAAAGGATCTGAACGTATGTTCCCAGAAGGGACTGGTGGAGATGTTCGATGGATCCATTGGTGCTGGTTCCGTGTTTATGCCTCATGGAGGAAAATATCAGATGACAGAGACGCAGGCGATGGTAGCAAAGCTTCCAGTTCTGAAGGGCGACTGTGATACTGTGACCATGATGAGCTATGGATTTGATCCGTATCTGTCTACCTGGAGTCCGTATCATGGAGCAATCTATGCGGTAACTGAATCTGTGGCAAAGATTGTGGCTTCCGGTGGAGATTTTCAGAAGATCCGCTTTACTTTTCAGGAATATTTCCGCCGTATGACAGAGGATCCGCACAGATGGAGCCAGCCGTTTGCAGCACTTCTTGGTGCCTATAATGCACAGCTGGGATTTGGACTTCCATCCATCGGAGGAAAGGACAGTATGTCCGGCACTTTTGAAGATATCGATGTACCGCCTACCTTGGTGTCCTTTGCGGTGGATATCGCAAAAGAAAAGGATATTATCACACCAGAACTGAAAAAAGCCGGAAACAAGCTGGTATGGCTTAAGATTGAAACCGATGGTTATGATATTCCTGCCTATGAAAAGGTGATGGAACAGTATGGAAAATTCCACGAAGACATCCAAAATGGACGGATTCTATCCGCTTATGCGCTGGATCGCCACGGTATTGCTGCGGCAGTGAGCAAGATGGCTTTTGGAAATGGTTTGGGAGTGAAAGTGGAACATAACCTGGATCCGAGAGACTTCTTTGCTCCAGGATTTGGGGATATTATTGCGGAAGTACCTGACGGACAGGTGGGAAATCTGCAGATTACCTATACTGTGATTGGTGAAGTGACGGATGATGGACAGTTTTCATATGGCAACTGTGTGATCGGTCTTGATGAGGCTGAGAATGCATGGAAGGGAACGCTGGAAAGGGTATTTGCCACCAGATCAGGGTCAGAAGAAAACATATCAGACTGGAGTCTTCCTGAAAAAGAGACGGCAGAGGGAAGTCTAGGAAAAGACGGATGTTTTCATGCCTCTAAAGTTCATATCTGCGGGCATAAAATTGCTCAGCCGACCGTATTTATTCCGGTATTTCCGGGAACAAACTGTGAATATGACAGTGCGAAAGCTTTTGAGCGTGCAGGTGCAAAAGTGATTACAAAGGTTTTTAAAAACTTAACTGCAGCTGATATTGTAGAATCTGTTCAGGTGTTTGAAGATGCGATTGGAAAGGCACAGATTATTATGTTCCCCGGCGGATTCAGTGCCGGTGATGAGCCGGATGGCTCTGCGAAATTCTTTGCTACGGCTTTCCAGAATGCGAAACTGAAGGAGGCGGTAGAGAAGCTCTTGAACGAAAGAGATGGACTGGCTCTTGGTGTGTGCAATGGATTCCAGGCTTTGATCAAGCTTGGGCTGGTTCCGGAAGGAAAGATTACCGGGCAGACGGCAGATTCTCCAACGCTTACGTATAATACGATTGGACGCCATATTTCCAAGATGGTTTATACAAAGGTTGTGACGAACAAATCTCCATGGCTTGCTAAGGCTGAGCTTGGCGGTGTCTATGTCAATCCTGCATCACATGGAGAAGGACGTTTTGTGGCCCCGAAAGATACCATCCTGAAACTGTTTGAGAATGGGCAGGTGGCGACCCGTTACTGTGACTTGGAAGGGAATATCAGCAATGATGAGGAATGGAATGTCAATGGTTCCTATTTTGCCATTGAAGGAATTACCAGCCCGGATGGAAGGGTGCTTGGCAAGATGGCGCATTCTGAACGTAGAGGCCGCAGTGTTGCTGTCAATATCTATGGAGAACAGGATATGAAGATTTTTGAGTCTGGTGTGGATTACTTCAAATAATGCATTTTCAAACGCTTAATATTGCAAACTGATTTGATAATGCAAACAAAAATCAGATAAAATGCAGGAATAAATTTATTAAACTGCAAAAGGAGGATAAAAAATATAAAAAACACTTGAGTTTTTCGGCAGAATACTTTATCCTGTTAAAGAGACAAGGGTGTCAAAAGAGCTGGCTTCTTGCCGGCTCTTTTTCACATATGCATATATCAAAGCGTCAAGGAGGAGTAAAACGATGTCTTATGTTGATGAAGTCTTGGAAAAGGTAGTGGCTAAGAATCCGGCTGAACCGGAGTTTCACCAGGCAGTAAAGGAAGTATTGGAGTCTCTTCGGGTTGTGATTGAGGCAAATGAAGAAAGGTATAGAAAAGATGCGCTTCTTGAGAGACTGGTTGAGCCGGAAAGACAGATAAAGTTCCGTGTACCGTGGGTCGATGATCAAGGACAGGTTCAGGTAAATACAGGCTACCGTGTTCAGTTTAACAGCGCGATTGGACCGTACAAAGGAGGACTGCGCCTTCACCCGTCCGTAAATCTTGGAATCATCAAATTCCTGGGATTTGAGCAGATTTTTAAGAATTCACTGACCGGACTCCCGATCGGAGGCGGAAAAGGAGGATCTGATTTTGATCCGAAAGGGAAATCTGACAGAGAAGTGATGGCATTTTGTCAAAGCTTTATGACAGAGCTTTGTAAATATATTGGGGCGGATACGGATGTGCCGGCCGGAGATATCGGAACCGGTGCAAGAGAGATTGGATACATGTTTGGACAGTATAAGAGAATCCGCGGCCTGTATGAAGGCGTACTTACCGGAAAGGGACTAAGCTATGGTGGATCTCTTGCAAGAACAGAGGCTACCGGATATGGTCTCCTTTATCTGACACAGGAGCTTCTAAGACTGAACGGTATTGAGCTTGCAGGAAAGACTGTGGCTGTATCTGGTTCTGGAAATGTTGCAATTTATGCCACAGAGAAGGCACAGCAGCTGGGTGCAAAGGTAGTTACCGTCAGCGATTCTACCGGATGGGTCTATGATCCGGATGGAATTGATGTGGCTGCATTGAAGGAAA
>JAHYZZ010000011.1:75046-75704 GCA_019424135.1 Lachnospiraceae bacterium
TCAAAGAAGTAAAGCGTGCAAGACTTACAGAATATAAAAACTATCGTCCGAATTCTGAATATCATGAGGGACGCGGCGTATGGTCTATAAAGGTAGACATTGCCCTGCCGTGCGCAACTCAGAATGAGCTTCTTTTGGAAGATGCAAAACAGCTGGTTGAAAATGGATGTGTCATCGTTGCCGAGGGAGCCAATATGCCGACTACGATTGAGGCAACTGAGTATCTTCAGAAAAACGGCGTAATGTTTTCACCGGGCAAGGCTGCAAATGCAGGTGGAGTTGCCACGTCTGCACTGGAAATGTCTCAGAACAGCGAACGTTTGAGTTGGAGCTTTGATGAAGTAGACGGCAAACTGAAGGACATTATGGTCAATATCTGCCACAATATGGTGGATGCTGCAAAACGCTACGGAATGGATGGAAATTATGTGGCAGGCGCCAATATTGCTGGATTTGAGAAGGTAGTAGACGCCATGACAGCACAGGGAATCGTATAGAAAAATCAAGGGTTTGACATAGATTGAAAAAAATTAAAAAAAAGTGTTGACAATTGGTGGGTTTTAATAGTATAATAGCAAAGCGAGTTCGGGATACGGACTCGCAGGATATGGGGTCTTAGCTCAGCTGGGAGAGCATCTGCCTTACAAGCAGAGGGTCA
>JAHYZZ010000012.1:0-6130 GCA_019424135.1 Lachnospiraceae bacterium
TCTACGTCCTGTTTTGCCTGTTTTTACTCTGCCAAAAGGTTTCGAAGGACTTCTTCTACGGAATCGGTCACTGCGTCGGCGTATCGTTCGATGCCAGGAGCGCCGTCTTTCATGGCATAGCCGGTGCCGGCGAATTGCAACATTTCGGTATCGTTGTACTGATCACCAAAAGCGATGCATTCTTCGGGAAGGACGCCTAAGCAGGCGGCCAGTTTTTTTAATGCAGCACCTTTGTTGGCGCCGGGAGCAATGAAGTCTACCCATAGATTGCCGGAAGTGACTGCCTTGATCTCATTTCCGAATTTTTCCTGAAAATAGGGAAGAAGATTGGTGGTGCCGTGAAAATCGCAGGCAGCCAGCTTCAGGAAGGGTTCCTGGATGGTGGAGAGGTCTTCGCAGTAATGAATGTCGTTGTGCAGGTCTTCTCTTAAGTGGCGAATGAACTCCTGGCTGGTAGAATCTGTATAACAGTGGCTCTCGCAGGACAGGAGGGTGTGGCAATTCCCGAAATCTTTGGATGCTTGGATGATTCGAAGGCCCAGATCCCGTCGGATAATGCCCTTGGAGATCACCTTCCCTTTGCAGACACAAAGAGAGCCGTTTTCAGCAATATAAGAAATTTCGTCCTTTACAGGAGCAAAGAGGCAGCGTTGACTGTAGAGCTGGCGGCCACTCGCTGCCGCAAAATGAATTCCCTTTTCTTTTAAACGGAGGATCAGATCAAATACCTCCGGATTGATTTCCTGTGCTCCATCCCTTAATAATGTGCCGTCCAAATCGCTTGCGATTAGTCTTATCATAATCTAGTCTCCTTTTGCTGGAAATCTGTTTTGAACTTTTATTGCGTATCTGTTCCGAACCCATTATAATATAAAAGGAAAATAAATGGAAGAGAGGACATCAAATATGAAAATTGGGATCGGAAACGATCATGCAGCAGTGGATATGAAATTTGAGATTGTAAAGTACCTGGAGGAAGCCGGGTATGAGGTTATAAATTATGGTACAGACACACACGATAGCTGTGATTATCCCGAATATGGTGCAAAAGTTGCCCGGGCGGTGGCAAAAGGAGAGCTGGACCGGGGAATCCTGATCTGCGGAACAGGAGTTGGGATTTCTCTGGCAGCCAATAAGATCAAGGGGATCCGTGCGGTAGTTTGCTCGGAGCCTAGTACAGCCCGCTTATCCCGGATGCACAATGATACCAATATTCTGGCTTTTGGAGCCCGGATTGTGGGGATGGAGACGGCAAAAGACATTGTAGACGCATGGCTTGGAGCAGATTTTGAGGGCGGACGCCATCAAAGAAGAGTGGACATGCTGATGAAACTGGAAGAAGAGTAAGGACAAAATAGGAGGAGTTATGGAAGCGATCATCTTTGATGTGGACGGAACCTTGTGGGATGCAAAAGACGAGATTGTGTATTCCTGGAACAAAGCACTGGAAAAGTGGCCGCAGATCGGCCCGCGGCTGACGGGAGAAATGATGACACCGGAGCTTGGAAAATCCATGGATGAGATCATGGACGACCTTTTTCCGGAGCTTGACGATGCTAAGCAGGAGCTTTTGGCGAAGGATCTGTATCGGATCGAAAATCAGTGGATTGAGACAGCGCCCTGCCACGTATATGAGCGAGTACCGGAAACGGTCAGAGAGCTGAGTCGCCGCTATCGTCTGATGATTGTAAGCAACAGCCAGTCTGGTTACATTGAAGCTTTTTTAAAAAATACAGGACTTGGTGAATATTTTATCGACCACCTTTGCTTTGGAGACACCCGGCGGCCCAAGGGGGAAAATATCCGTCTGATCATGGAAAGGAATGGCATTGAGGATGCTGTGTATGTGGGAGATACACAAGGAGATGCACAGGCCTGCAAACTGGCGGATGTTCCTATGGTGTATGCTGCGTATGGATTTGGAGAGGTAGAAGGAGACTATCCGGCGATTCATAAATTTTCAGATCTGTTAGATTTGTTTTAAAAATGCATGAAAAAAAGAAGCATGTGTCCCCCAAAAGGACAGATGCTTCTTTTTGTACAGTCAGCTATGCCTGCAGCATCAGAAGATGTTGAATTGCGCCCTGATATCCAGGCTGTGTTTTCAGAATGGACTTCAACTCATCGGCTGCCTTGTCTGCGTTGCCAAGTCCTAAGTTGCCAAGGGCGATCAGATAGTGACAATAGGTATCATTTCGGTCTTTTATATTGCTTGGGAAGACTTCGATTTCCGGAAGGGACACGGCAAAGTAATCATAGCCTACGTGATCAAATACATGTTTTTCCCCGAAAGAAATCAGCTGATGATAGCATTTGCGCGCAGCAGCTGTGCGCCCCAGTTTTTCATTGGCCAGTCCTTGGTAAAGGATGGTATCGGAAGGCTGGTCATTGTAGTACAGCACACTTCCTGGTTCATCCAGTCCCACGGAAGCACGAAGAAAGCATTCTCTTGCAGTGTCAGTGGCTCCTTTCGCCTCATAAGCAAGACCCAGATAGTAGTCTGCAATGTTGTCTTGTACGTTTGGAAGCTTGCCTTCACCCAGGTTTTCCGGATAAACCTTTGTCTTTTCTAACAGGCAGATGGCTTCATCATATTGCTTGCTGTCCAGAAGCTGGATGGCTTTCTCTGTCAGAGCGTAGCGGTATTGAGCGCTGACCTTGCCTTCGCCGCCTTCCCAGGGGTGGAAACGATGGGAGGTAAGGCAGGCCAATGCCTTGTCATACTGACAGGTATTGTTCAAAAGTGTGATGTATTCTATGTACAGTGCGTCTCTGTCTTTTGCAAGATCCATACGTTCTTCCAGCAGATCCAGGCGGTCTTCATTGGAAACTCCTGCTTTGGAGCAGAGTTGATCGTATTCCAGCAAGAAGCGGGAGTATAGAGGATCCAGATCTAAAGCTTTCTTCATGGAAGAAAGAGCCTTTTCCATATTTTTTTCTCGGTTGTAGTAAGCGATGGCAAGGTTGCGGTATGCCATAGAAAATTCTGGATCTTCCGAAATAGAAGTCTCCCAGTGGTATTTCGCTTTCGCGTACTGCTTTTTGTCGTAGAAGAGGCAGCCAAGGTAGTAATGTGCCCGTGGTGCCTTCTTAAGAGCAGTAATCGCATGGGATAAGATGATGACTTCTTCTACGCGGTTCGGGAAACAGCAGTCAGCACAGGCATCTTCACCTTTCTGGTAATATTCTTTTGCAAGAGCAGTCTGCCCGCTGCATTCACAGGTATATCCCAGATAGTAGGAAATCATCGGAGATGCATCTTCGCAGGCTGATAAAATGACACAGGCATCTTCATAGAATCCGGCTTTGAGATAATCAAGAGCCAGCTCCAGATAATTGTGGGCAGGACGTCTCATGGCCTGCTTCCAGCTAGCCATATCATCGGACAAAAGAGCCTTTTCGTATCGGATTCCCATATCCAGAGGATCGATGGCGGCGGACTCCTGAAGGAGCGCCGAAGGATCCTGGTGAAGAGTTCGAAGGATGGCTGCTTTCAAAGTACGAGCCTTCATATTATGCCAGTTACGGATCATAGACTGATCGATAAAGTTTTGTGCAGCATAGTAATCGCCCTTCTTACAGGACAGGCAGGCAAGCCAGTAATAGCCGCTGCTCTGATTTTCATAGCTCCAGGTAGCCTTATAAAATGCATCGAAGGCCTCGTCGTCCTTTCCGGTCATATGAAGAGCGAGTCCCAGATTATAGTAGCATTCACCGTGATAAGGATTGGGATTTTTCCAGGTCTGTTTTTCAATGGCTTTTCGGAAATAAGGGATGCTTTCCTCAAAGTTTCCTCTGCGGTAGAGCAAAAGTCCATATGCGTTGTTTAGCCGGATGTCAGAAGGATCCCGTTTTAGTCCTTCCAGATAATAGTCTTCTGGAGCGAAGGTGGCATGACGGTACTGTTCCAGATGGAGACCGCCAAGATACAGCTCTTCGGTGGATTTCAACTGTTCCGGAGGAAGCAGAGGATCTGCTGGTTCTGGAGTAGGCTCCAGTTCCTGTGAGGCTTGAGTGTAGCTGACCAGCAAGGAACCGTCAGAATCCTTGATCGAAACAGTGCAGCCGGCAAGATCCTGGAAGGATACCGGGAAGTCCACGTCATAGAGATCCACTGGTGAGAGTGGGGCAGTATCTGTAAACAGAACATCGTCGCCTTTTGTGACTTGAATCGTGACTTCTTGATGCTGTCCGGATGCGTAAGCTTTGATATGGCAGGAACCGTCTTCCAGCTCCATATTTACAGCTGCTTCCTTTGTGGCATTTTTTACCCGTCCCACATGCTTATATGGCATGAAATATTGGGTAAAAGTTTTCTCTTCCTGGGGTTTAAGCCAGGTAAAGTCCGGCTGATTGTCTGCATATACACCGGTCATCAGTTCAATGTAGGGACCGTCTTCGTCAGTCAAATTACGATCCCAGGCCTGGCCGAAATCACTGTTTCCCCAAGTCCACTGCTTTTTACCTGGAGAAATGTGGTGATCAGCCACATGAAGAAGTCCCGCATCCAGATTTTCATCGTAATTTCCAATAAAATCATAATCAGAGTGAGCCGCCATATAAGAGGTAGGAACTTTAATGTTGCGGTAGCAGGAGATATCGATGCCCTCCGAATAATCATATTTATAATACTTCCCTGTGGCGATGGGGAAGGTGGATACGGCACGTTTTCCGTGATCCATAACGGCATGTACATCCGGTGGAAATACAGAATAGGTGTATTCGTTGACCGGGACGGCCGGGTTTGCCCACCAAAGGAAGGTCTGCGGCATATCTGTGCGATTATAGAGCTGACCTTTGATTTCAATGTAGGATTTATCAGGATAGAGGGTAAAAGCGCCCATGCCTTTGGTTCCGTACATCTTGTCAATTTCGCTGACATAGACGGTAGCAGATCCATCTTCATGCTCCTGGTAGAAGTAGTCTACCGGGGAATAAGTAGACGGACGGTGGTGCTGAGGCCAGTTAAATTCGATCCCACCGGAGATCCAAGGACCGGTAAGACCGACCAGGGCCGGCTTGATCACATGATTATAATAGACAAAATCATAGTTGTTGGTTTTATCAAAAGCCCGCTGGATTCTTCCGCCGATCTCCGGCAGGATCATAACCTTAAGATAGTCATTTTCCAGGTAAATAGCATGATAATCTACATCTTCTTTTGTGTCTGATATTTTTTCTGTGACAGGAAGAGGGTATACCCTTCCGCTGCTGCCCTGATATGCCCGGTTTTCCAGAAACAGCGGGCTCTTTTCCGGTTTTGCAGCCGGGTAAGTCGGAATGGTTACAGTTTCTTCCCACACATGTACGTGTTGCATCATCATAACAGTTGTTCTCCTTTCCTATCTGTTCGCTACTGTTCTTACGGTTAGGATATCACAGCAGGACAGGATGGAAAATGTCATAAATGATAAAAACATGGACAATATTCCACTGAGGTGTTATATTAAACGCAAAGAATCCAGGAGGTGACGGCATGTCAGATGAAATCGGAAAAGCAGAAGGATTTCAGGACGAGACCTATCTGATTGTCCCGACAGAATCATTTGCAGAGTATATGGAGCATCCGCTGATCCGCTCGGCATATCTGACTGATGTGGGCTTTTTCCCGAAGGCGAAGGAGCATTACCGGGAGAGAGAGGAAGGGGCAGATCAGTATATTCTGATCTATTGTACAGATGGAAAAGGCATTATAGAAGTAGAGGGCAAGAAATATCATCTGGGGCGTTCGGATGCGTTCTGCATTCCCAGGCATAAGCGGCACCGCTATTATGCAGACGAATCAGAACCATGGAGTATTCTGTGGGTTCATTTTAAAGGAGAGAGCATTTCCTATTATCCGGTGGGGGAATGCCGGGTGGTTCATCTGGCATCCCGGGCAAGCGACAACCGGATGATGGTTCTGTTTAAACTTTTGTTCCGAGTGTTGGAGCGCAACTATACATTAGGAAACTTTATCTATATATCTCAGGTGCTGTCCCTGATTTTGTCGGAGATCTATTTCCGGGAAAAGATGGATGAGAGTACCACCCAGGACCGCCATGTGACACTGGTGATCAGGTATATGTATCAGAATCTCAATAAAAATCTGACCCTGGCGGATATTTCCCAGGAAGTGCAGCTGTCCAAA
>JAHYZZ010000012.1:6140-67507 GCA_019424135.1 Lachnospiraceae bacterium
GGCACAGACAGGAAAGTCTCCAGTAGAGTTTTTTATCCATTTAAAAATGCAGGAAGCCTGCAAGCTTTTAAAGTCTGGACAGATGTATGTCTATGAAGTGGCCGCTGCGCTGGGCTATGAAGATCAGTACTATTTTTCCAGGATTTTTAAAAAAGTGGTAGGAATGTCTCCTAGGGATTACCAGAATGGCGATTATTTTTATCCAGAGTAAGATAGTCCATCAATGGATAAAATATGGAATTTTTAAAAGGAGAAAATCGTGCTATACTCAGACCAGAAATTAGAGATAAGAACATCAAGAAATAGGAGGATGATACTATGGAAATGAAAATTCCTGAAAAAATGCTGGGAATGAAACTGCCAGGCGGAGCAAAGGTACAGGCGGTTGAAGTGGACGTACCCCATCCGGGACCGGGGCAGGTATTGTTGAAAATGAAAGCAGCAAGCCTGTGCGGAAGCGATTTGAAGTATATCTATTATGAACACACGGACAAAACTGGAGGAGCAAGATACGACGATGTCATTGCGGGACATGAACCTAGCGGACAGGTTGTAGAGGTAGGTGAAGACGTCATCGACTTTAAGATTGGAGACCGGGTGGTTGTCTATCATATCCAGGGTTGCGGATACTGTGACGAGTGCCGCAAAGGCTTTTTCATCAACTGTCAGAATCCGGAGCGCCGTGCCTATGGATGGCAAAGAGACGGTGCCTTGGCAGAATACATGGTAGCAGATGTGAGCACCTGCATTCATCTGCCAGATTTCCTGACTTATGAAGACGGGGCAATGATCGCCTGTGGATTTGGAACTGCTTACCAGGGATTGCTCCGTGCAAATGTATCTGGAAATGACCGCGTGCTGGTTATGGGACAAGGACCGGTCGGACAGGCTGCGGTGATTCTTGCAAAGGCCCTTGGGGCACAGACCATTGCAGTGGATATTGCACAAGAGCGTCTGGAGATGGCCAAGAAGATTGGCGCAGATGAAGTTGTCATGGGCGATGATGATATGGTAGAAAATGTAATGAAGATGACAGGTGGAAAAGGCGTGGAGGTAGCTATTGACTGTTCCGGCAGCAGCATCGGACGTCACAGATGTCTGGAAGTAGCAAGAATGTGGGGCAATGTTGTATTTCTGGGCGAGCAGGGAACAGTGACTTTTGAACCAAGCCCGCTTCTTCTTCATAAAAATCTGACACTTCACGGATCCTGGGTGACCTCTGTGGCCAACATGGAGAAACTGGTAGAACTCTTAGACCGCAAGAAAATACATCCAAGCCAGATTATTACCCATCGGTTCCCATTGCGTGAAACTGACAAGGCATTCGAAGTGTTTTCATCTGGAAAAACAGGAAAAGTATGTGTCTGCCACGAGATGGAATAAGACAGAATCAAAGTCCGTTCTTTTCATGAAGTATGGAAAGGGCGGACTTTTCCGCAAAAAGGTGATGATATCATACAGGAGGAGATGAAAACATGGATCATGTAACGAGAGTGAGAGAATGGCTGAAGGATAAAGGATACGATGGAGTTATCTTAAATCGGAGAGATAATTTTACCTGGGTCAGCGGAGGAGCGAAAAATGCGGTATGTACCAACATAGAAACAGGAATCGGCTATTATGTGATCAGTCAGGAAGACGTAAAACTTCTGGCTGACAGCAGCGATGCTCCTCGTATGGAAAAAGAGCAGAATCCTTTGGAGGCAGAGACGATCCTGGTTCCCTGGTATACTTCCATGGAATCATACCTGCAGAATCTGACCAAGGAAAAAGTTTATGTTTCTGATACGGGTATCGCTGGTACGAAAAATGTGCAGAGCAAGCTGGTGGAACTGCGGATGCATTTAAACGAGGAAGAAGTCCGGCGGTACCGTGAGATCGGGCAGGCCTGCGCCAGAATCGTAGAGGGAGTCTGTAAAGATGCATGTCCGGGACAGACCGAGGAAGAGGTGGCCTGTGAGCTGAAATGCCGTTGCCTGAAAGAAGGCATCAGCCCGGACTGTGTATTGGTCGGTTCAGACGAACGGATCCTGAATTACCGCCATCCCGTGCCCACAGACAAAAAGATTGAAAACAGCCTGATGGTTGTGCTGGGCGGTGAAAAATATGGCTTAAATATCAGCATGACCAGGATCGTATATTTTGGATTGGTGCCCGAAGAAATCAAGAAAAGGTACGAAAGCACAGCATATATTTTTGCGTGCATGCAGTGCATGATGAAAGAAGGCATGTCTTATCAGGAATATTTCCTGAAGGTACAGAAGCTGTACCAGGAGGCAGGATACGACGGAGAATGGAAACTACATCATCAGGGAGGACCTACCGGTTATGGATGCCGCGAATTCGTAATCACACCTGACACCCAGGGACAGATATTCAATGGAGAGGCCTTTGCATGGAATCCCACGATCAAAGGAACAAAATGCGAAGAAACCACATATCTGACAAAAAATGGCGTCGAAACCTTCACCAGGACAAAAGAATGGCCGTGCAAAGAAATCAAGACTCCCTATGGAACATTCCAAGTTGCGGAGATCTTATGCTAAAGGGGACGCTAAGGGGGACGGGGGATTTCCAAAAATCCCCCGTCCCCTTTGATAGTTTTCAACATTTTATTCACACAAGTTACCCCCAAATGGGGGATAACTTGGAGTTTATTTCCAGTCCAGCATATATTTCTGGAAGACGACTGCATCGTGAGCGTCCTTGTCCAGTTGTTCTTCGGATGCTCCGTGGCTGATATCACGCCAGACGTGAATGTCCTGGCCAACTTGTCCGCCCATGGTGACGAAAGGTTCCATAACGACAGTGCCGTCATATCCGATATCCCTTAAAGCGTTTCCGATCTCACGCCATGGGGTGCGTCCTTTTCCAGGAACCATGCGGTTGCATTCTCCGGTGTGGAAGTGCCCAAGCAAACTTCCGGCTGTTCGGATGGCATCTCCGATACTGGATTCTTCTATATTCATATGGAAGGTATCAAGCATGACTTTCACATTATCCATTCCCACTTCCTTGACAAATGCAACCCCTTCTTCTGCGGTGTTTAAGATATGGTTTTCAAAACGGTTTAATACTTCCATTCCCAAATTAATCCCATACTGTTTTGCCACGGGGGCGATATCCTGCATGGCCTCGACACTACGTTTCCAGTCGCCGGCCTTGTCTACACCCTGGGAAAAGTCCAGGGGCCAGTAAGAATATAAAGCGCCGCCAATCAGATGGATGTCAAGCTGAGCCATCACATCAAAGAGACGAGTGAACCATTCTTTTGCATTCTTGCGGATGGCAGGATCGGCAGAACCAAGGTTATGGTCGTATGTCGGGCCATATCCGGCGGTAATTTCAATGTTGTTTGCCTTTGCACAGTCACGTAGAGCCCGGATCTGGTCCTTCGTGTAATCTGGCAGAGGAGCCGCACCTACCTCTAAGATATCAAAGCCAAGACGAGCCACTTTATCGACATAGTATGTATAGTCCGCTGCCCATTCTTTTTCCCAGTAAGCATAGTAAATTCCGTGTTTCATAGCTGTGATTCCTCCTTTATTCTTTTCGAATTTCTTTCATAGTATAGCACCAGAATGTCAAAAAAACAACAAAATTGACCAATGGATTTTTTAAAATATAGAAAATAATTGTGCGAACTGGACAAAACCTATTGAAAATTGAGAAAATGAGTGTTATAATAGTTCCATGTTAAAAAAGTACTTAAATAAACACCTTAAAAAAGTAGGTGAGCGGGGGAATGAAGGCAGGTACAAATAATTCAGATGTCAGAAGAACGAACAGGAATCGTGTGTTCCGGTTCATTAATCATACAAAAGAGACTTGTATGTCGGAAATTTCTTCTGCCCTTGAGATCAGTGGGCCGACAGTCATGTCAATTGTAAAGGAACTGAAGGAATCAGGCGTTATCAAAGAGGTGGGCGAGTACGAGTCGACAGGAGGCAGAAAGGCGAAGGCAATTGCCTCGGTAAAGGATTTCCGCTATGCCATAGGCGTAGATATTACATTGAATCATGTGGGAATTGTTTATACAGATTTAAGTGAGGAGGCTCTGACGCATAAGCGGATTCAGAAACCCTTCCAAAGAAGTGAGCAGTACATAAAGGAGCTTGCCGATATTGTAAAAGAATTTGTAAAAGAGAATGAGATTCCAGAAGACCGGATCCTTGGCATGGGGCTTTCCATGCCGGTGATTGTTGACAGGCTGGAACATACGATATCAAATTCACATGTGTTGGGATATTATGGAATCCCGTGTGAAAAATGGACAGATAAAATGCCGTATCCGTGTGAGATCATGAACGATGCCAGCGCAGCGGCACTGGCAGAGGTAACCTGGCAGAAGGATCAGGAAAGCATGGTATACCTTCTACTTAGCAACTCGGTGGGCGGAGCGGTATTTATTCAGCCGGAGAGCCGAAAAGGCGAAGAAGGATGCCCGACAGAGAATCTGGTTTATACCCATGAAGGAGATCACTGGCGAAGCGGTGAATTCGGCCATATGACATTATATCCGGGAGGAAAACCTTGCTACTGTGGCAAGAGAGGGTGTGTGGATGTCTATTGTTCTGCAAAGAATCTGGCAGATCTGGAAGACGGAAGGCTGGAACGTTTTTTTGAACAGATGGAAAAGGGCAATCAAAAATACCAGGATGTCTGGGAAACATATCTGGATCACCTGGCGATTGCAGTGGACAATCTGAGAATGGCATTTGACTGTGATGTGGTTTTAGGAGGGTATGTAGGAAGTTTTCTGGAACCATATATAGATGATCTACGGAAAAGGTTGTCTCCATTAGATATTTTTGACCACAACGGATCTTATGCAAGAGCGTGCCGTTATCAAAAGGAAGCCTCGGCGTTAGGCGCGGCGCTTTACCAGATGGAGGAGTATATTTCTTCTATATAAATAGCAGACGAGTCAATGTGACGAAAAACGAGGTTGATAAAAAAATAACATTATACAATTTGCATAAAAAACAAAAAATATTTTGGCTGATATTACGTATTGCGAAATAAGGATAAACAGGCATATAATTAAAATATATTTATAAAACACCTTTACAAAAGGCGCGATAAAAATGTAGAACGGCTAGCAACCGGAAGGAGGAAAAAATGGGAATTATCGAAAAAATGAGACTGGACGGAAAAGCAATCTATGTTACAGGCGCTGCAAGTGGTATCGGGAAATGTGCAGCTATGGCGTTTGCAGAAGCAGGAGCAGACGTGGCTATCGTTGATATCAATATTGAAGGCGCTCAGAAAGTAGCAGATGAGATTAAAGAAGCGACAGGCTCTAATACGATTGCTATCGCATGCGATGTGACAAAGCAGGATCAGGTAGAAGCCATGGTTGCCAAAGTGGTTGAAACTTATGGAAAGCTTGATGCATGCTATAACAATGCAGGAATTTGCATTAATGAGGATGCGGATAAGATGACTTATGAGCAGTGGCTGAAAGTTATTGACATCAATCTTAATGGCGTTTTCCTTTGCGCGACAGCAGCAGGACGCGTGATGCTCAAACAGGGATATGGATCCATTATCAATACAGCTTCCATGTCTGGACACATTGTAAATGTGCCGCAGCCACAGTGTGCATATAATGCATCAAAAGCTGGCGTAATCATGCTGACAAAATCCCTTGCTGTAGAATGGGCAAAGAAAGGCGTGCGCGTAAACTGCATCAGTCCTGGATATATCGGAACAGAACTGATTTTGAATAATGAAGGACTGAAACCTTTGATGAAACAGTGGAATGACATGGCGCCGATGGGACGAGTTGGAAAGCCGGAAGAACTCCAGTCTGTCCTGGTATATCTGGCAGGAGACAGCTGCCCGTTCACGACAGGGTCTGACATCGTCGTAGATGGAGCATTTACTTGCTTCTAAATTATACAGATAGCTAATAGCAAAGGCTATAAAAATACATTTTCATTAAAAAGGAGGACGAAATATGAAAAAGAAAGTGTTAAGTGCTATCCTTTGTGTCGCAATGGTAGCAACAATGCTGATTGGATGCTCAAGCGGATCATCTGACAGTGGAGACAGCTCAGACAGTGGATCTGATGAAGGTTCCGGCGGCGGAAAGAAGATCGGAATCACGATCCAGAACATCGAGAATGCTTACTGGGCAGGTGTTATGAGCAAGCTTCAGGAAATCCTGGATGATAACGGATATGAAGCTACAATCGTTGGATGCGAAGAGAATGCATCAACACAGATCAGCCAGATCGAGAACTTTATCACCAGCGGATGTGATATGATCATGGTACATCCTCATGATGCAGATGCAGTAGAAGAGTCTTGTAAACAGGCTCTGGATGCAGGTATCAAGGTAATGTGCTGGGATAACGAGATGGAAAACACCACAGCTAACTGGGTTCTTGACAACACAGAACTTGGTAAAGAAATCGGTAAGACAGCTGCAAACTTCATCAACGAACACTTCACAGCTGACAACAAAGCTGAAGTATGTGTAATCGGTAAACCGGATACACAGGTTCTGTTAGAGAGACAGCAGGGTATTGAAGCAGGTCTGGAAGAGAACTGCGAAGATAACTACGAGATCGTTGCAACAATCGAAGGTGTTGTAAATAACGAAGTTCAGTCCCAGGCTGAGACCGTTCTTCAGGCTCATCCAGATTGTAAGGTATGGGTTGGTGTAGGCGCCGGCGCTATGATCGGATCCAACACAGCACTCCTTGCACACTACGGCGGAGCTGGCAACATTCCAGAAGATGTTGGAGTTATCACAACTGACGTTACAAGCGAGCAGTTAGACGCTCTGCAGGCTGGAGACGAAGCAGTTAGAGCTATCGTAGGATTCGAAGGCTCCAACACTGATACAGCACAGGCATGTTTCGAAATGTTTGAGAAGATCCTGAACGGTGACTTTGATAATGTATCAGGCGATGAGAAGAACGTATACAGACCGACAATGGAAATCAATATGGACAATATTGAAGAGATCCAGGCAGGTATGTAAGAGTTTTCTAAAAAAGTAGTTGGTTAATACAAACAGATGGGGGCAGTTTTCTTAAGCTGCCCCCAGAAAAAATATCACGGGGGAAGAATATGAGCGAAGAATATGTATTGGAATTAGAGCATATAAGAAAAGAATACCCGGGTGTTGTTGCGCTGAAAGATGTTACGCTTCAGTTGAAAAAAGGCGAGATTCTGGCTTTGATCGGTGAGAACGGTGCCGGAAAGTCTACCTTGATCAAGTGTTGCTCCGGGGCGGTTATTCCGACCTCCGGTAAGATCAAAGTAAACGGAAAAGAATTTACGAGTATGACGCCTCAGCTTGCGTCTGAAAACGGTATCGCAATTATTTATCAGGAGTTTAACAATGTTAAAGAGTTGTCAGCGGCCGAAAACTTATTCCTGGGACATCCAATTAGAAAGGGAATTATGGTCGACAAGGCAGCCATGGAAAAAGAGGCTGCTAAGGCGTTTGACAGATTACATATTAAGATCAACCCGAAGGAATTAATGAAAAATTTGACTGTCGGCTATCAGCAGATGGTAGAGATTGCCAAGGCTATCCAGCAGAATGCAAAGATTCTGATCATGGATGAGCCGTCTGCGCCTCTGACCAGCAAGGAAGTCGAGAGTATGTTTGAGGTGGTGGAGCTCTTAAAGGAGCAGGGCGTATCCATCATTTACATCTCCCATCGTCTGGAGGAGATTTATCGGTTGTCAGACAGAATCGAGGTTCTGCGTGATGGAGAGTATATCAAGACTCTGATCACCAAGGACAGCGAGGTTCAGGAGCTGATCAAACTGATGGTAGGTCGTGAACTGACAGAGACCTATCCGCCGAGAGGAGACTGCATCAAGAAAGATGATGTGGTGCTGGAACTGAAAAACGTAACTGGAAACGGAGACCGTGACATCAGCCTTAAGGTGCGCAGAGGAGAGATCCTTGGCCTTGGCGGACTGGTAGGAGCCGGACGTACGGAGCTTGCAGAGATGATTTTCGGTGCAGCGAAAAAACAGTCTGGACAAATTATTTTTAAAGGAAAAGAAGTCAACCCGAAGAGCCCTCGGGAGGCAATAGATTTGGGAATCGCACTGGTGCCGGAGGACCGGAAACGCCACGGCGCTATGTTGGGAATATCCATCAAGAATAATATTAATATGCCGATTTACCAGAGGAACTCTACTTTAAGCGTGATCAATTCCAAGAAGGAAAAGACCATCGCTGAAAAGTACAAAGAAAATATGGCTATTAAGACTCCATCTTTGAATCAGCTGGTAAAGAACTTAAGTGGTGGTAATCAGCAGAAGGTTATCCTTGGAAGATGGCTGGCAGCTGATTCTGAACTGATCATATTTGACGAACCTACGCGTGGTATTGATGTAGGCGCAAAACATGAGATTTATAAGTTAATGAACGATTTAGTGGAAAAAGAGGGAAAGGCAATTCTGATGATTTCTTCTGAAATGGAAGAATTAATGGGTATGTCAGATCGGATCATTGTCCTGGCAGAGGGTGATATGACTGGTGAAATCAGTAAAGAAGAATTCAGCCAGGAGACCATTATGGCATATGCATCAGCGGCTAAATCCAAGGTTGAGGAGGCTTAATTATGAATAATAGCAAAGTAATGTATCAGATAAAGGATAAGGCGATCTGGCTTGTGCTGATTGTGCTGGTGATTGCCTTTACAGTTGCAAATCCGAGATTTATCAATCCTTCTAATGTTATGACACTGCTGCGTCAGGTGGCGGTATTTGGTATCGCATCCATTGGTATGACGTTTGTTATCCTGCTTGGTGATATCGACCTTTCCATTGGAACGATTATGTCCTTTGTAAACATCATATGTGCATACATGATGGTCAACATGGGAATGAATATGGTGCTCGCAGTTATCATTTCCTTGATCGCTGCAACAGCCATTGGAGTGCTGAATGGACTTATGGTATCGACGGTAGGAATCCCTGCCATCATTGCAACTTTTGCAACACAAACGGCGTTTAATGGTCTTGCGCTGATTATTTGCGGCGGTATGCCGATCAGCGGTTTCCCAGATGGATTTGCTGTTATAGGTCAGGGATATGTGGGAATCGTTCCGATTCCGGTTATCATCATGGCAATCTGTTTTGCAATCGGATCTTTTGTATTGAATAAAACTTATTTTGGTCGATACTTCTATGCAGTTGGTGGAAATATCGAGGCTGCGAAGCTGTCCGGTATCCGTGTCGGCGTCGTAAAATATCTGGTATTTGCACTTTCTGGTCTGTTTTCAGGACTTGCAGGTATCGTGCTTCTGTCCCGTACTAATTCCGGTAATGCGTCTGCGGCGACAGGATATGAATTTGATGTTATCACCTGTGTAGTTTTGGGCGGCGTTTCTATTACCGGTGGTTATGGTAAGATGTCAGGCGTTGTTGCAGGTACATTTATTATCGGTGCTCTCCAGAATGGTATGGTATTGATGAATATCAATTCCTATGTTCAGGATATCGTAATGGGTATCGTACTTGCCTTCGCAGTTGGATTTGACTGTATCCAGAAGAAATCACAGCAGAACTAATTTACTTTACATTAAGATACGAAATGGAAAATCCCGGCAAGATCTTTTTGCCGGGATTTTGTGCAAACTGGAGAAGTTTGGGAAAGGAGAAATATGCGTACGATTAAGGCAGAACCAATCAACAGGGAGGCATATGCACCTTTTGGAGTTTATTATGATTACCTGAATCCAGAGGGCTATGCTCTGAAAGGAGAGATTCACGAGTTTTATCCTGACAGGATCAGCCAGTCCTGCCCGATCCGGATGGGATATTCCCCCATCGTGGTAAAAAAAGAGGAAAAAAGAATTGTGAAATCTGTGGAATACCATACCTCATCACCCGAAATGATCCTTCCCTTAAATGATGACATGATCATTCATGTTGCTCCAGCGTCTGCTGGTGTGCCTGTGCCAGAATGGACCAAAGCGTTTATCGTACCAAAAGGAACGATGGTAAAGATCAATACGGCAGTCTGGCATCTGGCTCCCCTTCCGGTACACGAGGATGTTTTGCATGCAATGATCATTCTTCCGGAATGTACTTATGTAAACGATTGTACGGTTGTGGATTTGAAGGAAGAAGAACAGTTTGAAATTATATGCGAAGCAGACAGCTAATTGATGAAGGAGGACATTGATTATGAAAGCGGCAGTTTATCACGGGCCGGGAGACTTAAGAGTGGAAGAGGTTCCTGTCCGTGAGCTAAAAGACAATGAAGTGAAGATCCAGGTAAAATACTGCGGTATCTGTGGAACAGATATTCACATCTTCCATGGCGACGGCGGAGCCTGTGATGTGACTCCGCCATTGATTCCCGGGCATGAGTTTTCTGGTGTTGTAGCAGAAGTCGGAGCAGGAGTTACGTCTGTAAAAGTAGGGGATCGGGTTACCGGAGATCCCAATGACATGTGCGGAGAATGTTACTTCTGCAAAAATGGAATGCAGAATTTTTGCCAGAATAACATCGGCGTAGGTACAACAGTGGATGGTGGCTTTGCTGAGTATGTGAACATGCGGGAAAAACAGGTATACAAATTTTCCGATCAATTAAGCTTTATGGAAGCAGCAATGACAGAACCGATTTCCTGTTGCCTTCGGGGAATAGATCTTTGCCATATTAAGGTCGGCAGTACCGTGCTGGTCATCGGAGGAGGCCCCATCGGCATGATCATGCTGCAACTTGCAAAATATGCAGGAGCTGCAAAACTTATCCTGTCGGAACCTGTGGCAGAAAAAAGAGAGCAGGCATTGAAGCTTGGAGCCACAAAGACGATTGACCCCACAAGCGAAGATGTCCAGGCAGTACTGTCTGGATACTGTGAAAATGTAGATGTAGTGATCGAATGTGTCGGCAATATACATACGCAGGAGGATGCGGTAAAATTTGCCGGAAAGGGCGCGACGATCATGTATTTTGGACTAGCAGCACCGGAAGAGAGTTTCCCCATCAAGCCGGACGATATCTTTAAGAAAGAGCTGCGTATCACTTCTTCCTATATTAATCCCTATACCTTTGAAAGGGCTGTTCAGGTTTTAGAATCTGGGACCATCGAGCTGGAGAGTTTGATTACCAATGTGGTGCCGCTAGATCAGATCGCAGATGTATTCACAAAGCCGGAGTATCGAAGGACGGGAAAGGTTATGATCAAGATTTCGTAACCTGAGATGGCCTATGGATATAGAAAAATTGAGCTCCAATGAAATAAAAATTAAGAACCGGCAACGGATCTATCAATATATCCGGATGAATGGAACGGTATCAAAGCAGGATCTGGTGGTGGCATTGCAGTTGAGTCTGCCTACCGTCACGCAGAATTTGGAATATTTGAAACAGACAGCTTTGATAGATGCATCAAAAAAGATTACCAATACGGGCGGACGCAACGCGACAGCATTCAGCTATCTGAAAAAGGCGAAGTTGGCGATTGGAATTTATATCACGGCTCATCATATGAATGCAGTGGCAGTGAATTTGTCCGGAGACGTAGAGGCTCTGGTGAAGGAGGAGGCAGCCTTTGATCTGGATGATGACAGTTATCTAAGAAAATTGGGCGCCCTGGTGGAAAAGGTGAAAGAAGAAGCGCAGATCCGGGATGAGGATCTGCTGGGAGTGGGGATATCTGTTCCAGGTCTGGTTTCAGAAGATGGAGAAAAGGTCACCTATGGACTGACCTTAAACTTTACGGGTAAGACCAAGGAACAGATTGCAAAATACATTTCTTACCCTTGCCGGCTGGTGCATGACTCCTATGCGGCGGGGTATATTGAAGCATGGAAGAATCAAGATGTGCGCAATGCATTTTATATCAGCCTAAGTAACAGCGTGGGAGGCTCCATTATCATTGATCATGAAATCTATGAAGGAGATACGCACAAAGGTGGCGAAATCGGTCATATGATCGTGGTACCTGAAGGTGGAGAAAGGTGTTACTGTGGGAAACATGGCTGTTTCGATACGGTCTGCAGAGCGGGGAACCTGGACTGGTATACCAATGGTAATCTGGAACAGTATTTTGACAGACTAAGGGAAAAGGACGAGACAGCAGTGAAATTATGGGAAGAGTATCTGGAGCATCTGGCGCATGCCATTCATAATATTCGGATCCTCTTCGATGGAAAGATCATCCTGGGCGGATATGTGGGAACATATATCGGCGAATATATGGATGAGCTGTGTCAGCGGGTGGACGACAAAAATCCATTTGGAGATCACGCTAAGGATTATTTGTATCCTTGCCATTATAAAAAAGAGGCGTCGGCAGCAGGAGCGGCAATCTTCTTTGTTGATGAATTTTTGGCGGATATTTAGTTGACAGGACCTTTTTTTGGAAGTATTATTTAAATAGGTTTTATAAAAGTGATTTAAATAATGAAAAGGAGGAGAAACATGAACTATTTACTGGGGACGGACATAGGAACATCGGGAACAAAAACAATCCTGATGGATACGAACGGAAAATTGATTGCACAGGATCTTCAGGAGTATGATGTACTGACACCGGCGCCGCTTTGGGCGGAACAGTGGCCGGATGTGTGGTATGAGGCTACCAAAGACTCTATTCGCAATACGGTTGCAAAAGCAAAAGAGGCCGGCATTAACAGTGAGGACATCAAGGGAATTGCTATCAGCGGACTGTACGGAGGTTCAGGGATTCCGCTGGATGAGAATATGGAAGCGGTACGTCCTTGCATGATTTGGATGGACAGAAGAGCGGACGAGGAGACAAAATGGGTGCTGGACAATATCGGGGAGGAGAAGCTGCAGGAGATTACCTTTAACGGCGCTGACCCATATTATGGATATACCAAGATTCTCTGGATGAAGAACCATGAGCCAGAGAACTGGGCAAAAACAAAGCTGTTCCTGCCTCCTAATGATTATGTAATCTACAAACTGACCGGTGAGATTGCCATTGATTATTCATCGGCAGGAAATATCGGCGGTATCTTTGATATGAATACAAGAGAGTGGTCCAAAGAACTGATGGATGCCATGGGAATTCCGATGTCCATGATGCCGCAGCGGATCGTAGAATCTACAGATATTGTGGGTGGAATGACAAAAGAAGCAGCAGAAGATCTGGGATTGTGGGAAGGATTTCCGGTGATCGCAAGTGGAATCGACTGCGGAGCTGCGAATATCGGTCTTGGTGTGTTTGAATCTGGTATTTATGCGGCAGCCATCGGTACCTCCATGTGTGCGGCGTTGATCTCGGATAAGCCGATGAAAGGAAACGGCCTGATCGTGTGGCCATACCTTTATGACGCCAAGAAACTATCCTACTATTTTGCAGGTGGAAATACTGCAGGCGCTATCGTGAAATGGTTCCGCAATACGCTGTGCCAGTGGGAAGTGGAACAACAGAAAAACGGTGGCCCAAGTATGTATGATGTGATGAATGGTGCTGCAGAGAAGATTCCTGCAGGAAGTGAAGGGCTGGTGGTACTTCCTTATTTTATGGGAGAAAGAAGCCCAATCTGGGATTCAGACGCAAAAGGAACCATCGTGGGACTTTCTTTGACACACACAAAGGGCCATATTTATCGTGCGTTCCTGGAGGCAGTTGCATACTGTCTGCGTGACGCTATGGAAGCAACCGGAGATGACCTGGGAGAATATATCCTGATCGCTGGAGGCGTAACGAAATCAAAGGTATGGCGCCAGATTTTTGCAGATGTGACAGGATACCCGGTAGTATGCCCTATCTATGACGTAGAGGCAAACATGGGAGACGTAATGCTGGCAGGTATCGGAACGGGACTTCTGACTTATGAAGAAGTGAAAAAGTGGCAGGTTCTGGATGAAAAGATCATGCCGAATGAAGAGAACCATAAGAAATATAACGAGTATTTCAAAATGTATAAGAGCATTTACAATCATCTGAAAGATGATATGAAAGAACTGACAAAGATCAGGTAGGATTGGAAAAGAAAAGGAAAAACCACAGGGACAGTGAGAAGGACATTGCCTCTGTGGTTTTTTGAGTGTTTGATAAAAGAAAATAAAAAACAACACAAAACAACATAAATATAGTTGAATTGTGTGGGTTTATATGTTACCATTATCGTATAAATAGAGAGAACCAACGGGAAAGAAGAAAGGAAGGTTAAGTGAAATGAAGAGCGAACTGGAAATCAAACAGGAGATGTGCGAAATTGGAAGACGCGTCTACAACAGGGGAATGGTTGCTGCAAACGATGGGAATTTTTCTGTTAAACTTAATGAGGATGAGTATTTGTGTACACCCACCGGAGTCAGCAAAGGATTTATGACACCGGAGTATATTTGCAAGGTGAACGCAAAAGGAGAAGTACTGGAGGCAAATGCAGGATTTCGCCCGTCTTCGGAAGTAAAGATGCATATGCGGATTTATGCCAAACGTCCTGATGTGAAGGCGGTGGTACATGCGCATCCAATGTATGCCACCTCCTTTGCTATCGCAGGGAAGCCTTTGATGGATCCCATCATGCCGGAGGCAGTTATTTCACTGGGCGGGGTGCCCCTGGCAAAATACGGGACACCTTCTACCATGGAAGTTCCGGATTCCATCGAGGGATATCTGGATGAATACGATGCAGTGCTGTTGGAAAACCACGGGGCGCTGACCTATTCTGATAGCTTATTGAACGCATACTATAAGATGGAGTCTGTAGAATTTTATGCCCGTCTGATGTATCAGGCACAGATGCTGGGTGGGGCAAAAGTAATTCCGCCAGAAAAGGTAGAGGAACTTTACGAAATCCGCCGCAACATGCATGTGGTTGGCAGACATCCGGCTGAAAAATAGAAAGAAGGTGGCAGACAGATGGGCAGTTATTATTTGGCGATAGACATCGGTGCATCTAGCGGACGTCACATTCTGGCTGAAGTAGAAGACGCAAAGATGACCCTTCAGGAGGTTTACCGTTTTCAAAATGGCATGCAGGAAAAAAATGGGTCTCTTTGCTGGGATCTTCCACATCTGTTTTCTGAGATTAAAAACGGGATGAAGAAATGTAAGGAGATCGGAAAGATTCCGGTCTCGGTATCTGTTGATACCTGGGGCGTAGACTTCGTTTTGTTGGATGAAAAAGATGAAATCCTTGGAGACACGGTGGGGTACCGGGACGGCAGAACCCTTGGAATGGAAGAAAAAGTAGGGGAAGTGATCTCACAGCAGGAACTTTATAAAAGAACAGGAATCCACTGGCAGATGTATAATACAATCTATCAGCTTCAAGCGATCAAAGAGGTTCACCCCGAATATCTGGAGCAGGCAAGATCTATTTTGATGACGCCGGATTATTTCCATTTCCTTTTGAGCGGAGAAAAGAAGATGGAATACACCATCGCATCTACCAGTCAGCTTTTAAATGCTAAAACGGGAGATTGGGACTGGGATCTCCTTACGAAGCTGGGATTTCCAAAGGAAATCTTCCGATCGGTATCCATGCCGGGAACCGTTGCTGGAAATTTGACCCAAGAGGTGCAAGAAGAAGTAGGATATCAGTGTAAAGTAGTGCTGCCGGCCTCCCATGATACCGGATCGGCGGTGCTTGCCGTGCCTGCAAAAGGAGAGGATGTGGTATATATCAGCTCCGGCACATGGTCGCTGATGGGAGTCGAGAGAAAAGAACCGGACTGTTCCATTGAAAGTATGGAGGCAGATTTTACCAATGAGGGCGGATACAATCACAGATACCGCTATTTGCGCAATATCATGGGACTCTGGATGATTCAGTCGGTAAAAAAAGAACTGACAGAGGAGATAAGCTTTGGAAAAATCTGTGAGATGGCGGCCAAAGAGACGATTGGTTCCATTGTGGACTGCAATGACGAAAGCTTTATGGCGCCCAAAAGCATGATCGCTGCTGTGAGAGAATATTGCAGACACACGCAGCAGCAGGTGCCTGAGACGACTGGAGAAATTGCTGCTGTGATCTACAACAGCCTGGCAAAATGCTATGCAGATACACTGGCTCAGCTGGAACGCATGACAGGGAAGCATTATGATACCGTGTACGTGGTGGGCGGCGGCTCCAAGGCCGGTTACCTAAACGAACTGACCGCCAAATATACAGGCAGACGTGTGTCAGCAGGACCTACAGAAGCTACGGCTATCGGAAACCTGATGGTACAAATGTTAAGCGATGGCGTTTTTACAGACCTGGACGAGGCAAGAAAGTGCATACGAGAGTCCTTTGAGATCGAAAACTATTGATTGACAAAAACGTAACAGGGGACGTAGACCTTTGCAAAAGGTCTACGTCCCCTGCCACAAAAAACAACAAAAAACAATGAATTATTTGTTGATTTTTAGTGGGTTTAGTGCTACTATCTAATCAGAAACAACATATTTTGTGTGGATTCAACCAGACAGGGGGTGTGAAGATGCTTGCCATAGAAAGGCGTAATCAGATACTGGAAAAGCTTCAGGAAGAGAAGCGTGTTGTGGTGAGCGAATTGAGCAGACTGTATCAGGTATCAGAGGAGACGATACGGCGTGACCTGGAGAAGCTGGAGAATGATGGCCTGGTGATTAAAAGTTACGGCGGAGCGGTCCTAAACGAACACAGTATCTTCGATCTGCCATTTAATATCCGAAAGAATCAGATGGTAGTAGAAAAACAGCAAATGGCATCCATGATCGCAGATATGGTGCGGGATGGCGAGGCAGTGATGCTGGACGCCAGTTCAACAGCAGTATATGTAGCCAGAAAACTGAAGGAAAAGAAAAAGCTGACAGTCATCACAAACTCGGTGGAGATCATTGTGGAGCTGTTTGATGTGCCGGAGTGGAATGTGATCTCTACCGGAGGTGTTTCCAGAGAGCGCTCTTTTGCGCTGGTAGGCCCCAATACCAACCGGATGATCAGTTCCTATCATGTGGACAAAGCCATTGTATCCTGCAAGGCGGTCAATATGGCTACAGGAATCATGGATTCAGACGAGCAGGACGCCTGCAGTAAGCGGCTGATGCTAAATGCCGCCAAGGAGCGCATCCTGGTGGTGGATAATTCTAAATTTGATAAGATGGCATTTGCCAAGGTGGCTGACTGGACGGAGCTGACAAAGGTTGTGACGGACCAGGAGCCTTCCAGAGAGTGGATGAAAGAGTTCGAGCGTCTGCGCATCGAATGCATCTACCCGGGAAAAGACAATGGAAAAAAGAAACAGCAAAAAAAATAAAATTTCAATCATAGGAGGACGAGAAAATGGCATTAGTAACTTCAAAACAGATGTTGGAAGACGCACAGAAAGGCGGCTATGCAGTCGGTGCATTTAATGTGGAAAACATGGAGATGGTAAAGGCAGTCATTGCTGCAGCAGAAGAGATGAATGCTCCGGTTATGCTTCAGACCACCCCATCCACAGTAAAATATGGAACGCTGGAGACTTACTATGCGATCGTGGCGGCAGAGGCTAAGAAGGCAAGTGTGCCAGTATGTCTGCACCTGGATCACGGCAGCAGCTATGAGCTGGCGGCACAGGCTCTCAGAGCAGGATATACTTCGGTCATGATCGACGGCTCTCATGAGGATTTTGAAGGAAACGTAGCGGTGACAAAGAAAGTGGCAGATATGGCAAATGCAATGGGGATTCCGGTTGAGGCTGAACTTGGAAAAGTAGGCGGAAAGGAAGATGATCTGGAGGCTGAAGCTGATACGAATACAGATCCCCAGGAAGCAAAGGAATTTGTAGAGCGCACCGGAGTAACCTCCCTTGCAGTTGCCATCGGAACGGCTCATGGGTTCTATAAATCCACACCGGTGCTTGATAAGGAAAGAGTATCACAGATCAAAGAAGTCGTATCTGTACCGCTGGTTCTGCACGGAGCTTCCGGACTCACTGATGAGGATGTGCGTGAGTGTGTACAGAGAGGAATGTGTAAAGTAAACTTTGCCACAGAGCTTCGGGCGGCATACACAGATGCAGGAAAGAAGCTTCTGGAAGAGAAGCCGGAGACCTTCGATCCAAAGAAATTTGGCGTTGTTGGTATGGAAGCCGTAAAAGAGCTGGTAAAAGGAAGAATGAAAGTTCTTGGTTGTGAAGGAAAAGCAAGATAGAAAGAGTGTGAAGACCTATGAAACAGTATTTGTTGGGAATTGATATCGGAACCAGCGCTTGCAAGACCGCGATTTTCGATGAAAATGGCCGTGTTCTGGCCACGGGAAGCGGAGATTATCCTGTCTATTATCCACACCAGGGATGGGCAGAACAAAATCCTGAGGAGTGGTGGGCAGCTGTATGCAAGGCCATCAAAGAAATGTTGGAAAAAAGCGGAATCCGTCGGGAGGATATAGCAGGGATCGGCATCGATGGACAGAGCTGGTCGGCGATCCCGGTAGACAAAAACGGGGAAGTGCTGGCCAATACGCCCATCTGGATGGACACCCGGGCGGCTGACATCTGTGAAGAAGTGGGGAAAAAAGTGGGAGAAGACCGGATTTTCCAGGTCTGCGGCAATCCCTTCAAGGCTACATACACGACTCCGAAGATCCTCTGGTATCAGAAAAATCTGCCGGATGTCTATGAACATACTTATAAGATCTTACAGTCCAACAGCTACATTGCCTATAAGCTGACTGGGGAGATGACCCAGGAATTAAGCCAGGGGTATGGCCTGCACTGCTTTGACATGAGAAAAGGCGTGTGGGACATGGATATGTGCAAAGAGCTTGGCATCCGGGAAGACTTATTGCCGGATATCTATCCAAGCCACGCCATTGTGGGCGGTGTGACAGCCAAGGCAGCAGAAGAATGTGGCCTGCTGGAAGGTACGCCTGTAGCAGCGGGAGCTTTGGATGCCGCCTGCGGAACACTGGGAGCCGGCGTAGTCCATCCTGGTGAAACCCAGGAGCAGGGCGGACAGGCCGGAGGAATGAGCATCTGTATCGATGAATATAAGGCAGACCCAAGACTGATATTAAGCTATCACGCGGCAGCAGGCCAGTGGATCCTGCAGGGCGGAACCGTCGGAGGAGGCGGTGTCATGCGTTGGATGGAACAGCAGTTTGGCGATTACGAGAGAAGCCGGAAAGCAGAAGTGGGAAAAGGCTCTCTGGATCAGTTCAATGAACTGGCGCAAAAAGTGGCTCCCGGCAGCGACGGAATGGTATTTTTGCCTTATATGTCCGGAGAACGGTCTCCTATCTGGGATCCCAATGCAAAAGGTGTGTTCTACGGCCTGGACTTCAGCAAGACCAAGGGACATTTCATCCGTGCAGCCATGGAAGGAGTAGCCCTGTCTTTGCGTCACAACCTGGAAGTGGCAAAGGAAGCAGGGGCAGAGGTTAGTGTACTGCGGGCAATGGGAGGATCGGCCAATTCACTTTTGTGGACGCAGATCAAGGCAGATGTGACCGGGAAGAAAATCATCGTGCCCTCCTCAGATACTGCCACTACTTTGGGGGCAGTGATTCTGGCTGGCGTTGGAATCGGTATGTACCAGAACTTTGAGGAAGCGGTGGAGAAGACCGTAGAGATCAAACGGACCCACGAGCCGAATCCGGAAAATAAAGAAGTCTATGACAGAAATTATGAAACTTATTTAAAACTATATGATCATCTGAAAGATATCATGGCGGAAAGGAGCAGATAAAAGATGAAAGCAGCAGTTGTATGTGCAAATGAAGACGTACGTTATATGGATTATGAGGAGCCCCAGGTGACTCCCGGAACTGTGAAGGTAAAAGTAAAGGCCTCCGGTATCTGTGGATCAGACATTCCAAGGGTACTTCAAAATGGAGTACACTTTTATCCCATCGTGCTGGGACATGAATTTTCCGGCGATGTGGTAGAAGTGGGCGAAGGCGTGACCAGTGTCAAAGTAGGCGACCATGTGTCAGGAGCGCCGCTGGTTCCCTGTATGAAATGTGACGACTGCCAGAAGGGTAATTTCTCTCTGTGCAAGCACTACAGCTTCATCGGATCCAGGCAGCAGGGAAGCAATGCGGACTATGTGGTGATCCCGGAGCAGAGCGCGGTTGTCTATGATCCCTGCATCCCTTATGAGCAGGCAGCCATGTTTGAACCATCCACGGTTGCATTGCACGGCGTATACCAGAATCAGTACCAGGGCGGCGGATATGTAGCCATCTTAGGCGGTGGGACCATCGGTATGTTTACCATGCAGTGGACCAAGATCTTTGGCTCCAAAAAGGTGGTTGTATTTGATATCAGCGATGAGCGTCTGGAACTGGCAAAACGGCTGGGCGCAGATGAAGTGATCAATACCACAGAGGAAGGATATCTGGAAAAGGCCATGGCGATTACAGAGGGCAAGGGATATGATTATGTATTCGAGACAGCAGGACAGGTGCCGACTTTGAAGATGGCATTTGAAGTGGCAGCAAATAAAGCCCATGTATGCTGTATCGGAACCCCTCATGCCGAGATTACTTTTACACCGGCATTATGGGAAAAGATGAACCGTAAAGAATTCTATCTGACCGGTTCCTGGATGTCTTACAGTGCACCATTCCCGGGCAAGGAGTGGAAACTGACGGCTCATTACTTCGCAACAGGACAGCTGAAGTTTGATCCTGGATTCATCTATAAGAAAATGCCGATGAGTCAGGCTCAGGAAGCATTCCAGCTCTACAAGACACCTGGTCTGGTCAAGGGAAAAATCCTGCTGATGAACGAAGACTAGGAGGGCGCCATGATACTGACAGTGACATTAAACGCAGCAATTGATAAGCGTTACGTAGTGGAAGAGTTTCAAGAAGGAGAAGTCAACCGCGTCAAGGAATGTGCTTATGTGCCTGGGGGTAAGGGGCTGAATGTATCCAAACCTGCAGCTGTGGCCGGAGCTGACGTGGTGGCCACCGGATTTGTAGGCGGGCATGCGGGAAATTATATTGAGGAATCTCTGAAGGATTATCATGTGAAAGGAGATTTTTATCACCTGGAGGCAGAGAGCCGTTCCTGCATCAATATCTGGGATGAAAAACATGAACGGCAGACAGAGTTCCTGGAGCCGGGATTTACAGTGACAGAAGAAGAATTCCAGGGATTTGTAGACAAGTTCCGGGGGCTTGTGGAGAAGGCAGACGTGGTGGCTATGTCCGGCAGCGTGCCAAAAGGGCTGGACGGAACTGCTTATCAGAAATTGGTTAAGATCGTGAAGGATGCCGGGAAAAAGGTGATCCTAGACACCAGCGGCCGTCTGCTGGAGATGGGAATTGAAGCCTGCCCCACCATGATCAAGCCCAATATTGATGAGATTCGGATGCTGACAGGAAAACATTGTGATCACATGGAAGATATCATCGAGGCGGCTAAGGCGGTTCACGCAAGAGGCGTGGAAGTAGTAGCGGTATCACTGGGAGCCGACGGTTCTTTGGTGGTCAGCGATGAAGGTGCTTTTCGGGCCATCGTTCCAAAGATCGATGCGGTCAATACTGTAGGATGTGGGGACTCCATGATCGCAGGCTTTGCCCTGGGCTTTGCAGAAGGCTTAAGCATTGAGGAGACGCTGCGCAAGGCCAGCGCAATTTCGGCTGCGGCAGCGCTGAGAGAGGAGACCGGGTTCTTTGTAAAAGAAGACATGGAACGGCTGTATCCTCAGATTAAGATCGAAAAAATCGAATCATAGAAACACAATACCCCTTTCGCGCATACACTAAGATAGAATGTAGTGAAAGGGGTATTTTTATGCCATATTCAATTATGCTGGATGCCGGACACGGAGGAAAAGATCCGGGGGCTGTCTACCAGGGACGGCAGGAGAAAGACGATACGCTCAAGCTTACGCTGGCGGTGGGGGAGATCCTGCAGAACCGGGGGGTTGATGTGGAGTATACAAGGACGACTGACGTCTACGAGACGCCAGCCCAAAAAGCCCGGGAGGCAAACATGGCAGGCGTAGATTATTTTGTGTCCATTCACCGCAATTCCACGCCCCAGGACAATAGCGTGTCCGGTGTGGAAAGTCTGGTCTATGATCTGTCCGGAGTAAAATATGAGATGGCCCAGGATATCAATGAACAGCTGGAAGCCGTGGGATTCATTAACCGGGGCGTACAGGCAAGGCCCAATCTTACGGTACTGCGAAGGACCAATATGCCGGCCGTGCTGGTGGAAGCCGGGTTTATGAATTCCGATACCGATAATCGATTGTTTGATGAAAATTTCCAGGATATTGCCGAAGCAATCGCCGAAGGAATCCTGGATACCCTGGAATATGAAGGAGAACCTGGCGGAGGAACCGGAGAAAATGCCCATTACCGTGTACAGATCGGATCCTTCCGAAACAGGGGGTATGCCCAGAGGCTGATGGAGGAGCTGATGGATCTGGACATTCCGGCATATATTGAAGATTCAGGGCCATTTTACCGGGTGGAGACCGGTGATTACAGAAGTCTGGATGAGGCTGCACAGATGGAGCAAAAAATCAAAAGAGCTGGTTATCCGGCCATCATCGTAAAGTGATTTAACATATTTTTAAAGGGAAACGTTGACTTGGTTTAACAATTTTGGCTTATACTAACCTCAGAAAAGGAAATGAGAAACTTGTATGATTTCAGGGAGGGAAAATGTATGAGAACATTATGGGAAATCACAAATAAGATATTTGGCAGCGAGTCTGCTGCAGCAGCGTTTCTGACCATCAATATCATCTGCTGGACGGCAGGCACACTTGCCGCGGGGCTGGCCTTTTGTGCCATTATCGGGACCTCAGCGGCATTGTGCATGACAAAGCTGATGTGCGCTGCCATCTATGTGGGAATTATTGTGGGTTTATTCGGCGGTATCTTATTTTTGTACCGGAGAAGAACACAGTAGTTTGACTGCGGAACTGGTTCCGATGCGGCTGCATCCTGCCTGAACAAAAGCTTCCAGGTCATCTCTTGTGCGGATGCCTCCGGCAGCCTTGATCTTTACAGAAGGGCCGATGTGCTCTTTGAATAGTAAAATATCTTCCATCACGGCGCCACCTGTGCCAAAACCGGTGGAAGTTTTAATATAGTCAGCTCCGGCTTTTGTGACGATCTCACAGAGCCGGATTTTTTCTTCTTGGGTCAGATAGCAGGTCTCTACAATCACTTTTAAAATTTCGTTTTTTGCGGCCTCTCTCAGGGTGGCAATTTCCTGATAGACTTTTTCAAAATCCCCGTTTTTCACATTTGTGAGGTTGATCACCATGTCAATTTCACGGGCGCCATCAAGAATGGCCTGCCTTGTCTCCTGGACCTTTATATCAGTGGTATGATATCCCAGAGGAAATCCAATCACGGTACAGATATTTAAGGATGGGCCGAAAGCTTCCCGTGCAGGGGCTACATATGTAGGCGGGATGCAGACAGATGCAGTGTGGTATTCCAGGGCTTCCTGACAGAGGGTGTGTATATCCGCCCAGGTGCAATAAGCTTTCAGCTGTGTGTGGTCGATGAATTTAAAGAGTTCTGAGTTTTCCATGTTTGTATTCCTCCCTTATTTTGTTTGTTCTATCATAATATAAAAAAATGAAAAATGTCAACGAAACATATTGACATTGAATGGTTATATGCTATAATACCATTAAGAATAGAAAAGTGGGAGAACACACATGACATTAAGAATCTTTCAAAAAGGGTTTAATTATTCTCAGGACGGGCAGGGTAACCGCCTGGTCTATCATCTCCAGGGATGCAATATGAAGTGCAGATGGTGCGCGAATCCGGAGGGAATGCCGGTAGACGGGGCAGTGATTCATGAGAAGGATAAGTCGCCCAGGCTTTCCTGTGAAGAGCACACGGTGGAGGAGATCTATCAGGAAATCTTAAGCTGTAAGCCCATGTTTTTTGATGGCGGAGGAGTGACCTTTAGCGGGGGAGAGGCTACCTTGCAATTTGCGGCGTTAAAGGAGCTTCTTAAGAAGCTAAAGGAGGCAGGTATTCATACGGCTATTGAGACAAATGGGAGCCATAGCCGTCTTCCAGAGCTGTTCCCTTATGTAGATCAGCTGATTATGGATTGTAAGCACTGGGATCCGCAGAAGCACCTTCAATATACAGGAGTGCCGTTTTCCGTAGTATATGAAAATTTGAAAAAGGCGTCGGCAAGTCATCCCAGGGTTGATATTCGTACGCCGCTGATCGGTGGTGTCAATGACAGCCCGCAAGATGTGGAGCATTTTCTGGATCTGTATCAGGAGCTGGGGGGACAAAACGTGACCTTTGAGATTTTAAAGTATCATGAGTTTGGCAAGAAGAAATGGGAAGAATGCGGATGGGCCTATGAGATGACAGACGATGCCCATGTGACGGTAGAACAGATCAAAGATTTTCGAGACCAGATCATAAAAAGAGGACTACAGTATAGAAAGAGCTGACAGAAGAAAGGAGACTTAAAAAGCATGGAAATCAAAGCAATATTTAATGCAAAGAAGATTACAGAACTGGCAAAGAAACGGTTCAAAGAAGAAAGGAGCCTGAACCATCTGGAGGGGTGGTTCCTGGCAAAAGAGATTCAAAGAGAATGCGATGAGAAGTTCAAGGATGATCCGGACTGCATCCGTATCGCCAAGACCCAGGTGGAGGTGATGAAGAGGATTCCCATTCGTATCGGGGACTATCATGTGTTTGCAGGGACTCAGGATGACTCTTTTGCACGGTCCTATGCACTGATCAATCCTGCATTTACCGTGGATTCTTTTAGCGGATACTGCGATCCGGTGGCAGTGTTCGGCGATATTGACCCTATCGGCGACATTACGCAGGAGCGCATCGATGATTTAAAAGAATACAATAATCACACAAAGTTTGCTGACGCACTTCGCTATGCTTATGACCTTGCCGGAGACAGTACCAGTGAGGCAATCTTCTTTATCGAGCAGGTGACCGGACATCTGATCCCAGACGTACGGCAGATGCTGGCAGGCGGAACGAAAAAAATCCGGGCACAGATTGAGAAGAACCAGGCAGTCTGTGAAGATGACAGAAAAGATTACTTCGAGGCGATGAAGATATCCCTGGAAGCATTGGAGGTCCTGGCAGACCGCTATGCAAAACTGGCAGAGGAAAAAGAAGCATCTGCGTCCGGGGAGGCAAAGGAACGTTATCGCCTGATGAAGGAGACACTTGCAAAAGTGCCAAGAAACGGGGCAGACAACCTGTTTGAAGCAATCCAGTCCTTTATCCTGATCTGGCAGACCATGTGTCTGGAACAGACTCCGAATCCGTTTGCGTTCTCTGTGGGAAATGCGGACAGGATTTTTGAACCCTACCGGGCAAAGACCAATATGAGCAGAGAGGTGGCAGCGTCCCTGTTTAAGCATTTGCTGGTGTTCTTTAATGTAGCGGACAGAAGCTGGGCGATTTCTCAGAATCTGATCATCGGCGGAAAATCCAATGAGGGAGAGGACTTGACCAACTTAACTTCCTACGCACTTCTGGACGCCTACTATGATATGAATCTTCCACAGCCGATCTTGTCTGTGAAATTGCATAAAAACACACCCAAAGAGCTATATGAGAGCCTGGGACGGTTCTTCTTTACTCCAGGCTGTCTGACTCCGTCGCTTTTCAACGACGACAGTTTGTTCCCAATCTTGGAGGCTCACGGTGTGGATCATGAGGATCTGCAGGATTATTCAGTGGCCGGATGCCAGGAGCCGTTGATCATGGGAAAAGATAACGGCAATACGACCAACAGCTGGCTGAATCTTGGGAAGATTCTCGAACTGTGTATCAGCGGAGGCGTATCTACCATTACAGGAAAGAAGCTGGGCAAGACGGATGAAGAAAATGGCTGTCACAGTAAGCTGGAGGTACTGCAAAATATCCGTGAAATCTTCTATAAAAATGTAGATGAGTATGCAGACCAGATGACCAGATCTGCCAATGCAGCGTCTGAGGCGATTGGACTTCTCCAGGTACCGTTCCTGTCTACGATGATGGGCGGTGTGGAATCCGGCATTGATACCAGGGATACCAAAAGGCAGGGAACCAAATACAATGGAAGCGGCTGCCTGATTCATGGTTTGTCGGTAGTGGCAGATTCTTTCATTGCGATCGATACGTTGTTAAAAGAACGTCCCCAGGATGCAGACAGGCTGGTGGAAGCTCTTCGGACAAATTTCGAAAATGATCCCGAGATGCACGAGTATCTGATGAACTGCAAAAAGTTTGGGAATAACGTGGCAGAGGTAGATAAGGAAGCACAGGAGATTGCCAATAAAGTGGCAGATATTGTGGCTTCCAAGAAAAACTACCTGGGTAATCCATTCCGGAGTGATTTTTCTACACCATCGACCCATTTGCTGTATGGCTACTGGGTAGGAGCCACACCGGACGGAAGAAAATCCAGAGATATGTTAGGATACGGTGTGGATCCGCTGTATGGAGAGGCACATTCAGGACTTGGGTTCCGGGTACTGTCAGGGATGAAGCTTCCTTATGAAAAGATGAATGGCGGGTATGCATCTCACTTTGGAATCAATCCAAATTACTTCCGGTCTGAGACCTTTGAAGGCAAGGGACTGGAATTTCGGGATAAGATTATCAATCCGTTGTTCTATAACCCGGAAAACCCGAATATCCAGCCATTTTATCTCTATGTGAATGTAACGACACCAGATATGCTTAGAAAGGTATTGAAGGAGCCAAAGAAATATGCACCGAGTGGTGTCTATATCATGAGAATCCATGGAACCTTCGTAAATTTCCTGGATCTTTCACCGGCAATCCAGGAGGACATCATTACGAGACTGGATATGGAATCAACAAGCTTATAATCTATTTTTCGTACATCTGATAGAGCGGATGTCCGGCTAGCCTAAATAAAACGGCCGGATGTCCGCTCGCCCTTTTTGAAGTAAACATTGAATTTGCCTGGGTTTTAGTGTATGATTGACGGTGAAATGAAGAAGAAGACCGGGGTGTACTATGAATCAGGAGTTTTATCAGAAACTGACAGAAAGAATAGAAAAAGAGAGGATCCGCACACAGGAGCCGATGAAGATGCATACCACGTTCCGCGTGGGAGGTCCGGCAGATTACTTTGTGATGCCGGAGACACCTGAGGAGGTCCAGCAGGTGATCGGCCTGTGCAGAGAGGAAAAGATGCCCTACTATGTGATTGGGAATGGCAGCAACCTTCTGGTATCAGATGAAGGGTATCGGGGAGTGATCTTGCAGATCTACCGTACCATGAGCCGCATCGAAGCAGAGGGAACACGGATACGGGCGCAGGCTGGGGCACTGCTTTCGGCCATTGCCGCAAAGGCTTATGAGAACAGTCTGACCGGGTTTGAATTTGCAGCAGGGATACCAGGAACGATCGGAGGCGCCAGTGTGATGAACGCCGGGGCATATGGCGGAGAGATGAAGGACGTGATCCGAAGTGTGACAGCGCTGGATCAGGAGGGACAGATCCGTAAAATCGACCGTGAAAATCTTAAGATGGGATACCGGACCAGTATCATTGCCAAAGAAGGATACATTACGCTGGAGGCAGAGATTGAGCTAAGCGACGGAAATCCAGAAGAGATCAAGGCTTTGATGGATGATCTGCGGACAAGAAGGGTTACAAAACAGCCCCTGGAATATCCAAGTGCCGGCAGTACCTTTAAGCGTCCGGAAGGATATTTCGCCGGAAAGCTGATCCAGGATACGGGACTTGCCGGATTCCAGGTGGGAGGAGCCCAGGTGTCAGAGAAACACTGCGGGTTTGTAATCAACAAAGACAATGCTACCGCATCTGACATCAATTATCTGATGAAACAGGTGTCAGAAAAGGTAAAAGAAAAGTTTGGAGTAACATTGGAACCGGAAGTGAAGAGGCTGGGAGTGTTCTAAGATGAGACTGGTGATCGTAACAGGAATGTCCGGAGCAGGAAAGAGTACTGCATTGAAGATGCTAGAAGATGTGGGATATTTTTGCGTAGATAATCTGCCGGTACCGCTGATCCCTAAGATTGCGGACCTGTGGAAGGCGTCCGGTGCTGAGATCAGCAAGGCGGCGCTTGGGGTAGATATCCGAAGCGGGCAAAGTTTCCAGGAACTGCATAAAGTTTTAGATGAGTTGGATGAAGCAAAGATCCACTATGAGATCCTGTATCTGGAATCAGAGGATGATGTGCTGATCAAACGCTATAAGGAGACAAGGAGATTCCATCCCCTGACCGGAAGTTCGGGCCGTATCGAGGACGGGATCCGGGAGGAGAGGAAAAGACTTGCCTTTTTAAAAGAGAGGGCGGACTATCTGATTGACACGACGCATATGCTGACCCGGGAGTTGAAAGCGGAAATGAATAAGATTTTTGTAGAAAATAAAGAGTATAAAAATCTTTATATTTCCGTGATGTCCTTTGGGTTTAAATATGGGATTCCGGTAGATGCGGATCTGGTATTTGATGTAAGGTTTCTTCCGAATCCTTATTATATAGAAGAACTGCGACCAAAGACCGGAAAAGACCAGGCGGTCAGAGATTATGTGATGAAAAGCCAGACGGCAGAGATTTTTCTTTTGAAGCTGGTGGATATGATTGAGTTTTTAATCCCTAACTATGTGCAGGAGGGAAAGACACAGCTGGTGATTGCCATTGGATGTACAGGCGGAAAACATCGTTCGGTGACATTGGCTTTGGCTCTTTATGAGGCACTTGCAAAGAATGATAATTATGGAATTCGTATCGAGCACCGTGATATCGGCAAGGATGCCATTACAAAGGCGAGGTAAAGAGTAGCTATGTCATTTTCAGGGAAGATAAAGGAAGAATTGTCCGAACATTGTGGAAAAGCAAGACACTGTAATCTGGCGGAACTTTCTGCGATTGTAGAGATGACGGGGGATTCCCAGGTGGATGAGAATGGAAGGTGTCGGCTGGAAATTCACACAGAAAATCTTGGAGTCGCAAGAAAAAGCTTTACATTATTGAAAAAAACATTTAATATAAGAACGGATATCGTCGTTCGAAGGAATACGATAAAAGGTAGCAGCAGTTATCACATTTATGCCAGAGGCGAAGAGCTCCTGGCTGTCAGACAGGCGATTGTACAGGCCGTATGCTGTAAGCGGGCGTATATCCGCGGCGCATTTCTAGCGGCCGGGTCTATGAGTGATCCCAGTAAATCTTATCATTTTGAAATTGTCTGTGAAGAAGAAAAGCAGGCAAAGCATCTGAAAGATATGATCAACAGCTTTGAGTTGGATGCGAAGATTGTGAAGCGCAAGAAAGCTTATGTGGTATATCTGAAGGAAGGAGCGCAGATCGTAGACATCCTAAATGTCATGGAAGCGCATGTGGCACTGATGGAACTGGAAAATGTGCGTATCTTAAAAGAGATGCGTAATTTTGTCAACCGGAAAGTCAACTGTGAGACTGCAAATATAAACAAAACCGTTTCTGCCGCGGTAAAGCAGAAAGAGGACATTATATACATCAGAGATACCGTTGGTTTTGAGAAGCTGCCGGAAGGATTAAAAGAAGTTGCTCTTGCAAGGCTTCAGTATCCGGATGCACCGCTGAAGGAGCTGGGAAAGCTGCTGGAGCACCCGGTAGGAAAATCCGGAGTCAATCACAGGCTCAGAAAACTGAGTGAGATGGCAGAGAGGTTAAGGGAACAGTAAGGAGGAGCAAGGATTTATGATTAGAAGACCAGTGACTATTCAGAAGGATATGGATAAGGAAGATCATCCAATCGCGCTTTTGGTCCAGGAAGCCAGCCAGTATGACAGTCAGGTTTATATTGAGATCGAGAATAAGAAGATCAATGCAAAAAGCATCATGGGGATGATGAGCCTGAAGCTGGAAAAGGGGATGAACATCACAGTTGTAAGTGACGGCGATGATGAAGAAGCAGCGGTATCCGGTGTTGAAAAATTCCTGTCTGCTCAGAGCTAACATTTTCAGTATTCATACATAAGAACAGAGGAAGGGCATGTTATATGCCCTTTTCTTTTTCACAGAAAGGGGAGAAAATAAGTATGAAACGATTGCTGTTTATATACAATCCCCATGCGGGGAAAGAGCTTTTGAAGCCAAAGCTGTCGGATATCGTAGACATTTTTGTAAAGGCAGGGTATGAAGTAGTCATCTATCCGACTCAGGAATATCAGGATGCATATAAAAAGGTGCGCAGGTATCCTTCCGGGGTGTTTGATCTGGTGGTCTGCAGCGGCGGGGACGGGACGATCGATGAGGTGGTAACCGGCATGATGAAACGTCAGGAGCGCAATCCGATCGGTTATATTCCTACCGGGACGACCAATGATTTTGCGAACAGCCTTCATATCCCCAGAAATCTTCTGGGAGCTGCCGACAACGCGGTAAACGGTGTCGTGTTTCCCTGTGATGTGGGAAAATTCAATGACGGAACATTTGTATATATTGCGGCATTCGGACTATTTACCGACGTGTCCTACGAGACGAAGCAGGGCATGAAAAACGTGCTGGGGCATCTGGCTTATGTTCTGGAGGGAACAAAACGGCTGTTTAATGTACCCTCTTATCGGATCCGCGTGACCCATGATGATGAAGTGATCGAAGATGAATTCATATACGGAATGGTGACGAACTCCAGGTCTGTCGGCGGTTTCCGCAATATGATAGGCAAGCAGGTAGTCTTTGACGATGGTCTGTTTGAAGTGACGCTGATCAAGACCCCGAAAAATCCTATTGCACTTCAGGAGATTATTGCAGCTCTTTTGATCGAGCAGGTGGATACTACCCATATGTACTCCTTTAAAACGAAAAAAATTGAATTCGAGTCGCTGGAAGAGATCTCCTGGACGTTGGATGGGGAATATGGCGGAGCCCATGACAAAGTTGTGATTGAAAATCTGAATCAGCAGCTGCAGATCATGGTACCGCAGGAATATGTCCAGGAGCTGACTGCACATCCAGAGAGCTTTTCCGTAGAAGCTGCGGAAACGAAAAATGAAGAAAATTAAAAAAAATTGGAAAAAAAGTAAAAAAAGTACTTGCCTTATTATAGTTTCCCTGCTATAATGGGCAAGTACGATATGACATGGCTCCGTGGTCAAGAGGTCAAGACGCTAGCCTCTCACGCTGGAATCAGGGGTTCGATTCCCCTCGGAGTCACTGAAAAGCTCGTTTTTAACGGGCTTTTTTCATGCCCGGAAAATCTGCTGTAGTGACCGTTAAATATTTTTATAAGAGCAGAACGCCTTGATAGTTATCAGTGAAACTGTCAAGGCGTTTTTTGTGTGGATGGTGTCTGAAGTCCGTGTTTGTCCGAGTCATTGACGACCGCATTATATAGAGGAACATTCATGTCCAAAATCACTATCAAATATGGTCAAAGTAATGAGTGCTTTAAAAAATTATATTATAATTTTTCTAAACAGAAGATAGTCAAGAAGCATATTATGTGAAAAAAGAGGCGGAATATGTATTATAATGAAATAGAGGTAGAAGCCATAAAGCTAGGTGTAGGTGGAATAGAGAGAGTCAAAATAAATAGTAAAGACATTCTAATACAAAGTGTGACCTGGCTATTAGAAAAGTATGATCTGACCAGTGATATACAATATCTGCAGAAAGCAATCTGGCATATTTATGCTTATTTGGAATTGGGCTATCCCTATGAAAGTGGCGAGGATGTATTTGATGAAGTATTGCAAAAGTTAGATCAGGATAAGGAAGAACTGTTCCCAGCCAGGAAATGGCTTTATAAACCGATCATTTTAAAAAGATCAAATATTAATCAGTTACTTGGAAAATGGAATCCCAGGCTGCAGTCTATGAAAATTAAAGAAGCCGTAGAGGATATTATTAATAATGTTGAAATTGGCAAAAAAGGAAAATATCTTTATCACTGTGGAAAAATCATACGAGAAAGCGAAGATGAAACGTTATGGGAGAAAACATTCGAATTATACGTATATGAGGATGAGGCAATTCTGCGAGATATTAATAAAAATAGATATTATTTACTAAAGCAGGAGGAGACGCATGGTACGGATCGGGGTTATAGAAGATGATTCTAATATGCGGAAAATGACAAAAAAGATTATTTCTAAAGTGATACAGGCATATGAAGATGTAAGATGTAAAGAATTTGAATCGGCAGAGGAATTCCAACAAGAAAAGGTTGATTATGACATTATCATTTTAGATATTGATCTGCCGGGAATGAATGGCATTGAACTTGGAAAAAGGATTTTCAGGAATAGTAAAGATACAATACTAATCTATTTGACATCATATACAGAATATGCATGGGAGAGTTATCTGATTGAGGCATATCAGTATATTCTAAAGAACAATATGGAGGAGCGGCTTCCATTAATCCTAAAAAGGGCAGTAGAAGAAAAGGTAAAAGAGAAGAAGGATTACAGGGTTTTTGGGAATAGTTATAAAAAAATCAAACTCTATTATAAGGATATTATTTACATTCAAAAGGAAAAGGAGAAAAAGTATACCGAATATGTAACAAAAAGCGGTACATACAGAGAAAGAATTCCGTTTAGTCAAATATTGAAAGAAATAGACGATGTCAGATTTGTCCCGATTGATCGAGGACATGCCGTCAATATTCAATATATTGATCAGATTGATGAGTGTATCATTTACTTGGAGACGGAGGAAAAGTTTAAAGTCAGCAGAGTTCAACTGACGAATGTAAAAAAACAGATTGCAAAGTATTGGAGGGACTTTGCGTGAATGGGATTGTTTATTTTATTGTGATGCTAGTTCTTGCTGTTTGGGAAGTATGGATGGTTTATGCTGTACTGGAAGGGATTTTTTCTTTGGAAAGCATCAAAATAAAAAGGTATAAAGTTACTAAGTGGGGAAATATTATCGGGCTTGGAACCTTGGTGGCGATAAATAGATTGATTGCTTTTTCATCAAGAACCCTTGTTGTTCTTTGTGTTCTGGTAACGTTTATATGTGTAAGTCGGTTTGTCAGAAGAAAAGGGGGGATTGTTCTTGGCGTTGTCGTGTTTTGTTATGTTTTTCTTACAATATTAGATTTCATTTTTTCCTTTATTTGTATTGAATTCGTTGGTACAGAATTTGAGAGAATCGTCTATGTGGAAGAATATTCTGGATGGGCGATAGGAATATACAGTTTGGCAAGAGCAGTAATGTGGATGTTATTGTGTAGATTAAGAAAAGAATCGTCGGAAGGAATGCATTTTGTTTTTATAACCTACAAAAAAATATTTTTTATAACCTGTGCTTTTTTGTTTGTTGTAATGGTCAGGTACCAGTATGTTTTAAGTGCAATGGCTGCAGGAGAACAAGAAATTCAAGGGGGTGATAAGGCGCTCATATTAGTGGCGATTTTAACAATAATAACCCTAGGCGGCTTTCTTTATTTTCAGTATATAATAAAGATAAATGAGGCGGAAGTATTAAAAATTCAAGATCAAATGCTAAGAGATCGATGCCGGGAGATGCAGCAAACCCGCCAAATTGCACATGATATGAAAAATCATATTATAGTTTTAAAAAAGTACGATGAGGAAGGCCGAGAAGAAAAGTTGCATCAATATATACAAGATTTATGCCAAGAGATTACGCTATATGAGACGCAGGTGTGGACAGGGATTGAGATTTTGGATTATCTTCTGACACAGGAAAAGAAAAAAGCGGATCAAAGAAATATCGATTTTCAGATTGAAACACAGAGGATAAATTCCCTTCCTTTTACAGATTTAGAAATAGTATCCGTTTTTGGAAATCTTTTGGATAATGCAATAGAGGCCTGTGAAAAAATGAAAGTAGAGGAGCGATGGATACATTTATTATTAAAGAAGCAGCGTCATATGTTCTTTATGGAAATAGTGAATAGCGTAGGACAAGAAGTTGATAAGATAAATGGGCAAATTATAGGTAAAAGTAAGAAAGAGGGACTTCATGGATATGGGTTAAAAAGCGTTTGTCATATTGTTGAACGGTATAAAGGAGAAATGAATTGTCAGTTAATGTCAGGACAGTATTCTGTGACCATTTCAATCTACAGTAAAGGAGGAGATTAAAATGGAAAAGAAAAAGGGATTTAAATGTCTAAGTTAAGGAAATAAAGAAGATGATGGCACAAACAAAAGAACAGGCTTTAGGAAACACTCTTACGAGAACAGGTGGCGGGAGAAACAAATCTTCAGAATCTAAAGAGAAAATCTTTTTGGGAGAAGTATTATGAATATATGGAAGAGAGCTTTCGTTTATATTTTACGAAATAAAAAGCAGAGTGTAATTTTAATAAGCATTATTTGCTTAATTAGCTTTTTATTTTTGATAGGTGGTTCTTTGATCATAGCTACAAATAGTGAGGTAGGGGAAATTCAAGAGAAGTTGGGCACCAGCTTTCGGTTGAAAGCGAATTTGGAGGATAGATCTCTTTACCGAGAAGATGAAAATAGCTTTTGGTATACTGGACCGTTAGTAACGTTTGATATTGTGGACGAGGTTATTACATTAGAGCATGTGACAGCATATTTTCCGAATGAAACGATAAGTGCATGGACGAATTTAAAGTTAAAACCAGCAGCACGGACAGACAGTTTTCAATATTATCTTGAGCACCCAGAGGATTTACAATATGGGGGAATGCCCATGGAATATTGGGAATTATGGTCGCAAGTGCCAGAGATTATTCCATGTACCAGAGGAGAGTTCCATGAATATTTTCGGATAGGGGTATGTGAAATAGTAGAAGGAAGGAATATTGTGGAAGAGGACTGTAACAAAGCAGTAATATCTACACAAATGGCAAAGCGTAATCAACTTAAAACGGGGGATTCTTTTTATTTGGAAGAAAAAGAAGGGTTGCTGTCATTAAGCCCGGAGCAACACGATAAAACAATAGGAGAGCCTGTGAAAGTTGAAATAGTCGGCCTGTTTGATATTCATTTTGAACAGGAACAAACAGTGTACACGTTGGAAACTCAATTGATTGAAAATACGCTTTTTATTGATCAGAACACAAAGAATTCATTATATAATATGGGGGGAGTAAACGAGCCCCAAGTGGGATTTACAGATGTTACTGTTTTCGTGGACAGCCCACAATATTTGGATAAGATCATGAAGCAAGTAGATAATATGGATTCTACAGAGGGTTTATTAATCGAGGCGGATGATAGTTCTTATCAGAATTCTGTTATACCGTTGAAACGTCTGGTTCGTATTGTCGCGGTATTGATGATAACAGGAATATTGGTATGTGTAGTGATTCTATTGTTATTGATGAATTTATGGATCAAGAAGAGGAGAAAGGAGATTGGTATATTACGTTCCGTTGGGGTTACATGCAAGGAAGTTATAGGACAAATTATAATCGAATGTCTCTTAATAGTTTCTGTAGCTGTGGCGATTAGCATAGTGATATATATTCCAACAAAAGAACAAGTATTTTCTTCGGTGGAAGCTCAGTTGGAGCCTGTAGGAGAAGAAGAATTTGAAGAAATATACATATCTGATAATTGGACGAGACTTCCTATTATTAATAAAACGGCAATGAATGAAATTTCTTTTGATCAAGCAATACCAATAGAGTTGATATTAGTAACCATTGTTGGAAATGTAGTGATTGCAATCATAGGAGTGGTGAACAGTATTAGAAAAATATTAAAAAAATCAGTATGTGATTTATTATAGAATATAAGGTGATAAAAATTAGATGAAAAAAATTGCAATAATTGATACAGCAATAGATCCAGATGAATTACATTGTTCTCGTTTCCATTTTTATAATCTAACAGATCAGGCGCCTAACCCATATACAGCAAAAGGACAAATTTCCCATGGGACAATGATTGCCAAAATCCTTGATTTATATATAGAGGGATATGAATTAGTAAATATTCAGATTTTGGCAGATTCTCTTGGCGAAAGAGGAAAACTTGGTGGTACGACAGAGCAGCTGTTGAAAGCATTACGATTATGCATAAAGTTAAAAGTAGATCTTGTAAGTTTGAGTGCGGTAACAACCTTTCTTTCTGAAAATAGAACTTTATATGACTGTATAAAAGAATTAGCTGAAAATAGTGTAGTTGTGGCGGCCATGGATAATAACGGATATATGACGATCCCAGGAAGTTATCCATTTGTTATAGGTGTGCGAGCGGATAAAAATGGGTATTTGCGGCCGGGAACAATGGCTCGTGTAGCAAAAGACTTTTGTGGAGCAGATATATATGCAAACTGTAGACTGGAAGTGGTGTTGAAACACCATTACTCTCCGCTCAACAGTCTTGCGGTTCCTGTTGTTGTAGCTCAAATTTACAAGGAGTTAGATAGAGGTAATTCAATATCAGAAATAATTCAAAGACTTCCGGTTATTCATAGGGATGTGTTTTTGCCAAAATCATGTTTGAGAGAAATAAAAGGGCCATTGATTTTGATACATGGAAGAAACTATGAAAAGACAATCATAAATAGTCAAAAAATTATGGATGATCTTTTTGATAATTATGGATTTCAAACGAGTGGTCTCGTTACGATGTGCAGAAATGATATCCGATTAAGAAAGATAAAAGCACCACACAGATTAAAAAATGAGATATTACTTATGGAAAAGCACTACAAAACGGATCTAATATTTGTGATTCTTTCAGAGACAGAGAAAGCAAAAAAGCAGATTGATTTTGATATTGAAATAGATATGGAATATAAGAGGATGAGAATAGTATTTGAAAATTACCAAATGATTAAAACGTTAGATACAGCGGCAGAGTTTATTTATCATACTCTGACATAATTAAAAGGCGATAAAAGGAATTATTATAATATGAGGAATGGGAGAATACAAAAAAGATATTTTGTGTTAATTGTTTTTTTTATATGATTTTAACAGGTTCCTCATTTTGCCGTCCATTAGTGATCCAGGTGCTGATGGATAAGGGGATGATCAACAGAAATATACATATTATTCTAATTATTTCGGGTTCTCTCCTGGTTATTGCACTTATAGAAGAAATAGTAACAATATTTCAGACGGTGATATTTGTAAATCTTCGCAATCAGATCGTTTTATATTTGTATACAAAAGTATTTCGGAAACTTTTGTATTGTAAAATGAGCTATTCATATGGAACAATTTTGATAGACAGTGGGGTAGATAAATCTCTTAAGGAAAGGAGGAGATTAAAATGGAAAAGAAAAAGGGATTTAACGATGCAGGGGATTGAAATGTCTAAGTTAAGGAGATAAAGAAGATGATGGCAGAAACAAAAGAACAGGATTCAGGAAACACTCTTAACGAGAACAGGTGGCGGGAGAAACAAATCTTCAGAAGCTAAAGAGAAAATCTTTTTGGGAGAAGTATTATGAATATATGGAAGAGAGCTTTCGTTTATATTTTACGAAATAAAAAGCAGAGTGTAATTTTAATAAGCATTATTTGCTTAATTAGCTTTTTATTTTTGATAGGTGGTTCTTTGATCATAGCTACAAATAGTGAGGTAGGGGAAATTCAAGAGAAGTTGGGCACCAGCTTTCGGTTGAAAGCGAATTTGGAGGATAGATCTCTTTACCGAGAAGATGAAAATAGCTTTTGGTATACTGGACCGTTAGTAACGTTTGATATTGTGGACGAGGTTATTACATTAGAGCATGTGACAGCATATTTTCCGAATGAAACGATAAGTGCATGGACGAATTTAAAGTTAAAACCAGCAGCACGGACAGACAGTTTTCAATATTATCTTGAGCACCCAGAGGATTTACAATATGGGGGAATGCCCATGGAATATTGGGAATTATGGTCGCAAGTGCCAGAGATTATTCCATGTACCAGAGGAGAGTTCCATGAATATTTTCGGATAGGGGTATGTGAAATAGTAGAAGGAAGGAATATTGTGGAAGAGGACTGTAACAAAGCAGTAATATCTACACAAATGGCAAAGCGTAATCAACTTAAAACGGGGGATTCTTTTTATTTGGAAGAAAAAGAAGGGTTGCTGTCATTAAGCCCGGAGCAACACGATAAAACAATAGGAGAGCCTGTGAAAGTTGAAATAGTCGGCCTGTTTGATATTCATTTTGAACAGGAACAAACAGTGTACACGTTGGAAACTCAATTGATTGAAAATACGCTTTTTATTGATCAGAACACAAAGAATTCATTATATAATATGGGGGGAGTAAACGAGCCCCAAGTGGGATTTACAGATGTTACTGTTTTCGTGGACAGCCCACAATATTTGGATAAGATCATGAAGCAAGTAGATAATATGGATTCTACAGAGGGTTTATTAATCGAGGCGGATGATAGTTCTTATCAGAATTCTGTTATACCGTTGAAACGTCTGGTTCGTATTGTCGCGGTATTGATGATAACAGGAATATTGGTATGTGTAGTGATTCTATTGTTATTGATGAATTTATGGATCAAGAAGAGGAGAAAGGAGATTGGTATATTACGTTCCGTTGGGGTTACATGCAAGGAAGTTATAGGACAAATTATAATCGAATGTCTCTTAATAGTTTCTGTAGCTGTGGCGATTAGCATAGTGATATATATTCCAACAAAAGAACAAGTATTTTCTTCGGTGGAAGCTCAGTTGGAGCCTGTAGGAGAAGAAGAATTTGAAGAAATATACATATCTGATAATTGGACGAGACTTCCTATTATTAATAAAACGGCAATGAATGAAATTTCTTTTGATCAAGCAATACCAATAGAGTTGATATTAGTAACCATTGTTGGAAATGTAGTGATTGCAATCATAGGAGTGGTGAATGGTATTAGAAAAATACTAAAAAAATCAGTATCCGATTTATTATAAAATATAAGGGGAAGTAATTGGATAAAAAGTTTACAATAATTAAAAGGCGATAAAAAGAATTTTGATATGTCTAAAACAATTAACTAGATTTCTACAGATATAAGAAGCTAGTCAGCTGATTCGTAGACTACTTTGATTTGCATTACATATAGGATGGGAACGCTTCAAAAGATGCAGTGTATTTACCAAATAAAAAATGACAAATTAGAATTATTAAAGTAAAAAATTTTCAAGAGAGGATATAAAAAATGGTAGGGCGTGCATGTTTGTTTTTGTGGAGAAATAAGGGTAGGACGATAATTCTGTTTGCCATACTTGTGGCGATTAGTTTCCTGGTGCTTGTCAGCATGATGGCCAGGGATGCAGTGCAGACGGCGAGCCGAGAACTCCGGGAGTCAATGGTAGGATATTTTCATATTGAGACAGACATAGAGCACGGGTCTAAAGAGCCTGTCGATGATGCAATGCTGGATGATGTCTCAAGGCTGCAGGGAGTTAGCAGCTGTAACGGACTTGACCTGGCGTTTATGTATGTGGAGGATATCCAGCTGGTGCCGGGAAGACTTTCGGCAGAAGGAGATCCGGAGGCCAGTCTTGCCCAGGTGATCGGAAATACCAATAGCGGAGAAAATGAGTATTTTACGCTGGGGATGTTCCGGCTGACCGAAGGCAGACAGATTGAAAAGACAGATGAAAGAAGAGCAGTCATTTCAGAAGAGCTGGCAAAGCTGAACGGACTGTCTGTGGGGGATTCGATCAAATTGCGGCCCTCGGGCGCGGAGGGACAAGTGTTTGATTCCGGGGTAGCGGAGATTATAGGGATCTATGAGATGATCGATTCGCAGAAAACTACGGACTCGCAGGTGGCAGAGTGCGATATGAAGGAAAACCTTATCTTCACCAACACATCGTTTGTACGTCAGATGCAGAGCCAGGTGGTGGGGCATCCATTGCAGTCTTACTCAAGGGGAGCAGTGTTTTATGTGGAAGATGTGGCACAGCTGGATGAGATCACAGACCAGGTGACAAAGCTCCCGGGATATCACTGGGAGGGATATACGATTGATAAAAACAACAAGGAATACCATGATATGGCAGACCCTCTGAATCGTATGGATCTGTTCCTTAAGATTTTTATCGCTGGGATTAGCGTGTGTAGCACTATTATCTTGGGACTGATGCTTTTCATGTGGAGCAGAGATCGGAGATACGAAGCAGGGATCCTGATGTCTGTAGGAATTGGACGGACAGAAGTGGTGGGGCAATACATTCTGGAAAATGCACTAATCATGCTGGCAGCTCTCCCTACGTCAGTAGCTATGGCAGTAATTACAGCGGGACCATTGGGAGAAAGAATCTTCAATCTTGAGTTACAGTTGAGTGCAGCACAGGTAGCGGCTATGGCTGGAATTGGATATATTATCCTCCTGATTTCCACATTGGTAGCGTGTATCCCGGTCTTTCGTATGCAGCCAAAAGAGATCCTGTCAACAAACGTGTAGGATATGTTTTAAGAAGAGGAGTACGGATGCCCATATTGAAAAGCCTGGGAATCAGCGAAGAAGTGTGATTGTAGTAACTCATTCTGATGCTGTGGCGAGGAAAGCGGACGTGGCTCTGAGGCTGGATCATGGGCGGATAGCGAGTGGTTCATAAGGATGCTGTCGTGTTCAGGGATTATACCCAAAAGGAATTATAGAGATATGAGCAAACCAAAAAGAATTACAAAAATTAAAACTATAAATATTGCAATAGGTATTTTGGCCCAAATCTATTTTTTGGTGCCGTGGTTAAATTCGGGTACGAAAAGATATAATGCCTTTACATATATTTTGAAAGGGTATAAGGAAGGGTTTGAACAACTTTTCCGGGGTGCGTTTCTTTCTGGTTATACGGGTGAGCTGCCAGGTGGTATTGCAGGCGGTGTTAAATTTTCGGAGCAGTTATTTTCCGTGCTTATGGGAATACTGTTATTTTTACAAATATTGGTTTTTATCTATACCGTAGCCTCATGCCTCGGGTATCAATGGACAAAAATTCTGACTGTTTCCGTATGGATATTAGGGATTATGCTGGCGTTTTTCTATTATCAGACGTTAGAGGGAGCGTCAAGTCTGCCGGAGGGAATGGAACTTTCTATTCCCATGTCTGTATATGGCTATTTTCTGATTTTTGCAGTCGGCGGATTTATATGGATGATGCTGATCAAGATGACAGAGCAATGGGATGAGGCAACGAAAAGAGCTAAAGAGGAACGTGTTCAGCGAAAGCTTGATAAGCAGGAACGCAAAAGACGACTGGCCTTCCCTGGGAAATATTGTGGCCTTTATTACCGGGTTATCTGGAAAGATCTAAGTTATCGGAAGAAGGATTTTTTGTTTCTCCTGCTGGCAGAGTTTTTATGCGCATTATTTTTATTTGCCGGCGGAGGTGTTTACGGTATCCTTTCTGCTGGCTACGGAGAAGACTTTGGGATGCTTGGCCTGGGGTTGGTAGAGATTGTTTTGAATTTCATCGTAGTAGGTTCTCTGGTCTCGGTGTTTCTGCTGACGGTAGTATTTTCCTTCTATCGAAAAAAAAGAACGGCGAATATGGGCTTATATGAGACCCTTGGCATGCGGAAAAAAGCGCTTGCCGCATTATGGGGAGGTGAGGTTTTTTTAAGTATTCTTATCGTATTGGCGATGACGGGACTTTTAGGAAATATGGTGTTATGGCTGCTGCGGACAGTCTTAGAAAAGCAATTGTCTGAAGTTGCCAGACTAGGATATATGAGCACAGAGGCTCAACTGGTTATGTTGTCAGGGATTGTGCTGCTTATTCTGTTTTCAGAGGGAATGTCCCGGGACATGAGCACTAAAAAAGGATCCCTGGATGCGAGAAACCGCGCTGTGGGCAGTGAAAAAATGCCGGGAAGACTGCGCTATTTGGGCACAGCGGCAGGGGGATTTGTCATGATCTTATGCGGAGTGGGCTTTTCCCAAAGGAGAATGGCGGAAAGCATCGGGATCTTTGCTGTATTTTTGATAGCCATGACCGTGTGCTTTTACAATGGCTGGATTATTTTTTTGGAGCATAAGAAAGAAAATCAGGAAAAGTATTGCAAAGAACTTCTCAGACTCCATATCCTTTTTCACAAATATAAAACACTGGTTCTGAATCTGTCGCTTTTGGCGATACTCCATATCTGTGTGATTACATTTTTTGGAGCAAAATTTATATCGAGCCAGATAGTCGCGGATCCTGAAGAATTGTTTCCTTATGATTTTGTATGTCTGGCAAACACGAAAGACTCGCGCTATTTTGACAAAATTGAGGAGGAGTTTGCTGCAGAAATCTATGAATTCCCAATGGTAAGGGTCACTACGGTAGATGGGACAGAAGCACCTAATGAATATCGTCTGCCGATTCATCCGCAGGGACAACATATCGGGATATCAGAAAGTACATACAGGGAGCTGAAAGCCTTAAGAGGAGAGAAAGTATTAGAAAGTCTTGGTTTAGATGCAGACGGCAATGATATATATGTCATTTACCAGCAAGATCAGGCGGCCAAGGCAAAGCCGGTGGACTGGTACTTGTGGACACAAACGCCCTATCTCCATATTGGAAATCCGGTATTAGCATGTAACCGCTATGACAGAAAAAAAGTATATCCGCCGCGTACAGTGATAGGAGAAGAAACGGGAAGTCTGATAGGAACATTGAGACAGGGGCGATATGAGGACATCATTGTATTTTCGGATGAGTATTTTGAGAAAATAAAAGACAGCTGGAAAGAGACGAGTATTATTACGGGGAAAAAGCTGGAAGAGGGGGAGAACAGAGACGAAAGGATAGAAGAGTCTGCAACATGCTTATATTTGCTTCGAGTGTCGGAAGCGTATAAAAACCCGGTTCGGGAAATATTGGGAGAATTTCGAAAGCAGTACAACAGTGAGGAAAAATATGATCCGCTGGTACGGCGTGTTTATGATAAAGATGAGTTGGTAAGTCAGAGGAATATGGAACATCGTATGGAAATTCTGCTAAATGGGTTTGTTGAGATTATGCTTCTGTTAGTTAGTTTGTTTCTGGTTCATATGAGAATAAAAATGGATTTACCGGATCTGGCAAAGAGATACCTTTTCATGGAAAGATTAGGGATGCGTCAGAAGGAAAGGATCCGGTATGTAAAACAGGATATATCCAGATACTTGCATGTTCCGTTTGCACTAGCTGCGCCAGTTGTCATAATATTTACCTGTATTTTGTTTCAACTTCGAATGTTTAATGCGGATGATATTCAGAGCTATTTCATTCATTTTGCTCCGCTTGTGGCGGGATATATTTTAATTCAGATAATAAATATAAAGTGGATTGAATATGTAGCAATAAGGCGGATAGAAGAGATAGCTTTATCCTAAAAAATGTTATCAAATACAGATATTTAAATGAAAAAACATTCTAATTATATTATAATTTTTGTATAGTAATATATCGTTTTAAAGCAGTAGAGAAACTCTCTTGTAATATGGGGATGATAGCATGTTTTATAATACAGTTGCAGTTGCTGCTATCAAGCTGAGGCAGGTGTAGAAAATGTGGCGTTGCTGGCTCAAGTCGTGGAACAGGTACGAAAAATTCCAGGTTATCATTGGGAAGGTTTTTTAGCAGTAGGCCGATAGGGGAAAGAATGCTCGGACTGAAACTTCAGTTGGATGCTCTAAGTATTGGAATTGCAGCAGGAATGGGATGTGGAATGTTGGTAGTCTCCACAGTGCTGGCATCCATTTGGATGTTCATCATGGAGCCTACAGGGATTCTCTCAACGGATTAAGGTGAGAAACTATAATTTTGCAGATGATATAAAGGAGAAAAAGATGGCAGTATTAGAATTAAAGGAAGTGGGGTACTATTATTTCAGTGACAAACCGGTGTTGAAGGGGATTAATCTTTCTTTTGAAAAAGGAAAGTTCTATGCAATTTGCGGGCCATCGGGCTGTGGGAAAACCACACTTTTGTCTTTGATCGGAGGACTGGATGAGCCAAAAAGTGGAGAAATCCTGTATGAGGGGCAAAGCATTATGGAGAAAGGGAAGGGGCTGGCATGGCATCGGAGGAACAATGTGGCGTTCGTATTTCAGAATTATAACTTGATCGAATATATGACGCCAAAAGAGAATGTACTTTTGACAGCAAAGGAAGACCCGATGCCCATATTGAAAAGTCTGGGAATCAGCGAAGAAGAAGCAAGGAGAAATGTGTTGAAGTTGTCTGGTGGACAGCAACAAAGAGTGGCGCTTGCCAGGGCCCTGGCAAGCCATGCTCCGATGATTTTGGCTGATGAACCCACAGGGAATCTGGACGAAGATACAGCGGAAGAGATTACACAGATTTTAAAAGATAATGCACATGAACAGGAAAGATGTGTAATCGTGGTAACTCATTCAGATGCTGTGGCGGGGGAGGCGGATGTGGTGCTGAAGCTGGATCATGGGGAGATATATATTGCTGTTTAACAGGGTTTAGATGTTCGTAAAAGAGACATTCTGTCATACAGGAATAGGGATCTATGGTCCTATGCTGGTATGTGGGTATAGACCGTAAAAGGGGAGGTATGGTTATGAAAAGAATAAATAGATATTACATATGGCTATTGATTTTTGGAATTCTAGTACAGGTCTACTACTTTTATCCCTGGATCCGGGGAGCGGAGCATACCTACAGTAGCATCACCTATCTTTTGGCTATCGTTCGGGAAGGCGGTGTGACGGAACTTATGAAGCAGGAGTTCCCGTTGAGCCTTGAGTTGGGTGGTAATCTGCCAGTGTTCGCTGTACAGTTTGCATTGATTGCGGGGCTTATGACGGTGGCGCAGGTACTTTCTGTGATCGCTGTGATTGGCGGCGTGACGGGATTCCGATTTAAGATGTGTTCGGCAATTCCAGGTGCGATTGGCGGTGTACTGATATACCTTGCCGGAAATATTGTGGCGCCGGATGATGTCTTTATAGGGAATCAGCAAATTCTTGGGACATTTACCTATTATTATCCTTATTTTGCGGTGATTACCGCGGGAATTTTCTATCTGGTGATCCGGGCTTTGGAGGCCTGGGACGAGTCTGCAAGAAAAGTCAAAGCGGAGCGTGCGGCCCGGCGGGCCTACCGAAAAGAGCGAAAGCGCAGACTCCGGTTCCCAGGGCATTATTCCAAGCTGTTTTACTGGATTCTGTGGAAGGATCTGAAGTACCGCTGGAAGGATATGGCCTTTCTCCTCCTGTCGGCGTTTTTGTCCACCCTGTTTCTCTTCCTGGGACTTGGGATCTATCAGAACTTTTCCGGAAGCTACGGAGAGGACGGCGGCATGCTGGGCTTAGGCCTGATAGAGATCATGAGGGACTTCCTGGTGGCGGTCGTGTTTATCGGACTGTTCCTGGTCTCTTCGACCCTGTCTTTCTATCAGAAACGGAAGCTTGCCAGTACCGGACTGATCGAAACCATGGGGATTCGAAGCGGTACGCTTTTTGCGACCAGGATCGGAGAACTGCTGGCCTGCCTTGTGGCGTCGGTGCTGGGAGCGTATGCGGCAGGAAGCGTGATATTATACTTCTTGTGCAAGGGGATTGAAAGATGGCTTCCGGGATATGAAAGCAGTGGCATGGCAGGGACTAGCGTCTATATCTGGACATTTGTGGGGATGGCGCTTCTTGGACTATGTGCCTATGCGGTTTCCCTGGAGATGCGCGGGAGCAGCGGATCCACGGATACCAGGAATACGGTGGCTAAGTGGGAGTCGCTGACGGGAAGGTTCCCGAAAGTATCGACGGCGGCAGCTGGAATCTTGGGGATCCTCTGCCTGTATTTTTATCAGCAAAGAAGAATGGCAGAGAGCATCATCCTGGCCTGCGCCCTGCTGTTGTGTGTAGCGCTTACGTTCCGGGGCGTGTGGGGGATGAGGCTTGCGAAGCTGCAGCGGAATATCGAGGAAGGTTTACCGGCACTGCCAAGGATTTACCGGCTGCGCTACCGGTTCCGGACCACAGCCAGATATCTTTCGCTTTTGATGGTGGTGCATGTGTTTGCATTAAGCCTGTTTTCCATCAAGTTTATTTCCACCCGGATTGCAGATGATCCGGCGGATATGTATCCCTATGATTATGTCTATCTGGCAAACAGCCAGGACGGCCAGTATTTTGAGCGGCTTGAGGCGGAGTGTGAGGCAAAGATTTACAGCTTTCCCATGGTGCGGGCTACGACCCTGGACAACACGGAAATGCCGAATCAGTTTGTAGAGATTGTGATCCAGCAGGGTCAGAATATCGGCATTTCAGAAACCACCTACCGGGCGTTGAAGGAACTGGCTGGAGAGCCCTGGGAGGATCTGAATCTGGACGCTGAAGGCAGAAAGATCCATGTGGTATACCAGCAAGATCAGGCATCGAAAGCCAAGCCGTTGGATTGGTACCTGTGGACAGATGAACCTTATGTGCACATCGGACAGGCATTACTTGCCCACAACGAATATACACGAGAGGAGACGTATCCCCCAAGAGAGATCATAAGCGAAGAGCGGGAAGCCTTGATCGGTGCTTTCCGGCAGGGGAAGTATGAGAATTTGATTGTGTTCTCGGATGCTTATTTTGAATCCGTAAAGGATTCTTGGAAGACCACCGATCTTCTGACGGGAGAGCCGGTATCTGCGGAAGATGCGGTACCCGAGGTGACCATCCACGAGTGGCCTACCCAGTTAAAGCTGGTTAACGTTCCAGAGGAATATCAGGAACGGGCGGATGAAATCCTGGGTGAGTTCCGAAAAAGCCATGCTTTTGATGAAGATTTTGATCCGCTGGTAAAGAGCGCCTACATCGGAAGGGAAGGGCAGCACCAGAGAGAGATGGAGCGGCAGATGGAAACCATTGTAAATGGCATCGTACTTCTGATGCTGCTGGTGGTGGGGATTTTCCTTTTTCGGATGAAGGTAAAGATGGATCTGCCGGAATTGAAACAGGATTACCGGTTTATGGAGACCTTTGGCATGGAAGAGAAGGAGAGGATCCGTCTTATGAAGCGGGAGATTTCCCGTTATGTACAGATACCTCTTCTGCTGGGGGCGGGCGTTTCGTTGGCGCTGACAGGAATCCTGTGGAAGCTTCGTCTTTATCAGACGTCGGATATGGCGGCCTATCTGAAATGGGGGCTCCTGGTATGGGGAGTCTATGTGCTTGCACAGATCCTGAATATGAAGATGATCCAGAGAAATGTGGTACGGGTAGTAGAAGGAGATAAGGACATAGATATATAGACGAATTAGGGGATGGAGCATTCAGTTAAATAAATAGCTTAGAAAGGGATTGTAAGAGTGATGGAGAATCAAGGAGAAATCATCTTAGAAGCAAAAGAATTAATTCGCAATTATACGAAGAGCGGCGCACAGAAAGGCAAAGACGAAATCAAGGTTTTAAAGGGACTCAATTTTGAAGTAAGGGCTCAAGAATTTGTCGGTATTATGGGACGTTCCGGCTGTGGCAAAACAACACTTTTAAAAATCCTCGGTATGATCGACCGTCAGACTGGCGGCAAGCTGTACTTTAAGGGAAACGATACGGAAGAACTGTGGAAAGATGAGCTTGCAGACATCCGTCGTAGAGAGATTGGTTTTGTATTTCAGGATTTTTACTTAATGGACAGTTTGACTGTCCGGGAAAATATTATGTTGCCGAAGATCTTAGATAAGGGAAAAGCGCAAGAGTGTATCCAGAAAGCGCAAGAAAATGCAAGGCAGTTTGGAATTCAGCATTTACTGGACAAAAAGCCGTACGAGTTGTCGGGGGGCGAAAAACAAAGGGTGGCGATATGCCGTGCATTAATAAATGATCCCGAATTAATTTTGGCAGATGAACCAACTGGAAATTTAGATTCTAAATCTGGAGACGTTGTGATTTCTACCTTAACCCAGATAAATCAAGATTTAGGAAAAACGATTGTCATGGTAACCCATGACCCTAAAATGGCCAGTTACTGCAGCAGACTGATTCTTTTGAAGGACGGTGTGATATTGGATGATCTGAGGAAAGATACGGATCAGGAAACTTTTTACCAGAGTATTTTGGTGAAAATGAAGGAATTGTAGAAAGATTCATTGAAAGAGTAGTTGCATAAAGGACTTTACTATTGTAGGAGGGAGTATGGTGATCAAAAAAAAGACGAGCTATATTATAATAGTAATGTGTTTATTATTTATTGTAATAAAAGGAATAAGCCCGATAGCATTTGCCAAAGATGGAATGATTACCAGGATAAAAGTAGATGACTTTGATAAACAAGATATAATTGATATACATATCTATGAAATCGACCGAATCAGTCGTCACAACGGAGCAGTAATGAAAAATGTGTACTTTTTTAATTTGGGGTTTAAGAAACCCCATGTAGAAAGTACAGAAAGGGAAGAGAAGATAAAAGTTGAACGAGTATTTCCGTTTTTATATAAATGGAAATGCACTGCTGGCGATGGTGACTATAGGGTAACAATAAATAATAAAAAATATTATTTTGCTTATTTGTGGAATTAATTAGTATTTTTTTACAGAGCAGATTTTAAAGGCAGAGAATTTTCGACTTTTTCCACGCCTTCGCCGATGATGGCCTGTGTTCTTGCAGCGGATTCATCGGCCTGCTCTTTGATGTCGGCGATGCCGGTCATATCTTCTAGCTGTTCAGTATCATTTACCGGAAGAACAACAAATACAGCACCGTTGTCACCTTCGTATCGATGGGTCCACATCGGCGTGAAAGTGGCCTTGGTCAGAGATACCTTCCCCTTCGAATCCCTGGAAAGAGAAAGGGAGAGAAGATAACTGTCTTCAGTTTCTCCGGTCGGAAGCTCCTCCTGCATGTATGCAATCTGCTGATTGGACAGGAAGTTGCCGATTGCATAGGCGCAGAGCATCTGGTGTCCGCTGTCTGGGGAAGTCAAGATGTCCACCGGCTGGATCACATGGGGGTGGCTCCCGATCAGTGCGTCGATTCCGATATCACAGAGCTTTTGGGCAATTTCTTCTTGCTCTTGGGACTGCTGGGTCTGATATTCAGTTCCCCAGTGCATATAGGCAATGGTATACTGAGCCCCTTCTTTTTTCATGGCGTCAAAGGAGTTTTCCATCTGGCTGTAAAAGGTATCCAGATCATGGTAGTTAAAGGAATTGATCAAAGGAGAGATGTCTTCTGACACAGGGATTGCATTAATGGAAGGTTCCCCTTCTTCCTCCGTGGTCTCATAAACATAACTGATGACACCGACTTTGATGCCGTTTACATCCACGATTTCGTATCGCTTCTGGTCTTTGCCAGAACGGGTGCCCATATACGAAAGCTTCTTTTCTTTCAGCACATCCATGGTCCGAAGGAGTCCCTCGTCGCCTCCGTCAAGGAGGTGGTTACTGGCCAGATTGACCATGTCGAAGCCACATCCGGACAGGGAGTCTGCCAGCTCATCCGGGGACCGGAACATAGGGTAACCACTGTAGCCGGCGTCCTTGCCGGCAAGGGAGGTTTCCAGCGTGACAGTAGAGATATCTGTCTGCTTCAGAAGAGAGCGGCAGTAGTCGAAAATAGGAGCATAGTCGTAGCTGTCCTCTTCAGAATTGTAATAAGTCTCTGAGTTTAAAATCGGCCCATGGAAGACAATGTCTCCGGCGGCGGTCCAGGTGGCCTTGGCGGACAAGTTTTTTGACGCTTGGGCAGTCTTTTTCTGATTTTGTTGTGTAGAAGGAAAAGCAAGTGATGTCAGGGCTGCCAACAGGATGCCAAGAAGGATCAGCTCAAATAAAAAGATAAAAAAGTTCTGATCGCCCTCAGAAGAAAATGGTAGATGTCCCTGGTGGCTTTGATGCTCCAGGGCTTTTTTTCTGTGTTCTTCAAATTCAGACATTTTTTTTGTTGAGTCCCTTTCGGAAGATGAAACAGACTCTCCCCCTCTTTTGTATCATATAGTTATTGTACCTCTCTATATGGACAAAAACAAGCGCAAGTTTTGGTGATGCTATTACGGAAACGGACGTTGACATCCGTTATTATATAGAAAAATGACAGTCAGTATGAAAGGAGAATAGAAGATGATGAGATTTGAGCTAAGCGAACGCTTAAGAGAATATATGGAAGAAAATCATTACCGGGATTTCTGTGGTTTTCCCAGCAAAATGAGGGAAGTGCTCCATTTTTTTACGAAAAAAATGGATAAAAAGATTGCTCCACAGAAGATGCAGTTCATTGCCATTCCATACTCCAGCCCGATAAGATCGCTTGCAATGCCGACGATCCAGGGCCCGAACATACCGCCAAGGCCTCCAAAGGCCAGGAAGATCCCAAGTGTCCGTCCGCTGTGTGACGAAGAAAGTCCCGATACGATAGCGGTAGAGGTGGGGAAGATAATCGAGTAGCAAAATCCAGTAATGGAGGCCAGGATTGCCAGTTGATCCGGACCAAATACACTTGCCAGGATGCAAAAGGCTGCGCCGACAGAAGTAAAGAGCACACTGGGAATATGGCCCAGGCGGTCTACAAAAAGACTTCCGGCAAACCGGCCTGCTGTGATGCCGATGTAAAAAAGGGAAAGGCCGGTGGAGCTTTCTATCACAGAAAAATGTTTGATATCTTGATAGAAGTCCACCAACCAGCTGGCAGTACCGATTTCGGCTGCCATATAAGCGAAGTTCGAAACATTCATGATCCAGATTCCAAACTGCGAAGGAATGTGTGTCCTTTTTTCGGAGGGTACCGTTCCTTTATGGGTGCTGCCGGCGCTTCTGAGGGCCAGAGGAAGCTTTAAGAGGATAAAATAGAAGGTGACCGGAACCGCAATGATTAGCCCAATGCGGTAGATCACTCTCCAGGACATTCCCTGGTCCAGAAGCAGACCGGCGATCATAGGGGTAACAAATGCGCCGCACCCGGCGATCGCAGCAAGGATATTTAAGTACCGGCCTTTTTTTTCCTGGTAAAGAGCGGTGATGATATTGCAGCCGCCAAGCTCTAAAGAACCCAGGCCGATCCCGATAAAAAAGATAAAGGCGATTAAGGAAAGTGTCTTGGAGGAAATGGAGTAGCCCACAACCCCAAACACCAGGCTCGCCCCAGCCAAAATCAGAGTCAACTTGGGGCCGATCCGGTCTGCCAGCACACCCACCAGTAAAGTGGCAGTAAAGTATCCGGCGTACTGTCCCATGACGATGGTTCCGCCGGAAGCGTAATTAAAATGCAAATCCGACAGGAGCGTAGAAAGGGTGGCTCCTCGCATGCTGTCAAAAATGCCGAAAAGCAGATAGCTTAGAAATCCGCCTAAAGTAAGTAGCATAAGCTGACGTTTTGTGATCGTATACATATTGGATCCTCCAGGATAGTTATTTTCGGAGTGGTCTTGTATATGTCCCCTGCTTATAGTATGATTATATCATCAAATAAAGCGAAAAAATAATAGGATACAGCCAAATAATATGATAAAAACGTCAAAACGGAGGAAATGATGATCATTATGGGTGATACGGTCGTCGATGAATACGGCCATGAGGATTTGCAGCATTTTTCGCCTGGATTTCTGGTGGGGTGTTATTTTGATGATTTGGAGAAAAAGTCGATTCCCTGGCACTGGCATGAGGAAATGGAAACAGGGATCGTGGTAGAAGGAGAAGTGGTGCTTCGTACCCCGGAGCATGAGTGGAAGCTGCTAAAAGGAGACGGATTTTTTATTAACAGCGGAACGCTTCATGAGATCAAAAATTTAAAAGAAGGTTTGTGCAGGATCCGGATCCTGGCTTTTCATCCGAAGATTGTAGGGGCAGAAGAGAGCAGCATTTTCTGGGAAAAGTATGTGCGCCCGGTGATGGAACATCCACAGATGGAGTCTTTGAAGCTGGATCAGGATCTTCAGAAAGCAAAGAGGGATTTGATTGAAGCAGCCTGGCTAAGCTGTGGGAAGGAAGATTATGGGTATGAGAGCCAGGTGCGGGAATATCTGACCCGTCTTTTGTTGTTGATCGGCGGCAGCAGGCCCCACATATTGATGGATAATGCGGAAAAATCCAGGCGTTATAACCAGCGGATGAAACAAATGCTGACCTTTATCAAAGAACACTTTGGGGAAAATCTTACGGTCCGGGACATTGCCGGCAGCGCATCGGTCAGTGAAAGTGAATGTCTGCGGTGCTTCCGGAACGTTCTTGACATATCACCCATCGCTTATCTAAAAGCCTACCGCCTTCAAAGAGCCGCAAATCTTCTGGAAACGACTTCCAGAAAGATTTCAGATATTGCGGCTCAATGCGGCTTTGGAGAAATGAGCTATTTTGCAAAATCCTTCCGGGAGGTCTATCAGTGCACCCCGTCTCAGTATCGGAAAAAATAAGTAGGTTCCGTTGATGACGGCTTGACATTTGACGGGGCTATGGTATACTATTTCACAGATTTATATCGGAAACAGAGAGTGGACGAGAGTTCATGAAGGGGTACACCACCGCGGGTGTAGTCCTTTGTGAACTCTTTTTTATTTAGATACTTTTGGTTCCGGGAAAGGAGGATCCATGATCAGAGTAAACGGAGAGGACAGGACGCTGGCAGAAGAAACGCTGCTGTCGGAGTTTCTGGAGAAGGAAGGATATCAAAAGAGTCGGATCGCAGTAGAACTGAATGAAAAAATCATTCCCAAAAGTCAGTATGAAGAGACCCTGCTTCATGACGGGGATGTGCTGGAAGTGGTAAGTTTTGTAGGAGGTGGCTAGGATGAAGCCGACGAAGGAGGATATCTGGCAGGCGCTGGCAGCCAGACATTCTGTAGACGTGCAGGAAAAACTTGGCCGGGCCAAGGTGGCGGTGGCCGGACTTGGAGGTCTTGGATCGAATGTGGCAGTTTCGTTGGCCCGCATCGGTGTGGGACACCTTCATTTGGTAGATTTTGACCGGGTGGATCTGACCAATCTGAACCGCCAGCAGTATTTTTTAAAAGATGTAGGAAGATATAAAACAGATGCCTTGAAAGAGGAACTTCTGGAGATCAATCCCTATCTGGATATCCGGACAGACTGTCAAAGAGTGACAGAGGAAAACTTGGAAGAATTATTTCAGGCGGACGAGATCGTCTGCGAGGCGTTTGACATTCCGGAATGCAAGGCGATGCTGGTAAACGGCATCCTGGAGAGCTATCCGGAAAAAATCGTGGTCAGCGCTTCGGGGATGGCAGGGTATGGAAACAGTAATGAGATTCGCACCAGAAGAGTCACCAAGCAGTTTTATCTGTGTGGAGACCAGGTCAGCGATTCTGGCGGTAAAATGGGGCTGATGGCTCCAAGAGTTGCCATTTGTGCCGGACATGAAGCCAATTTGATCACACAGATTATTATAGAAAAGGAGAGATAAAAATGACAGAGATAAAAAAAGACACACTGATGCTGGGAGGCCATGAGTTTGATTCCCGTTTCATCTTGGGATCTGGGAAATATTCTTTTGAACTGATCAAAGCAGCAGTGGAAAATGCAGGGGCCCAGATCATCACCATGGCACTTCGCCGGGCAGATCAGACAGGAGAAAATATCCTGGACTATATTCCGGAAGGAGTCACACTGCTGCCCAATACTTCAGGATCCAGAACGGCCCAAGATGCGGTGCGCACTGCCAGACTTTCCAGAGAAATCTGTGGCAGTCCTTTTGTAAAAGTGGAAGTGATCCCGGATACAAAATATCTGCTGCCCGATAATTATGAGACGGTTAAAGCAACTGAAATCCTGGCAAAGGAAGGGTTTGTCGTGATGCCTTATATGTATCCGGATCTGAATGCGGCAAAGGCTTTAAAGGATGCCGGGGCTGCCTGTATCATGCCTTTGGGCGCACCTATCGGATCCAACAAAGGAATTTGCACCAAGGACTTTATCCAGATCCTGATCGATGAGATAGATCTTCCGATCATTGTGGATGCAGGGATTGGGAAACCTTCCCAGGCCTGTGAAGCCATGGAAATGGGAGCAGCTGCAGTCATGGCAAACACGGCCATTGCAACAGCAGGAGATATTCCTGCCATGGCAGGTGCGTTTAAGAAGGCGATCGAGGCTGGCCGGGCGGCATATCTTGCCGGAATGGGTCGTGTGATCGAGCGTGGGGCCAGTGCATCCTCTCCGCTGACAGGAGTGAGTGGAAAGTAAAATGGATGAGAGAGTCGATTTTTCAAAGATCATAGCCATCTCCAACAGGCATCTGTGTAGGCGCCCTTTTCTGGAACAGGTGGAACGTGCTTTATCATATCATCCAAAGGCCTTTCTTTTGCGAGAAAAGGATTTGTCCAAAGAAGAGTATCTGAAGCTGGCAGAAAAGGTAAAGAAGTTATGTGATCACTATCAGGTGCCGCTGATTCCTCATTATTATCCCGAGGCGGCACAGATGCTTAAGATCCAGATCGTGCATCTTCCGCTGTGGAGGTTTCAGGAAGTTTCAGGAACGTGGAAGGGGCGCGTCGGTGTATCCATACATTCGACAGAAGATGTAAAGCTGGCACAAGAGCTGGGGGCAGCATACTTAACTGCAGGGCATATTTTTGCCACTGACTGCAAAAAAGGACTTGCGCCGAGGGGACTTTCGTTTTTAAGAGAAATCTGCGAAAAGGGATCTGTTCCGGTCTACGGGATCGGCGGCATCCGTCTGGATCCTTTACAGATAAAGACCGTTCTTGACCAGGGGGCAAACGGAGTCTGTATCATGTCTGAGATGATGAAGATATAAAAAGAGCCGTCCCCCAAAAAGGGGACAGCTTAGAGTGTCATGACAGTTATATGTGAGAGTAAAGTGTGGCATCTGGAGCCAGAGACCCCAGATGCAAACTTTATGAGGGGGGAGATAGTCGAATATTTTCAACTATCTGTGCCTTATTATAATAACCAAATGTGACCAAAGTATGTTCAAAATCTAAAAAAAGCGAAAATTTCTGAATTCCTTGTCATTTCTCTTATTATGAGATATAATGGTTAAAGCAAATTTTTAGGAATTGGAGGAAATTAAAAATGTTAGTATCAGCAAAAGACATGCTTGAAAAAGCAGTTGCAGGCCACTATGCGGTTGGACAGTTTAATATCAACAATCTGGAATGGACCAAATGCATTCTTCAGGCAGCAGAAGATTGCAAATCTCCGGTAATCTTAGGCGTTTCCGAGGGAGCAGGAAAGTATATGACTGGTTTTAAGACCGTAGCAGCTATGGTATCCGCAATGATCGAAGAGATGGGCATCACCGTACCGGTAGCGCTTCATCTGGATCACGGAACCTATGATGGATGCATGAAGTGTATTGAGGCAGGATTTTCTTCCATTATGTTCGATGGCTCCCATTATCCGATCGAGGAAAATGTAGCAAAGACAAAAGAACTGATCGCCATCTGCCGGGAAAAGGGAATGTCTCTTGAGGCAGAGGTCGGAGCAATCGGTGGAGAAGAAGACGGCGTAGTCGGACAGGGCGAATGTGCAGACCCACAGGAGTGCAAGATGATTGCTGATCTGGGTGTAGACATGCTGGCAGCCGGCATCGGAAATATTCATGGAAAATATCCGGCAAACTGGGCTGGACTTAGCTTTGAAACGCTGGATGCGATCCAGAAGCTGACCGGAAAGCTTCCGCTGGTACTTCATGGCGGTACAGGTATTCCGGATGATATGATTAAGAAAGCGATCGACCTTGGTGTTGCAAAGATCAATGTGAATACGGAGTGCCAGCTGGTATTTGCAGAAGCTACCCGCAAGTATATCGAAGCAGGAAAAGACCTGGAGGGCAAGGGCTATGATCCGCGTAAGCTCCTCAAACCAGGTGCAGAAGCAATCATTGATAAGGTAAAAGAAAAGATGGAACTGTTCGGTTCTGTAGGAAAAGCCTAAGAAAAGGCGGAAAGATAAAAAGAATAAAGGCGTTCCAACCGGAAGTTGGAGTGCCTTTTTCTGATATAAAGATGATACAAGAAGGAAGAGAGGAAATGCGAAAATATGAGTGAAGCATTTAACGTGGCTGACATCTTTGGCGAGGACGTTTTTAATGACACGGTCATGCAGGAACGCCTGCCCAAAAAGGTTTATAAAGACTTGAAGAAAACCATCGAGGAAGGAAAAGAGCTGGATCTGGCGACGGCGGATGTCATTGCCCATGAGATGAAGGAATGGGCGATTGAAAAAGGAGCGACCCACTATACCCACTGGTTCCAGCCGCTGACCGGAGTGACGGCGGAGAAGCATGATTCATTTATTTCTGCGCCGATGCCAAGCGGAAAAGTGCTGATGAGCTTTTCCGGAAAGGAGCTGATCAAGGGAGAACCGGATGCCTCTTCGTTTCCGTCCGGAGGACTTCGGGCGACGTTTGAAGCCAGAGGCTATACAGCATGGGACTGTACTTCTCCGGCCTTTGTCCGTAAAGATGCGGCAGGTGCGACACTTTGTATTCCGACGGCATTCTGCTCTTATACAGGTGAAGCACTGGATCAGAAGACGCCGCTTCTTCGTTCCATGGAGGCGATTAATACCCAGGCGCTGCGTCTGATCCGGCTGTTTGGCAACACCACCGCAAAGAAAGTGACACCTTCGGTGGGACCAGAGCAGGAGTATTTTCTGGTAGATGCAGAAAAGTTCCGGCAGAGAAAGGACCTGATCTATACCGGGCGTACCTTGTTCGGCGCGATGCCGCCAAAGGGGCAGGAGCTGGATGATCATTATTTCGGAACGATCCGTCAGCGGATTGCAGGCTTTATGAGGGATGTCAATATTGAGCTTTGGAAGGTAGGGGTTACCTCCAAGACCCAGCACAACGAAGTGGCCCCGGCTCAGCATGAGCTGGCGCCGATCTATGCACCTGCAAATGTGGCCGTCGACCACAATCATCTGGTTATGCAGACTTTAAAACGAGTGGCGGGACAGCACGGGATGAAGTGTCTGCTCCATGAAAAACCTTTTGCCGGGGTCAATGGATCTGGAAAGCATGATAACTGGTCTTTGACTACGGATGATGGAAAGAATCTGCTGGATCCAGGAAAAACCCCCCATGAAAATATACAGTTTTTGCTGGTACTGACTTGTATATTAAAAGCGGTGGATGAGCATGCGGATCTGTTACGGGAATCTGCGGCAGATCCTGGAAATGACCATCGCCTGGGAGCCAATGAGGCCCCGCCTGCCATCATTTCGATTTTCCTGGGGGATCAGCTGGAGGATGTGATCGAACAGCTGGTCAGCACAGGAGAGGCAACCCATAGCCTGAAAGGCGGAAAGCTGGAGACTGGTGTGCGGACGCTGCCAGATCTGGCAAAGGATGCGACTGATCGAAACCGGACATCTCCGTTTGCGTTTACGGGTAATAAGTTCGAGTTCCGTATGGTAGGCTCCAGAGATTCGGTGGCAGGCCCCAATGTGGTGTTGAATACTATTATTGCGGAAGCCTTTTCAGAGGCCTGTGATGTGCTGGAACAGGCGGATAATTTTGAACTGGCGGTTCACGATCTGATCAAGCAGTATGCTACTGAACATCAGAGAATCATTTTTAACGGCAACGGTTATTCGGAAGAATGGATCAAGGAGGCCGAACGGCGCGGACTTCCCAATATCCGGTCCATGGTGGATGCGATTCCTGCTCTGACGACAGAAAAGTCCATTGCCATGTTTGAAAAGTTTAAGGTCTTTACCCGGACAGAGCTGGAATCCAGGGAAGAGATCAAGTATGAGAACTATGCAAAGGCTATTAATATCGAGGCGCGTACCATGATCGATATGGCAACCAAGCAGTTTATCCCTGCCTTTATTAAATATACCAAATCGCTGGCAGATACCGTAAATGCTGTCAGGGATGCCGGTGCAGATACATCTGTGCAGTCGGATCTCTTAAAGGAGGTATCCGGGTATCTGGTGGAGACAAAGCAGGCACTGGAGGCCTTGAAGGTAGTGACGGAGCAGGCAGCCGCGATGCCAGAAGGAGGAGACCAGGCAAGATACTATCATTCGGATGTGGTTCCGGCTATGGAGGCTTTGCGGACACCGGTGGATGCAATGGAAATGATCATGGACAAAGATGCATGGCCGATGCCGTCTTATGGCGATCTTATTTTTGAGGTATAAAGGACGATCATTCTGGAAATATTTTGCGGTAAGGAGGTCTTAAGTGACAGGATACGAATTTGTGGAAAAGCTGAAGCAGGCTTTAAAAAATGACTTGAGCGAGGCTAAGGTTCGGGAACAGGCATCTTACTATCGGGACTATATCCGGGAAGAAGTGAGGAAGGGAAGGACCGAGGAAGAGGTGACAGAAGAACTTGGAGATCCCTGGGCCATCGCGAAAAATATTATCAGCGCAGAGGAATTGCAGCAGGAAGGAACCGGCGGATATCAAGCGTATGAGCCGGAACAGAACAGCCGCAGACAGCGCCGTGAGCATGAAAGCGGACGCCGGGTACATGCGTACGGGGTCCGCTGGTGGCAGATCCTGCTTCTGGTTTTAGGCATGATCGGAATTCTGGCTCTGGTCATTGCGGTGATCGGGGGGATCTTTACTTTGCTGGCGCCGATTTTGGTGCCGCTTGTGGTTGTCCTTATGATTGTTCGGATTTTTGGAAGGCGTCAGTGAAAACTGGCGCTTTTTCAAAAATTTTTTTGAAACATTAGATAGAAAGACATAGTAAAAGACCGATGGGGGAGCCATCGGTCTTTTGAGGGGAGTATAAATAATTAATAAGGGGTTGTAGAAAGAATTCTTTCTACAAGCATAAGTATAATATAGAGAATGGCAAAAAGCAAGCAAAATATTAAAAAAAGCTTAATATAAAATAAAATTGATTTTTGTGAAAAGTGATACATAGAATCCTCCGGAAGGGAAATACTAACGTCGAAACCAAAAAATTAGGAGGAATTGACATGGCAAAAAACTATCAATCATCGAATGGTAACCAGAATGCAAATAACATGGGACAAAATGAGACCAACAAGCAGAAAGCAGGAAAAAATGCATCCAGCAGCAATAAGAATTCCTACGGAAAAAACAATGCATCCAGAAACTATTCTTCCAATGCGTCCGATTATAGCGATAAGTACTAACAGGCGGGCAAATGCAAAACAGGACGTAGACCTTTTGCAAAGGTCTACGTCCTGTTTTGCATTTTGCCCTGTACCCGATTGACAAAATAGCAGGAAAACAAGTAAGATTGTAGAAAGGATATTATGTAGTTTGGAGTGTGTTATGAATCGGATGGAATTGATTGCGCCCTGTCATTTTGGGTTGGAAGCGGTTTTGAAAAGGGAGATCCTGGATCTGGGATATGAGATTACAGAGGTGGAAGACGGCAGGGTTACGTTTCTGGGGGATGGAAAAGCCATCTGCCGGGCGAATATGTTCCTGCGGACAGCGGAACGGATCTTACTGAAGGTAGGAAGTTTTAAGGCGGTGACGTTTGAGGAGCTGTTTGAGAAGACGAGAGCGCTTCCCTGGGAGGAGTTTATCCCCAGAGATGGAAAGTTTTGGGTGACCAAGGCTTCTTCGGTGAAGAGCCGGCTTTTTAGTCCATCGGATATTCAGTCTGTGATGAAGAAAGCGATGGTGCGCCGGATGCAGGAGCACTATCATATGGAATGGTTTCCGGAGGATGGAGCACAGTATCCCATCCGGGTATTTTTGATGAAGGACAAGGTGACAGCGGGGATCGATACCTCGGGGATGTCGCTGCATAAAAGGGGATACCGGGAAGTGTCCGGAAAGGCCCCGATCACGGAGACGCTGGCGGCGGCTTTGATTCTCCTGACCCCGTGGAAGGGGGATCGGATCCTGGTAGATCCATTCTGCGGAAGCGGTACGTTCCCGATTGAGGCAGCTATGATGGCTGCGAAAATTGCGCCGGGCATGAACCGGTCCTTTACGGCGGAGGCTTGGACAAATCTGATCCCGAAGAAGCTGTGGTATGAGGCGGTGAACGAGGCAGATGACTGCATGGAAGATCCGGGGGAAGTGGACATTCAAGGATATGACGTGGATGAGGAGGTCATCCGTATTGCCAGAAGAAACGCCCGCGAAGCGGGAGTCGATCATCTGATTCATTTTCAGAGACGGGATGTAAGGGATTTAAATCATCCGAAAAAATATGGATTTATCATTACGAATCCTCCATATGGGGAGCGACTGGAGGACAAAAAGGATCTGCCAAAGCTCTATCGGGCCTTTGGCGAGAGCTTTAGGAGGCTTGATTCCTGGTCTGCATACATGATCACCTCCTATGAGGAAGCGGAGCGCTATTTCGGGCGGAAGGCAGATAAGAACCGGAAGCTCTATAACGGCATGCTGAAGACTTATTTCTATCAGTTCCAGGGACCAAAGCCTCCCAGGAAGCCGGGAAATCATACATAAGAAAGGAAGCTGGATGGATATGAATCACATTATTTTCGCAACAGGAAATGCTCACAAAATGGTAGAGATACGGATGATCCTTGCAGATCTGGGAGTGGAAATATTATCCCAGGCAGAGGCAGGGATCCAGGCAGATGTGGTGGAAAATGGAACGACATTTGAGGAAAATGCACTGATTAAGGCGACAGAGATCGCAAAAGCTGCCGCGTCTATGCCAGAGTACAAAGATGCGGTGATACTGGCGGACGATTCGGGGCTTGAGATCGATTACCTGAATAAGGAGCCGGGGATCTATTCTGCCAGATATCTGGGAGAGGATACTTCCTATGACATTAAAAATCAGACCCTTCTAGACAGGTTGGAAGGCGTAGAGGATCAAAAGCGGACAGCAAGATTTGTCTGTGCCATCGCAGCAGTATTTCCAGATGGAAGCTCAGAAGTGGTGAGGGGTACGATGGAGGGAATCATCGGCCATGAGATCATTGGCGAAAATGGATTTGGCTATGACCCGATTTTCTATCTGCCAGAATATGGATGTACCAGTGCGCAGCTCTCTCCGGAAAAGAAAAATGAATTAAGTCACAGAGGAGAAGGTCTAAGAAAAATGAGAGAAATCCTGGAGAAAAGGCAGAAGGTAAGACAGTAGCAGGAGGAAGGGCCTATGAAAGTTTTGATCGTCAGCGATACCCATAAATTACACAGAAACTTGGAGAAGATCATCGAACAGGAACGGCCCTTCCAGATGCTGATCCATCTGGGAGACGTAGAAGGCGCAGAAGACTACATCGAGGCCCTGGCAGACTGTCCGGTACGTATCGTAAGGGGAAATAATGACTTTTTTTCGGATCTGCCAAATGAACAGGAATTTTTTATTGAGGGTCACCATGTATTCATGACTCACGGGCATTATTATGGAGTTTCTATGGGAGAAGAACGGCTGAAGGCGGAAGCCAGGGGTCGGGGAGCGGATATCGTCATGTATGGGCATATTCACAGACCGATGCTGACCCAAGAAAAGGATCTGGTGACACTGAACCCGGGCAGTGTGGCCTATCCAAGACAGGAAGGGAGAAAACCCAGCTATATTATAATGGATGTGGATGAAAAAGGGAAAGCTCATTATGAGATCAGATATCTGGAATAAAAACCTTTGAGAAAAAATGAAAAAAGTTGTTGACAAGTGAGGAACCATCCGATATAATAATTCTTGCGTTGTGAGACGTCAGCAAAATAGTAAATATCGGGGTGTGGCTCAGCTTGGCTAGAGCGCCTGGTTTGGGACCAGGAGGTCGCA
>JAHYZZ010000013.1:0-5209 GCA_019424135.1 Lachnospiraceae bacterium
CTTTAATGATATCGCCTTCGGCTACTTTGTACTGTTTACCACCTGTTGCTATAATCGCGTACATATGGCACCTCCTATTATCATTACTCGCCAGTTACGGTGTCTACTTTTAGACTTTAAAACCTCGCTGTGCGGCATACTGTAATATAATAGCATAAGAATTGCTGTATTACAAGATATTTTTCCAAAAAAGTTAAAAATCCGATAAGCCCAGAAGCCTTTTTGCATTGTCAGAAAAAATCAACTTTCGCTCCTCTTCCGTCAGCGGACACTCCTTCAGGTATCGGACAAATTCTTTTTGTCCGGCCCAGGGGGAATCTGTGCCAAATAAGATCTTATCTGCCCCGTGATTACGAACGATGCGCAAAAACTGTTCCTCGGGCACCAGGCCGAGAATATAGGCCGTATCAAAATAAACCGGCTGCCCTGTCAGATATTCCTCTACCTCATTCCAGCACATATTTCCGCCAAGATGTGCGAGTACTAATTTTTCCGGCTGCGTTTCCCGGATAACTTCCAGCGCCATCTTAGGAGTACAGTGAATATCTTCGGGACACTTCGGATCCATACCGGCATGAACACTGATGATCAGTCCCAGCTCAGATGCATAAGAGACGATTCGTTTATAGCGGATGTCATTAAAATAAGTATCCTGATAATCTGGGTGTAGCTTCACTCCTTTAATCCCGGCATCCTTTAACCTCTTTAAAATTTCTTTGTAATTTTCACACTCCGGATGAATTCCTCCAAAGGACAGGATCGGTCCTTCCTGAAATCCGAGTATAAACCGGTTAATGGAATCCACTTGTGAAGGCTTCGTCACCGCCGGAAGAGCCACAGACAAATCTACGTCCGCCTCAAGTTCTGACCGTTCTAGATCCGTTCCGGTCCCTTCCGTATAAGGGGTGGTATGACAAATTTCCGCCAGAAAATCCAGTGTTTTTTTGGCAATTTTTTCTGGGAAAATATGTGTATGAAAATCAATGATCATGACACGTTTCGCACTCCTTTATCTTGTCATAACAATATCCAATAATATCCCGCCGGGTAATAATCCCGATAAAGTGAGACTGGTCATCTACTACCGGTACAAAATTCTGCTCCATAGCCCGTTCAATCAGATCTTCCATGTCAGATTCTGCAGAAACACACAGATAATCCATTCGCCGTTCAATCTTCATAATGCTGACATCCTCAGCATCTTTTAAATTCAATAAATTTCTTTTTTTCAACGACCACAAAAGATCGCCTTCCGTAATCGTCCCTACATACTTTCCTTCCTTATTCAAGATCGGCACCGAAGAATATTTATGGTATTCCATAATTTCCAGTGCCTGGCGCAGAGTGTGGTAGTCATAAATATATGCCACTTCACTCTTTGGTCTTAAGAAAAACAAAATGTTCATAAAACTCTCCCCTAATCTTGCTTTCTCTTAAAGCATCGTATTTACAAAAATATCGTAAATTGCGCGGATAGCATCATTAAAATCATGATTGCGGACGCCGATGATAATATTAAGCTCACTGGAACCTTGGTCAATCATCTTTACATTGACATTTGCATGGGCAAGAGCAGAGAAAATACGCCCAGATGTACCTCTGGTGGCACGCATGCCTCTTCCCACCACGGCGATCAGTGCCAGGTCTGATTCTAACTCCAGAAAATCTGGCTCTACCGCCCGGTGAATTCCGGCGATTACTTTTTGTTCTTTTTCTTCAAACTCATCCTGATGGACAAAAATTGTCAGTGTATCAATTCCGGAAGGCATATGTTCGATAGAGATCCCATTGTCTGCAAAAACTTCCAGTACGTTTTTGCAAAAACCAACTTCAGAATTCATCATGGCCTTTTCAACGGTGATCGACGCAAAATCCTTTTTCCCGGCGATTCCTGTGATGACAAATCTGGGCTTGCGACAAGTACTCTCCACAATCAGCGTTCCTTTATCTTCCGGGATATTCGTATTCCGGATATTGATGGGAATCCCTTCTTTGCGTACCGGGAAAATCGCATCCTCATGAAGGACCGTTGCTCCCATATAGGACAGTTCACGAAGCTCACGGTATGTAATCACATCGATGGCTTTTGGATTCTGTATGATTCTTGGATCGGCAATCAAAAACCCGGACACATCCGTCCAGTTTTCATACATATCGGCATGAACTGCTTTTGCTACGATGGATCCAGTGATATCTGAGCCGCCTCTGGAGAAAGTTTTGACAGAACCGTCCGGCATCGATCCATAAAACCCAGGGATCACCGCCCGCTCAGTTTCTGAAAGCACCTTTCCAAGCACCTGATCCGTCTTTTCTGCATCAAAATGACCGTCTTCATCAAAAAAGATCACATCTGCGGCATCGATAAATGTGTATCCCAGATATTCTGCCATGATCCGCCCATTGAGATACTCTCCTCTGGACGCGGCATAATCTCTTCCTGTTTTTTTCATGAAGTTTTCCCTGATCTGTTTAAATTCTTCACTAAGATCCAAGGATAACTTCAGACCGTTTATAATCTCATCATACCGCGTCTTGATCTGAGACAGACGTGTTTCAAACTCTTCTGCGCAGTCCTCTTCCTCCATAAAGGCCGCTTTATAACAGCCATACAGCATGTCCGTTACTTTTGTATCATCCGACGAACGTTTGCCTGGGGCAGAAGGAACAACATACCTTCTGTCTGTATCTTTTCTGATGATCCGTCCCACTTTCTGGAACTGGGCGGCATCTGCCAGAGAACTTCCGCCAAATTTTACAACTTTTATCATTCTTTTGTCATCCTCCAAACTGCAATTCACTCGTGTTTTATTTTACATCATTTTTCAGGATCCTGCAATGATATGTCCCAAAGCTTCCAGCGGAAGATATTCACCTTCCTGGGTTCTTGCATAGAGATCCAGACGATGTACATGATAAGGATGTTGTTCCGGTTCTAACCCCATGGTTTTCAAAAATGTGTCCATAACAAGATCAGGCTTCAGATTTTCTTCACTGCCAGCTGCAAGAAACATCCGAATTCGGTCTTTGTCAATCTCCATTTGGAAAATCATCGGACGGATATTGACTTCCCGTTCGCTTCGCTTCGTTTTCTTTCGTACGGTCAGATTGTCTGAGCTTAGAAATGATGTAAGACTGACGCTCCACTCTTTTGGAACCGGAATAGTCTCATCCATGGACTTTCGAGATTGAAGCATAGAAATCTCATATGCTGCTGCTGCTGTAATTGTCATACCGCTGGCCTTTTTGTCCTCTGAAATCTGCACAAAGCTTACAACATCTATCCCTTCTGCCATTACCTGATTCAGTTTTCTTACCCCTTCGTCTGAAGCGACCGGTTCAGTAAGCTCAATATCCAGATATTCGCCCTCACTGGTGATCCCAATGCCAAGGGGCTGCGCAAAAGACATGATCATATGTGGGCTGTACCCGCCAGTAAATGCGATAGGAATATTGGCTCTTCGCATGGCTTTCTGAAAATAGCGCATCACATCCAGATGTCCGATAAAACGCATAATCCCGTATTTTCGAAATTTAATTCTTACCTTCAATACAGACGCCTCCTTTCCACTTTGCCACCCCGCATCCAGAGCACTGCATCCGGCAGTTAGGGGTCACTTCCCCTTTCAGGGCACGCTCCCACTCTTTTTTTAGAAACGATTTTGTCACGCCGATATCGATAAAATCCCAAGGGAAGATTTCTTCCATCGACCGTTCTCTCTGATTATAGAAGGCAATGTCTGTTTTGGTATTTTCAAAGGCCTGCATCCACTTCTCATTGTCAAAAAGATCTCCCCAGGAGTCATAAAGGCATCCCAGGCGATAGGCTTCACAGATGACTCGCCCCACCTTTCGGTCGCCCCTGGCCAGCACACCTTCCAGGACGGTCACTTCCGCATCATGCCAGTGATATTTCAGACTTTTTCGGTTTAACTGATCCTGAAATCCATGTTTTACAACGGCAGCTTTTGCGATGTATTCTTCATTTGTGTACATTTTCGCCCATTGGAAAGGAGTGAATGGTTTCGGAATAAAGAAAGAAGTACTCGTTGTGATCTGACACTTTCCATTTCTCTGGTTTTTTGGAATTTCATAGTACCGTCTCGCAATCTTATCCGCAAGCTCCGGGATGGCTCGCATATCTTCCTCTGTCTCCCCTGGAAGCCCAAGCATGAAATAAAGCTTTACCTTGTTCCATCCTCCCTCAAAAGCCTGTCCGGCTCCGTCAAGGATCATTTCTTCGGTAAGCCCCTTATTGATGACGTTCCGCATCCGCTGTGATCCGGCTTCTGGCGCAAAGGTCAGACTGCTTTTCCGAACATCCTGCACTTTTTCCATAACATCTAAAGAAAAGGCATCAATTCTAAGGGATGGAAGAGAAATATTGATTCCCTTTCCATGAAACTCTTCAATCAAAAAAGTAACCAGCTCCTTCAGATGGCTGTAGTCACTGGAACTTAAAGAACTTAGGGAAATTTCTTCATGTCCTGTGTTTTTCAGCATTTGATAAGCATACTCTTTTAAGACTTTCACATCTCGTTCCCTGGTAGGTCGGTACAACATTCCTGCCTGACAAAACCGGCATCCTCGGATACAGCCTCGCATGATCTCAAGCACCACTCGATCTTGCGTTACTTTGATAAACGGCACCACCGGTTTTTCCGGGTAAGTCGTTTCTTTCATATCCATGACCACCTGCTTATGAATCACAGACTTTGCGTGGGGATTAATCGGATAGAATGCCCGGATTGTTCCGTCTTCATGATATTCCGTTTTATAAAAAGATGGCACATAGATTCCTTCAATCTCTGCGGCAGCTTCCAGAAAAGCTTGCCTTGATCCTCCCTCTGAGCGGATCTTCTTATATATGTCAAACAAACGGTCATAAACCGTCTCTCCTTCTCCAATATAAAAAAGGTCAAAAAACTCTGCCAGAGGCTCCGGATTGTAGGTACAGGGACCTCCTCCAATTACAATGGGATCTGCCCAGGTTCTGTTTTCTGCCTTCAAGGGGATCCCGGACAGATCCAGAATCTGTAAAATGTTGGTATAGCACATCTCATATTGGATTGTGATTCCCAGAAAATCAAAGTTTTTCACCGGATCTTGAGATTCCAGTGCAAACAACGGAATCTGTTCCTCTCTCATGACCCTGTCCAGATCGACCCAGGGCGAGTATACCCGTTCACACCAGACATCTTCTCGTCGATTA
>JAHYZZ010000013.1:5219-65907 GCA_019424135.1 Lachnospiraceae bacterium
CGATTAAACATATCGTATAAAATCTGGATTCCCAAATGGGACATACCAATCTCATAGACGTCCGGAAAACACATGGCGAAACGGATATCCACCTTTTTCTTGTCCTTCATTACCGAGTTTACCTCTCCGCCAATATAGCGGGCGGGTTTCTCGATCCTTAGTAATATTTCATCATTTAAAGCCAGTTTTCTCATGCTATCTCCTATTTTATCTTACCCCTTTATTCTAGGACTGTTTCTTCAAAAAATGATATATGATGTAAAAATAAATGTCAAACGCCTTTTTCTTATATTGCATCGTCAATCAGCGTCCTGATTGGAAGGGAACCTCAAAAAATCAGTGCTTGTATCCTGTGAAATGATCTTTTGAATCTGATCACTTCCCACATCCATGACCTTCTGTTCCTGACGGTCCAGGGACACAAAAAAAGTAAATAAAAAGCAGCAAAGAAGCAGCCGTACGCCGAAAGTCCCTTTCGCCACGGCCGCTTCTTCCTGTTGGTATAAACTATGATAGGCAGTGCTGTATCTAGGATGCACCGCCGGAATCTTTCCCTTGTCGCTGTACAATGCTCTTGTCTGTTCCAGAAGCTTTTTTCTGCGTTTTTCTGATGTTTCCATAATAAATCACCTCTTTTTTATATATCGTATGCGGTGATCAATATATGTATGCTATCGGTCCGCCAGCTCCTTGATGATATCCTCCCAGCTGATCCCCTTTTCTACCATCAGCACCATGGCGTGATAAAGAAAATCTGACAGCTCATATTTCACTTCTTCAGGGTTTGGATTCTTTGCGGCAATCACCACTTCTGTGGCCTCTTCTCCTACTTTTTTCAAAATCTTATCAATTCCTTTATCAAACAGAGAATTTGTATAAGATCCTTCCTTTGGATTTTCCCTGCGGTCCAGGATCGTGCTATATACGGACTCGAATATTTTCAAAGGATTATTCTCATCATAATCCGTCCCGGCAAGAGGCTGGAAAAAGCAGGTGGGGTTGCCTGTATGGCAGGCTGCCCCTACCTGATCCACCTTAGCAAGTAGTGTATCCAGATCACAGTCAATGGTTAATGATTTTACATATTGGAAATGCCCACTGGTCTCACCTTTTACCCAGAGAGATTGACGGCTGCGGCTGTAATATGTCATACGTCCAGTCTTAATGGTCTGGTTAAAAGCCTCCTCATTCATATAGGCCAGCATCAATACTTCTTGTGTCTTGAAATGCTGTACAATTACCGGAATCAGGCCCTGCTCATTGGTATGAAACTGGGAAAATTCCATAATACTTTCAAAAGATGTCATTTTGATATCTCTGGTTGTACACTTTTCTTTAAATCCATGAAAATCCATATTCGGCTGGCTGACATACTGACCGGACAGCCCTTTCACTCCCGGACATTTTAAGATCTTATATAACTCATTTTCTTCCATCGTATCCGTCACAATTACACAGGGGATATCTGTGATATTCATGACGGAGTCCAGATCAAGCCGGTGCATGAAAACGATCTCTCCACAACATTCTTCAATTTTATGCTGATGTTTAAAGAGCGCATCAAAATCATGAAGAGATACTGCGACCTTTTCTTTTCCAAATCGCTTGGCAGCATCCTCCATCAGCTTCGGACTGTCCTGTTTGGAAAAATTGATAATGGCACGTTTCGCGCCTGCATAAAGGATCTTTTTTACGTCTTCTTGTCTTTTAACATTTCCGCCTGCAATCATTGGAATTCTGATAATCCGATTCATTCGTTTCATCAGATCGATCGCCTCGTCATGTTCCTCATCAGAATCTGACAAATCAAACACAATCAGTTCATCCGCACCGTGATCACTGTAATATTTTGCCAGTCCGATTACATCTTCGGCTACAACTGTACGATCATCAAACCATTTTACTGCTTTTCCACCTGCAATCAGGATGCAGGGAATCAGTCTTTTATAATTCGTAACCATTTTGGTTCTATCTCTCCTTTACAAACTTCCTTTTGTTGTCCAGGCTCCCTGGATTCTTGGCTCTGACTGAACAGCCATATCCAGTGCTTTGCCAAAGCTTTTAAACAAAGCTTCTGACATATGATGATTGTTCTCTCCGTCCAGGATGCGAAGATGCAGGTTCATCATTCCATGGCTGGAAACTGCATAGAAAAATTCGTGTACCATCTCCGTATCCATCTCTCCAAGCTTTGGCACTGAAAAAGCTGCATCGTACTTCAAATAGGCTCTTCCCGACAGATCTACCGCACACAGTGCGAGGGTCTCATCCATGGGAAGGATGCTGTGCCCGAATCTTCGGATGCCTGCCTTATCACCGAGAGCCTCGCGAATTGCCTGTCCAAGTACGATTCCAGTATCCTCGACGGTATGATGACAGTCTACCTCCAGATCCCCTTTTACCTTTACGGTCAGGTCAAAAAGGCCATGTCTTGCAAATCCATCCAACATATGATTAAAGAACCCGATTCCGGTATCGATATCCGTCTTCCCGGTTCCGTCAATATTCAAGGTCAGCGTAATATCTGTTTCTTTTGTTTTTCTGTTGCATGATACTGTTCTGTCCATATTTTGTCACCTCCAATTATGATTCAAACCGGACATGAATAGAGTTTGCATGAGCGGTCAGTTGTTCCGCCTTGGCAAACGCCTCAATGTCCGTGTGGATTTTTTCCAGTGCATCCCGGGAATAAGCAATGATGCTGGATTTTTTGATAAAGTCATCCACGGAAAGCGCAGAAAAGAATTTTGCTGTTCCATTGGTAGGCAGTACATGATTGGGACCTGCAAAGTAATCTCCCAGAGGTTCGCTGGAATACTCACCGATGAAAATAGCTCCTGCATTACGGATCTTTGTCATCACATCATAGGGATTTTGGGTCTGAATCTCCAGATGCTCAGATGCGATTTCATTGGCAGTTTCAATTGCCTCATCCATTGTATCAGCCACCAGAATATATCCATAATTATCCAGAGACTTCTGTATAATCTCTGCCCTGGACAGCTCTTTTAAAAAGCCATCTACCTCTTCAGAGACCTTCTTTGCCAGCTCCATACTGGTAGTAACCAGGATTGCACTGGCCAGTTCATCATGCTCAGCCTGAGACAACAGGTCTGCAGCCACATATCTTGGGGTTGCCGTCTCATCGGCAATCACCAGAATCTCGCTGGGACCTGCAATAGCATCTATACTCACGTGTCCATAGACAGCTTTTTTTGCCAGTGCCACGTAAATGTTGCCAGGTCCAACGATCTTATCCACTTTTGGAATACTCTCTGTTCCATAGGCAAGGGCGCCTATGGCCTGGGCGCCGCCAACTTTATAGATGACATCTGCTCCGGCTTCTTTTGCTGCCACCAGAGTATTGGGAGTGATCTTTCCATCCTTTCCAGGCGGTGTGACCATGATGACCTCATCCACCCCTGCTACTTTGGCTGGTACAATATTCATCAGCACCGAAGATGGATAGACGGCTTTTCCTCCAGGTACATAAACACCGACTCTATGGAGAGGCGTCACCTTCTGTCCAAGGATCGTGCCGTCTGGCTGGCTGTCGAACCAACTTCTTACCAACTGTTTTTCATGATAGGAACGGATATTCTTTAAAGCCTTTCGAATTACATTGACCAGAGAAGCATCCACCAGACGGTAGGCCTCTTTGATTTCTTCTTCCGTAACTTTGATATTCTCCTTATTGATATCCGCTTTATCAAACTTTTTGGTATAAGAAAACAGAGCCTGGTCTTTTTCCCTTCTGACATGCTCCAGAATTTGCGTAACGCTTTCCTCGTATTCGGAGTACTGATTAGGACTACGCTTCAGAAGATCCTCAAGAAGATTTTTCCTTGTTTCCTTGTCAAGCTTCATTATTCTCATAGAAATCACTCTCGCTTTCTTTATTTCCTTTGTCTATATCGTTACATGCGATCTTAGCATGGTCAGAATCTCCTTGATCCTGTCATTTTCCATTCTAAGGCTCACCGGATTTACAATCATACGTGCAGACAGGGGACATACCTCTTCAAGGACCTTAAGACCATTTTCCTTTAATGTAGAACCGGTTTCCACGATATCTACAATTACTTCGGACAGGCCTACGATAGGGGCAAGTTCAATGGAACCATTAAGTTTAATAATTTCTACCGTTTGGTGTTTGGTATTATAAAAATAATCCTTTGCAATATTCGGATATTTAGTCGCCACCCTGATCAGCTCATGATGTTGTAAAAGTGGAGCTGCATCTGGATGTCCACAGACACACATCCGGCATTTCCCAAATCCCAGATCCAGCACCTCATGAACTTTTCTTCCTTCCTCCAGAATCGTATCTTTGCCTGCCACGCCGATATCCGCTGCGCCATATTCCACATACGTCGGCACATCAGGGCCTTTGGCCAAAAAAAATCTTAGTTTCAGCTCCTCATTTGTAAAAATCAATCTGCGGGAATTTTTGTCCTTCATCTCTTCGCAATTGATTCCAATTTTTTCGAATAACTCCATTGTCTGATTTGCCAGACGCCCTTTTGTAAGGGCAAATGTCAGATATCTCATGTCTTAACTCCTATCCGTACTACTTAAGGTCTTCTGCTCTCCGGTAACCAGATTGATCATCGTAATCTCTCCGGATTTTTTGATATAGATCAAATTACCAGCATAATATTCTTTCCCATACTCTACATATCGTTCTAAAAGTCTGTCTTTGGATTTTTTGATCAACTCCGTATTCTTTGCCTTTCTTCTAAAATCTTTTGCAAGGGCAACGGCTTCTCTTAGTCGTCCTTCATCATAAAGAATAATCGTGTTCTTTCTGGTATATACAATACGGATCTTTTGACGGATCAGTGCGTTCATCAGTTCATCAATTACAATGGCAAATCCGATAGACGCGGACTGTTTCCCAAATTTTTCAATCAAATGATCATAACGTCCGCCTTTAACGATGGCATCACCCGTACCAAAAGTATAACCACGAAAAATAATTCCCGTATAGTATCCATAATTTCCTGTCATGCTTAAATCAAAGGTGACAAATTTTTCCACTCCATATAGCTTCAAAATATCATAGATCTTCTCCAAACGCTTAAGTGCCATGACACCTTTGGAGTTTGGTGCAACATTTCTGGCTCGTTCCAGAATTTCTACGCCACCCAAAAGCTCTCCAAGCGCTCCAAATGCTTCTCTGGAGCTTCTCTTCACCTGGATACTGTCCAGATATTCTTCTACGCCATAGTAATTGCGGTTTGTGATCAGTTCACGCACTCTCTCCGCTGCATCTTCGTCCAGCAAAGAATCTTCGATCAGGCTTTGAAGAAAGTCCACATTGCTGACAGTAAGCTGAAACTCCTTTAATCCAATGGTCAGCATAGATTCGATGACCAGCGCCAGCATCTCGGCATCTGCCTCTACCGAATCATCTCCCAGAAGCTCTGCCCCCATCTGTGTCGTCTCTCTTAGGCGCCCCTGATAACTGGAGTGGTTGACAAAGGTACTTCCCGTATAACATAACCGGATGGGCAGCGTCTCATCCTGAAATAAAGTTGCTGCCGCACGGGCGATGGACGGGGTAAAGTCCGGTCTTAGCACCAGAGTATTTCCATCCTTATCAAAAAACTTATATAATTCCCTGGACGATATTGTCCCAATTTCTTTGCGAAACACATCAAAATATTCAAAGGTAGGCGTCTGAATATCGTGATATCCATACATATGAAAAACTTTTTTCAATCGTCCTTCCAGCGCCAGCTTTTTCCCGCATTCTACATTATATATGTCCCGGACTCCTTCCGGTGTATGAAGTAATTTTTTCATAAATCCTCCGTCTGTTTGAAATCTATATCACTTTAGCGTGCTACCATATTAAAACCTTTTTGCATTATACGCACTTTCTCATTCTTTGTCAAGCTGATCACGGAACTGAAGATCTTTATCCAAGGCATCCAGGTAAGGAATATAACAGCCCCTGGTAAACTCCAGAAAAAAAACAGGGTCTAATTCTTCAAACCGAAAACTCTTTCTGCCTCCTTCTTGCGCCCTCTTCCAGAAAGTGTACAAATCCTGGAAACGCATATAATAAAGGATATTCCTGGCAGAATAATAAATCAGCACAAATGCAATTCCGTCCTGGGCTTCAAATGCCTTCATAAAATTCACTTGATGTTCGTGAATATTCTGCAAAGGGAAGGTATCTGCCACACATTCTTTGGCATCAAAACATACCGGAATTCCCTGAACAGCGCCGATATAGTCAACGGTGCTGCGCTGGTCAAAATAAGCCAGTGTGATCTGCCGATGTTCCTTATCCATTCTGACCGGTGTGATGGGAGTCGGGATTTTCTGAATCAAAGCCAGCCCCTTTTCCAGATACCATTCATTGGTCCGGTTGACCATCTCTTCTAATGTAGAACCTCTAAGGCCTCTTGAATTCCATGTTGCCATTTTGTCTCCTCTATCATTTTCCAAAATCGGTTTGGAACCTTTGCGTAGTATGTCTGTAAAGAAAGATAAGCGAGGGGAGCCTCCATCTCTGGAAATGTGAGAGAATAAGCATGAAGAAGCTGGAAGCGAATACGGTTTTTCTTCCCAAAAGTCTCATTCCACCTGGCATCCCCATATTTAGGATCTCCCAGAATCGGATGATTAATGGAAGAAAGATGTGCTCGAATCTGATGAGTCTTACCAGTAATCAGATGGACTTTTAATAGGGTCATTTCCTGATTCCATGCTACCGGGATATATTCCGTTCTGATCTGGGTATCGCCCCCTATGCCGACACTGACCATATTGGTCCTTTTATCCTTTAAAAGGAACCCTTCGACATGCCCTTTCTTTTCAATACATCCTTTCACAATGCACAGATACCACTTTTCGATGGAACGCTCCCTGAAAACTTTTCCCAGCTGCTGAAGTGCCGGAAAGGTTTTGCCTGCCGCCATCAGACCGCTGGTGTTTCTGTCCAGCCGGTTGCATACCGACGGGTGAAAAGTACGAAGCTCTTTTGTGGTAATTTGACCACTTTCAAGCAGATAGGCATTGAGAGCCTCCACCATGGATATAGCTCCCTTTTTTGCCTGTTGAGATAACACGCCTGCCGGCTTATTTAATAAAAGAACTTGCCGGTCTTCATACACAATTTCTAAAGAAGGGATTGAGCCTGTTGTCTGCATCTTCACTTCTCCGACAAATTTCTTGATCGTATCCTCTGACAAAAAGAGTTTCACGCTATCACCAAGCTTAAGAATTTCTTTCCCCGTTGCTTTTTTTCCGTTCAGGACAATATTTTTTTTTCGAAGCATCTTATAGAAAAAACTGAAAGGTGCCTCTTTCATGTACTTTTTTAAAAACTTGTCAAGTCTCTGTCCTGCTTCATTCTCTTGAATCCTAATCTCTTTCATAGTAGTCCTTTTTAGCAACACTAATATTCCATACCTACATTGCCAAACTTAAAATAATATTTAAAACAGCCCTGTTCCGGCGCTTGTCTGGGTTCTGCACCATTGCAATGTTATTCATTCCTTCCACCCTGGCAAGAAATGCATGATAATCATGGAAAATCTTCACCGTCATCTTGTCATAGTGGTTCTTTTTTAGGGTAATCTTGATGTGACGTGCCAGTACGTTTTCATCCGTCTTCTGGCTGGTTGTATATCCACACACTACCTGACCGGAAACAACAATCGCCTCTACCGGCATAACTTTTTCTGTACTGGTAATCACGAGATCATAAGCTCTGGTCAAAAGCTCTGCCTTTTCTTCCAGTTCCTGATATACATCTACCGCAATACTTTGATAGGGAGCCATAGTGATAAATTCTACCAGCATTTTTGATGCCGGAAGGCATCCCAGTATGGCTGCTACAGTAAACAGATTCATTTTTGTACCGGTCTGTACATAGCCCAGTATAAAAACAGCGATAACGATTGCAAATTCTATGATTGCCAGTATTAAATACCGAAACTTTCTAGCTTTGATATAGCCAGGCTGTCCTTTTTCAATTTTCATGTTTCTTTTACACTCCCTTTTTATTTTATCCGATTAACCCATTTCATAAGAAAGGAAAGACAGACATCGGGAAGCAGTCTGCAGAAAAAACCTGCTGTCTTCATTGGCATACCATAAACGGATACGGCTTTTCCTTTTACCGCATCTTTGAGAGCAGTCTTCACTACTTTCTTTGCATCTGCACGAAAGGCAGACTTAAATGCCCCTGGTAATTCTCCAGATGTCTGAAAAAATTCTGTGTCTACAGGACCTGGACATACAACTGTCACCAAAATCCCTTTGGAGCGAAATTCCTCCCTAAGTGCCAAAGACAAGCGAAAAACATAAGCTTTTCCAGCCGCATACACGGCAAAGCCGGGCTGAGGGCAAAAAGCCGCCGCAGACGCAATATTGATGATCCGACTTCCTTTTGTAAGATAAGGAAGACAGATTCCGATCATCTTTGTCAGGGCCAGACAGTTCAAATCAATCATTCCCAGCTGATCCTTAAGAAGAATCTTGTCAAACCGCCCCATCTTTCCAAAACCTGCTGCATTTACCAAAATCTTTATCTTTGCATTTTTTTGTTTCAGTTCCTGTTCAATCCCATCAAAGACATGATCTTTTCGAAGATCTCCGTCAAAGATTCGTATGGGAACGGGACACCCCTTATGAAGCTCTCTTAACCGCTCTGTCCTTCTTGCTGACACCCAGATTTCATCCAAATGCTGACAAAACCTTGGTATCTGTCTTACAAATTCTCGCCCTAATCCGGAAGAAGCCCCTGTAACCAGTGCAATGTTCATTTTTTTCCTTTCTTTTTATGGATATTACGGATTGTTTTTTTTCTTTTTTCCTTTTTTGTACTCTGAATCTGCTCCCCTTTCCCAGGGCGGATCAGGCAACGGTGATCATACCCCACAAGATCCATGCGCCCCGCCCTTTTTAGCGCCTCCAGAACCAGGTCGTAATTTTTCGGATTCCGGTACTGAATCAATGCTCTTTGCATGGCTTTCTCATGAGGGTTTTTTGGTATATATACTGGTTTCATGTCCCGGGGATCCACCCCGGTATAATACATGCAAGTAGAAATGGTGGATGGTGTGGGATAAAAATCCTGCACTTGCTCTGGCATGTATCCTAAATCTCTTAAATATTCTGCCAGCTTTACCGCTTCTTTCATCGTCGATCCCGGATGGGAAGACATCAAATAAGGCACCAGGTATTGGTCCTTCCCCAGTTTTTTATTTATTTTCTGATATTTTCTTACAAAAGACTGATAAACTTCATTTTTGGGTTTCCCCATTTTTGACAACACCACGTCTGACACATGCTCCGGTGCCACCTTCAGCTGACCACTGACGTGATGTTCACAAAGCTCCCAAAAAAAGGTATCATCTGGATCTTCCATCATATAATCAAACCGAATTCCCGAACGGATAAACACCTTTTTCACCTTCGGAATGTTTCGCAGCTTACGGAGCAGGCAAACATAATCTTTGTGATCCACTTTCAGATTTTTACAGGGCTTTGGAAATAGACACTGCCGATTTTTGCAAACTCCGTGTATCAACTGCTTTTCACAGGATGGCACCCTGAAGTTTGCAGTCGGACCTCCTACATCGTGAATATATCCTTTGAACTGTGGGTCCTCTGTCATTTTACGTGCCTCTTGGATCAAAGACTCATGGCTCCTAGTCTGCAGAATTCTTCCCTGATGGAATGTCAGAGCGCAAAAGTTGCAGCCCCCAAAGCATCCCCGGCTGCTGATCAAACTAAATTTAATCTCCGAGATTGCCGGGACGCCGCCTTTTTTTTCATAGGAAGGATGGCAGCTTCTCATATAAGGGTATCCATATACGGTATCCATTTCCTCCTGGCTAAGAGGCCTGGAAGGAGGATTCTGTACTACGTATAAATGATCATTGTAAGGTTCCGCCAGACATTTTCCGGTAAATGGATCTGTATTGCAGTACTGTATATAAAAACTTCTGGCATAGGAAAGCTTATCCTGTTTCATTTCTTCATAACTTGGCAAAACGAGAGGATCATACACACTTTCCAGAGAGCTGGTCCGATATACAGTCCCAGGAATATAAGTCAAATCTTTGACATCAATTCCTGCGTCCAGTGCATCTGCAATCTCCAAAATAGAACGCTCTCCCATTCCATAGGAGATCAGATCTGCGCCGGAATCCAAAAGAATCGACCTCTTCAGCCGGTCAGACCAATAATCATAATGTGCCATCCTTCTAAGACTGGCCTCAATGCCTCCAAGAATCACCGGTGTTTTTTTATAAGTCTGACGGATCAGATTGCCATACACCACAGCCGCATAATCCGGACGCTTTCCGATCACGCCGCCGGGCGTGTAAGCATCCGTTCTTCTACGTTTTTTCGAGACAGTATAATGATTAACCATAGAATCCATATTTCCGGCTGACACCAGAAAACCAAGTCTTGGCTCCCCGTACTCTGTGACAGATTCTTTTTTCCTCCAGTCCGGCTGAGCAATGATTCCCACCCTGTACCCATGAGCTTCCAGGTGCCGGGTAATCACTGCAGGTCCAAAGGACGGATGGTCTACATAGGCATCTCCCGAAATGTATACGAAATCCACCTCATTCCATCCGCGCTCCTCCATATCTTTACGCCCCAGGGGCAGAAAATCTTGTCTCATTCCAGTACCTCATATGTCCCATTTGGAATATCATAATAATCCTGTATATAATAATCAGCAAGTTCCTTTTTTTTCTGGATCTGTAACTTTGAAAAAGCATCTTCCACCGCGCAGACTTTCATGCCGGCATTTTTCCCGGCCAGGATGCCCATAGGCACATCCTCAAATACAAGGCACCTCTTAGGAGAAAGGTTCATTTCTCCTGCCACCATCAAATAAACATCGGGAGCTGGTTTCCCAGCGCCTGCCTCTCCCGCTGTTCGAACCACATCAAATAGATCCCTGATCTCAAGTGCATGTAGAGCATCGTCGGTCAGTTCCCTGGCATTGCTGGTAGCAATCCCGATTTTTTTCCCTTGTCTGCGCATCTGACAAATAAAAGAATATACGCCCTCCTTCATCTCCACCTGAGTACGATATTTTTCTCTTGCCATTAGAGTCCACTCATCCATGATCTCTTGTCTGGTACATGCAAGCTGTGGAAAAATATTCAGGAAATACTGAGCCGCCTCTGAATAGCTCATGCCTTCCATGGCTTCATGAAAATTTTCCGGTTTTGTCAGTTGATACTTTTTAAGATAATCATCGTCAATGGAAGGCCAGATCCACATGGAATCCAAAAGAGTTCCATCCATATCAAAAATAATCCCTTCAATTCCTTCCAGCATCTTTGTTTTTAACATTCCAAAGCTCCTCTTTTGTCAGCGACCGGTATTCGCCCGGCTTTAGTTTTGGGTCCAGCGTTAAATTCCCCATGGTCAGCCGTTTCAGGTAAATCACCTGCATGCCCACTGCCTGAAACATCCGCTTGATCTGATGATATTTTCCTTCCTGGATCGTAAGAAGTACCTCTGAAATCAAGGCACTGTTTCGGATCTCCATCCTTGCCGGTTTCGTCCACTCCTTCTCTTCCTTTGTTCCGATATCAACCCCTTTTAGGAAAGCACTTTGTTCGGCCTGCGTTACTTTTCCAGACACGCGGACAAAATAAGTCTTGTCCACATGTTTTGCAGGTGACAATAGTCTGTGGGCCAGAACGCCGTCATTGGTAATCAGAAGAAGACCTTCCGTATCTTTATCAAGCCTCCCGACAGGAAACAAATCTTTCCTTTTTTTATGTTTGATCAGATCAATGACAGTAGGGGCTTTTGGATCCTCCGTAGCCGATACAACACCTGCCGGTTTGTTCAGCATATAGTATTCATAAGCGGCATATTCTATAAGATTCCCTTGAAAACACACATGATCATGTTGTTCGTCTATCCTTAGCTTAGGGTCCAACGCAATGTCTCCATTGACTGATACCAGACCGTTTCGAATATATTTTTTTACTTCCTGTCGAGATCCTGTGTCCATTTCGGCCAGGAATTTATCCAGCCGCATCATCCACAGATCCTCCATCCGGGAAGATACTTGTTTTTCATGACACCTCGGCTTACCTTGCCCCATCCAAGAGGATACCCGTCTACACACACCAAATGCCATCCCCTTGCATCTGTTCCTACAAGATTCTCCACGTCCAGAGTTTCTCCCTTCAGATAACGAAGGACTCTTTCGTCATCTGCCGTAAGGTCGATACAGGCATCATATTGTTCTTTTCTCAGAACCATAGCAAGAGCCTGACTTGGTTCAAATCGGTTTTTCTTCAACTCACCAAGCAAAAGACCCGTTCGCAGGAAACGCAGCCCCTTTAAATCTGGCAGTCCTTCCGGCATCTCATAGATTCTGTCCCCCCGAATTTCCAGACGGTTCACATCAAGAAAATTTAGAACATGAGAATAAAATTCTTGAAACTCCCCTGGAATCTTGATTTTTTTTGCAGGAGTAGAAGCCGGACGGTACTCTTCTTTGCTGCCTTTTTGAAGAAGTGCCACATAATGGCCCTCGCCTTTCATCTTGTGTGGAAAGATACGCACGGTATTCTTAAGCTCTTCCAAACCGCCGGGCGCTCTCTTTGGTATCCCGGCGGAAAATCCTTCATATGGAGCAATTGGAAGGATTTGAAACACTGGATAAGCCTCAAGAAGATGTGCGATGACCTGTTCGTTTTCTCTTTCATCAAATGTACAGGTGGAATACAGCATCATCCCTCCAGGCTTCAGCATTCGTGCCGCCTGAAGAATCAGATTTTTCTGAATATTGCAGAAAAAATCTGGTCCGTGCTCTTCCCAGGCGCGCACCATCTTTCGATCTTTTCGGAACATTCCTTCTCCTGAGCAAGGAGCATCAATCAAAATTTTATCAAAATATTCCGGGAAAAACTGTTCCAGCCGGCCAGGCTCCTCGCAGGATACCAGGACATTTCCAATTCCAAAGACTTCGATATTTTTAAGAAGTCCTTTTGCCCGGGAACTACTGATATCATTGGCGACCAAGAGTCCTTCTCCTTTCAGACGAGCTCCAAGCTCCGTAGCTTTTCCCCCTGGCGCCGCACACAGATCCAACACCTTATCTCCCGGCTTTACAGGCAGTCTGTCAGCCGGTGTCATAGCACTTGGTTCCTGTAAATAATAAAGTCCGGCATAATAATATGGATGTTTTGCCGGAGATACTGTCTCTCCATCATAATAAAACCCATTGGAAATCCACGGAACAGGTCGGATGGGAAAGGGACAGATCCGTTCAAAATCTGCCACCGAAATCTTCCGGGTATTTACTCGAAGTCCATAATATCTGGGTTCTTCATAACAGGCTATATATTCATCAAATTCTCCTTTTAAAAGATCCCGCATTTTTTCCTCAAACGTAAGCGGCAGATTCATAACACTCCTCCAGTTCATATTTTGCACATACATATTTTAGTATAGCACATTCTATCTCATAACTCTAGGAATATGAATATATTAATTTTTCTTTTTCCAGATAACACAAAAGATAATATGGATTGAAACTAATCTCTCCACCATCCAGGTAGAAATAGATTCCAAAATGCAGGTGCACATGAAACTTTCCAATAGTCCCTTCCTGTCCATATCCAGAGTCTCCCATGTATCCCAGAAATTGTCCGGCCTTTACAAAATCACCTTCTCTTAGATCTGCATAGGACTCCAGATGAGCGTAGTAGTAATAAGTACCACTATCGGACGAAATGCCGATCCTATATCCTCCTTTTTCCAGCCATCCCATGTTTGTCACGATTCCATCTGAAACACTTAAGACTGGATAAATCCCTCTTTCATTCTTCGATGCCATTATATCTGTACCCTCATGCACGCCAAACCCTTTGTATGTTCGCTCACTCATCCAGGAATCTGCAAAAGAAATTTTAAGGGATTTATCCACAGAGGATTCAGGAATCGGGAAATAAACCGCTTCTTTTTCCACATTTTTCAGGAAAGTTTTACACTCCAAAGACAAATAATCCTCTTTATTTCGCATTTCCTCACTAAAAAAACTACTTCTAAACTCTGAATCTTTCAATGTTTGTTTTTGCATGCCAAAATATCTGCTCTTCTCATATATTGCATCCGTTCCCAGGACGCTAAACAATGCAAGAAGAAAAAGTAGCACCATATAATTTCGGTAAAGCCGATATCTCAAGTCTCCATCCTTCCCATTTTTCTTCCGATTTTCATTAATGTATGAAGAAGAGTACAAAAAAAGACCGGTCCTCCTCAAAATGGAAAACCGGTCTTTTTATCATTCATTTTATTTGCATTTCTTTAAGATCGCCAGGAGATATTCCCAGGTTCTCTGTGTAGACGCAATATCCAGATGTTCATTAAAGGAGTGAATATCCAGAAGATTTGGTCCGCAGGATACACAGTCCAGATCTGGACGCTTGCCAAGGAAGAGACCACACTCCAGTCCAGCATGCACTGCAGATACGACTGGTTCTTTTCCGTACAATTCCTTATAGGTTTCAATCATCAATGGACGAAGTTTGGAATCCTGTTTATACTGCCATGCCGGATACTCTCCAGTCGTCTCTCCTTTTCCTCCTGCCAGAAGTGCACATTGTTCAACCTGTTCACGCATTTGCTGCTTTCTGCTCTCCACAGAACTGCGGATCAGATACTGTGTTGTCACAGAAGTATCATCGCACTCGATCACACCCAGATTCAGTGAACTTTCTACAATGCCTTTCAGCTTCCGGCTGTATTCCTGTAAACCATTTGGACAGATTTCTAGATAAGCAATGACCCTCTTCGTAGAATCCTGATCATAAGCGTCCATATGTACATCTTTTGTTGTCTCAAAGTCTACCGCAAGTCCGGGCTCTTCTCCCATAAATTCATCCAGCCAGATCTTCTTCATGTCCGCTGTCATTTCTGTGACCTTCGCAGCCTGGGATATAGGAACCAACACACCGGCTGTTGCATTCATCGTGATGACATTATCCTTGCTTCCACCAAAGATCTCGGTCAATCGCAGATCAGTCTCTTTTCCCAGACGATATAGAAGCCTGCCCATCATTTTATTGGCATTGCCTCTTTGCTTATGGATCTCATTTCCAGAATGACCACCCAAAAGCCCGTGAATTTTGATTGTAATTAAGGTACCCTCAGCCGTTGATTTTCTCATTGGGATCACCGTCTTATAGAAGATACCGCCCGCACAGCCTGTCGTCAGAATACCTTCCTCTTCTGAGTCAATATTAATCAACATCTTTCCCTTTAGCTGTGACAAATCGACAGCTTCTGCTCCGCCCATGCCAGTCTCTTCATCCACAGTAAAAACCGCTTCAATTGGAGGATGCTCAATATCGTCACTGTCCAAAATTGCCATTGCCATTGCAACTGCAATGCCATCGTCGCCTCCAAGCGATGTGTCCTTTGCACGGACATATCCGTCCTCCACATAAAGTTTCAGTCCGTCCTTCTTAAAATCGTGGTCAGAACCCGGCTTCTTCTCGCATACCATGTCAAGATGTCCCTGGAGGATGACCGGTTCACTGTTTTCATATCCGGCAGTTCCCGGTTTTTTAATGATGACATTATTCGTGTCATCCTGAGAGACTTCAAGGCCTCTCTCCTTGGCGAAGGAGACGCAATAGTCGCTGATACGCTTTGTGTCAAATGTTTCATGCGGAATTTTACACAGTTCTTCGAAAAAATGAAACACCTGCTTTGGCTCAAGATTGTCTAGTACTGCCATTTCTATATACCTCTCTTCTTTTGATAGATTTTCTAGCTCTATTATGAAACATCTGGAATAAAAAATCAACCATACCCATAAAATTGAAAAAAAGAAATCTCTGGAAGGCGGTGTCTGATTGAAACGTTACATTTTCGCATCCGTTTCCATCCTTTTATTTCTTTTCATGCTGCTGTTTCCAGGGCTCGTATTTCAAGGTGCTGAAACAGGGCTTCTGCTTTGGTTTCAGACGGTACTTCCCACTTTGCTTCCCTTCTTCATCGTATCAAACCTTTTGATCCGCACTGATGCAGCTCTTTGGCTTTCCAGGCTGACTTTTCCAGTTCTTGGCCGACTTTTCACGGTTTCCCTTTATGGTGCCTTCGCTATGATTACAGGTTTTTTCTGTGGATGCCCTATGGGCGCAAAAGTAACTGCCGATTTGATTCGAGAAAAACGTATCTCTTTACAGGAAGGGAAGTATCTCCTCTCCTTTTGTAACAATACAAGCCCTGGATTCATTGTCAGTTTTCTTGCCTTTCAGTGTCTTCATAGACCTTCTTTGTCCATGCCCTCCCTGGCGCTCATCCTTGGGGTTCCTCTCCTATGCAGTCTGTGTTTCCGAAAATTTTTTCAAATTTCTTCCCTAAATCTCGATTCTCCCACACAGGTTTCAGAGAAATTCAACAAAACTCTTCCGGATTCACTCATCGATTCCTGTATCATGGATGCCATCAATCATATCACACGGATTGGAGGATATATTATGCTATTTTCTATTCTGTTCACACTCTTGTCTTCCATTCCACAGCTGCCACTTTTGTTAAGGGTTCTTCTAATTCCTTCTATGGAAATGACAAACGGTGCTATCTATCTGTGCAGTCTGAATCTTTCTCCCCTGATCCGTTATGTTACTGTGATATTTCTTACTTCTTTCGGAGGATTCAGCTGTGTGGCACAGACAGCCTCCGTTATCCGCGGAACCGATCTTAAGATCCTTCCCTATATAGTAGAAAAGCTGATCACCGCAATGGTGACCAGCCTGATTTCCTGTCTCTATCTTATTTTTATCAAGTAACTTTACTTACTCCAGCTCAATATTTTCACTAAGGTCATACTCTTCCTGTTCAGGTGTCTCCTCGGCAGAACCATACTCGGCCTCCAATCCCCGTGATGACTGCTCCGGAATTTCCAGCTCGGAACGATTATTACGAACCATATCATAGCATTCCTGCAACGAATTTACTAACCCGTCATACTTGGTGGTATAACTGTCCAATGTGTGGCCGATAATACTTTCTGCATTTGCCAAAAGATCATCTGTATACTGCATAGCCCCAATACGGATGTCGTTGGCATCGCTGGTTGCATTGTCGAGAATCTGCTGTGCCTGTTCCGTGGCAGCGGTCACAATCTCGTTCGCCTGGGCGTATGCCTGTTGCATAATTTCATGCTCGCTAACCAGCTCATTTGTATGAATCTGAGCCTCTTCAATCATACTGTCAGCCTTTGCCTGAGCATCTGCAAGGATTGCATCCTTGTTTGCAATAATTTTCTGATAACGCTTTATCTCATCGGGGGTCTTCATCCGCAGTTCCCGAAGCATTTCATCCATCTGATCCTTGTTTACGATGATCTTCGATGTGGACAATGGCTGGAATTTACAGCTGTCGATGTACTCCTCGATTTCTTCAATAATCTGTTCAATACGGCTGCTCATAATTTACACTCTCCTTTTAATTTCATTTTCTCCCTGATACAGTCTGATACATAAGCAGGTACAAATTGAGAAATATCCCCTCCAAAAGCTGCCACTTCCTTCACTGTAGTAGAGCTTAGATAGGAGTATTCCAGACTGGTTATCAGGAAGACTGTCTCAATCCCCGGCTCCAGCTTATGGTTCGTCTGTGCCATCTGCAGCTCATACTCAAAATCAGTGATCGCCCGAAGTCCCCGAATCACCATATCAGCACCGGATTCTCTGGCAAAATCTACCAATAATCCCTCAAAAGGAATAATTTTTACATTTGGCATCTCTTTTGTTACTTCATTTAACATTCTAACACGTTCTTTTACAGAAAACAACGGGCTTTTTGCTTTATTATTGAGCACTCCAACAATTAATTCGTCCACCAGTTCTGCGGATCTCTTTATCATATCCAGATGGCCAAAGGTAACTGGATCAAAACTTCCCGGATAAATTCCTTTTAACATTTCTCTTTCCTTCCCGACGGTGTAAAAAATACATGCTTGTTCGTCTTATATTCCTTCGTTTTCAACAGGTCATACCCCAAATCAGACGCATATGCCATATCCGTCTCCTTTGCAGCCTCTACGATCACCACACCTTCTGGTGCAATGAGTCTGGAATCTGCAAGATAAGATAGAACTGTTTTTTCCCATTCTTTTCCATAAGGGGGATCCATAAAAATATAATCAAACTGTTTTTTCCCTTCTAGTTTATAGAGCGCAGTCATAACGTCCATGGACATAGTCGTTGCTCTTTCCTCCAGATGAGTCTTTTTTAGATTTTCTTTTACACATACCATTGCCTTTTGATTATTCTCAACAAACACGGCCTCTCCGGCGCCACGACTTAATGCCTCGATTCCAATGGCTCCGCTTCCGGCAAACAAATCCAGAAAAGAACACCCGCAAAGATACGGTGCAATCATATTAAAAAGAGTTTCCTTGATCCGGTCGGTAGTCGGCCTGGTAGCCAGTCCCTCTATAGTCTTCAACTGTGTACGCTTTGCACTTCCGGCGATCACTCTCATAAGTATTTCTCCTCTTTCTTTTACAGATTACAGACGAAGATCTCTGTAACGGTTGATACAGAAAAACAGCTCTTCCCTTCTGGGAAGGCATAAATTTCCCGGCAGTTCTCCTCCTGTCAGGATTGTAAGTCCGTCTTCCTCAATCTTTCCATATAATTCATTCACCGTCTGCCTGACTGTTCTTTTTCCATTCAGCAGTCTTTCCTCCAGATATTTCATCATGTACCCCAGACACGTCAGCTGTTCACTATCTGCCAGCTGTTCCACATATCTTAGATCTATATGTCCGTTTCCAAAGGAGATCCCATCTTTTCCCATTGTCTTGATCTTGACTCTTCCTTTATGATAAATTCCCTGGTTCTGTACAGGTCTACGCTCAAATTCTGGTATTTCTGCAGGTATTTCCGGAAAATGCAAAGCCGGATAACTCTTTGCCGCTTCTTTTGCCTTCTTTGTAATGTCCTTTGGCTCGTAGTGATCCATCTGAATAATCTGATCTGCAATCTGGAAATATGCCCCGGAACTTCCAGCCACCAGAACTGTAGAAATCCCCTCTCGTTCATACAGATCTCTAGCTCGTTCAATAAATGGGGTAATCGGTTCCATATCCCTGTGGATCACCTGCTGCATCAATTCATCTCGTACCATAAAATTTGTTGCGCTGGTATCCTCATCGATGAGAAATGCCGACGCCCCTGCTTCCATTGCCTCCACCACATTAGCCGCCTGGGAGGTACTTCCGCTGGCATCCTCTGTATAAAATGCGCGAGTATTCTTTTGATTTGGAAGATCATTAATAAACATAGAAATATCGGTATGTTTGATACTTCTTCCGTCCTCAGCCCGAATTTTTACCGCATCTTGGTCTGTAACAACATACTCTCTGCCATCGCCCGCGATATGAGGATAAATGCAAAGTTCCAAAGCTTTTAATAACGTAGATTTTCCATGGTATCCCCCACCCACAATGAGGGTTATCCCTTTTTTTATTCCCATTCCTGTCAGTTTTCCCCTGTACGGCAGATCCATCTCCACTCGCATGGAATCTGGAGAAGAAAAAGGCACCGCTCCTTTCATGGGCCTTTGGGAAATACCTGATTCTCTTGGAAGAATCGCTCCGTCTGCCACAAACGCAATCAAATCTCTCTTTTTTAACTGATCGCGAATATAAGCCTGGTCTTCCGAAAGTTCCATGATTCTCTCTGTCTTTTTGCTGTCCAGATTTCGATACATACAAGATTTCTGTACACACTGTGGAAGAAACTCAAATAAGATCTTCACCAGTTCTCTTGCATTAATGGTTCTTCCATTGGCAGGAAACCCTGCTTCAAACCGAACTATCACATCTCCGGTAATCGGATTGATGGTGCAGGCACTTCTTTCCAGAACCTCTTGCCCGCACCACGTCACACTTAAAAGTCCGCTTTTTCCTGAACCTTTTGCCTGGAATGAATACTTTCTTGCACACGCTGCAAATTGACGAATCAATTCATCCTGTAGTGCGATTCTCTTATATTTTTTATCATAGAGTCTCTGAGGAAATCCGGCAGTTCTGCCTGCAACTTCCACATGGAGTCTCGAGGGAGCTGCAAACGGGTCTCCCTGCACATGATCAATCCCCAGTACATATCCTGGGAATCGATAGGTTCCTTTAGTGTCTTTATACGCCGGATATCCTTTCCGGTCAATCCTTGTTAATAATTGTCTTAAATCTTCTGCTGTTTTCATCATCAATACGCCTTTGCCTCTTCCCTTGTCATCCAGAAATGAATTCCTGTAGTGGAATCCATCCATCGATCCTTATTAAAATCTTTGACTTCTACCCACTCACCCCTTCGATAGATAAAATTTTCATCTACCAGAGACCAGGCTTCGTCGAAGCTTTCTTTATAATCAAAACTCTTAATTGTAAGTACTTTCGCTTTGCTGCAGCGACAGGACGGAAGTGTCGCTGATGTACGAAGAGCATCCGCAGGAATCAGAAGCTGAACCAGACGGTTATTAAAACATTTCTTATATCCCAGAAATGCTCCATGTTCCGGACACCGGAGCCGAAACCACTTGGTTTCTTCATCCGCTTGTATCCCAGTCAAATCCGCATATTCCAAAACCGCTCCATATAGATTTGCACCCTTGATACTGCAGTCTCTCATGTCGCAATGCCTAAACGACGCCGTTTTCATATTGGCATTCTGAAAATTAGCTCCACGAAGTGGACATCCGTCAAACAATGCATTTTCCACACTGCTTCCAGAAAAGTTTGTTCCATTCAACACCACATTCAGAAAAGAGGATAAGGTAAAGTCCATATTACTTAAATCATAACCAGACAAATCCATCGGTTTAAATTCTCGTTCCCGGAATTCCAGACGTTCTCCGTCTTTTCTTTCGTGTATCCGCGCATCTAATTCCTCTATGGACAATTCCTTCATTCGAGCTTCCTCCCCTTTTTCTTTTCATTCTACACCATTCTACCACAGACCAGGATAACATCGCAACACCAGAAGACGTTGCCATCAAACAGAAATTTTGCAAAATATTTCAAGATATGCTATAACAGAAAAAAATATTCAAATTTTAGAAAGGAACATAAGCAATATGGAATATATCCTTGCTTCTGCGTCTCCACGCAGAAAAGAACTTCTCACACAGGCAGGTCTTTCCTTTGAGGCGATCCCCTCGCATATAGAAGAAAAGATTACCAAAAAAAGTCCCCATGCCATCGTAAAAGAGCTTTCCTTCCAAAAGGCCTGGGATATTTATCAGGCCATAACCCCCCTCGGGCGTACAGTCATCGGTGCTGATACCGTCGTATCCTACAAAGGAGAAATCCTTGGAAAACCTTCAGACGAGGAGGAGGCTTTTGCCATGCTAAGTCTTCTCTCTGGAAGGACTCATCAGGTCTACACCGGGGTTACTTTAATTCTGGAACGGGAAAATAAACCCTCTATCCGGAGTTTTTACGAAAAGACAGATGTCACCTTTTACCCTGTCTCCCGGCAGGATCTGATTTCTTATATCAAAACAAAAGACCCGCTGGACAAAGCCGGGGCTTATGGCATCCAGGGGCCTTTTGCAATTCATGTAAAAAAGATTCATGGAGATTATAATAATGTGGTAGGTCTGCCCATCGGGCGATTGTATCAGGAACTGAAAACGTTTCTTCCTTAACCCGCCATCTTCATATCCAGATATTTTGCCGCAGCTTCTTCAATGGACTCCCGCATCACTTTAATCAGCTGGTCTACATCCTGTTTCGTAGCAATCAACGGCGGAATCATTCGGTTAATACTGTCTCCAATGGCAGTGAACAAGACTCTTCGATTTAAAGCCTCATGTTTTACTTCAACTGCAATCGGGATATCATACTCACATCCAACCAAAAGTCCTTTTCCACGGGCTTCCTTCACATGAGGAAGCTTGGAGAGTTCCTGTTTCAGGTACCGTCCTACTTTTTTTGCATTTCCGCTTAAGTCTTTATCAAGGATCTCACTGACAGATGCCAGAGCTGCCGCGCAAGCTACCGCATGACCTGCATAGGTAGAACCATGGGTTCCTGGTGTAAATGCCGCTGCCACTTCTTTTCTTGCACAGCAAGCACCGATTGGCATACCGCCGCCCATGGCCTTCGCCATAGATACAATATCCGGTTTCACACCATATCCCATATAAGCCATAGGAGCTCCGGTACGTCCCCATCCAGTCTGGACTTCGTCTAGAAGCAACAGTAATCCCTTTTCATCACAAAGTTTACGAAGTCCTTCCATAAATTCCTGAGTAGCCGGATGAACACCACCTTCACCCTGTACGGGCTCAATCATGATAGCGATCGTATGTTCCGTCACTTTAGATGCAAAATCTTCCAGATCATTGAATTTTGCATAGGAGAAACCTTCCAGCATCGGACCAAACCCTTGCTGAATCGCTGAATCAGGCTGTCCAGTAGCTGCCATAGATCCGAAGGTTCTTCCGTGAAATCCTTTCTCAGCTGTTACAATGTGATATTTTTCAGGTCCATAGTGATCGATGCCATATTTTCTTGCCATCTTGATCATGCATTCATTAGCTTCGGTTCCGGAATTCTGATAAAAGATCTTATCCATCCCAATGGTATCGCAGATCTTTTTTGCAAGTAAAGCCTGCGGAATCGTATATGGATAATTAAAGGTATGCATAATATCGTCCATCTGATCTTTGGCTGCCTTGACAACCTTTGGATTACAGTTTCCCGGGCTATTGACTGCTACGCCGCCATAGAAATCCAGGTATGCATTTCCTTTCTCATCATAGAGATACATACCCTCTGCCCGTTCTGCGATAAAATCATAACGCTCATAGGTTTCAACCATATACTTGTTTACCATTTTCTTCAATTCTTCTGCTGTAAGTCCTGTGTCTTTCAGTCTCATTTTAATCTCCTCACTTTCTCTTTGCCGCACTCTTGTCAGGAAATAAAAAGAGACGCCGCATCCTCCGATACGGCGTCTCTGCCTGACATATTTTCGTATAACTCTATGTTCCAAACATCTTTTTAAAATCTTTCTTTTCTAGTTATACTTACGCTTTCTAGCAGCTTCAGATTTCTTTTTACGTCTAACGCTTGGTTTCTCGTAATGCTCTCTCTTACGAATCTCCTGCTGAATGCCTGCTTTCGCACAGTTTCTTTTGAATCTGCGCAAAGCACTATCCAATGTCTCGTTCTCTTTCACGATTACATTTGACATACTCTCACACCTAACCTCCCTCCAGTCCTATATTGTGCATCATATGACTGTTCGGGTATATTTCTTGCACACATAAAATTATAGCACATATTTTCTTTACGTCAACAATTTTTGTGTTTTTTTATTACAATTGTTCTTTTAATACCTCTGGAACCTTTGCAATCGCCGCATCGATTCCTTCTGGATTCTTTCCTCCGGCCTGTGCCATGTTCGGGCGTCCGCCTCCGCCTCCGCCCACAAGACCTGCCACGGCTTTAATCAGATTCCCTGCATGTGCGCCTTTCTTAACAGCACCGTCTGTAGCCATTGCCATCAAAGATACTTTTCCATTCATCGCAGATGCCAATACGATCACGCCTTCTTCCATCTTCTCCTTCAACTGATCACCCAGTTCACGAAGTCCGTTCATATCCACATCTTCCATCTTTGCTGCCAAAAGCTTTATTCCGGCAACCTCAACGACCTGGTTCATAACATCTCCTGCCGCATCTTTAGCGAGCTTACTCTTTAGGCTTTCCACTTCACTGCGGAGAGCTTTATTCTCGTTCTGGAGATGTTGGATCTTTTCTTCCAGTTTATCCGGACTTGTCTTTAATAATTTTGCAGCCTTCAAAAGCTTTTCTTCAAGCTCTTTATAGTAAGCTGACACTCCTTTTGCAGTCAGTGCTTCAACTCTTCGAACACCTGCAGCCACGCCAGTCTCTGATAGGATCTTAAATGCATGAATCTGCCCGGTATTTGATACATGGGTACCGCCGCAAAATTCAATAGAAAAGTCTCCCATGCTGACCACACGTACGATATCTCCATATTTTTCTCCGAACAAGGCGGCTGCACCTGTTTTTCTCGCCTCCTCAATCGGCATGTTTTCCACTTTTACATCCAGATGATTGCGGATCTGTTCGTTTACGATATCCTCCACTTTCTGAAGTTCCTCTGGAGTCAGTGCAGAAAAATGGGTAAAGTCGAACCGAAGCCTGTCTGCATTTACAGAAGATCCAGCCTGTTCTACATGCGTGCCCAGCACCATCCGCAGCGCTTTGTGCAGCAAATGGGTTGCACTGTGGTTATTTGCGGACAGAGAACGAATCTGAGGATCCACCTCAAGTTCCACCAGGTCTCCTGTTTTCAACATTCCCTTGGTCACACGTCCTACATGGCCAATCTTTCCGCCCAAAAGTTTAATCACATCCTCCACCTGAAATTCTCCTTCTTTGGTGCGGATGACGCCCTTATCTGCCTCCTGTCCTCCACTGGTGGCATAGAATGGTGTCTCCCTTACAAAAAGGGTTCCACTTTGGCCTTCTGTCAGAGCATCGGTAACTTCCGTTTCCGTAGTGAGTACCGTAATTTCAGATTTCCAGTTCAGATGGTCATATCCAACAAATTTGGAAGTCACAGACGGATCAATAGACTCATATACGGTTACGTCGGCGCCCATATAATTTGTGACTTCCCGTGCGTCTCTTGCAGTCTTTCGCTGTACCTCCATGGCTGCCTGAAAGCCCTTTTCATCTACGGAGACTCCCTTTTCTTCCAGGATTTCCTTTGTCAGATCCAACGGAAATCCATAAGTGTCGTACAGCTTAAACGCCTGGTCTCCTGGAAGTGTTTTTTCTCCCTGTCTGTCAAGATCAGCTTCCATCTCACTTAAGATAGACAGACCCTGGTCAATAGTCTTGTTAAACTGATCTTCCTCTTTATCAATGACTTTCAAGATAAAGTCTTTCTTTTCCTCCAATTCAGGATATCCGTCCTTGGACCCTTCGATCACAGTCTGCGCAAGGGTGGTCAAAAACTTTCCATGGATAGACAGCAGTCTTCCATGCCGGCATGCGCGGCGCAGCAGACGGCGAAGCACATATCCTCGTCCTTCATTGGAAGGCATAATTCCGTCAGAGATCATAAAGGTCACAGAACGAATATGATCAGTGATGACACGGATGGATACATCTGTTTGGTAATCCTTTCCATATTCCACATTCGCAAGGCGGCAGACAGATTCCCGCAACTCCTTGATTGTATCAATATCAAACATAGAGTCTACATCTTGTACTATACAGGCCAGACGCTCCAGCCCCATTCCCGTATCGATGTTTTTCTGCTCTAGTTCGGTATAATGATTGTTACCGTCATTGTCAAACTGGGTAAATACATTATTCCAGATCTCCATAAAGCGGTCACAGTCACAGCCTACTGTACAGTCTGGTTTTCCACATCCATAAGCCTCGCCTCTGTCATAATAAACCTCAGAACACGGTCCACAGGGACCACTTCCATGTTCCCAGAAATTATCTTCTTTTCCAAAACGGAAAATGCGCTCCGCCGGAATGCCGATATCCTTGTTCCAAATCTCCCAAGCCTCGTCGTCTTCCAGATAGACTGAGGGATAAAGTCTATCTGGATCCAGACCTACGACCTCTGTCAAAAATTCCCAGGTCCAGGCAATGGATTCTTTTTTAAAATAATCACCAAAAGAAAAGTTTCCCAACATCTCAAAAAAGGTACCGTGTCTTGCAGTTTTTCCTACATTTTCAATATCTCCGGTACGGATACATTTCTGACAGGTAGTCACTCTTTTGCAAGGTGGTATCTCCTGACCTGTAAAATATGGCTTTAAGGGAGCCATCCCAGAATTGATGAGCAACAGACTCTTATCATTATGAGGCACTAACGAAAAACTTTTCATGGCCAGATGTCCCTTGCTCTCAAAAAATTTAAGGAACATTCTTCTTAATTCATTTACTCCGTATTTCTTCATAATCTCCTCCTAAAAACTCACACTATTTTTTAATTATAAAGAGAACCCCGGCGTTTGTCAACGCCGGGGAAATTCTCTATTTCAATTCGATCTCTTCTAATTCCTTTGGAGGAATCTGTCTGGAAGATGCTTTCACAAAATCCTTAATCTTCTTTTGTGCCTTAGCTACCGGAATATTCGTCCCTGCTCCGGCTACACAGCCCCCTGGGCATCCCATACCTTCGATCAGACAGCCATTTAGCTTTCCGGCTTTTGCAAGTGCAAGAGTTTTCTTACATTCTGCCAACCCTTCTGCATGTTCAATGTTGACATCCACATCCGGATAATATTCTCGAATACATTTTTCAATAGCCTGGGCGACACCGCCAGCTACCGCATATCCTCTTCCTGCGCCGGTAGCATTGTGGAAGGAAGATTCTGCCTCATATTTGGTAAGATCGATTTCTTTCGCATCAAACATGGCCTGTAGTTCCTCAAATGTAATGACAAAATCCACATCGCTTCGGACAGTTCGCCGCATAGCCTCCAGCTTCTTAGCCGCACAAGGTCCGATAAAAACTACTTTCGCATTAGGATGCTGTTGTTTAATGGTTCGTGCTGTTGCCACCATCGGGGTCAGTTCCTGGGATACTTCATCGATCAAATCCGGAAAATATTTTTTTGCCAGCATTGCCCAGGATGGACAGCAGGAAGTCAGAAGGAAAGGAAGTTCTCCTGTCGTTACTTTTTCCACATAATGATGAGCCTCGGCAATTGCTCCGATATCTGCTCCAAGAGCTACTTCATAAAACTCTGAAAATCCCATTTCTTCCAGAGCTGCCTTTAGATTTCTTGGTGTGATGTTATCCCCAAACTGCCCATAGAAAGCCGGTGCAATCTCTGCAATAATCTCATCTCCTTCTGTCAATGCCCTTGCAAGCTGAAAAATTTGAGACTTATCAGAAATCGCTCCAAACGGACAGTTGACCATACACATACCGCAGGAAACACATTTATCCGGATCCACATAAGCCCGTCCCAATTTATCAGAGGTAATGGCATTTACACCACATGCCTGGGCACAGGGACGTTCTTTCTTTGAAATGGCGTCATAAGGGCAGACAGACTTGCATTTTCCACATTTGATACATTTTGACTGATCGATGAAGGACCTTCCCTTCACCATAGAAATAGCACCCTTTGGGCAAACCTCCATACAAGGATGCGCAAGGCATCCCTTACACATATTGCTGACCTCATATCCCTTTTCTTCACAACTTTCACAAGCTGACGGAATCACCTGCATCAGCGGCGGTTCATAATATTTGTCCGAAATATTACTTGCTTCCAGCCCTGCTGTCAGATGCACCGGCTTGTCTTCCGGACGCAGGGAAAGTCCCATGGCCAAACGCAGTCTTTCACTCAAAATGGCACGTGCACGGTATACGCTTTCCCGGTATTTTTTTTCCTCGTTTACCATCCGGTAAGGAATCGCCTCTACTTCATCGCTTAGCGTCTCCGCAAAATTTTCTTCATTTGCCCGGAATCCCAGTCTTGCGACCTCTTCAAACACTTTTCTTCTGAGTTTTCTGACAGTGGTATCCAATCCTCTTACCATAGCTCTCATTTCCTCCTGAATATTTTATAACAAGATAATATGATGTTCTCTACAGACTTTGCGCATCTCCTCTGGCCAGATGCTGGCCTGGACTTCTCCGATATGTGCACGGTCTAAAAGCAGCATACACAGCCTGGACTGACCAATTCCGCCACCTATCGTATAGGGAAGCTCTCCGTTCAGCAACATGCGGTGATAAGGCAACTCTCTTCGTTCTTCACAGCCGGCTTTTTTTAACTGTTCATCCAGAGCTTTTTCATCCACTCGGATTCCCATACTGGAAATTTCCAGCGCACATCCCAGTGTATCATACCAGAACAGAATGTCTCCGTTAAGTTCCCAGTCATCATAGTCTGGTGCACGGCCGTCATGGGGCTTTCCGCTTTTTAGTTTATCGCCAATCTTCATAAGGAATACGCAACCATATTCTTTAGTGATCAGATTTTCTCTCTCTTTTGGCGTACGGTCCGGATAACGGTCTTCCAGCTCCTGGGTCGTGATAAATGCCACCTTATCCGGCAGTTTTTTTACCGCCTGGGGATATTTGTACCACACCTCATGCTGCATATGTTTGATAATCTTGAACAGTGTTTTGACGGTACTCTTTAAGGTTTCCTCGGTACGTTGCTCTTTTGTAATGACTTTTTCCCAGTCCCACTGATCCACATAGCAAGAATGAAGATTATCCAGTTCCTCATCCCGGCGGATGGCATTCATGTTGGTATATAATCCTTCTCCTGGCTGAAAACCATACTCATGTAAAGCCATGCGCTTCCATTTTGCAAGAGATTGAACAACCTCCATAGTCTCTCCATCAATGCCTGCCATATCAAACTGTACCGGACGTTCCACTCCGTTCAGATTATCATTAAGTCCACTATCCTTCGATACAAACAGAGGGGCTGAGATTCTCTCTAAATTCATCTCCTTTCCCAGTTCCTTTTGAAACGTATCTCTGATATATTTGATAGCTTCCTGTGTCGTCCGCACATCCAGGCGCGGATCATAATATTCCGGTATGATTAATCCCATCTTTTCTTCTCCTTTATCTTTTTGCTGAGATCTGTTTTATTCCTGCCCAAATACTTTCTGTGCATAATGAACGGACTGCATTGCATCTTTTCCATAAAAATCAGCTCCAATCATATCCGCATATTCCTGATTCAAAACAGCCCCGCCTACCATGATCTTACAATCCGGTTTTTCCGCATGCAGAAGCCGTATAGTCTCTTCCATGCTGCCCACCGTCGTGGTCATCAAGGCACTTAATCCTGCCAGACGGACGTCCTCTTCTACCGCCGTCCGAACAATCTGTTCAGGATCCACATCCTTTCCCAGATCCCTCACATCAAATCCATAATTTTCCAACAGAACCTTGACGATATTCTTTCCAATATCGTGAATATCTCCTTTTACCGTAGCCAGAATCACTTTGTGCTTCTTTCCCGATGTTTCTCCTGTATCGGCAATTTTCTCCTTTAATACTGCAAATGCATTTTTTGCAGCGTCCGCACTCATCAGAAGCTGTGGAAGGAAGATGGTGCCTTTTTCAAATCCTTTGCCTACCTGGTCCAGTGCCGGAATCAGATGGAGATCTATGATCTGAAGCGGTTCCATTTCCTGCAGCAGTGTTTTCGCTGCATGGTAAGCCTCTTCCTTCAATCCCTTTTCAATGGCAGTCTTCAAAGACAATTCTCCACCCTTTTTCACTGCTGTCTCTGCTTTTATGTTTCCAAACTTCCGAATATATTCTTCAAAATTCGAATCCCGATTTGTCAAAGCACAAAAAGCATAGTAAGAACGCATCATGTCCTCGGAAGAGGGATTGATGATTCCTGCACTTAACCCCGCCTGCATTGCCATAGTATAAAAAGTAGAGTTAATCACCGGACGGGACGGCAGCCCAAAGGAAATATTGGACACACCTAAGACCGTACAGACACTGAAACGTTCCCGTACACCCCTAAGTGCCTCCAGCGTTACCATAGCTCCTTGGGGATCAGAGCTTACCGTCATAGCAAGAACATCAATCACAATATCCTTCTTGGGAATTCCATACTTCTGTGCTTCTTGTATGATCTTACCGGCAATCTGAATTCTCCCCTCTGCCGTAGAAGGAATTCCTTCCTCGTCCAAGGTCAGACCTACCACCACACCGCCGTATTTTTGAATTAACGGGAACACCTTATCCATAGACTCTTGTTTCCCATTGACAGAATTTATCATCGGTTTTCCATTATAAATACGCATAGCAGCTTCCATTGCCCGGCTGTCTACTGTATCAATCTGAAGGGGAAGGCTGGTAACACTTTGAAGCTGTAAGAGGACTTCCTGCATCATCTGCGTCTCATCAATGTCCGGAAGACCCACATTCACATCCAAAATGTGCGCACCCATTTCCTGCTGCTGGATTCCTTCTTTTAAGATATAGTCCAGATCATGCTCCTTAAGCGCCTGTTTCAGCCGCTTTTTTCCAGTCGGATTGATCCTCTCCCCGATAATAACCGGCTTTCTTCCCAGGACCACTGCCTGACCGTAAGAAGAAACCACGGTTTCCTCCTGAACTTCTGCCTTCTCAACCCTTTTTCTTCCAAAGATACTTGTCATCCTTTGGATATGATCCGGAGTGGTTCCACAACAGCCGCCGATCACGGCTGCTCCTCCTTCTATCATTTTTCCCATAATCCTCGCAAACTCATCCGGTTGCACATCATAATAAACCACTCCGTCCTTCTGTTTTGGAAGTCCGGCATTTGGCTTTACGATCACCGGCACAGAAGTATGAGAAACAATCTCCTGAAAAATAGGAAGCATCTGCTCTGGTCCAAGTCCGCAGTTGATACCAAGCGCATCTACGCCCAGCCCCTCCAGCATAGCCATAGCTGAACGCACATCGCCCCCTGTCAGAAGTCTCCCCTTTTCATCAAAAATCATTGTAGCGAAGACCGGAAGTGACGTCTGTTCTTTTGCTGCCAGCACCGCCGCTTTCATCTCATAGGTATCGCTCATGGTTTCAATATGGATCAAGTCAGCTCCTGCCGCCTCTCCATAGCGCATTACTTCCGCAAACGCCTGATAGGCTGTCTCAAAATCCAGGTCTCCCATCGGTTTTAAAAGTTTTCCGGTAGGGCCGATGTCCAGTGCCGTATAAACCTCCCTTTTATCATGCACTCCCAACGACGCCGCTTCTTTTACATGAATAACCGCTGATGTAACAATATCTTCCAGTTCATATTCTGTATTATGAAACTTCAACGCATTGGCACCAAAGGTATTTGTCAGGACAATATCACTTCCCGCCTCAAAATACTGCCGGTGAATTTCAATGATTTCCTCCATATGCTCAATATTCCATACTTCTGGAAGTTCTCCGGCCTTTAGGCCTTTCTCCTGCAGGAGAGTCCCCATTCCACCGTCAAAATATAATAATTCTTTTCCCAGTCGTTCCGTTAACATCTGTCTGCTCCTTTTGTCTGTCTTCTCTAGCTGTCTCTTCGATAGAGACAATCTTTCTTGCCGCATTCCTCGCAGCCCTTCCGATGACAGTCTGTTTTCTCACTGCTAATACCGATAAGAGCCGTTACCGATTTAGACGGCGTCAGCATATACCCGTCTGCCATAGAAAGACCAATGGCCTTGGAAGCGTCCAGCATCCTTAAAACCGGTTCCTGGAAAAGAATTGAAAAATCCCCATATCCAGGGCTGAATCGCGGCCGCAGATAAAGTCCCTCCTTGCTCATCAAATCGCTTTGCTCATCCTGCCATTCGTCCAGATATTCTTCCAGAACAGCCGCCGCACATGCCTGTAGCGTCACCGACCTTGCCATCTCCGAGACAGCATATCGTCGAAGGAGCATATCCACTTTCGTGCCAAGGGTTGCTCCCAGTAAAAGAACCTGTGCGCAGCCCTTCAGGTTTCTGGAAAGGCTGTGGCTCTTTATCGTAAGATCTCCGATTTCTATCTCATGACTGCCGCTTTGATGTAAGTGAAAAATGCGATAGACGATTCGTTTATCCGCCGCCTCCTCAAGTTCTTGAAAAGAGTCCTTGATCAGCAAAAGCGTATCCTCATCTACCGCATGGTTTCCATATCCCAAATAGCGAACGGCTTCCTTCGTTCTTTTTTCCATACGAGTATCCTTTATACCTTTACAATTTCAGAAAGGTTATTCATAATTGCACCGGCGACTTCCGGCTTATTCATCGAATATATGTGAACATGGTTGATTCCATTTGCAAACAGATCGATGATCTGATCTGTCGCATAGGCCACTCCTGCCTGCTGCATTGCCTTAGGATCATCTCCGAACCGGTCTACGACCGCACGAAATCTTTCTGGGAGCGCAGTGCCGGATAAAAACCCAATCCTTTTGATCTGGCTTCCACTGGTAACAGGCATGATGCCCGGAATTACCGGCACATCAATCCCCTTTTCCCGGATCCGATACAGGAAATTATATAAAATAGAATTATCAAAAAACATCTGAGTAGTCAGGAAATCGACCCCGCAGTCCACCTTGTGCTTCAAATTTATGATATCATCTTCTTTGTGTTCTGTCTCCACATGTCCTTCTGGATAGCAGGCTGCTCCAATACAAAAATCTCCCCGGCTTCGGATGTCTGTAATCAGTTCACTGGCATACCGGTAATGATCTGGCAAAGGAAATTCGCTGTCCTTTGGAATATCCCCTCGCAGGGCCAGGATATTTTCAATCCCCTGCTCTTTTAATTCAGTAATCACTTTATGTACCATTTCCTTTGTAGATGACACACACGTCAGATGAGCAAGACTGGTCACACCCATTTCGTGCTTGATCCGGGATGCAATTTTTACCGTGTTTTTACTGGTTCCACCACCTGCTCCGTAGGTCACACTCATATATGAGGGATGAAGAGCGGCGATCTTTTCCGCAGCCTTCATAACACTGTCAAAACCGGCATCTGTCTTTGGAGGAAAGATCTCAAATGAAATATGAGGTTCTTTGCTCTTTAGTATCTCTTTGATTTTCATTATTCTGCTCCTTTATTCTGTATTTACATGCTGTCGTATAATTCTTCATATTGTTTTGCAGAATTTTTCCAGGAGAAGTCCTTTTGCATTCCCCGTTCCACGATCTTATTCCAGTCTCTCTTTTTATCGTAGAAAATCCGCTCAGCATAGCGCACGGTACCTAGCATCTCATGAGCATTGTAATTCATGAAACTAAAACCGGTCCCCGTCTTTTCATACTCATTGTAAGGTTCAACAGTATCCTTAAGTCCGCCTGTCTCACGCACAATCGGAACAGTGCCATAACGAAGACTCATCAGCTGACTTAGACCGCACGGCTCAAACAACGACGGCATTAAGAATGCGTCGCTTCCGGCATAGATTTTGTGAGACATCTCCTCTGAATAATAAATATTCGCAGAAACTTTCCCAGAATATTTCCATGCGAAATGACGAAACATATTCTCATACTGCTCTTCCCCAGTTCCAAGAGCTACGATCTGTACCGCATCCTGGCACAATTCATCCATAACATAAGCCACCAAGTCAAACCCCTTCTGATCCGTCAGTCTGGAGACGATACCAATCATCATCACCTTATTATCCTGATCAAGGCCCAGTTCTTTCTGCAGTGCAAGCTTATTTTTTACCTTTTCTCTACGGAAATTGTCTACGGTATAGTTTTTTTCGATGAACGAATCTGTGGCAGGGTTGTATTCGCGATAGTCGATTCCGTTTACAATTCCTGACAGACAGTTGGACCTGGCATTCATCAGCCCGTCCAGCTTTTCCCCGTAAAACGGCATCTTGATCTCTTCTGCATAAGTATTGCTCACCGTCGTGATGCGATCCGCATAGACAATCCCGCCCTTCAAATAATTGGCATCTTTGTATGCCTCCACCTTGTCCGGCACAAAATAGTACTGTGGAAGTCCGGTTATGTCTCTGACTCGTTTGGTGTCCCAGGTCCCCTGGAACTTCAGATTATGGATTGTCATGACCGTCTTGATTCCCCTGTACCATTCATTTCCATACCGGAAATTGTCAAGAAATACAGGAATCAGGCCTGTCTGCCAGTCATGGCAGTGGATGATGTCCGGGCGGAAATCGATCAGCGGAAGAGAGCTTAACACTGCCTTCGAAAAAAATGCAAATTTTTCAATATCTGCATACATATCTCCATACGGAGCATATCCGTTAAAATAGTACTCGTTATCTATAAAATAGAATGTAATTCCTTCGTATTCCAATTCTAATATGCCAACATACTGTTTTCTCCAGTTTAGATCCATATAAAAATGCGTATGATACTGAAGCTTATCCTTCCATTCCTGCTTCATGCACATGTATTTTGGCAGCATCACCCGCACATCGTATTTTTCTTTGTCAAAATATTTCGGAAGAGAACCGACAACATCTGCCAATCCTCCGGTTTTTATAAACGGTACTGATTCTGAAGCTGCAAATAATATTTTTTTCATGGCTTTCCCTCCCAACCTCGCAATCTATACCTATTATAGCTTATTTTTTTTCAGAAGGAAAGCATTAGTTTTTCGATTCTAAACGGATTGTGTCGGCGATTAATGCAATAAATTCGGAATTTGTAGGCTTCCCTTTGCCATTGCTGACCGTATATCCGAACAGATGGTCCAACGTGTCCAGCTTGCCGCGGCTCCATGCCACTTCAATCGCGTGTCGAATTGCCCGTTCTACTCTGCTTGCCGTGGTCTGATGCATTTTTGCCACTGTAGGATATAGCACTTTCGTAATCGCATTCAGCACATCCATATCTTCCACCGCCATCATAATCGCATCCCGGAGATAATGATAGCCCTTAATATGCGCCGGTATCCCGATCTCATGGATCATGTCTGTCACCCGGGTCTCCAAATTGATCTCCGGTGTTTTATAAGTCTGAACTCCCACACCGGAAACCTCTGATCCTCCACGTTTTGCCGGATGTCCGGCCAGTTTAATCTGGTTGATAATCATATCATTCTGGAATGGTTTTAATATATAGTAATTTGCTCCTTTTTTGAAGGCATCTTCCGTAATTCTCTCCTGGCCCACTGCTGTGATTACAATAAATCCGGGATGCTTTTTCAACTCCTTGTCCCGCCCTACTGTCTCCATGACACTTAAGCCGTCCATCTTCGGCATAATCAGATCTAGCAATACAACATCTGGCTGTTTTTCGCGGATCATCCGATACGCATCTTCTCCATTATTTGCTTTTCCGACCAGATTCAGTTCCTTGTCACTTTCCACGATTTCGCCAAGCAGATCCAGGATTCGTTCATTGTCGTCGGCGATTGCCACGTTTATTTCGCTCATTTTGCCTTATGCCTCCTTCTCCCTACAGAAAAACCGTCGAGTTCAATTATATAATCTGACAAGAGACAAGGCAAGAAATTGCTGTCGGAAAACCGAAACAATTCTCGACACTTTTATGAAGATTCGACATTTTCCAGCATGTTCTCAATAAAAATCCCATACCCTTTGGAGGAGTCCTTTACAAACACATGGGTAACAGCTCCTATCAATTTTCCATTTTGTATAATTGGGCTTCCACTCATTCCCTGGACGATTCCTCCGGCAGTCTCCAGCAAATCCTTATCCGTCACTTCCAGTACCAGCCCTTTATTGACTTCTTTTGCATCTTTGTCAACTTTTGTAATACGAATTTCATACTCCTTTACCTCACCGTCCACACCGCAGCGGATTACAGCCGGTCCTTCCTGAATCTCATCCTTTAATGCTGTCTCCATAGGCGTCTGGTCACGAAACAAAGCATCGATCCTGTCAATTCTTCCATAGATTCCTTCTTCCGTATTTTTTGTAATAGTCCCCAGTACGTTATAATTATTATAGACAATGATACCTTCCATACCGCCGGGACTCCCGCTGGTTCCTTTTTGCACATCTTTGATGCTGGTTTCGTAGACTGTCCCGGAAGATGCATTCAACAGAGTATTCGTGTCAACGTCATGGATTCCATGCCCCAACGCTCCAAACTGGCTGTCTGCATTTAAAAAAGTAATTGTTCCAAGTCCCTGTGCGTTGTCACGGACCCAGATTCCCAACTTATAATGATGATCCTTGCACAAGACAGCATCCATACGCAGATCAATGGTTTCTTCTGATCTTTGGACAGTCAGTATAACGTCTTCCTTTTCCAGACGACTGACCGCTTCTACAAGCTGAGATTTGTTCTGGATTTTCTCTCCATCCATAGCCACGATATAGTCTCCAGGATTCACCAGATTGGCAGCTGGTTCATACGTCATTCCATCCATACCGTCTATTGCTTCCGTTCCAAGAACCATGACTCCTTCTGTCTCCAGATAGATCCCGATGGGCATGCCTCCAGGAATTACCAACTGTGTATCGGCCGTCCCGGCGCTTACCTCCTGCTTCATCTGATTCTGTCTGTTCTGAATCAGATAATAGCTGCCTCCCACTGCTGTTGCAAATGTTGCAATCATAATTAAAATTCTTCGATACCAGTATTTTTTCATTCATCTTCCCTCACATAAAAAAGATAGATGCCTTCTGACATCTATCTTATTATATGATTTTTTTTCTTTTTTACTCGGCCTTACGCAGACTGTTTTTCTTTTCTTTTGCCAGGGCTTTCATCTCTGCCGCACTTTTTCTGACAGTATCTGTAATCCGGGCGCCGCCCAGGATCCTGGCAAGTTCTTCTTCCGATTCCTGTTCGGTTAAAAGGCTGATGGCGGTGTGGGCTTCTCCTTCCTCCGTATACTTTTCAATTCTGTAATGATGATCAGCCATGGCTGCAATCTGTGCAAGATGTGTGATACAGATCACCTGATGACTGCTTCCAATTAAAGCCATCTTCTCCGATACCTTCTGTGCTGTCCTGCCACTGATGCCCACATCAATCTCATCAAAAATCAAAGTTTCAATCTCATCTTTTTTCGCCATCACAGTCTTGATTGCGAGCATGATCCTGGAAAGTTCCCCGCCAGATGCCACTTCCGCAAGAGGCTTCTTGGGCTGACCAGGATTCATAGAGATCCTGAATTCTATATCATCGATTCCGCCTGCCGTATAATCCGTAGTCCGTTCAAAATGAATTTCAAACTCCACTTTTTCAAAATTCAGCTCTTTTAATCCATTTTCAATTTCCCTCTCCAGGACAGATGCCTGTTTCTTTCGAAGTTTTGAAAGCTTTTCCGAAGATGCCCTTAATTCTTCTTCGGTCTCCCTGCAACGGAGCTGCAACCTTTCCAGATACTGATCATAATCCTCCAGCACCCGGATTTGATCTTCCTGTTTTTGGCAATATGCAAGAATTTCTTCGATGGTATTTCCATATTTTGTTTTCAAATGGTTGATCACATTTAAACGATTCTCCGTCTCATAGAACTCTTCTTCTGAATACTCGCAGGTTTTCCCATATTCTGCCAGCTCTCGGTTGAAATCATTCAAAAGGCTGTCTATCTCTGACAGCTGCCCATAAAGTTCAGAAGCCTTTTCATCGTATTGTGATGTCTCAAAAAGAGCATGAATGGCACGGCTTAGCGCATCGCTGGCATTACCATTTCCGGCACTTGTGTATGAATACGCCTCCTCAATCCCGTCTGAAATCTTTCTTGCATTTGTCATTTTCCGGTATCGACTTTCCAACTCTTCGTCTTCACCAGGATGTAACTGTGCATCTTTGATTTCCTGGACCTCAAACTTGAGAAAATCTAATTCTTTTATTCTCTTTGCCTCATCTATTTTTGAAGCTTCCAGCTCATGATTACAGGAACAAAATCTTTGATATATTTCTTTTGTCCGGGCCTTTTCCTTTTCCAAAACATCCCTGGCAAAAGTATCTGTGATTCCTAAATGATTCTTCTTGTAGAGCAACGACTGATGTTCATGCTGTCCATGGATATCGATCAAGACTTCTGCTGCTGCTTTCAGTTTCTGAATCGGAACTGTCTCTGCGTTGATTCTGCTTACACTCCGTCCCGGCATCAGCCTTCTTGAGAGAGTGACGACTCCCTCTTCCGGATAAATCTCCAAATCCTTAAGCTTTTCAATCTGCCTCTGGTCTTCCAGAAAAAAGGTAATCTCTACAAACCCATATTCCGCGCCAGTACGTAAAATATCTTTGTGATACCGTGCACCAAGTGCAAGATTGACAGATCCTAGAATAATTGATTTACCAGCTCCGGTCTCTCCTGTCAGAATATTAAGCCCATCCTGGAATTCCACGTCAATCTCATCGATCAACGCCAGATTTTTTACATGCAAATTCTGTAACATTCTGCCTCCTATAAGACGATCTTACTAATCTTATCCATTACCTTTACTGTATCCTCCGCGCTTCGGATTGCGCACATAATCGTATCATCTCCGGCAATACACCCTACTACTTCATTCCATTTCATAGCATCCAGAGCCGCCGCTACTGCCATGGCCATCCCGGCCACCGTTTTAATCACCAAGATATTTTGAGCCATATCCATAGATACGTAACCGTCTTTTAAAACTCGAATGTATTTTTCACTGATACCTTTTTCCATTCCTTGGTGCAGTGCATAGCGCTGCTTTCCATTTTCAGAAGGAATTTTGGTCAGTTTCAGATCGCGGATATCCCGGGATACTGTGGCCTGAGTCACCTTAAAACCTTCCCGGGTCAGATAGTCTGCCAATTCCTCCTGAGTCTCGATATGGTGTTGATTGATCAATTCTATGATCTTTGCATGTCTGTTTACCTTCATGTCTTAATTTCCCTTCATCTTTCTGCGCAGAGTTTCCAAAAAACTGACTCTGCTCAGTTTCACAAACTTTGTGGAGGCTTCTGCCTTATGGATTTCCACGGTCTGTCCTGTCTGTAATGTCCTGGTATCGGCTCCATCAAAACTTACAAAAACTTCTTCTTTCATACCGTTTCTTCCTTTTCCAATCTCCACAACAATCTCATCCTCCGAGGAAAGGACAATACTGCTGGTATTCAATGCATGGGGGCAGATCGGAGTGATCACAATCAAAGATGCTGTCGGTTCTACAATCGGCCCCCCCGCCGAAAGATTATAAGCCGTTGATCCTGTTGGCGTCGAGATAATGATACCGTCCGCTTCATAAGAATTTAAAAGTGCTCCGTTGACATACAGACGGAAATGAATCACTCTAAGTTCTCCTTTTCTGCAGACCACAATATCATTCAACGCCACGTCCTCTGTCTGGTCTTCGAACCTTCCTGACAGCATCATCCGGTCTTCCAATTCATAGTCATCATTTGTGAGCTTACGAACCGCTTCCTCCACATGGGAAACTTCCACCTCTGTCAGATATCCTAATGTCCCCATATTAATTCCCAGAACCGGCACTTCCCGGTTCCAGAGGATTCTGGCCACCTCGATCAGACTTCCGTCTCCTCCAATAACAATCGCACAGTCCAAATCAAGGGGCAGCACCTCTTTTATGATGTTTTTCTTATTATCCTTCCGGCAGAGAATACATGTCTTACCGGCCTTTTCAAGAAGATGTATCACCTGACCTGTCACCTTATGATCCACATCTTTTCCATCGTTTGTCACAATCAAAAAACGATCCATCATTCTTCCAGTCCCTCTATTTTTTCGCCAATGTATCAAAGGCAAGATCTATAATCTGCATCCTTCTTTGCTCATCAATCAATGTCCCGGGAGTATCTGTTTTTTTAAGATGCACTAGATATTCAATGTTTCCCTCTGGCCCTTTGATTGGAGAAAAATCCAAATCTTTGACGAGAAATCCAATGGAAACAGCGTATTCAATCACTTTTATGATCACTTCTAAATGGGTGCTTTTTTCTCTGACTACTCCTTTCTTTCCCACCTTTTCCCTGCCCGCTTCAAACTGAGGCTTAATCAGTGCCACAATCTGACCGTCCGAAACCAAATAATTTCGGATCGGCAGTAATACCTTTGTCAGAGAAATGAAGGAAACATCAACAGATGACACCTCAATAGGCTCTCCTAGATCTTCAGGTGTCACATACCGGATATTTGTCTTTTCCATACAGATAACCCTAGGGTCCTGCCTAAGTTTCCAGTCCAGCTGTCCTCTTCCCACATCAATGGCGTATACCTTTTTTGCCCCATTTTGAAGCATACAATCTGTAAAACCACCTGTGGAAGAACCTACATCCGTACAGGTCTTTTCCGTTACAGTAAGGTCAAAATTCTTCAGCGCTTTTTCCAGCTTCAGTCCTCCTCTGCTGACATAGGGCAGCGTATGCCCTTTTACTTCAATCTGGACCTCCTCTGAAAAGGCTGTCCCTGCTTTATCTTCTCTCTGCCCGTCCACGAATACATTTCCTGACATGATAATGGCTTTGGCCTTCTCTCTTGAAGAGGCCAGATTTCTTTTCACTAACAATACATCTAATCGTTCTTTCATATTCTTTTTACTCCTGACAGACTGCCCGGATAATCTTCTCTGTGACAGACTCTGCATCGATTTTTGTTTCTTTCCTCAGGATCTCTACATTTCCATGCTCCACATACTCGTCCGGCAGCGCGCTGATGAGGACTTTTACAGGCAGATTTTCCTGGCAGACAAAGGTCTGTACCCTCTCCCCGAATCCTCCAGTCTGGACATTTTCTTCCATAGTCACGATCCATTCATGATCTCTTGACAGGTTACGAATCATTTCTTTATCCAGAGGTTTGATAAACCTGGCGTTGACCAGTGTACAGGGATATCCCTTTTCCTTTAGCACCCTTCGGATTTTAACTGCCTCCTCAAACATATGCCCTGCACTAAGAAGCGCAATTTTTCTTTCTTTTACAATCATTTCGCTCTTCCCATATATCACCGGTGAACGATACTCCTGATATTCATCATAGGCAGTGCCTCGCGGATAACGCAGTGCCACAGGTCCGTCATAAGAAAGTGCAAACCTAAGCATATCTGCCAACTCCCACTTATGCTTTGGTGCCATCACTGTCATCCCTGGAATACTTCCCAGATAGGACAGATCAAAGATACCCTGATGAGTCTCCCCGTCACTTCCCACCAGTCCTGACCGGTCTACCGCCAAAACCACTGGAAGATGCTGAAGAGCCACATCATGGATGATCTGATCATAGCCCCTCTGAAGAAAAGAAGAGTATACGGCAAACACTGGTTTTAGTCCGCCAGCAGCAAGCCCTGCCGCAAACGTTACGCCATGTTCTTCTGCAATTCCTACATCAAAAAACCGGTCCGGAAACTTACGTGCAAAACGTTTCAGGCCTGTCCCGTCAACCATTGCGGCCGTAATCGCCACAATCTTTTTATTGTCTGACGCCGCATCACACAATACTTTACCAAATACATCCGTATAGGTGTCTTTCTTCTTTTTTTCACTGACTTCTCCGGTCTGTACCTGAAAGGGTCCCACCCCATGAAACTTATCCGGCTGCTCTTCCGCAGGTGCATACCCTTTTCCTTTTTGAGTCATAACATGAAGAAGCACAGGACCTTCTATCTTTTTTGCCTCTCGAAATGCCCTGCATAGAAGGGAGATATTATGTCCGGGAATCGGACCTAAATAGGTGATTCCCATATCTTCAAAAAACATACCCGGCACTACCAGTTGCTTGATGCTGCTTTTCGTCTTTCGGATCTGAGAAATCATATGATCCCCCACCACAGGCACCGTATGCAGGGCATTGGTCACGCCTTTTTTCAATCCTGTATAAATATCTGCTGTTCGAAGCCTTGCCAGATACTGGGACATGCCACCGACATTTTCTGAAATGGACATATGATTATCATTGAGCACAATGATAAAATTCGTCTTCAGCGATGCCGCATTATTCAGTGCCTCATACGCCATCCCTCCAGTCAGCGATCCGTCACCGATGATAGAGACTACATGATAGTCTTCCTTTTTCAGATCTCTGGCATGCACATAACCCAATCCCGCCGATATGGACGTGGAGCTGTGCCCTGTGTCAAAAGCGTCACATTTACTTTCTTTCCGCTTCGGAAATCCACTCATTCCTCCGTATTTGCGAAGGGCATCAAAGCCGTCCATTCCGCCGGTCAAAAGCTTGTGGGTATAAGACTGATGCCCGACATCCCAGATCAGCTTATCCTTCGGAAGATCAAACATCAGATGCATGGAGATCGTCAGTTCCACCACTCCAAGATTCGAGGCCAGGTGCCCCCCGGTCTGACTGATCTTCTCCAGTAGGAACTTACGGATCTCATCTGGAAGAATCTTTAACTCTTCCTCTGAAAGGTTCTTTATACCATTTTCTTTCTGTATCTTTTCTAATACCATTTTCGACAGCCCTCTCTATCTGTCTCTGTGAATCAGCTGACACATCAGCTGCTCCAGAAATACCTTTTCCCCGGGTAGCTGATGAAGCAGGCCAACCGCCTGATCTGAAAGTTCTTCCACCACATGCCCTGCCTCTTCGACTCCCATCAGTGTCACATAAGTTGTTTTCTCATTTTTTTCGTCACTGTGGACTGGCTTTCCCAGCACCTCGCTGGTGCTGGTCACATCCAGGATATCGTCCTGAATCTGAAAAGCGACTCCTACGTTCCGCGCAATCTGTTCTGTGATCTTTACCTCCTCTTCTGACGCTCCGCCTAAAATGGCTCCAATCATCATAGACGCTTCGATTAGCGCTGCCGTCTTTAATTCATAAATCGTATCTAAAACCTTCTTTTCCACCGCATGTCCTGTCTCCTTGACATCCACAACCTGGCCTCCGATCATACCATAGATTCCAGCCTTTTCTCCAAGTACTGTCAATGCCCTTCCGATGGTAAGGCTCTCTTCTGGATCCATCACAAAGGCACGAAATGCTGTCTCAAAAGCATAATTGAGGAGTGCATCACCTGCCAGAATTCCCATGTCTTCACCATAGACTACATGTGTGGTCTTCCTCCCTCTCCGATATTCATCATTGTCCATTGCCGGAAGATCATCATGTACCAGTGAATAGGTATGAATCATCTCAATCGCTGCCATAAAGGGATGCAGCACCTTCGAATTTTCTTCAAACAGACGACTGGTTTCACTCATCAAAAGAGGCCGCAGCCTTTTCCCTCCGGCAAGAAGGCTATAGCACATGGCCTCCATGATCAAGCTTTGATATCCTTTCTGCTTTGGCAGATACTGCTGTAAGATTTCTTCTACAGCCTGTACCTTTTGTTGCATCTGCCTTTGAAAATCACTCTTTAAATTCATGAGTCTCTCCTTTTTCATCCAGAACCAGAATTTTTTTCTCTACCTGGTCGATAGTCTCGTTGCATTTTTTTAAAAGCTCCATTCCTCTATAATACAGCGCAAAAGAATCTTCCAGGGAAAGATCTTCTTTTTCCATCTTTATTACCGTTTCGTCCAACTTTTGAAACATTTCCTCCAGTGATTCTTTCTTTTCATTTTTCTTCACGCTTTTCCTCCTTCAGATCTCTCACCACAGAATGGATCACTCCGTCCGTCACATGTATGGAAAGAATATCTCCTTTTTGAACCTGCCGGACAGTCCGTACATTTTTACCTTCAGTGTCCTGCACATATGCATATCCTTGATTCAGCTTTCGAAGCGGCGAAAGCCCTTTTATTTTTTCTATATAGATTGCAAGTACATGTCTAGATCCCTGTATCTTCTGACTCATTGTATTCCTAAGCCGGTCTTCATACTCCATGGTCCGCTGCTGCTGATCCTGGAGACGATATCTTGGATGAAGTACTTTCATACGCGTCTCGTACTGTCGAAGCTGCAGCCGCAGAATTTGAGCCTTCTGGGATAATAATCGTTCCATCTTTAATCTGGTTTCTTTTAAGTGGGTCATTACCTGCCTGACATCATACACCGCAAGTTCCGCCGCGGCTGAAGGTGTAGGCGCACGCAAATCCGCCACATAATCTGCAATTGTTATATCTGTCTCATGACCGACAGCCGAAATAACCGGAATCCGACAATTAAAAATTGCTCTTGCCACACTTTCCTCATTAAAAGCCCATAGATCCTCTATGGATCCGCCTCCTCTTCCAACAATGATCACATCCACATTCTGTCCTTCCATCATCTGGATTCCATGGACAATACTTTCCACAGCCCCTTCTCCCTGCACTTGCGCCGGATAAAGGATAAGCTGTACATAGGGATTACGCCTTGCAGAAATATTCATAATATCTCGAATGGCAGCCCCGGTAGGTGCCGTCACTACCCCCACTTTTTTTACATATATCGGGATCGGTTTTTTATACTCCTTTGCAAACATTCCCATTTCTTCCAGTTCCCGCTTTAATGCCTGAAACTTTTCATACAGGCGTCCTTCTCCATCCAGCCGGATTTCCCGTGCATAGAGCTGATAGGAACCGCTGCGCTCATATACGCTCACTGAACCAAATACCACCACCTGCTGTCCTTCGCTCATACGAAAAGCGAGTCCGCCACGCTGCCCTGCAAACATGACGCAGGCAATCGTTCCGGACTCGTCCTTTAATGAAAAATATATATGTCCTGATGTATGGTACTTGCAATTGGAAACCTCACCCCTGACATAAATGCGGTTCAGCATATAGTCTTGGGTAAACATGTTCTTAATGTAAGCATTTACCTGCTTTACCGTATATACATTTTTTGCCATCACTTACCTCTGATCAATCTGCAAGTTTAGCAAGCACGCCATTGACAAATGCGGGTCCCTCATCGCTGCTGTACTTTTTCGCAAGTTCCACAGCCTCATTGATGGCAACTCCCACCGGTACAGAATCATCCCATTTCATCTCAAAGACTGCAAGCCGCAGGATGGTAAGATCCACTTTATTCATACGGCTTGTCTTCCATCCTGTTGTATGCTGATTAATCAGCTGGTCAATCACTTCCACCTGATCCGCAATCTTGTGAACCTTTTCCTTTACATACTCCAGTTCATGACTGGAAACCCCATTCATCTCTTCATCCATGTAGCTTTCGATCTGTTCTGAGAACTCTGCCCCTCTGCGGAACTCAATTCCAAACAGAATCTTAAAAATATGCTCCCGTAACTTTGATCTTTTCACTTAGTCTTCCTCCGGAATTTCTACGCCGGCCACACGGATATTAACATCTGCCACTTCAAGTCCGGTCATATTTTCAATAGCTGCCTTTACCTTCTCCTGCACTTTTGTCGTAATTTCTTTGATACTGTATCCATATTTTAGATTTAACGACAGCGATACGGTTACGACTCCTTCCAGAACATCCACCTTTACACCCTTGGAAAGAGACTTCATCCCCAGTTTACTGATCAGCTCTCTGGTGGCATTTCCCGCCATAGATGCAACGCCTTCCACTTCCATAGCCGCGAGTCCTGCGATCATTGCTACTACTTCGTCTGCGATCTTTACTTCACCGAGGCTTTCATCCGCCTGGATCGTATATGTGTTTCTTTCATCTTTACTCATGTTGGAACTCCTCCTGTCTGATCTTACACTTCTACTAATTATAACAAATTAATCTGAATTTGCCTAGTATGAATTCGGTGTTACCGGCCAAATTCTGACAGTACCAGATCCTCATTGCGCTCCACCGTCATACGTATACTCCATTCATTGACAAAAAGGAGAAGCGGACGTCCTTTCAAATCTTTGACCTTCTTCATGTCAGAGGTACCCGTGATCTTGTCCACATCTGTTTTACTGCTTTCAATCCAGCGAATATATTCATAGGGAAGACTGTCCATCCGTATTTCTACATGATATTCGTTTTCCAGTCTGTATTTCAGCACATCAAACTGTAAAACCCCCACTACACCGACGATGATCTCTTCCATCCCAGTGTTAAACTCCTGAAAGATCTGGATTGCTCCTTCCTGAGCAATTTGATTGATCCCCTTGATAAACTGTTTCCGTTTCATGGTGTCTACCTGCCTCACCCGGGCAAAATGCTCCGGCGCAAATGTTGGGATCCCTTCATAGGAATATTTTTTGGCTGATGTGGTCAGCGTATCTCCAATTGAGAAAATTCCCGGATCAAACACACCGATAATGTCCCCTCCGTAAGCCTTGTCTATCATTTTCCTCTCGCTCGCCATCAGCTGCTGGGGCGAAGAAAGACGAACCTTTTTATCTCCCTGCATATGCCAGACATCCATGCCTGCCTCAAACTCACCAGAACAAATCCGCATAAAAGCAATTCGATCCCGGTGAGCCTTATTCATATTGGCCTGGATTTTAAAAACAAATGCAGAAAAATCCGGTTCTTCCATCGGATCGATGGGACCGATATCTGACATTCTGGGAAGAGGAGCTGTCGTCATCTTAAGGAAATGCTTAAGAAATGTTTCCACACCAAAATTGGTAAGCGCCGATCCGAAAAACACAGGGGATAACTCACCCCGGCTCACCAATTTCTGGTCAAAGGGGGCACCGGCTCCGTCTTGCAGTTCAATCTCTTCTTCCAGCTGAAGCTTCTGGGAATCCGTAATCAGCCAGGAAAGCTGCGGATCTCCTAATGCCACTTTCTTTACTTCTCCCTGGGTAGTTCCCTTGTGGGTGTCTGAGAAGATTTCTACCTGCTTTTCGGCCCGGTCATAGACCCCTCTGAACTCTTTTCCCGAACCGATAGGCCAGTTAATCGGACAAGTGGCAATTCCAAGCTCCTGCTCAATGTCATCTAGAAGTTCAAAGGTATCCATCGCCTCCCGATCCATTTTATTAATAAAAGTAAAAATCGGAATATGACGCATGGTGCAAACTTTAAATAATTTTCTGGTCTGAGCCTCTACTCCTTTGGATGCATCAATGACCATAACGGCGGAATCAGCGGCCATCAATGTCCGGTAGGTATCTTCTGAAAAATCCTGATGACCAGGTGTGTCCAGTATGTTAATACAATAGCCGTCATAATGGAACTGCAGGACGGAAGATGTGACAGAAATTCCCCTTTCCTTTTCAATCTCCATCCAGTCCGACACCGCATGCCTGGCCGTGGCCTTTCCCTTCACGCTCCCGGCCTGATTGATGGCTCCGCCATATAACAGAAATTTCTCGGTCAGTGTTGTTTTTCCCGCATCCGGGTGTGAGATAATCGCAAATGTTCTTCTCTTTGCAATTTGCTGTTTTACTTTCTCAAAAACCTGTGACATATATGATAACACTCCTAATATATTATATCCGCACAAAGGCGCTATTAGTCAGTATATCATACATGTGCTGATTCCTCAAACAAAACTTACTCTCCTGATGACTCTTCTGTCTGGGTACTCACCGGAGTAATTACCACATTCTGGGCAGCAACTCCTGTCTTCCTGGTGACAATATCTTCAATCTGTGCCAAATTTGCATCGCTTAGCTCTGCTGTACCTATGACAACATCAGCAGAATCTGCCGTCATGCTTACCACCGCATCTGTAAATCCCTTGGAGGCCAGAAGGGTCTCCGCAGCCGCTTCCTTTTCCGCATAATCTGTCATGGCAACCATCTGATTCACTGCGTCCTGTTTCTGTTCGTCACTTAGATTTTCATTATCTATAATTTCCATCAGGGATTCCTTATTCTGGGCACGCACCTGTTCCCTGGTCACTTTTGCCTCCGCTACCACACTGTCCACTCCAGCGCTGGTCAAAACTGCTTCTCCTGGAGTCCCCTCCACACTTCCATCATCCTCTGTTCCACCGTCCTGGCTCTCAATATCTTCTGATTGCGCTGTCACATCTTCTTCCGAGATATCAAGAAGCTCCTGGTTTGCAAGGTCTGCATTTGTCTCTTCTGAATCACTGCCAGACGGGAAAATCCGTCCGGAATAGTTCAAGTATCCGGCTGCCGCAATCATAACCGCCAGCGCTGCAATGATAATCTGATTCTTTTTTAATATTTTTTTCACTGTTTACCCTCCTGCTCTTTACCCTGTCATGTTTCATGCTTCTTCATTATCCTAATTTTATGCGATTCGATTCCAAATAATGCCTCCACAGCTTCTGTAATATTCTGTTTTACTACTGCCTGATCCCCTCCTTGGGCGACCACTACCACCCCCTCGATCTTCGGGCTTAATTCCTTGCTGACATAGGGACTTTGATCCTGTCCGTCTCCCTGTGTATACACCGTGCTTTCTTCCCGGTTTTCTTGTTTCGTCGTCCGGGTACCGCCCTGACTGTCGGACTCTGTCACCGCTTCCTGGTCTGTGGTCTGATCCTTTTCCACCACTTTTTCCGCTGAGGACTTTAGGGTGACCATCACAGTCACTTCACCCGCTCCTTCAATCTGAGAAAGCGTATTGGAAAGCTTTTGCTCCAGATATTGCAGATACTCGGTCTGAGTGTCTGCAACAGATATTTCCTCCTGTTCACCATTTCTTCCCTTCCCTACAGCTTCTTTTGTTGTTCTTTCTGCCGGCATCGCAATCACTATCAACAGAATTCCAGATAACAAAAGGATCAGAATCTGATCTTTTTTGGGTTTTCGAATAGATATTTTCGAAAGGATTCCCCTTGGTCTTTTATTTTCCAATTTCGATCTCCTCCACCTGAATTTTATCTTCCTGATCCTCTGTCTGCCTTGTTTTTTGTGTAACAGGCTGAATTTCTTCGAGAAAGGCGGAAGATTCTTCAATACGCTTCATCTGTTCTTGATATTCTTTGCTGTCATAAAGATCTGTCAGCTGATGATCCATTCCAAAAATCTTTAAAACCGGTGTGATCAAAAGAATCACCAGAACCAATCCAGTAAAAAAACGGATATATTTCTGGTAATCTGAGTTTGGAAGAAGATGCAGCACGGCAGTCACCATCACCATATAAAAAGCAATATTTCCAATCCATTCATATAAATATTGAAACATCTTTTCTCCTTCCTAAGTACCACTGGTAACTGCTGTCACTACAGCAACCGTTAAAAGAAACAACACTCCTGCTGTAAAGATTACGCGTAGAAGCAGCCTGCAGCCCTCTCCCACCGCCTCGATGCAGCCTGTGATTCTCGGATCTGATACCGGCTGGATCACAGCTGCAGCCAGTTTATACAAGACAACGATACAGGCTGTCTGAACCAGCGGGACCAGGCACAGTGACACGCAAATCAAGGCGCCCGTCATGCCAATCCCGTTTTTCACAAGAACTGCCGTGCCAACAGCTACTTCTGCCATGCCTCCTAGCGCATCCCCTACTCCCGGAATGGCCTCAGCCCCGCGAGTCAGAATGCTTCGTTTAACAGAATCGATTGCCGGACTGATCATCCCCTGCACCACATTGATACCTGCTACACAAGCTAACAAAGTTTTTAAACTCCAGGAAACCCCCATTTCAATCAACTCTGCGAACTTGGTAAGATATGCCTCGCTGGAAAGATCATTCAACACTCGCACCACCATATAAATATGAATCATGGGCAACAAAACACTGGAAATCAAAAGTTCCACCAGATAAATGAGAAACAATACCAGATTATAGAATGCGACCGCCGTCACACTCCCTTTTGCCACCGCTACAGCGGCAAAATACAACGGACAGAACACACCCATATAGGAAGTCAGATTCCCAATGCCATTCTCTACCCATTCCACAACGCACTCAAATGTATTCAATGCCAATACGATCATCAGAAGATATAAAGCATAAAAACTGATTTCTGACAGTTGACGGCTTTGAAATACTTTCGAAAAATTACTGAACACAGCAGCAATTACAGCGATTAAAAGCATATGTATCAGCTGGTCTTTGCCGCTTCTGACTGCATAGGTAAACTGTTCAGAAACCAGCCGGTTCAAAAGATCAGCCGTTAAGTCCAGATCTCCGGACAACACATCTTTTACGATACTTTTAAAATCCAGACGTTCCTCAGGAAACAGTTCCTTTAGAGACTCATCCATTTCATCAAAGTCAAATTGGGACAGAATTTCTTCCTGTCTTTCCCCTGCTTCATCTTCCACGTTTAATTCTTCTTCTGCCGCCTTACAGGGCACAGCTCCTGTGATAAACCAGACACATAAAGCTGCCAACAGCAATCCTTTTCGACATTTCATGTTTCCTTTCATGATAATAATTCCTGAATCGTACTCAAAAGCGCAGTCAGAATCGGTATACTCAAAACCAGAATCGCCAGCTTCCCAAAAATTTCAATCTGAACTGCAATGGTCTGATAACCTGCATCTTTGCAGATTCCTGATGAAAATTCTGCCACATAAGTAATTCCCAGCATTCTGATCAGCGTCCCGATATATGCCGTATCCATCTGGATATATTCTCCGATCACAGACAAAGTGTCCACCATCACCTTTAGCCGTCCGATCACAGCAAAAAAAATGAACAGACTCAGTGCCACGCTGATATAAATTCCATATTCTGATTTTCCGCCCTTAAACTGCACTGCCAGCAGCACGCCTGCCACTCCCAAAATCCCGATTTGTATCATATCCACAGACTCATCCCTCCTAAAGCGAAAACAAATCCTGGATCGACTCAAACAAGTCATAAATATAGGGAACGATCCAGAACAGAACCAGCAGAAGACCTGCCAAGCTTGTCAAAAACGCCTGTTCTTCTCTTCCGCTGTGTTTAAGTACCTGACTTAAGATGGACACCAAGATTCCGACCGCCGCGATTTTAAATAATAAACTGATATTCATGCATACCTCCTCTGACTATTGCCTTTTTAAATCAGCAGGATGGTGATGAATATGCCACTCGTGAATCCCAGGCAGTGACACAGCCTGACTCTGGTCTTCATCCCCTCCCTCTTTTCTTCCATTGACTTCCTAAGTTCATCCAAATAAAGATCCATGGCTCGTAACTGGGATTCCAGATCAGCAGTGCCAAGTTGTCTTCCCAGTTCTTCCAGACGGCACCTGTCTTTTTCGGGAAGTCCTGAATCCTTCAGGTACGTCCGAATCCCATTTTCCCAAATCTGCCAAAATGGCATGCCACTTTTCCGGTCCATTTTTGCGGACATCTTTGCAAGCCACTCTCCATATGGCTCCGGTGAAGATCTTCCAATTTTTGCAAAAGCTTCTCCCAGATAAGATCTGGCATACAGGAGCTCTCCTCTCAATGCGTAAAGTACTGACTGCATCAGGCGCATCTGCTCATACTGTTCTCTTACTTTGTCTGCTGCTGTCATCCCCCAAAGGGTAGTGGCTCCAATGATCAGAATGCTGCCTGCCACTTTCAGCATGCGCTCCCCTTTTTCCCAGACATCTCTTTTGATTCCGGTTCAATTTCCTCCCAGTACAAAAGACTTCCTCGTTCATCATAGATTCCCTCCACCTGCCCAGTCTTTTTCTGATTTCCAAGAAGGACATATCTCTCAAAACTTCCGCGCTTTACCATCTGCTGAAACAAAGGCTTGCGCTTTAGCTCCTCTATGGAACCTGCATGAACTGTAGCCAAAATTCTGCATCCACAGTGCATGGCATACTCAATGGCATGTACATCCTCCGGGCTTCCGATTTCATCTACTGCAATAACCTCTGGTCCCATAGACCGAATCAGCATCATCATTCCCTCCACCTTCGGGCACCCATCCAAAATATCCGTTCGTTTTCCCAAATGATTCTGTGCTACCCCGCGGTAACATCCGCCGATTTCTGACCGCTCGTCCACAACCCCTACCGTCTTTCCTTTGATCCAGGAATTTCCATCTGAAATCTGCCAGATCATATCCCTTAAAAGTGTGGTTTTCCCACACCTGGGTGGCGACACCAGAAGCGTATGACAAAGCTGTCCGTCTTTCACCACATATGGAAAAATCTGATCAGCGCAACCGGGAACTTCATGAGACATCCGTACATTTACAGAAGAAATATATTTCAAATTCTTTACTCTCCCATTTTCCACAATCACCTGTCCTGCCATTCCCACTCTGTGTCCTCCTTCAATCGTAATAAATCCCTGCTTCATTTCCTGCTCATAGGCATAAAGAGAATAATTGCTGACATACTCAAGCATCTCCCTGATCTCCTCCTCTGTCACCACATACGGCCGGTCCCTCTGATTTTGCAGCAGCATTTCACAGCCCCGGTACACTAAAATCAAAGGTCTTCCAACCCTCAGACGAATCTCCTGTAATCCTCCATAATCCAGCCCTTTCCCTTCCAACATCCCGCGTACACCACGTGGCAATACATGTAAAATCTGTTCTTCCCTCATATCTTTGTCCACCTCTTTATCTCCATATATATGAGAGATGTCAGAAAATATGCAAAAAAATCAGGACGTAGACCTTTTGCAAAGGTCTACGTCCTAAATTGCATTTTACCCTGTACCTTTTTGAATTTACTCAGCCACATCTTTCATGCTGAAGGAGAATCTGCCCATCTTATCTTTCCCAAGACAAACAACTTTGACTACATCACCCAGTGTCAACACATCTTCTACACGGTTAACTCTTTCTTTTGCCAGTTTTGAGATGTGTACCATTCCTTCTTTTCCAGGTGCAAATTCGAGGAAAGCTCCAAATTCTTTAATGCTGATAACTTTTCCTTCTAATACCTGTCCGGCTTCAAAATCTGTAACGATAATGTGGATCAACTTTTTAGCCTGCTCCATGCCTTCTGCATCGGTTCCGCAGATGGATACGGATCCATCGTCCTCGATATCGATCTTTACTCCGGTCTGATCAATGATAGCGTTGATTGTTTTACCTCTTTGGCCGACCACATCACCAATCTTCTGTGGATCAATCTGCATCTGGATAATCTTCGGTGCATATTCTCCCACCTCAGGTCTTGGTTCAGCAATAGCCTTATTCATTACTTCGTCGATAATGTAGATTCTTGCTTTTCTGGTTGCTGCGATAGCTTCTTCAATGATCGGTCTGGTCAGTCCATGAATCTTGATATCCATCTGAATTGCGGTAATTCCTTTATGAGTCCCTGCCACCTTAAAGTCCATATCTCCAAAGAAATCTTCCAAGCCCTGAATATCAGTCAGCACCAGATAATCGTCATCCGTTTCTCCGGTCACCAGTCCGGCAGAAATACCTGCAACCGCACTTTTGATCGGCACGCCAGCCGCCATCAATGACATGGAGGATGCACAGACACTTGCCTGTGAAGTAGAACCGTTGGATTCAAAAGTCTCAGATACCGTACGAATCGCATACGGGAATTCTGCCTCACTGGGAAGCACCGGAACCAGTGCACGCTCTGCCAGTGCCCCATGGCCGATCTCCCGACGTCCAGGTCCTCTGGAAGGTCTGGTCTCTCCCACGGAATAGGACGGGAAATTATAGTGATGCATATACCTTTTAGAAGTCTCTGTCTCATCCAGCCCGTCTAATCTCTGAGCATCAGAAAGCGGCGCCAGCGTCGTAATATTACAGATCTGTGTCTGCCCTCTTGTAAACATGGCAGATCCATGTACTCTTGGGATCAAATCTACTTCTGCAGCCAGCGGACGAATCTGGTCGATGGCACGTCCATCTGGACGCTTGTGATCCTTTAAGATCATTTTACGCACCGTCTTCTTCTGATACTGGTAAACAGCTTCACCAAGCACAGACAGCCACTCCTCATTTTCAGCAAAAGCTTCTTCTAATTTCTCGGTAATCTGACGGATATTATCCTCTCTCGTCTGCTTGTCATCTGTAAACACCGCCTTTTCCATCTCTTCCGGCAAAACAATCTCACGGATAGCCGCAAACAGTTCCTCAGGCACTTTGAAGCTCTCATAAGAATGTTTAGGCTTTCCGCACTCTGCCACGATGGTCTCAATAAAAGCAATCACCTTCTGATTCAGCTCATGAGCTGCAAAAATCGCATCGATCATCTGCTGCTCAGGAACCTCGTTGGCTCCGGCTTCGATCATGATCACCTTTTCTTTGGTAGATGCAACGGTCAAAGACAAATCAGACACTGTTTTCTGCGCCTCTGTCGGATTAAATACAAACTCCCCATCCACCAGTCCTACCTGCGTTGCAGAAATCGGTCCATCAAACGGAATATCCGAAATGCTGGTGGCAATAGCTGCGCCAAGCATTGCTGTCAGCTCCGGAGAACAGTCCTGATCAACAGACAGCACCAGATTTTCCAGTGTAACATCATTGCGGTAATCCTTCGGGAACAGTGGACGCATAGGCCGGTCAATCACCCGGCAGGTCAGAATCGCATTTTCAGACGCCTTTCCCTCTCTTTTATTGAATCCCCCCGGAATCTTTCCTACTGCATACATACGCTCATTGTATTCTACGCTTAATGGGAAAAAGTCAATTCCTTCTCTTGGCTTTTCTGAAGCCGTAGCTGTACACAGAACCGTTGTGTCGCCATAATGCATCAGAACTGCCCCATTTGCCTGCTTTGCCACTCTGTCTACATCCACCCGAAGTGTTCTGCCGGCAAGTTCCATCTCATACTTTTTGTACATATTCTTCTCCTTCTTGAAAATTTTTTCTGCGAGGCAACCCGCACCGAAACTACTGAAAAATGCACTTTTTATATTTTTTCTCAAAAATGTACTTTTCAGTGGTCTCGGTATTCTAGTGGCTGCTCACAATCTAAAATATTATACCATATCCCTTAAGAATGTTCCACTATAAAATTTTGAAAACAAAAAAAAGAGCTGCCACAGTTCATGCAGCAGCTTTCCCCTTCTTTTCCGATTATTTTCTCAGACCAAGTCTTTCGATCAGAGAACGATATCTTTCAATATCACTCTTTCTAAGATATGCCAGAAGTCCTCTTCTTTGTCCAACCATCTTCAGAAGCCCCCTTCTGGAGTGGTGATCCTTTGGATTTGCCTTGAAGTGATCTGTCAGATCATTAATTCTTGCAGTCAGAATTGCAATCTGAACTTCCGGTGAGCCTGTATCTCCAGGTGTCCTTCCATACTCTTTGATAATCTGTTCTTTCTGTTCCTTTGTGACCATGTTCATTTCCTCCTCTAATCTTTCATGTACCGCCTGGTATTAAGTGACGGTCGGAGTGATCCTGTCACCGAACACCGGCTTTGACACTTGGTTAGTATACCACGGGAGCGTATGGATGTAAAGAGAATTTTCCCTACGACCGAAAAAACCTTTGGCCAGCTATGATATCCTGATGAACGGCATCCTTTAGCTCCTGCACATTTTCAAATTTCTGTTCAGGTCTTCGGAACTTTAAAAGTTTCACCTGAATCTCTTTTCCGTAGGCATCTGCGTCATAGTCAAATAGATAGCTCTCCACAAGAAGCCTGCTTTCATTGCTGACGGTAGGTTTGACACCGATATTGGAAATGCCATGATAACAGTTCCCCTCCACCTGGACATGACTAAAATAAACACCATTAGGAGGCGTAATTTTTTCCTCCGGCCAGTGAAGATTGACAGTGGGAAACCCTAGCGTCCGTCCCAGCCGCTTCCCATGTTCCACTATCCCGTCTACCGTATAAGGATATCCCAGCATCTTTGCCGCCGTCTCCACATCTCCCTGGCGCAGCACTTCTTTGATATAGGTGCTGCTGATAATTCGGTCCTCATACCGTTCTTTCTCGATCACAAAAAGCTGATACCCATAATCTCCGGCATAATCCGCCAGCAGATGAATGTCTCCCTTTTTCCCGTGACCAAACCGGAAATCTGTTCCAACCACCACATATTCAGCATGAAACCGTCCGCAGATAATCTGAGCAACAAATTCTTCTGCATCCATTTCGCTGAACCCCTGTGTAAAAGGGCAGTCAACCAGTACGTCCACCTGCCCATCAAGATGCTGATATCTTTCTCTTTTATCCATGATGGTCTGTGGAGTAATTCCTTTTCCTTTCCATAATGGATGCATATCAAATGCGCAGACAATACTATTGACCTTATGCTGTCCGCTTAATTCCTGTACCTTTCGAATCAATTTCTGGTGCCCTTTATGAAGGCCGTCAAACTTCCCGAAGGTCACTGCTGATGCCCTGTCACTTTCATATTGCGACAGCCCTTTGATATACTGCATATGAATAATACCTTCTTTATCTTCTTTGTCTAATCTTCCCGTTCCGGGAAAAACATTTTTACAATAGAGAATCTTTTCTCCGGTTTCTTAAAGTCATACAAAGCTATAAAATGTCCCACTTCATCATAGAGACGAACATAATTTTCTCCCTTGCCTGCTTGCCAGGGAATCTTCGAAACTCCTCTTACGGCAGACACAGAAAGGTCTCCTCCATTCCTGGCCGTCTTTTCCTGGGAATCTGTCACATAGACAGCCGGATACTGTAAAAACACCTGGTCTATGGGAAGAATCTCTTTATCCAGAATCCCTTCCGCTTTTCTTTTTTCAATCTCCCAAAGTTTCAGGCTCTTTTCTATGGAAAACATGCCAGAACGAGTACGCAAAAGAGATTCCATACATCCGCCACACCCCAGTTTTTCTCCCACGTCAGCACACAATGTACGGATATAGGTTCCCTTGGAACAGGTCACCTCCATCCGGACTCTGGGCAGTTCCATTTCAAGAATCCTAATCTGATTGATAGTAACGATCCGAGCCTTCCTCTCAATGGTCTTTCCTTCCCTCGCCAGTTCGTAGAGCTTCTTTCCCCCCACCTTCACTGCCGAATACATCGGCGGAATCTGTGCGTAAGTGCCAAGGAAAGAAAGGATAGCCGCCGATACACTCTCCTTACTTAGGTTCTTTGTTTCCTTAAGTGTCAGCGTATTTCCCGACACATCCTGGGTATCCGTCACTCTGCCAAGAAGGAGGACTGCCTCATAAGTCTTCTCCTTCTCTGTCAGAAATTCACATAGTTTTGTGGCTTTCCCAAGACACACCGGAAGTACTCCTTCGGCATCCGGATCCAATGTCCCGGTATGACCGATTTTCTTCTGGCCTGTGATTCCCCTTAGTTTTGCCACCACATCATGGGAAGTATATCCCTTTTCTTTATATACATTGAGAATCCCGTGTAACATTTATGCTTCCTCTGCTTCATCTTCCGCCAGCAATTCTTCCAGCTGGCCGGCCAAATTCGTCAGCACATCTTGCGGTGTTCCTGCCATCGAATACCCTGCGGCCTTTGTATGTCCGCCTCCTCCGAAATATGCTGCGATCCTGCTGACATCTATCTTTTCTTTTGAACGAAGACTGACCTTATAGACGCTTGCTTCCGTCTCATACATGAACACGGCCACCTCTACACCTTTGGTTACCCGCAACTGACTGACAATTCCGTCTAAATCGCCTGGAGCCACTCCGTAAAAATCCATTGTCTTTTTCGTTATGTAAGAGGCAATGCATTTTCCATCCATGAAAACAATACTTTCCAGGAGCGCTCGCCCTAAAATCTGATTCTGGGCATAACTTTTTTCATAGTAAGTATCCTGGATCAGCTTCGGCGCGTTAACGCCCTTTTCCAACAACTTTGCTGCTGCCCGAAAGGTAGACGGTCCTGCGCAAGAATACTGGAATACACCAGTATCATGAACAATTCCCAGATAAAGCAGCTCTGCCGTCTTAAGAGAAATCTTATCATAATCCAGGAGATCATATACCAGTTCACAGGTTGAGCTCGCATCCGAAACGACATGATTATCTTCTGCAAACTGCTGGTTGCTGATATGATGATCAATACAAAATGTATGCTCTGCCTGTTCAAATAGCGGACGGGAAAATCCCAGTCTTTCTTCATCTGCACAGTCTAAACAGATAAAAAGATCATACTTTCTACCGTCCAAAATCTCATGTCGGACGACACCTTCTGGAACCAGAGATGTGTAGGCCTTTGGAATCTTTTCCAAATAAACATCCACCGTTTTTTCCGGTTCACTTTCAATCAGATACTGGTATAAAGCAAGACAGGAACCCGTGCAGTCCCCGTCAGGCCGTATGTGGCCGCCGATTGCAATCGAAGCGGCATCTTGAATTCTTTTATTCAACATCCTTCTCACCTTCTGCTGTTGTCATGCCTCTGGTCACTTCTTCAATTTTCTTTGACATATTCACACCATACTCAATAGACTGATCCAGTACAAAATGAATCTCAGGGGTATTACGCATATTCAGAGTCCGTGCCAGTTCCCTGCGGATGAATCCTTCTGCACTTTTCAGCCCTTCGATCGTACTTTTCTGTTCTTCTGTATTTCCCAGAACACTGATATATGCTTTGCAGGTTTTAAGATCTGGCGCTACCTCTGCTGCGACCACCGAGGTCCACGGAGCCACCCGGGGATCCTTGATCCCGCTGCGGATAATATTGCTCAGCTCCTTTTGTACCTCTGTGTTTACTCTGGTGTTTTTGATACTTCTCTTTCTCATGATCCATCCTTCTTTCATGCAGGAGGCAGAAATCTCCTATCTCGGGATTTCTACCATCTTGAATGCTTCTACCTGATCGCCTTCTTTTACATCATTAAAGTTATTAAATACAAAGCCACATTCATATCCTGCTCTTACTTCTTTTACATCATCCTTAAAACGCTTCAGTGAAGCAAGACTTCCTTCATACACTACAACGCCGTCCCGCAAGATCCTTGCAGAACAGTCACGCTCAAAAGTGCCATCCAACACATAAGCACCTGCAATGGTTCCTACACCAGAAGCCTTGAACAGCTGACGGACCTCTGCATGCCCCAGAACCTTTTCCTCAAATACCGGATCCAGCATTCCCTTCATGGCCGCCTCCACGTCTTCGATGGCATTGTAGATAACACGATATAAACGAATATCTACGCCTTCTCTTTCTGCTGTCTCTTTGGCCGTTGCATCTGGACGGACATTAAATCCGATGATGATTGCATTGGATGCTGATGCAAGACTGACGTCGGATTCATTGATTGCTCCCACTCCGCCGTGAATGATCTTAACCACTACTTCGTCGTTGGACAATTTGAGAAGGCTCTGTTTCAGTGCTTCTACAGATCCTTGTACATCAGCTTTTACTACAATACCAAGTTCTTTTAAGTTTCCTTCCTGAATCTGGGTAAACAAGTCATCCAGAGACAATTTGCTCTTGGTCTCTTCCAAAAGTTTTACTTTTCCTTGGGAAATAAAGGTATCTGCAAAGTGTCTTGCCTCTTTATCGTTTGCACAGCAGACAAAGACTTCCCCTGCGTTTGGCACATCATTCAAACCTAAAATTTCCACCGGCATAGATGGTCCGGCCTCTTTTACACGCCGTCCCTTATCATCCATCATGGCACGTACTTTTCCGTGGGCACTTCCTGCCGCAATGGCGTCTCCCACATGCAGGGTTCCTTTCTGAACCAGAACGGTAGCCACAGAACCACGTCCCTTATCCAATTCTGCCTCCAGCACCAGTCCACGGGCGCGGCGGTTCGGATTAGCCTTAAGTTCCATAACCTCGGCAGTCAGAACAATCATTTCCATCAGATCTTCAAGGCCTTCTCCCGTCTTTGCAGATACTGGGACAAAGATGGTGCTGCCGCCCCAGTCTTCCGGAATAAGCTCATACTCGGCCAGTTCCTGTTTAACACGGTCAACGTTGGCACTTGGCTTATCAATCTTATTGACTGCCACCACGATTTCCACACCCGCAGCCTTTGCATGGTTGATCGCTTCCACAGTCTGAGGCATCACCCCGTCATCGGCTGCAACTACCAGGATGGCAATGTCCGTAGAGCTAGCACCCCTCATACGCATAGCTGTAAACGCCTCGTGTCCTGGAGTATCCAAAAAGGTAATCTTTTCTCCGTTGATATCTACCACGTACGCTCCAATGTGCTGTGTAATACCGCCGGCCTCCTTGTCAATTACATTGGTATGCCGGATCGCATCCAAAAGAGAAGTTTTTCCATGGTCTACGTGCCCCATTACGCAGACTACCGGAGGACGTTTCTTCATCTTAGATTCATCTTCTTCATCCTCTTTCAAAAGCTCCTCGATCACATCGACAACCTCTTCTTTTTCACACAGGATATCAAACTCCAAAGCAATCTCTTCGGCAGTCTCATAGTCGATTTCCTGATTAACTGTCACGACTTTCCCCTGCATAAAAAGTTTCTTTACGATAACAGAAGGAACGACCTTCATTTTATCGGCCAGATCTTTAATCGTCAAAACTTCCGGAATCACAATGGATTTTACCTCTTCCACCTTCTGTTCCTTCTGCTGAGGCTTTTGCATCTGCTGCTTTGGTTCGTTTTTCTTTCTGCCCTTGCTCTGTCTCTCATCGTCATCATCCCGGCGGTAATCCTTCTTCTTATGGTCATCTTTCCCTTTGCTCTTGGCTCTCTGGGGTTTTTGCCCTTCCATGGAAGGAGCTGGGATTGAACTGCCACCTCCGCGTCTGTCTTGACGGTCATGCTTCACACGCCCCTGATGACGGTCTGAACGGTCACTTCTTCCATCACGGTCACGATCTGTTCCTCTTCCCTGCCGGCGGTCGCCTTTTCCGTCACGGCCTCCAGTCTGTGGGCGCTCATTCCTTGTACCCCTGTCATTTTTTTCTTTGTCACGTCTGTCCTGACGCTCCGGCCGATCCGTTCTGCTCCCTGGTGTTTTTTCCATCTTCTTTTCAACCGGTTTTTCCTGACGTACCGGCTTCTCCACCTTATCAGCAGCAACCTGCCGTTTTAAAGGTGCCGTAGATTTCTTTCCTTCGTCCTTTGCTTCTGATGAAGTTTCCGGACGAGGAACAGCCTTCTTCGCCGGTCGTCCATTGTTGACCTGCATTGGTTTCCCCTGCATAGCAGGACGGCCTCCTGCCTGTGATCGTCCTCCTCCCTGTCTTCTTCCCTGTTTTCCTCCGTTTTGTGTATTCTGAGGGCGGAACACGTGTACGATATTCTTCTTTTTAGGCGCATCCTTTGCCTGCGTATCCTTTTCCTGGGTCTCTTTTCTGAATTCTGCCCTGACCGTCTGCGCTTGCGACTCTTCAATTGCGCTGCTGTGACTTTTCACTTCTATCCCTTTCTTACCAAGGAACTCAATGACATCTTTACTTTCCATTCCCAGTTCCTTTGCCAGCTCATATATCTTCACTTTTGCCATACTATCTACCTCCTCTATGCAACTTTAGCTATCTTTCCTGTCCATATGTTTCCTGATTCCTTTTGCAAATCCCTCATCCAATATTGCAAGAGATGCGCGGAACTGTTTTCCCATTGCATGCCCCAAGGTATCTTTATCTTCATAAAAATAGATTGGTACTTTATAATACTCACACATATTCTGGAATTTCTTTTTGGTATTATCAGACGCATCCTCTGCCACGATTACCAGAGAGGTCGGTCGCGACTTTACTTCACGTTC
>JAHYZZ010000014.1 GCA_019424135.1 Lachnospiraceae bacterium
TCCTTGATGATGAATACAGTCCATTGCCACACCCGGTCCGGTAATCTCACACAGTCCATAGATGTCAAACGTATTAATATGCAAAATACTCTCGATTTTCTTTCTCATTTCATCAGTCCAAGGCTCCGCACCGTTGATGCTGGCCTTTAACTGCAGACGGTCTACAATTCCGGCCTCCTGTGCTGCCTCTGCAAGATATACTGCATAGGAAGGAGTGCAGGCAAACGCTGTCGCCCCGAAGTCCTCCATACACATCAACTGCCGTTTCGTATTTCCTGCAGACATGGGAATTGCCATCGCACCCAATGCGTGTGCTCCAAAATCAAGTCCCATACCTCCTGTAAATAATCCATAGCCATAGCAGATATGAATTCGGTCTTCTGCAGTCAGCCCCGCCATGGTAAGACCTCTGGCCACACATTCTCCCCATACATCCACATCTTTCTGTGTATAAGAAGCCAGTGTCAGCTTTCCTGTTGTTCCGGAAGTTCCCTGTACTCTGACGATTTGTTCCTGCGGTACCGCCAGCAGGCCAAACGGATAATGGTCTCTTAGGTCTTCCTTTGTAGTGAATGGAAGCTTGTCAATATCCTCGATTCCTCTGATATCTCCAGGTTCTACACCCATCTCATCCATTTTTTTTCGATAAAAATCCACATGTTCATAAACATTTTTTACCTGCTTTACCAGCCGTTCACTTTGCAGAGCAGTCATTTCATCCCTGCTCATGCACTCTATCTTGGGATCTCTGATCCTTTCCACCCAGTTTTCCAGCGCCACTCCTGCCATCTTTCTTTCTCTCCTCCTGTCATTTCCTTTTTATAAATGATATCCAACATCAAATGCTTTTTTGTTAATTTCGATTGTCTTTGGCGGTACCGTCTTTTCAATCACTTCATACCACTGTTCTTTCGTAAAGTCCATGTGCTGTGCGGCGACTCCGAGAACAATCAGATTAAATACTCTGGAATTACCAAGCTTCTTTGCTTCTTCTGTTGCATTAACGGTATAAACCTGATGGCGTTCCTTTAATGTCTCAATAATGTGATCCGGATACTGCGCGGCTCCGATCACAACAGGCATAGGATCAATCCTCCAGTCATTAACCACCAAAGCCCCGTCTTTTTTCAGAAAATGTGCATATCTTAAAGCTTCCAGACATTCAAACGCGATGATCACATCCGCCTGTCCCTCTTCCACAATAGGCTCTGCCACATTTTCACCATAGCGCACAAACGTCACAACACTCCCGCCACGCTGTGCCATACCATGCACCTCAGAAAGCTTGACATCATACCCTGCGGCAATCGCCAGACCTCCCAGCACCCTGCTGGTCAGAAGTGTTCCCTGTCCGCCGACACCGACGATCATAATATTCTTTGTCTCCATTATCTGTCCCCCTCCTTTACCAGCTGGATCGCGTCAAATTTACACAGACTCTCACATAGTCCGCATCCAGTACACATGGTATCGTCAATATGAATTGTGCCGTCTGCATTACGGGTCATCGCAGGGCATCCCGGCTTCATGCACATACCACATTTCTTGCACTTGTCTGTAAGTGTAGTATAAAGGGGCTTCTTTGCCTTGGAAAGAAGTACGCATGGAGTTTTTGTGATAATCACAGATACCTCGTCTTTTTCCACTTCTTCCTTGATGACTTTTTCCAGGTTCTCAATATCGAAGGCATTAATCTCGATCACATTCGGCACGCCGATCGCCTTACAAAGAGCCGGAATGTTGATGGCATATGTAGGATCTCCCTGCAGCGTCTTTCCGGTCGCCGCATGGTCCTGATGTCCAGTCATTCCGGTGGTGGAATTATCAAGGATAATCACGGTACCTGTAGCCTTGTTATACATCATGTTCATCAGAGAATTAACTCCGGTATGAAGAAAAGTAGAATCTCCAATCACTGCCACCCAGTTTTTGATGTAATCTTTTCCTTTTGCTTTCTCCATACCATGAAGGCTGGAAATACTGGCGCCCATACAGATCGTGGTATCTACCACACTCAGCGGAGCCACCGCCCCCAGAGTGTAGCAGCCGATATCTCCTGCTGCATGAAGCTTTAATTTATTTAGAACATAGTATACGCTTCTGTGTGGACATCCGGGGCAAAGGATCGGAGGTCTTCCCGGTGCTTCCGCCGGTTTATCAAGTCCTAAATCTTCCTTCAAGATAGCTTGCCGGATCATGTTGGCACTATATTCTCCCTGTACGGTGAAGATTTCTTTTCCGATCGCCTGAATCCCCCAGGATTTTACCTGCTCTTCAATGACAGGATCCAGTTCTTCTACAATATATAAGGTCTCTACCTTTGAAGCAAATTCCTCAATCAACTTTCTCGGCAGTGGATTGACCATGCCAAGCTTCAACACGGATGCCTCCGGCAGCGCTTCTTTGACATACTGGTAAGGAATTCCGCTGGTAATCACGCCGATCTTTGGATCCTTCATTTCAATTTTATTGATAGACAATGTATTGGCCGCCTCAGCCAACTCCAGATTCCTCTTTTCAATCTCTATGTGACGGATCTTTGCATTGCCCGGCATCATAACAGTCTTCTGAATATTTTTTTCATATGGCTTATCTTCTTTACAGACACGTTCTCCCAGCTCTACGATTCCCTGGGAATGCGCAAGCCTTGTAGTGGTTCTGAATACAAAAGGCCGATCGAATTTTTCACTTAAATCAAAGGCTATCTTCATAAACTCTTTGGCCTCTGAGCTGTCGGAAGGCTCCAGTACCGGAAGCTGTGCGGCTCTTGCCACCATCCGGGTATCCTGTTCATTCTGGGAACTGTATAATCCCGGATCGTCTGCAACCACGATGACCAGCCCGCCATTGACCCCCATCTAGGATACGGTATACGCAGGATCAGCTGCCACATTAAATCCCACATGCTTCATGCAGGACATTGCTCTGACACCGGCTACAGATGCACCGATCGCCACCTCGGTAGCTACCTTTTCATTGGGCGACCATTCACAGTACAAGTCGTCTCTGTACTGCACCAGATATTCACTGATCTCCGTACTGGGCGTACCCGGATAGGCGGCAGATACCTTCACTCCCGCCTCATACGCTCCTCTGGCAATGGCCTCATTGCCCAGCATGATCACTTTTTTATTCTCTGACATACTACAATTCTTCCTTTCGCTGTTATCATTCTATCTTTTTCTACACGAATGCAATTATTATATCATATTACTTTCACGAATTAAAGCATTAAGCCGACAAAAATTGCAATTTCTGATAAGCTCAACAGGGCAACCAAATAACGCCGCGCCATCTTACACAGCCGCACGTCTATGCAGATGGCACAGGCAGATGCTTTTTGCATGTATAGGTCTGTGCCTCCACCTTTAAGATACCCACCGTTTTCTCCAACTCCGGGTTCTCCTTAAACTCCGGAAACTTCTTCCCTGTCTGATGTTTCATCAAGATTTCCAGCGCATGCAGTTTCTCTTTTGAGTCCTCCACAATCGTTGCTCTTCCACTTCCGCTCATGCTGACAAAATAATAGCTATATTGACAGGCCTTATCTCCCTTTTGAAGGCCATGGCAACCATCCATTTCAAAACCGACTTTTGGTGATTTTCGGATCAGCTCCATCTTTTTTCCTTCCTTCGATCCATGAAAATACAAAGTCAATGTTCCGTTCTCTATGATATAACCGTAATTTAAGGGCACGATATAAATGCTGTCACCATCCAGAATTGCCAGGCGGCAGACCTTACACTCATCCAGGATTTTTTTAATCTCTTCTGGCTCTGTGACCTCTCTGTCTTTTCTCCTCATTCTCTACTCCTCCTTCTATTCATTTTTAAAAATAAACACCGGCATGGGAGGCTGATGTTTCCGGTTATAAAATTGATTGATGATCACGGTAAATTCTCTTGCCGGAAGTTCTTTCAGTAGTTCCAGCAGACGGTTCTTTTCTTCAAATCCGGTGTCTCCTCCGCTGTAAATACAAAGACTCATCACTCCCCCCTCTTTCAACAGTGAAAGCCCCTTTTTCACTGCACAGACGCTGGTATCGGGCCTGGTTGCAATGCTATGATCTCCACCCGGCAGATAACCGAAATTAAAACAAATCACATCCACACTCCCGGGGTTGGCGTAGAAATCCATGTGTTCATGCCCTTCCAGTATCAGCCTTGCCCTCTCCGAAAGTCCATTTTCTTTTAGCAATTTCCTTGTTGCATCTAACGCCTCCTTCTGGATATCAAAAGCCAAAACCGATCCCGTTTCCTTGGCGATCTGACACAAAAACAACGTATCATGTCCATTTCCCATGGTAGCATCAATATATATGCCTCCTGCTCTGGTCTGAGAGCGCAGAATCTTATGACACCAGTCTGTAATCTGTAACGGCTTCATTTGCCATCCCCCTTTGTATTTTGCAATTGTAATTAAGTCATGCCTTTTTCATATTCTTAAGCGTCTTTTTGAACTGAATGGTAAACAGAATCATTGTAAATGTGACAGCAATCAAATCAGCAATGGGTTCGGCAAGATAAACGGCCGTTGCCTGATCATCTCTTAGTATCTGAGGCATGAGATAAATCAGAGGAATCAACAAAACAAACTTCCTCATCACTGCCACAACGATAGACTCTGCCGCTTTTCCCAGTGCATTAAAGGTCATCTGACATGCCATCTGGATCCCAAACAAAAACATGGAGCCCATATAAATACGAAGAGCCGTCCTGGCATATTCCATAAGCTCTGCATCCGAGGTAAACATAGCAGCAAAAGCTCCCGGGAACAACATAACAAAAAGCCACAAAGCAAATGCATATCCTATGCTTACCTTAAGCAGTAGCTGAAACGCCCCTTTAACTCTTCGCGAATCCCCGGCACCGTAACAATAACTGATGATCGGCTGAGCCCCCTGCCCCAGTCCTTGAAGCGGCAGCATGGCAAACTGCATCACACTTGTAAGAATCGTCATCGCGCCTACGGCTATGTCTCCACCATATCTTTGAAGGGAACTGTTGAAGCACACGGAAATCACGCTCTCGCTGGCCTGCATAATAAACGTTGCCGCCCCCAGAGCCAGACAAGGGAGTATGATTTTGGGCATAAGCTTAAGATTTTTAAACTTGATCTTCAGAAACGTCTTCTTTCCACACAGGAAACGAACCACCCATGCGCAGGAAAGGGTCTGGGAGATTATCGTAGCAAAAGCCGCTCCTCTTACATCCATATCAAATCCAAAAATAAAGACCGGATCCAGAATAATATTAGACACCGCACCGATCAGCACGGAAAGCATTCCCGTTTTTGCAAATCCCTGAGCCGTAATAAATGCATTCATTCCCAAAGTGATTTCTACGAAGATTGTCCCCAAGGCGTAAATGTTCATATAACTAACGCCATATTCAATGGTATTTTTGCTGGCACCGAATGCCATAAGAAAATCTCGGTTCCAAATCAGCAGCACAGCCGTAAGCGCGACAGAAATAAGGATCTGAAGCATAAAACAATTTCCCAGCGTCTGCTCCGCCGATTCCTTATCCTGTTTTCCCATAAAAATTGATGCTCTTGGCGCGCCTCCATATCCAACCAGTGCGGCAAACGCAGAAACAATCATGATCAGGGGCATGCACACGCCTACTCCTGTCAGCGCAGTCGCGCCGATATCCGGAATATGCCCGATATAAATCCGGTCAACGATATTATAAAGCATATTAATCAACTGTGCCGCTACCGTTGGAAGCGCCAGCTTAAGAAGCAATTTTCCCAAAGGCTTTGTACGCAGAAATTCTTTGTCTGTCTGTTCCATTACCTGTCTCTCCCTTCTTTAGCCTTTCTGTCATTGTCAAACAATTTCTGGAAAAATTGTGTATAGGTCTCCATCTTTTCTTCTGTAAATCCACCAAAGACTATATCCAAATTAAGCGAACTATTTTTAGTAAATTATTATAACACGGGGAACTTATTCGTCAAGAAATTATGAATTTAGGTGTAGCCGGATGTCCTAAAAAATTCAGGACATCCGGCTACTAATAATCTATTTTTATCCTTTTAAAATGAATTGTAAATTTTCATACCATAACGCATGGTGCCTGCTCTTTATCCCTGAGCTGCAAAGTTCCCGGTATACAACTGGTAGTATTTTCCTTTCTTATCAATCAGTTCCTCGTGAGTTCCTCGCTCAATGATCCTTCCCTGTTCCATAACCATGATACAGTCAGAGTTCTTGACCGTAGAAAGCCGGTGGGCAATCACAAAAGTGGTCCGTCCCTTCATCAAAGCGTCCATACCTGCCTGTACCAGCTTCTCTGTACGAGTATCGATAGATGAAGTGGCTTCATCTAGAATCAGAGCCGGAGGATCTGCAACAGCCGCACGGGCAATGGCAAGTAACTGGCGCTGTCCCTGGCTTAAGTTGACTCCATCACCAGTCAACATCGTTTGATAGCCATCAGGCAGACGCCGGATAAAATCGTCTGCATTGGCAAGCTGTGCTGCTTTGATACACTCTTCGTCCGTAGCGTCCAGTTTCCCATACCGAATATTTTCCATCACAGTGCCGGTAAACAGGTGGGTATCCTGAAGTACCATTCCTAAAGATCGACGCAGATCCGGCTTCTTAATCTTATTGATATTGATGCCGTCATAACGAATCTTCCCGTCTGCAATATCATAGAACCGGTTGATCAGGTTGGTAATCGTGGTCTTTCCTGCACCGGTGGCCCCGACAAAGGCGATCTTCTGTCCTGGCTTCGCCCAGAGACTGATGTTATGAAGGACAATCTTATCGTCTGTATACCCAAAGTCTACGTCATCAAAGACAACTCCACCTTCCAGCTTTGTATACGTAACCGTCCCTTCTGCCTTATGGGGATGCTTCCAGGCCCAAAGATTGGTTCTCTTGGGAGTCTCTGTCAGTTGTCCTTTTTCGTCTTTTCTCGCGTTAACCAGTTCTACGTATCCTTCATCTAACTCCGGTTTCTGATCCATCAAATCAAAGACTCGCTGCGCACCGGCTGCTGCATTGACCACAAAGTTGATCTGCTGACTGACCTGGGTAATTGGGTTGGTAAAACTTTTGTTCAGTCCTACAAAAGTAATAACGGTTCCGATAGTCACGCCTGCCATCTCATGAATTCCCAGAATTGCCCCGATGATGGCCACCAATGCATAGCTGATCCATCCGATATTTGCATTTACGGGCATCAGCAGGTTTGCATATCGGTTCGCCTTGTTCGTACTGTTTCTAAGCTTCTCATTAACCTCATGAAAATCTTTCATGGCAGCTTCTTCATGACAAAATACCTTGACTACTTTCTGCCCATCCAGCATTTCTTCAATAAAACCATCCACAGCCCCCAGATCGATCTGCTGACGCACATAATATTTCCCTGACAGTTTTGAAAATTTCGATGTAACAAACAACATAACAAAAGCTGTCAGAATGGAAATTATGGTCAGCACCGGATTTAAAATGATCATGGTAATCAATGTTGCACACATGGTAATTACAGAGTTGATGATCTGCGGGATGCTCTGACTCAAAAGCTGCCTCAGGGTGTCCACGTCATTTGTATACACTGACATGATGTCTCCATGTGCGTGGGTGTCAAAATACTTAATTGGCAGCGCCTCCATCCTGCCAAACAAATCATTTCTTAAGCGGCGCATGGTACCCTGGCTGACATTAACCATGATCCGGTTATAGGAAAATGCTGTAATCACACCAATTCCCAAGATGCAGGCCAGGTGAAACAGATCTTTTGCCAGGCCGCTGAAATCATCTGTGCCTTTTTTCAGCATCGGAGTAATATAATCATCCACCAAAGTCTGCGGGAAGGTAGCTCCTACAACTGTGGCGATTGCTGTGATCAAAATGCAGACAATGACCAATAAAAATGGATACTTATAATAGTGAAGCATATATCGGATGACCCGGGTAATCAGCATGGTCGCCGTTGCTGAACGGGTCTTCTTGTTTTCATTGCGGTTCTCGTTCATAGCGTAAATTTCCTCCTTCCTGTTTTAAGCCGGCTGGTCAAAATCTCCGCCGCCCTCGATCTGCGAATGGTAAATCTCCTGATAAATCGCATCGCTCTCCAGCAGATGTTCATGAGTATCAAAGGCATCGATTCTTCCGTTGTCCAGCACCAAAATCCGGTCAGCAGACTCAACACTGGAAACCCTTTGTGCAATAATAATCTTCGTGGTTCCTGGAATCTGCTCCTTGAATGCTTTACGGATGCTGGCGTCTGTAGCAGTATCTACGGCACTGGTAGAATCATCAAGGATCAGAACTTTGGGCTTCTTTAGCAATGCACGTGCAATACATAACCGTTGTTTTTGGCCGCCGGACACATTAGATCCACCTCGTTCGATTTTGGTGTGATATCCCATAGGCATCCGATCGATAAATTCATCCGCACATGCCGCCTTACACGCTTCGATACATTCATCTTCTGTGGCATCTGGATTTCCCCAACGCAGGTTGTCAAGGATTGTTCCAGAAAACAATGTGTTTTTCTGGAGCACGACAGACACTTGATTTCTCAGCACTTCCGTATCATACTTGCGGACATCCACACCGCCGACGCAGACAGAACCTTGATCCACATCATACAACCGGCAAATCAAATTGACCAGACTACTCTTTCCAGCTCCCGTGCCTCCAATAACGCCAATAGTTTCCCCGCTTTTTATATGAAGATCAATATCTGTTAATGCGTTTTTTCCACTTCCATGCCGGTAAGAGAAATCCACATGATGGAAATCAATGCTTCCATCTTTTACCTCCGTCACCGGATTTTCCGGATCTGTCAAATCCGGCGTCTCATTTAAGACTTCACTGATACGGCGGATGCTGGCCATTGACATACTGATCATGACCACTACCATGGACAGCATCATCAGACTCATCAAAAGAGCCATAATGTAACTAAACAGACTGGTCAGATCACCGGTAGTCATCGTTCCTCCTACGATGGACTTCGCACCTAACCATGACACGGAAATGATACAGAAATATACTGCGACCATCATAGCCGGATTATTGAATGCCAACAATCCTTCTGCTTTTACTGATAGGTCATAAAGCATCTTTGACGCCTTTGAAAATTTCACATTTTCGTGATCTTCCCGGACAAATGCCTTAACAACGCGGATCGCCGTCACATTCTCCTGAACGTTTGCATTTAAGTCATCATACCGCCGGAATACCTGACGGAAAATCTTAAGCGTCACGGCCATGATTGATCCGATCACCACCAGAAGAAAGGCCACAGCGATTAAGAACATCAGGCTTAGACGAGGACTGATGATCAAACACATGGCAAAGCTAAATATCATATTCAACGGTGCCCGGACAGCCACACGGATCACCATCATGTATGCATTCTGAACATTTGTAATATCAGTTGTCATACGTGTAACAAGCCCCGGTACACTGAATTTATCGATATTTGAAAAGGAAAACGTCTGAATATTAGCATAAATCTTCTCGCGTAAATTAGCCGACAGCCCTGATGAAGCGCTTGCTGCATTTTTTCCGGCAAGCGTCCCAAAAGCAAGGCTAAAAAAAGCCATGACCACGATCAACGAACCCAATCGATAAACAACTCCCAGATCGGTGGCCTCAAGACCGTTGTCAATGATCATGGACGTCACAAAAGGCATCAGTATTTCCATGATAACTTCAAGAGCGGTAAACCCTATACAAAAAAAGGTGTCCCTCTTATATTCTCCCAGCTGCTGTAATACTTTTTTCACTGCAAGGTTACCTCCTGTTTTTCTTCATTTTTGTTATGTTCCATTTCTGCCAGGTGCGTTAAAAGTTTTTGTTCAAGATTCCAAAACTTTATCCGCTCTTCATGATTCAGCACATTACAGATCTCATTCTCCATATAATCAGCCTTTTCCAAAAATTCTTTGCTCCCATCCATGAGTTTTTCTGTTGGAACCATCTTCTTTTTCCGGATATCATCTGGATTTTCCAGAAATGCAATATATCCTGCTTTCCGAAGTTTTTTTACAAGCGTAGAAAGGGTGGACTTTGACACTCCAATTTCATGGCACAATTCTGTAAGATACGTCCCTTCCGGATGATGTCTTAAAAGATATACCAAAAAATAAATCTGGGAACCGCTTATATTTTCATATTTTAGTTTTGCTTCCAGCTGTGATGTCAGATCCAGGCCAACCTTTCTCATCATAAAGATCAGCTCCTCTGCCCTGAAATCCTCTGCCATTTTTATAAGCACCTTCTCCTTCTTTTTAAATTGTTCCTGAATGAACAGTTCATCGACTAATTAATGAACCATAATAGATTTTAGCTCTGAACAAAACAAATGTGAAATTGAAATTTTTTATCTTCTATAAAATTTTTTTATAGATATCCACATAAGAAACAAATGGGGACGTAGACTTTTGCAAAAGGTCTACGTCCCCTGTTAAAAAAATATCGATTTTTTCAGTCCATACCAGAGCCAGTTGACATATCTGACCATTTCTGGTAAACTAAATATATTACCTAAACTTAACTTTAGGTTAAGATTGAAAATATATTTTGGAGAGAAAAAAATATGATATATACCATCGGACAGGTGTCCAAAATGTTTGATATTCCCATATCTACTCTGCGCTATTACGACAAAGAAGGACTCTTTCCGGACATGCAGCGTTCTTCCGGCATCCGCAGATTCAGCGAAAAAGAACTGGAAGCTCTTCGAATCATCGAATGCCTAAAAAAATCTGGAATGGAAATCCGAGATATCAAGCAGTTTATGGAGTGGTGCACAATGGGCAGCAATACCTATCCAAAACGGATGGAGTTATTTATCCGCCAAAAGACCGCCGTAGAAGCAGAAATAAAAAGGCTGAACCGTGTACTGGATATGATTCAATATAAATGCTGGTATTATGAGGAGGCCATAAAGGATGGCAATGAAGACAGAGTCAGTGCCATGAAGCCCGAAGAAATGCCTTTAGCTATTCGCCGGGCTTATGAGCGTGCCCACTCATAGATTTACTTTGTCAGAAAAGTCACCCTTACCTCTCCACCTCCAAGCGCATCTTCCCAGCCGTTCAGATCATCAATTTTTCCCAAGCGTGTGTAGCTCCAGGAATTTGATCCATAGAATATTACGATCTGATTTCCCTGGTACAGCATAATATCTCCCGGCTGAGTTGTTATCTGACGGTTGCTTGTCGGAAGATTTGTCTCCAGAGTTCCCACTTTTTCAAAACCGGAATAATCTCTCATCTGAAGGGTAACTGGTTTTTCACACATCATTTCCATCAGTCGATCCGCCGCTTCACTATTTGCTAATGTGGCGATAAAATCATTTCCGTCAACATTGACGACCATTTTCCTGTCCATTGTCTCTTCCTTCCCAACTTCTTCCGATTGTTTATTTACTGTTTTTAATCCATGATTTTGGGTATGAACGCTGTCTGCACAGCCCCACAATACGGCTATGATGAAGTATACTGCAATAAATGTTATAAGAATACTACGTTTTTTCATCAAAAAAATCGTCCTTTGCATACTTTCTTACAGGAACGCACCGTTGCAAACCTGAAGTACCTGACCTTTTACAGCTTTTCCCATTTTACTTGCCAGGAACAGACATGCGTATGCCTGATCCATGGGATCACACTCTGGTCCGGGGAAATATACAAAGTGACCGCTGTACTCCAACATCTTCGCTCCTCCCGGCTGCTCTCCAGCCTTATTCGCCAGATGTGCGGGCGTAACAGTAGCTCCTGGCGCAACAGCATTGCAGCGGATATTGGTATTAATCAGCCGCATAGCCACATTCTTTGTCAGAGTATTCAGCGCACCTTTTGTAGATGTATAGGTCGCTCCGCAGAACGGCCTTGTTCCATTCACAGAAGAAATATTAATGATCACGCCGTCATTCTTCGGTAAAAAAATCTTAAGCGCTTCCCGGATGTATCTCATAGGGCCTCCCAAATTGATGTCCATAACATATTTCATCCATTCATCGTCCGTCTCATCAATCATTTTTTGCTCGCCGATCCCGGCATTGTTGATTAAGATATCTACATCTCCAAATTCTTTTAGGGCAGTCTCAAAGACTTTTTTGGTGTCTTCTGCAGAGCAGACATCTGCCACTACTCCCACAGCCTTCCCGCCATTTGTCCGGATTGCTCCCACAACTTCGTCCAATTTTTCCTGGTGCCTGGCTGTGATCACTACGTTTGATCCTTCCTCCGCAAAAAGTTCTGCCATAGAGCGCCCCATTCCATAGCTTGCTCCGGTAATAATTGCTGTCTTCCCATCTAATAATTTTGCGTCCATATCTAAAACTCCTTTTTTTATCTGAAAAAATATATCCACTGTTTAACAGTTTCTCCACAGCTGCTGCTTTGCTACGCACATTCCAGCTTTGCACCATACCCGGTTTTAATCTGCCCCATGGCGCTGTCATCGTCTCTGATCACTTCTCCCACAGAAGGAACATATATGGTTCCCGCCTTAGGATTTTTGATGCTGAGAACCGGAGTGATAATTCTGGCCTCCACTTCAGATTTTTCAAAACAAAGATCCGTATCTACCATTTCACAATTGACCAGTTTTAGTCCCTGGCAGTAGCAAAGAGGTTGTGTACCGATAATCCTGCAATTCTCAAAGGTCAGGTCTTTCGAGTACCAACCGAGATACTCCCCTTTCACAGTGCTGTTTCTGACAACCACATTTTCCGCATGCCAAAACGCATCCTTGGTGTCAAAAGTACAGTTAAGAAAAACCCCATTTTTTAGATACTGGAAAGAATATTTCCCGTGAAGGTCTACATCCTCAAACGTCAGATCCTCTGCCCGCATCATAAAATATTCACTGGATGCCTTGGTATGCTCCATATGGATCTTTTTGACAGACCATCCGAATTCTGGAGAGACGATATCCGAACCGTATATTGCCACATTGCTGCACTCTCTTAATGCCTTGATCCCATATATCTTGGAATTTTCAATCTCAATATGGTCAGAATACCATAGTGCCGCACGACATTTGTCGGTCATCTCAGCGTTTGTGATCTTAAGACCATGATCGTGCCAGAATGGATAACGCAAGTTGAAATAACAACTTTCCGCCTCTATGTCCGACGCCTCTTTACAGGCACTTTCGCCATCTGAAGGTCCGTCAAATGCACAATGTTTGACTGTAATTCCACGACTTCCGTAAAGAGCCCGTTCTTTATCGAAAGTCTGATTTTCTATAAAAATTCTGTTTTCTATCATTACCGTAACACTTCCCTTTCTTTTTCTGCCTTTATTATATAAATGATTTATTTTAATTACAAACAGTTGATAATTATAGATTTCCATCGTTTACAGGAATAGTAATATACGATATACTAAGCAGAGGAAACCTATCGAATCATTCCAACAGGGAGAAAAAAGATTATGATTGAGACCCGGCTTTTATATTATTTTCTTGCTATTGTAAGAGAAGGAAGTATTACTGGCGCTGCCCATTCGTTGTTTGTAACACAGTCTACTCTTTCCAAACAAATGATGGATTTGGAAAAACAACTTGGAAAACAGCTCTTTATCCGAGGGAAACGTAAGATCACCCTGACACAAGATGGCATCTACTTACGGGACCGGGCCAGGGAAATTCTGGAATTACTCGAAACCACAGAGACAGCCCTGCATACGGACACAGAAAATCTTTGTGGCGATATCCACATAGGCTGCGGCGAGACCGTAGCAATGGATACTCTGGCAGGCTTTCTTGAGGGCTTTCACCGGCAGCATCCAGATGTAAAAATACACACCTACAGCGGCGATGCCGATGCTGTTCTGGATCGCATTGACAAGGGCCTCTCTGACATGGGCCTTTTGCTGGGTCCGGTTCGTCAGGAAAAATACGAATATTTAAATATACACCAGAAAGACGTCTATGGCCTCCTGATTCCCAAAGACTGTGCGTTGGCATCCCAGGATTTCATCAACATCGACCAGCTTAAAACACTGCCCATTATCCTGTCAGACCAGACCTTTTCCGGTCATCAGGATCTGGACTGGTTTGGATCCGACCACTCTGGTTTCCACATCGTTGCCACCTATAACCTGATCTATAATGCAACCTTCCTGGTAGAGCATGGCATTGGTTATGCCCTATGCCTGGACCGGCTGGTTAATACAGAAGGGCGGAATCTTACCTTCCGCCCTATCACTCCGGAATTATCCGTTGATCTTTACATTGTTACCAAAAAATATCAGACACTCTCCCCGGCAGCAAATGCCTTTTATCAGCGTTTAAAAAAACCTCCACAAAAACCTGGCAAAAAATAAGGAAGTCTTTTCTTTCACCGATATCATACACTCAAACTTTCTATCCAGATTTTTAATTCCGCTACAGAATGTCCTCCATTAAGAAGTCGCCCTTCCTTGATTCTTGCTCCTGGACAACTATGAGAAAGAGCCTGTACAGTATTACCAAATCCACTTCCTCCTGAGGTAGCAAAAAGGATAATCTCTTTTCCACGAAAATCATAGCTTTCCAAAAATGTATTGATAATTGTTGGAGCTACATACCACCAGATGGGAAATCCAAGAAAAATCCGGCTATAGGATGAAATATTTGCATCTTTGTCCGCAAGTTCTGGTCGAAAGGAAAGATCCTTCATCTCCACTGTACTTCTAGATTTCTTATCCATCCAGTTCAGATCAGCTAAAGTATATGGTACAGCCGGTTTAATCTCATAGATATCTGCTCCTGCAGCTTCTGAAAGCTGTTTCGCTATTCTCCTGGTTGTTCCGCTGGCTGAAAAATATGCCACAAGTGTTTTGCTCATGTAATCGCTCTCCTTTTTTCATAAACGTTTGTTCTATGTCTTACAACCCTATTATAAAAACATTTCATTCAAACGTCCAATGCTTACATTTTATCTGTGTCCATGCCTTTCGGACATGGCTATTTACCTACCCTTTCTCCTGTTTCCGTTTCCCCCTGCCTTAATGATGCCAATAATTAAATTCCCCTTGACGCTCTGTACATATATATGATAGAATCATGCCCGTTGAAAAATCCAGGTCTATATTGGAAACGTACATTCTCCCGAATGAATAACGAACAACACGGTTTTTTCTGCCACAACTCGTATATTCAAAGAAGGAGGTTTTTTATGCCTAAAACAAAATTTCAGGAAATTATTTTTACAATTATTATGGTTTTTTTCATGGTTTACACCATGATTTGTTACAACATTGCTTTAAATATGGGTGCAATGAGCTACACTGTATTCCTTATGGCATTTCATGAATTAATCATTATGGCTCCGGCTGCTTTTATCCTTGATTATTTTTTTGTAGGGAAAGCTGCAAAAAAAATGGCTTTTCAAATTGTAAACCCCCAAACGGAAAATCCCTTCCACCTTATTCTTGCGATCTCCATTATCTCTGTTATGTGGATGTGTCCTCTCATGAGCCTTCTGGCGGTTATTCTATTTAAAAATGCTGGCGCCAATCTTCTTCCCGTCTGGCTCCAGACCGTTGCCATGAACTTTCCCATGGCTTTGTTCTGGCAGCTATGTTATGCAGGTCCACTCGTAAGATTCATCTTCCGCCGTATTTTTAGTACTGCAAAATGTTAATGAAAAACTCATCCATTTCTCTTACAGGGCAGCTTCTACAAGCCGCTTCGTATACTCATTTTGAGGGCGCCGGATCACCTCTTCCGGCGTCCCTTTTTCTACGATTTTTCCACCATGCATTACCAGCATCCGGTCACAGAAATTCTGAACAACAGCCAGATCATGGCTGATAAAAAGATACGACATACGGCAGGATATTTTTAGTTTCTTAAGTAATTCCAGAATCTGCTTCTGCACCGTCATATCCAGAGCGCTGACTGCTTCGTCTAAGATCAGAAGTTCAGGACGTATGGCAATAGCGCGGGCGATCGACGCACGCTGACACTGGCCACCACTAACTTCCCATGGGTATCTTTTCGCAAATTCTTTGGGCAGACCACACTGTTCCAACAGCCACACCGTCTCCCCTTCCGCCTGCTTTCTCGTCATCCCGCGATTTCTTAAACTTTCCCCAATCCCATCTCCCAATGTTCTTTTGGGGTCAAAAGACTCTTCTGGAAACTGGAATACCATCTGCAATGTTCCATATATCTGGCGGCGTCTTTTGCCAGCCGCACAGGTGATCTCCCGGCCCTTAAGGAAGATTTTTCCGGAAGTTACATCGAGAAGTCTCGCCGCCGCCCTGGCAACAGTACTTTTTCCTGATCCGGATTCGCCGACGATTCCCAGGGTTTCTCCTTGATACAGACAAAAATTAATATCGTCCACGGCTGCGAATTCTTTTTTCTCCTGTCTATGCATAAAATGAACTGTCAAATTCTGCATCTCCAATAATGGTTCCACTTTATTCACTCCTTTTCAGACTCGGAACTGCGTCCAACAGTTTCCTGGTATACTCTGCCTGTGGTCTGGACAGGATCTGCAAAGATTCCCCATACTCCACAGTCTTCCCTTCATGCAGGACCAAAACCATATCTGCCAGATTCAAAATCAGTTTTAGATTATGGCTGACCAATATAACCGCTGTTTTGTCCATTTTCCGCAGAGCCATCATCTCCTCCATCACCTGTTTTTGTGCCACCATATCAAGTGCACTGGTGGGCTCATCTGCCAGAAGCACAGATGGCTCCAAAAGCATGGCACAGGCAATGCCCACTCTCTGATTCATGCCTCCTGATAATTCAAAAGGATAACTTGCCAATACTTTTTTTCCGTCTTTAAGCCCGATTTTTTCAAAAAGCTCCCGTGCCTTTTCATCAGAAGCTTTTCTTGACAACTTCTCATGGGCGCAAAGGCTTTCATAAATCTGATCCCCAATTGTACGAACCGGGCAAAAAGATGCCTTTGTATCCTGAAATATCATGCCAATTTCTCCTCCTCGGATCCTTCGAAGCTCTTCCTTGGACATCTTGGATATTTCACGTCCCCGGAAACGGATCGTACCCTTTGTCATGGATCCGCCTGGCCCAAGGACCCCCAAAGCTGCCCGCAGCACGGAACTTTTCCCGCTTCCCGATTCTCCGGCGATCCCCAGGATCTCCCCAGGCCTTAAAATAAAACTCATGTTTTCAACCACAGGTCTTTCCTGATAACTGATGCTGACCTGATCATAAGTCAGAAGTTCTTCCATTTTTTCTCCTTTTCTTTACATCACTCAATATCCAGATCTGCCGTGATCTCATAATAATCACAGGGATGAGCCTTAAGCCCTGTAACATTTGCCTTTGCGATCATATTCATACGCAAATGGGAGCAAAAGACATAAGCGTGGTCCTCAAGGATCAACTGCTGCATCTTTACAGCCAACTGTGCTCTTCTGTCTGTGTCAAAAGTTGTGGACATTTCACCGGCCATTTTTTCTAGCTGCTCGCTGTAATAATGTCCGTCATTATTCCCAGAACTCTCCAGGCAACGGTAGTTAAAAAAGTATTCCGGGTCTGCGGAGGGTGCCGTCACCATGGCGCTGACATAGATATCCCAGGCGCTGCTGTCTGTACGAATCCGGTTATGATCCGCTGTATCTGTAATTTCTACCTGGAACCCGATCTCCCCCAACGATGCCTGCGCGGCCTCCGCAAGAAGGGGAAGTTCCTGACGACTAGGATACGTCAGCAAACGAAGTATCAGAGGGGTTTTATTCTTCTCCCGGACTCCGTCCCCGTCTTCATCCTTCCATCCAGCTTCCTCCAGAATCTTTCTGGCGCCTTTGGGATCATATTCCTCATCCTTAACGACATCTCCTCCAAAGGCAAATGTACTAGGATATACTCCTTCTGCGGGATATCCATTCCCACCCAAAAGCGTCTCTACAAAGCCTTCTTTATCAATCCCCATGGCAATCGCTTTCCTTACATCTGGATCCGAAGTGACCTCACTCTCAAAATTCATGGTTACAAAGAATACCCTGCTTGTCGCACATCCTGTAAATATATAATCATCATTTTCAAAGAGAGGATAGCTGGCATAGGGCATGCCATATGCTGCATCAATTTCGCCGGACTGCAATGCCATGGTCAACGTATTCCCGTCTGTGATTGTCCTCACAGTGATGCGATCCAGCTTAGGATCCCCATTCCAATAGTTCTCATTTTTCACCAGATCAAGACGGGTATCGGTCTCCAGAGATACTGCCCTATATGGGCCGGTCCCCTGAACAATCCCCTCCTCTGTCACTCCTGCCTCCACATCATAAATACATCCATAGGGATCTGTCAGATAATTTATCAGAGCAGGAACCGGAGTTTTTGTTCGGATCGTCAACACCATTCCTTCCGCGCTGATCATATCAATGTGAAGATCTCCAGCTGCTCTTTTGTGACGTACAATCAGATCTTCCAGACACGCTTTTACTGCTTCTGCATCCATAGTACGGCCACTTGTAAATGTCACACCATCCTTAAGTATAATCCTCCAGGTTCTCTGATCCACCCTCTCGTAACTCTTTGCCAGCCATGGCTCAAGTTCCATATTGTCAGTGAAACGAAAGAGGGTTTCCCCTACACCATACCGGATACACGCCCATCCGCTGTTATCATGATGTGGATCAATGTCTGGCTCCCCATTTTCAGCATTAAAAGTTGTGTCTCCAAAGACAAGGTTTTTTTCTCCTAGCTTTCCATCTGTTTCATCTTCCGTCTGTCCACAGCCTGACACCAGGGAAACCAGAACTCCCACTATCAACATGACGACCTTGATTTTCTTCTTCATTTTCCCTTCCTCCATGTCATAGATAAGATTTCCCCGTATCCAGGTAGTCTCTCAGTACATCTCCCAAAAGCTGAAAAAGAGCTGCCGTCATAAAGATTCCAAGCCCTGGGGCCAATATCACCCAAGGATAAGTCTGCAACATGCTGCGCCCCTCACTGATCATACTTCCCCATTCTGCTGTCGGAGGCTGGGCCCCCAGTCCAAGGAAAGAAAGGGCGGACAGCTCCATCATCATAGTCCCAATATCAAGAGTCGCCGTCACCAGAATCTGCCCCCCAATATTAGGAAGAATATGCCGGACGATTACCTGAAGGTCTGTATCGCCTGACAGACACGCTGCCGATATGTAATCCTCTTTTTTCAAAGAAAGGGTACGGCTCCTTGCAATCCTGGCATATTTAGGCCAGCTCACTACAGCAAGGGCGATAACCGCATTTCGGATTCCCCCATCAAATACTGCCGCAACAGCAAGGGCAAATACCATCCCCGGAAAGGCCAGGCAAATATCTGCAATCCGCATGATTATCGTATCACCGATTTTCCCCATATATCCACAAAGTACGCCAATCGCTGTTCCTGCTGCCGCTGTAACAGCTACCAAAACCAATGTAGAAAAAATACTCGTCCGGGAGCCCAATAGTACCCGGGAAAGCATATCCCTTCCATACCTGTCTGTCCCAAAGGGATGCGACAGGCTAGGCGGTTCCAGTGCAATGCGAAAGTTTTGGAGCTCCGGATCATAGGGACTTAACCATCCTGCAAAGACAGAGGCCAACAAAAGAAGTGCCACAAGAGAAGAAAAAAAGATCAGTCTTTTCTTTTGCTTTTTCATGACTTGTCACCTCCCAGGCGGATTCTTGGATCCAACAGGCAATAAATAATATCTGCCGTAAGATTAACCGTCACATAAATAACCGCCATCCATACCACATATGCCTGGATCATAGGATAATCCCGCATATTGACAGCGTCTACAGCAAGCTTTCCAACGCCGTCCCACAAAAAGATCGATTCTACAACTGCCGTTCCACCAAGAAGGCTTCCAATAGAAAGTAAAAGTAACGTAAGAATCGTTAACAGAGCTGTTTTCATCACACTTTTCCAGAGTGTGGAAGAAAAGCGAATACCTCTTGCTTTTGCTGCCAGAACATACTCCTTGCTCAACTCATCCAGAACTGCTGCCCGAACCTGCCGAACATATCTAGACGACATGGCAATAGCCAGGGTAAACGCAGGAAGCATGACACTTTGAAGACCGGTTCCATCTGAAATCACCGGAAATATAGAAATGCGAACTGCCAGAAAATATATCAAAACCAATGCCACAAAAAAATTCGGGAGACTCCCGCCGATAAAACTGAACAATCGGATCAAATTATCTGACATTTTATCTCTTTTAACCGCCGAAAGTATCCCAAGCGGTACAGAGATGATAACTGTCAGGATCACCGAAGTAAAGGTAAGAAGTAATGTGGCTGGGAGCTTAGACACAAACGTAGAAAACACATCCTCCCCGGAGACATAGCTAACTCCCAGATCCCCTTTCATAAATCTGACAAGCCAGTTTCCATACTGTACCAGAAAAGGCTGGTTAAGTCCAAGCTCTTCTCTTTGGGCATTCATCACTTCCCGAGAAAGGCTGATGCCAGAGGCATCTGCTTTTTGAAGGATCACATCACTTCCTGCCGCCTGCATCAATGCAAAAGACAAAAAAGTAATTCCAAACAGAACCGGTATCAAAAGCAGCAGTCTCTTAAAAATATATGATCTCATTTCTGTTTTCATAATCCTTCCCTTCCTGTCATCCATCGTTTTCTTAACGCAAAAAGTCTGCCGTATATACCTTCTGGTATATACAGCAGACTTCAGCCTGCGTAAATCATCCTGTGATCTTTTCTATAAAATCGCTTTCAAACGGAACTGCCTTCCGTGCTGCAGTGCTTCAGCCCTGCATTTCATACGCTGTCTATTCTATCAGACCATTGACCGGATGGGAACCCCTCCCCTCCAATTTTTTATGGCTTCCCCACCAGAAATCCTCTTCTCTTCAAATCCTCTTCTATCAAATCTAATGTCTCCTGACTGTCGGCCGTCACCTTATGATAATGATAATTGGCAGTGATATTTTTCAGCGGACTGGACTTTCCACTCTCTATGTCCTTCAAAAACTCTTCCACCTGTCTCCTGGAACCAATGTTTAGTTCCGCCTCCAGATGTCCGTATACTTTGTGATTGACCATAACATTTTTTACCGTACCACCAAGGTCAACGATCGCACACAGTTCTTCCGATAGCTGCTCATCAGTATGCTGCACTTTAAACACCCGTTCTGCCATCTTTGAGGTGCCAAGCAGATATCCCCGGTTTGTGGACAAAATGTCATAACCGGCAGCCCTAATCAAAGCAATATCCTGCACGATTACCTGACGGCTCACATGATAACGGGATGCCAGAGCTTTTGCAGGAACTGGATGCCCTGTCTGTTGAATCTGCCGGACGATATCTGTTCTTCTCTCAGAACCAGTCATGTGATCACTTCCTCCTATACTGCATGAAGATTTTTCATAGAGATATCAAGAATCGGTGCCGAGTGAGTCAAGGCACCACTGGAAATATAGTCTACACCGATATCCACAAGCCGGCTGATATTTTCTTTGGTCACGTTTCCTGAACATTCTGTCTTTGCCCGGCCGTCGATAAATCTTACCGCTTCTTTCATCTCTTCCGGAGACATATTATCCAACATAATAATGTCGGCGCCTGCCTCTATAGCTTCCTTTACCATTTCAAGGTTTTCTGTCTCCACTTCGATTTTTCTCACAAATGGTGCATACTCCTTCGCCAGGCGGACCGCTTCCTTTACGCTGCCTGCTGCTCCAATATGGTTATCCTTTAAAAGTACACCATCGGACAGATTATAACGGTGGTTTTGTCCTCCTCCTGTCCTCACTGCATATTTTTCAAAAATCCTCATATTCGGCGTGGTTTTCCGGGTATCCAAAAGTTTTATCTTTGTTCCCTCAAGCAGAGACACTAACGCATGTGTATAGGTGGCGATTCCGCTCATGCGCTGCAGATAGTTAAGAGCTACCCGTTCTCCGGACAACAATACCCGGATATCTCCCTTTACTTTGCCCATCAGCTGTCCATTTACCACCTGCTCCCCGTCCTGACAGAAGAATTCTGTCTCTGTCTTTTCGTCCAACAGCTGAAAGACTCTCCGGAACACCTCCAGCCCGGCTATGATTCCATCCTGCTTTGCAATCAGATCCACCTCACCTGGAACCGCTTCTTTCATTACCGCATTGGTAGTCACATCTTCACTGGAAATATCTTCTTGGAGCGCCTCCATCAGCAGATGATCCACCTGAATGGTCATTGTAATCGTATTCATATTTTATTTGTCCTCCTGCATATTTGATGAAATATCTTTTGCCGCCCGCTTTGAAAACACAAGACTTTCAAGAAGAGAGTTGCTGGCCAGCCGGTTGGCTCCATGTACCCCGTTACAACTTGTCTCTCCCGCTGCATACAGATTTGGCATGGACGTCCGGCTATATCCATCTACCCAGATTCCCCCCATAAAATAATGTTGGGCCGGCACTACCGGAATACACTCTTTTGTGACATCATATCCTTCTTCCAGGCAGTGTTGATAAATATTGGGAAAATGTTTCAAGATTGTCTCTTTTGGAATGTGTTCCATTGAAAGCCAGACATGATCCGTCCCATCTTGTTCCATCTGTTCCCGAATCGCTTTTGTTACCACATCCCTGGGAAGCAACTCGTCTACAAAACGTTCCTTATTTTTATTATACAGAACAGCTCCCTCTCCTCGTACAGACTCTGAAATCAGGAATCTCCTCCCGGGCTTTTCAGAATATAATGTGGTCGGATGAATCTGAACATAATCCAAATGCTCCAGCCGGATTCCATGTTTTCTTGCAATATCGATCGCATCTCCTGTCAAATGAGGAAAATTGGTAGAATGCTGATACCTTCCTCCGATACCGCCGCTTGCCAACATGGTATATGGAGCCCGTATCTTTATCTCTTCTTCGCCCTGACGTGCAATGATACCTTCACATCTTCCCTGTTCTACAATAATATCTGTCATTTCAGTATACTCATACATCCTGACATTTTCAAGCTGCTGTACTTTTTTTAGCAACTTGCTTGTAATCTCTTTTCCCGTAATATCTTCGTGGAACAAAATCCGGGGCCTGGAATGCGCCCCTTCCCTTGTATATATATATTTCCCGTCTTTCTTGGCAAATTCCACTCCGTAATCCACCAGATCTTCGATTACCCGTCTGGAGCTGCGAATCATAATCTCTACAGACTCCTTACGATTTTCATAATGTCCTGCTCGCATCGTATCCTCAAAATAACTGTCATAATCCTCCTCATCACGAAGTACACAGATTCCTCCTTGTGCCAGGAAAGAATCGCTGCTTTCCAGATCTGACTTTGTAATCATAATAATCTGCCTGTTGCGCGGCAGATTTAAGGCACAGAATAGTCCCGCAACTCCTGTCCCTACAATGACCACATCTGCCTTGATCGTCATGTTTGTCCACCTCTTTTCCTTCTACTTAGCCGCCAGATGTAACATTTTTTTCAGCGGCTCTTTTGCCTGTTCTGCAAAGGTCTGATCCACCTGAACTTCATTTTTACCGGTTTTCAGCACTTCTCTTATCTTTTCCAACGTAATGCTCTTCATATCTGCACAGACCGGTTCCGTCTCCGGAAAATAAAAACACTTATCCGGATTTTGCCTTTCCAGCTCATAACGGACACCGTTTTCCGTACAAATGATAAACTCCTTCGAAGCGCTTTGGGAGGCATACTTGATAATTCCAGACGTGCTTCCCACGTAATCCGCCATCTCACAGATTGCAGGAGGGCACTCCGGATGAACCAGGACTCTGGCCTTAGGATGCTGTTCTTTTGCTCTTTTTACTTCTGCAATCTTCATCTTTTCGTGAACCGGACAGTATCCGTCATTAAAAACAAAATGCTTTTCTGGAACCTGTTGTGATACAAAATGCGCAAGATTCTTATCTGGGATAAAGAATATATATTTATTGGGAAGCTCCTTGACAATCTTCACCGCATTCGCGGATGTTACACACACATCAGAGTACTGCTTGAGCTTTGCCGTAGAATTAATGTAACATACTACCGCCAGATCCTCGTAGGTATTGCGCATCCTCTGAATCGTATCCGGGTCCGCCATATGCGCCATAGCACAATCTGCCGACAGATCCGGCATCAGCACGGTTTTCTCCTGATTTAATATTTTGGCACTTTCCCCCATAAAAGAAACTCCTGCAAATACGATCACCTGATTCGAAAGTCCTTCTGCTACTCGGCTTAAATAAAAGGAGTCTCCCACATAATCTGCGATTTCCTGTACATCGGGTCTTACATAATAATGTGCCAGGATGACTGCATCTTTTTCTTTTTTTAATTCTTTAATCTCCTGTATTGTATCCATTTTGTTTTCTCCTTTAACATGAACTTTACACATTATAGCACCGGACTTTACATGTGACAAGACACATAAGTTGACAAATATTTTATTCTTGCGGTATCCGTTTTTGTATGGTATACTACGAAAGTTGTTTATTGTTTTATCATGATAAAGTGATAAAGGAGGAAATTGATGAAAAATATTGCATTTATTGGAAGTAGCGGTGGCAATCTTTTTAAGCAGGGCGGAAATGATATCCATGGCATGATGAAGGAAATCCTCCTGCAGACTCAGGCGGCCGGCATGGAAGTGTGTGCAGTACAATACATACTGGCTTCCTCCAGCCTGGATACTGCCAGTCAGGACAGTCCTGCAAAGTTGTATACCTGGAAAGAAAATCGTCTGTATCTGGAAAAAGAAGGCACTCTTGCAGAAGTAAATGAAACGGCACAAAAAATAGATGTCCGTATTGCAGATATGATTAAAGAAAAACAAATTGACGGTATCATGTTCGTTAGCGCTAATCCGGAAAAGGTCAACCATCTTACCTTTACTGCGGCTATAGAAGCCGGTCTTCCCCTTGCCGGAACCGGAGGAAGTTCTGTAGCGAACGTACAGAGCATGGGCGGAAAAGTTCTCTCAGCTTCAGGTACAACTGGAACAACGAACCGTACCAGAGCCGTTGCTTTTACCACTGCATTTGCAAAAGAATGGGGAATCCGTTACCGTCCGGTCATTGGAAATACTGGAGCCCAAGCGGCAGAAAAGCTTCAGTCAAATATCTGGAGACGGATCAATTTCCGCGGAATCATGATGACCAGCCTCCCGGCGTTTATTGCTATGGCTCTTTGCCTTGCACTCAGCAAAATTCCGGCCTTTGGCACACTTTCAGACGTCTTTGACACTCTGGTTGCCGCGATTCCTGTGGTGATCTGTGCCATTGCATCCAGACAGGTCTCCGGTCTGGATGAAGTTGGCATCGTTGCCGGCATCGTTGCCGGTATACTGGCGGTAGACGGCGGTATCATCGGCGGACTGATTGTGGGTATCGTAGCTGGCGTCTTCACCTATTATATCAGCATCTTCTGTTTCAGGCACAATGTTCCGGGTACCACCACAAACATTGCCGCTGGAGGTCTTTCTGGACTCGCCGCCGGATTGATCGGAAAGTTTCTGATTGCACCTGTCGCCCTGTGGCTCGGAAACTTGATCTGTGACGCTATTAATGCAGCCATCGGTATCAATCCCATCCTCGCAGGAGCACTTGCAGGAGTTCTGATCTGGCCCGCCATCATCGGCGGTGTCTATCATGCAGCCATCCTCCCTATCGTACTTCTGGAAATGGAAGAAGCAGGATTCAGTTTCCTTGGCGCCATAGATATGACTGGACTTGTCATGGTGTCCGCCGGCATCACTCTTGCCAATGTAATCTTTCCACGCGATAAAGGTCAGGCTGCGGCAGCACTTCCTGGTTTTCTTGTAAATGTTGGATTTGGTACCTTTGTAGAAGCCGCTTATCCCTTCATGTTCTCCAGCAGAATTGTCTTTGTAGGAGCACTCATTAGTGCCTGTGCTTCCGGTGCACTGGTAGGCCTGTTCGGGGTCAGGGGTACTGCCTACGTTCCCTCTGTCATTGCTCCTGGCATGGCAAATAATGGACATGGACTGCAGTTCCTGATTTGTATGTTAACAGCTGCCATCCTCGCTTTTCTCATTACTTCCTTTGCCAATCTAAAAGACCGCCGCACCAAATAACCGGTGCGGCGATCTTTTTCATTTGCAGAACTGTTCATTCTTCTCTATCCAATTGATATTTGAAATCAAAGCCTCCAACTGGATTTTAGAAGAATATCCTTTTGTCAGCTCATCTACCTTTTGATTAAAGGAAGGATGAAAAAGCAGTCCCTTTTTTTCTGATTCTATGGCATATTGGAGAGCCTGATCAAAGATCCTCTTTTCACAAATTCTCCTTTGCTCCGGAATCTTTCGCAAAAAAAGGCAATTTCGATCCATCGTTCCTTTTAAACCGGTTGAAATTTCCACAGGATCCTGTAAAAACAAATATCCATTGCAGATACAAGATCCACATCCGACCACGGAAATTCCCGCTTTTTGAGCTTCTTCCAGGGTATGCTTTAAGTCAAACATGTCTTTCGGAGAAGTCGCTACCAAAGATACCTTGCTTTCCTTCAAGGCCAGAAGGTCATGACAAGATTCTATGGTTTGCTTACTTTTCAGTCCTCCGATTCCACAGCTCACCGCAAACTCTGCCTGTATCTTTTCACATGCTCTCATAGTTCCCGATGCAGTCAGCACGCCTGTCACCTTTTGCGCTTGCGCTGCTTCAAAGTTCTGGTAACAGATTCTGACACTGTCTTTGATCTCTTTCCGAAACTTTACAAATTCTGATATGCCGCCGGTCATTAGTTTACCTGCTTTCATCCAGGCAATTTCTCCCCCTGGATGTTCCGGCCACAGACTTTTCATTTCATGATCTGTAATGCCAGGCAGCCCCTGTCCTAGCAATGCAGATTCTATGAGATATTTTCCCACATTTTTTCAATCCTTTCTGCCTGGGAACACAGATTCATCCCATTTTCCTTTTCAATGATGTCTAGATACCCTTCTGTAATAGAGTCAGCTCCTCGGAACATTCCTGCAATTGCTCCTACGATACATCCAATTGCACTGGTTTCATCTCCAATATTTACCGCGTCGTAAATACTTTCCATGGTTTCCCCCTGATTTGCAATCAGAATTCCTAATGCAGTTGGTACGGTCTCTGCAATGGCCGGTCCGCTTCCAATCCGTTCTGCCAGTTCTTGCACTACAGACTCCTGACTTCCGCAATGCATGGCAATTTTCACGGCCATGTCAATCCGTTTCGTGACAGAGGGACCTGGATAAATCCAGATATCCTCTCTCTTTCTTGCAAGCTTTTCTCCTTCTACGCTGCCATATTTTGCAGCCTGCACGATTTTATAAAGATCCGTGTCATCCTTACTTGCTTCACTTACAGCAGCTGCAATTGCACATGCCCCGGAAATACTATATGGATCATCATGAGACGACATGGTAATTTCTACAGTATCCTCCACAGCTTTTTGGATATTCCCTTTGCTTAACAAACCTTCCGGATATGCCTTGCTGGCAGCTCCATTAGAAGAAAGTGCATAATAATGGCTTTTATACAATTTCGTCCCCAGTCGCCCTGCAAATGCCCAGGTTCCCATCTGATCATCTTGTCTTAAACGGTTTACAACACTTCTAGTTGTCATTCCTGCAAATGGCTCAAAATATTCTGTATCTCCCCATTCCAACAATGCTTTTTGTCCAAGCTCCTTTGACGCTTTTCCATCTGCTTTCAACAGATGTTCGGTCAGAATGTACGGTATACTAAATGCATCGGTCACCTGTCCTGCCCGTCTTCCTCTGGCCATCGTATCCATAGGTGGCTTTTTGAATTCCTGTACACGTCCTCCAAATGTTTTTTCAATTTGTCTGGTTGATTTTGTCTCCGTTGCCGAACCCATAGCATCTCCCACCGCAGCTCCAAGCAAGCATCCTAATATTTTCTGATTCATAATATTCCCTCCTGTCTGCCCGCCCTCTCGGCAATTCTAGTCAAATCTTCAGCAAGTTTTTTGATTTCAAGATGGTTTGCCTTCTCAAGTGTCGGCAGAAAATGTTGTGGAAAAGCCTTTGCACCACGCAAAGCGCCGGACAAAGCACCGGACATGGTTGCTATCGTATCTGTATCATACCCTACATTTACTGCACCTATGATAGAGCCCAGGGCATCCCCGTCATATGCCGCAAACAGGCCAAATGCAGAGGGGATTGCCTCTGCCACATGAAGCCCTGCCCCTATCTGATGTCCGATCTCTATCATTTTTTCTTTTGACGTTTTGTTCCCCAATCCGATATCGATTGCCATTTCCATTCGTTTAACCACTGACGGCCCTGCTACATCACGGGCAATTTCCCGCCCGATTCTCTCTCCCTCTTTTGCTCCATATAATCCGGCCTGCAAGACACTGTAAACGGTGGCTTCCGGCATAACAGCATGGCTGACCGCTGCCGCAACCGCACAGGCACCCGAAAGAGCAAGATAATTGTCATGAGTTACCATCGTAACCGTCACCGCATCCTTAATCGCCTGATCGATATTTCCAGCATTCAAAAGTCCGATGGGAGAGATTTTCATCGCGGCTCCATTAGTCGCCTGACGGGTCACCAGCTCTACCCCTCCTGACTTTTCAATTTTTTCTCCTTTATATCTGCGGATTGCAAGTCGTGTCGTCGGACCTGCAAACCGATCAAAAAACACATGATGCTCCGACCAGTCAATGAGTGCTTCTTGTACTACTTTCTCCGTCACTTTCCCGTCATGATCTGCAATATGTCTCGCCACAAAATACGCGGAACTGAAGTCATCTGTCAACTGTCCAGGTTCATTTCCAGCCCCAAATGTATCCATAGGCGGTTTCTCAAAATCTGTCACTTCATGGCCGAAATATTCTATGATCTGTTCTGTGGTTCTTGCTTCTGTAGCTGCTCCCATAGCATCTCCGGCTCCGGCTCCGATCAGTCCCCCCAGTACTCTGTCAAACATATGGATTCCTCCTTTTATCCTAAGACATAGAAAGGAAATGCAATCACCGCATTTCCTTTCTGTGATACTCTATCATCAGCTCTTCTCTTAATGCCAGTCGGACATCTGATCTACATTACTTGCATCTACCACTGCCATCGGTGTACTGTCTCCAATACTGGATACATCTTCTCCCTGGAGTGCTTTCAGCATGATGATCACAGCCTCTTTTCCCATAAGATATGGGGACATAGCCACCGAGGCATCGTAGCTTCCATCTTCGATTGCCGCCTTTGCTTCTTCTGTAAAGTCAACACCGACTACGGTCACTTGATCATTCAGTCCTTTTTCTTCTAATGCCTGTACAACACCTAAAGCCATATCATCATTTCCGCAGGCGATTCCCACCAGATCCGGATTGGCCTCAATGATTGCTGTCGCTGCATCGTAGGCCTTCTGTGCGTCAAAGTCGCACTGTTCTACTGCTACAACATCCATCCCAGCCTTTTCAAATGTTTCTTTTGCTCCATCTCTTCTGGCATCAGACTGTGTTGCGCCTTCATTTCCGGCAATAATAGCAACTTGTCCTTCTCCATTATTCTGATCAACAATGTACTGTGCACCCAGCACGCCTTGGTTGTGGAAATCTACCGTAATCTTTGCATCCAGAGATCCTCCCGCCTCTTTCAATGCTTCTTCGTTTACTTCATTTCCAGTCGTAATCACAGTAACCCCCTGCTGGTTCGCAGATACAATCCCGGAAATCAGACAATCCTCTGTCAACGGAGATACCGCAATCGCATCATAATCCTGCACCAGCATATTATTTAAAATATCAAGCTGTCCTGACGTATCTGTGTCTGAATCAGTCGCCTGAATATCAATGGTTACACCATACTCTTCTGCTGCATCCTCATATCCCTCCTGCATCGTTACCCAAAAGGAATTGGAGAGAGTACTTTCAATCGCTGCCAGCTTCTTTCCAGAATCTTTGTCCGGAAGTGGTGCAAGATCTTTATCCACCTGTGCCTCTGCCTGCTGGAATAAAGTCTGTTCCCCGGTATCTTCCCCATCGCCTTCCTCTGTTTTCGCACTTTCCGTTTCACTGCTGTCTTTGCTTTCTGATGAATCAGAAGATGATCCGCAGCCTACAGCCATGACCGTAACCATCGCCATACATAAAAGTACACTTACTACTTTTGCTTTCATAATTACCATTCCTCCTTTATATTTTTTATGATTTAGGATCTCCCTTTACGGAGTCTCTAAATTGCCGAACCTGGACTGCACTGGCACGACTCCTTGGTCCTGCCTGCATACATTTAATTGCCGCCGTTGCATTGGCAAATTCCAGCGCATCCTTCTTTTCTGTTCCCTCGCAAAAATAAGAATAGATAAATCCACCTAAAAAACAGTCTCCTGCTCCTGTCGTATCTACGGCTTCTACCGAATAAGCCGGTACTTGTATCTCCTGATGATTGCACAGCCATACCGCTCCCTCACTTCCTGCGGTACAGATTACACCTTCTTTGATGTGATATCTATCCTGAACAATCTTCATAGCCTTTCGATAATCGTCCTCACCTGTCATCTCCTTGAATCCATCCCGTCCGCTGACGAATACGGTACAAAGCTTCATCATTTCTTCAATATCTTCCATGGATGTTCCACACAATTCCATAAAAGAGGGTACACACTGCATATTATAAATGACAGGTTTTTCCTGACTCACAGCCTTTTTTGCCAGCCAAAGAGCTGCCTTTGGAGAGAACATATCATTATAAAAAATATCCATAGATTCCATCAGATCTTCCGGAAGTTCTTCGGGGACCAGCGTGCATACGGTATCCCCCGTATTGGCAAAAATACAGTGCTGTCCACCCGGAGCAGTAATAATATAAGTATGTAAGGAAGTGCCTCCCTTTTTTACCGCCACATACTTTCCGTCTACTCCGTCTTCCTCCAATGTTCTTAGGAACTCTCTTCCGGTCTCGTCATCTCCCACTTTTCCGGTCTGATAAACATCCATTCCAAGATAAGCCGCACAGACAGAAACATTAGACGCACTGCCTCCCGGAAGCATCCTTTCATTTTTAAGCAATGCAAATCCGTCATCCTTTGGCAATACATGACTGTCAAGAACAATATCCATTGCGATAGCGCCAAGTGACAATAACTTTTTTTGCATTTTTACACCTCTCTTTTTTCTCTTTCATGGTACTCCGATATGAGAACTGAAATAATCAAAATTAATCCTGTCAAAATTTCTTGATAATGTGTAGATATCGAAAGTATTGTCAGACCATTTTTTAAAACATTCAAGATAAAACATGCAATAATTGTTCCAATAATACTCCCTTTTCCACCCCTCATACTGGTGCCGCCTAAAATAGCCGCCGCGATTGCATCCATTTCATATCCCTGACCCGCCAGAGGCTCCGCCGAATTTAGTCTGGCCGTCACGATCATTCCTGCAATCCCCGCACATAGCCCACAGATACCAAAAACAATCATTTTATATCGTCTGACATTCACACCTGAACGATTCAGCGCCACTTCGTTAGAACCAATGAAAAGGCAATAATTACCAAACGTAGTCTTATGCAACAGACCTGCCCCAATAAACGCAACCACCAAAGAAATGACAATCGGCATATTGACTGGTCCCACCGCTCCACTTCCGATAAAAGTGAATGCCGTTCCAAATCCGAAAACCGATTGAGAATTCGTTAAAATCAAAATGACTCCTCTGGCAATCGTCATCGTACTTAATGTCACAATAAAAGAATTCATCTTCCCATATGCTACTAATGCCCCATTCAAAAGACCGATCAGAAAGGACAAAAGGAGACCTGAAAGGACAGCCGCTCCAGGCGACGCTCCACTTAGACTCATCATTCCCATTACCATTCCAGAAAAACCAATGACAGACCCCACAGAAAGATCAATCTGTCCTGCACTGATCACCAGCGTCATTCCAACTGAGATCACAAGATAGATTGCCGACTGATTCAAAATATTTCTAAAGTTTCTCCACGAAAAAAAGTAAGGCGATGCTATGGAAATAATCAAGATCATAACGATCAATACACCTAACAAAATAAGAACATACGAATATTCCTTTATTTTTCTATTTATTATACTTTTCTTGTCACTCACTTAATACACTTCCTGTTATAAAGGAGACTACCTCATCCATAGACGTCTCTTGTGATTTTAACTCTTTGACAACCTTTCCCTGGCGCATGATACATATCCGGTCAGAAATATGGAACACATGCTGCATGTTATGGCTGATCAAAATAACCGCATATCCATTTGATGCCAATCTTCTGATAAGTCTGAGAACAGACTCTGACTCATTTAGCCCCATCGCTGCCGTCGGCTCATCAAAAATTAAAATCTTACCGCCGCGATGTACCAACCTTGCCACTGCGACTCCCTGCCTTTGTCCTCCGCTTAAATCCCCTACCGGAGCAGTCACATCTGGAATCTTTACATCCAGATCTTTCAACAGTTTTTCCGCTTCTTCTTTCATTCTTTTTTTCTTGAGGAATCCGGCCGTTGACAATTCACTTCCGAGAAATAGATTCGATGCCACATCCATCGTATTTCCAAGAGCAAGATCCTGGTATACCGTAGAAATTCCTTCTTCTGTAGCTTTTTTGGGAGTCAGCTTATGATATTCTTTTCCGTTGATCCAGATTTGACCTCTGTCGGGACTTAATACCCCTGACAGGATTTTGATAAGCGTAGACTTGCCGGCACCATTATCGCCCACAATTGCAAGCACTTCTCCGCCATAAACTTGAATAGACACCCCTCGAAGGGCCTCAACATGCCGGAAACTTTTGTATAGTTCCCGTGTTTCTAGAAATGGTTTTACGTTTCTTTCTTCTGTATTCATATCAGCGTCTCCATTTTGTCTGTACAGTAGAAATCATATCCTTTAAATAAGCTATCAATATTTTATCACTCAAATATTTGTAAGTAAAATCTATAATATCTATAAATATTTTCCATTTATTTTATTTTTCTATAAGTAAGAATAATTATCTGTCTTCTTTAATGAACAGTTGACTTTTCTTTGAATCCATCTATACTGTTATTGAACATACTTATCTAAAGATACAGAAAGGATTTGACATGTCAAACACACCTATTACACCAAATCATATGAATGTCTACTGGCACGATTACACCGGTCACGCTAAAAACACACCTATCATTCAGGCAGGGCTCTCCGAAAAAACCTCTCTCATCGGAAGAGCCGGACTGATGCTGCTATCATGTGGAACCGGTGCCTGGAGAGTCAGAAGCTCCATGAATACGTTGGCGAAGGAGCTGGGAATTATCTGTAATGCGAATATCGGTCTGCTGTCTATCGACTATACCTGCTTTGACGGGAAAGAGTTCGTCACCCACTCCCTAAGTCTTTCAAGCACCGGCGTCAATACCTCCAAGCTGAACCGCATGGAACGTTTTATCAAGGATTTTACAAAATTTGGCCGGCAGATGACTGTAGGACAGCTCCATTCCCAACTGGATGAAATTGACAAAATCCACGGTCTTTACTCCCCACTCATGCAAGGGCTTGCCTCTGCAGTCGCCTGCTGCGCTTTCTGTTTTCTCTTGGGCGGAGGTCCGATCGAAATGCTCTGCACATTTCTGGGCGCAGGAATTGGTAACTATCTGCGTGCCTTGTTGAACAAACGGCATTACACGTTGTTTTTATGCGTCACCTCTTCTGTCGCCCTGGCCTGTCTTGTCTATACCGGATCCATGCATCTCATTGAAGCTTTGTTTTCGGTTTCCTCACGACATGAAGCAGGATACATCTGTGCCATGCTATTTATCATCCCAGGCTTTCCTTTCATCACCAGCGGTGTCGACCTTGCAAAACAGGATATGAGATCTGGTATAGAACGGCTTCTTTATGCAGTCATGATTATTACTGTTGCTACAGTCACCGCCTGGGCCATGGCTTTGCTGTTAAACCTTCATCCCGAAGAATTCCCTTCCCTTGGGCTTTCTCCTTTCATCGTATTTCTCCTGCGGCTTATTGCCAGCTTTTGCGGAGTATTCGGGTTTTCTGTCATGTTTAACAGTCCTCTCCCTCTGGCTGCCTCTGCTGCATGGATCGGGATGATTGCCAACACACTTCGGCTGGAACTGGTGGATCTTGTTTCCTGTCCCCCTGCCGTTGCTGCTTTTCTGGGTGCTTTGATTGCCGGACTTTTATCCTCTTTAATCCAAAAACCCCTGGGTTATCCAAGGATTTCTATCACAGTGCCTTCCATCGTGATCATGGTCCCTGGACTTTACCTCTACCGCGCCGTGTATAATTTGGGTGTAATGTCACTGGGTGATTCTGCCTCCTGGCTGGCTTCGGCACTTCTGATCGTCCTTGCTCTTCCGCTGGGGTTGATCTTTGCCCGTATCTTCACCGACCGTTCATTTCGGCATTGCACATAAATTCTCTATATTACACATAGATTCTGTTTAGAATTTGTGCTATAGTAGGAGTGTTATCATAAAATAATATAGAAAAGAAAATGTAAGAAGAGGTATATTGTGACTAATAATCAGAACAAAAATATTCTCCTTATATTCTTATTTCGAATCATTCAGGGTGCTTTTATCGGACTTGGCGCTGTTCTTCCTGGTATTTCCGGCGGTGTGTTAAGCGTTATCTTCGGTATCTATAAGCCAATTATGGAACTTTTATCGAATCCGATTAAGAACTTTAAAACGCATATTCCGCCCTTGATCCCTGTTTTTATCGGAGGAATCCTCGGATTTTTAGGTATTGCTAATTTATTGGCCTTCTTCCTCAATAAATACCCTGATCCTTCTGTATGCCTATTTATCGGGTTGATCACAGGGATGCTGCCCTCTTTATTTCGGGAGGCAAGAGAAGAAGGGGTATCCAAGGGTTCTTACATCTCCCTGGTGGTATGTATGATCGTAATCTTTACTTTGCTTTGCGGTCTTAATATAGCTTCTGTTACGATCAAAACAAACTTTGTCTCCTATCTGTTCTGTGGATTCTGCCTGGCTTTAAGCATCATCGCACCTGGCATGAGTTTTTCCACTTTACTAATGCCTCTTGGCCTATATACTCCTTTCGTGGACGGTATCGGAAATCTGGACTTCCAGATACTAATTCCCGCCGGAATCGGAGTGATTGTCACCATAATCTGTCTTGCAAAAGCTATAAACGCATTGTTTAACCATTTTTATTCTCTGGCATTCCATGGAATCATCGGAATCGTCATTGCAGCCACAGTCATGATCATCCCTTTCTCCAGTTTTACTACTTCTGTCAGTGGATGCATCGTGAATATTATCTGCCTTGTTGCAGGTCTGATTGCAGCTCTTTTGCTGGATATGTTTAACAGCAGGGTAGAAATGAAATAATACAATTTTATACAAAGGAGAATTCCAAACATGAACTCGAATCTGTCTGCAAAAAAAAGGCACGCGTCTGTATTTGAACTCAATGGAGTCCCGGCATTTGGCCAGGCTCTTCCACTGGCTATGCAGCATGTTGTTGCCATGATCGTCGGATGTGTAACCCCTTCCATCATTGTCGCCGGAGTTGCCGGGATCAGTGAGAAAGATCGGGTTATTTTGATCCAGGCCGCACTGTTTTGTTCTGCCATCAGCACCCTGCTCCAGCTTTTCCCATTTATTAAATTTGGAAATTTCCAGCTGGGAAGTGCACTTCCAGTCATCCTGGGAATCAGCTTTGCCTATGTCCCCAGCATGCAGGCGATTGCAGGAACCTATGATATTGCAACGATTCTCGGCGCCCAGGTGGTGGGCGGCATCATTGCTGTCGTTGTAGGGTTCTGCATCCGGAAAATCCGTATCCTGTTTCCGCCTCTTGTAACCGGAACCGTAGTCTTTACCATTGGGCTTTCTTTATATCCTACTGCTGTAAACTACATGGCCGGCGGAACCTCCAGCGAAAACTATGGATCATGGCAGAACTGGCTGGTTGCATTCGTTACCCTGGCTGTTGTAACCGGACTCAACCATTTTTCCAAAGGATTTTTAAAACTGGCATCGATTCTGATTGGAATCATTACCGGCTATATCCTTGCCATCCCTTTTGGACTTGTGGATCTTTCCGGCGTGCAGTCTGCCGGCCTTTTCCAGCTTCCGCAGCCTTTGCATTTTTCCATAAATTTTGAACCTTCCGCCTGCGTGGCCATCGGACTTTTGTTCGCCATTAATTCCATTCAAGCCATCGGGGACTTTTCTGCCACTACTTCCGGAAGCATGAACCGGATGCCGGATAACAAAGAGCTTCAGGGGGGGATCATTATGTACGGAATCAGCAATATTCTTTGTGCCTTTTTCGGTGGCCTTCCCACAGCAACCTATAGCCAAAATGTAGGTATTGTTACCACTACAAAAGTCATCAACCGCTGTGTACTGGGACTGGCAGCTATCATCCTGATGATTGCCGGTTTTGTACCTAAATTTTCCGGTCTTCTGACTACGATTCCTCAATGTGTTCTGGGCGGCGCTACCATTTCCGTATTTGCTTCTATTGCCATGACAGGAATCAAGCTAATCTTTCAACAAGAAATGAATTTCCGCAATACTTCCATTGTAGGGCTGTCTGTCGCACTTGGAATGGGAATCACCCAAGCCTCCGATTCCCTATCTGCTTTCCCGGAATGGGTTACTACCGTATTTGGAAGCTCTCCGGTCGTGGTAGCAACACTGATGGCAATTCTTTTAAACATCATCCTTCCAAAAGAAAAAGAGGACTGATCAAGTCCTCTTTTTTACAAATCAAACAATGACAGCTGATTGGACTCTGGCAAATCTCCAAGAAGTCCCAGCTCTCCCATATAATCTATAACTGTCTTACTTGCCTTGGTCCGCTGGCGAAAGTCATCTCTGGACAGATACGGACCATTCTTTGCCGCTTCTTCTACAGCTTCTGCCGCTTTTTCTCCCATACCGTCAATACTGACAAAAGGCGGCATTAATTTTCCATCGATAATCTGAAACTTCGTGGCTTTTGCCCGGTAAATATCAATGGGCATAAACTCATAACCTCTGGCATACATTTCCTGAACGATATGCATATCCTTCATGGTATCTTGTTCCTTCTTGCTTAAGGACCCTGAGCGTCTGGTATAATCATCAATATATTTCTGTAATACCTCTTTTCCCTGACACATGATCTCATAAGAAAAGGCATCGGCACGGATCCCAAAATATGCTCCATAGTATGCAAGTGGATAATTGATTTTACAGTAAGCAATGCGATAAGCCATCATAACATAGGCAGCTGCATGGGCTTTCGGAAACATGTACTTAATCTTCTCACAAGACCAGATATACCAGTCGGGAACGCCATGCTCTGCCATGTCCTTTTTAAACTCCGGCCATTCCTTACATTTTCCCTTTGCCACGGTACCTTTTCGCACACGTTCCATGATAGTGAAAGATTCCTCACTATCCAGCCCCTGATTAATCAGATAAGTCATAATGTCGTCACGGGTACAGATCGCCGTAGATATGGTTGCCTTTCCGCTTTTGATCAGCTCTTGGGCATTATTTAGCCACACGTCCGTCCCGTGGGATAAGCCAGAAATCCGTATCAGATCTGACAGGGTCTGGGGTTTGGTATCAACTACCATCTGGATGACAAAGTCTGTACCAAACTCTGGAATTCCAAGGCATCCAACCGGACAGCCGCCAATGTCATCCGGCTTGATCCCCAGTGCTGAAGTATCATGGAATAAAGACATGACTCCCGGATCATCCAGTGGAATCTTTGTCGCCTCAAACCGGTGATCCGTTTCATTGTATTCATTGTCCATAGCCGCGGAACTGATATATTCCTCCAGCGTCTTGATCATGGTCGGATCATCATGTCCCAGGATGTCCAGCTTTAACAGGTTATGGTCGATAGAATGATAATCGAAGTGAGTCGTCACAATGTCCGTTGTGGTATCGTTTGCCGGGTGCTGTACCGGTGTAAAAGAGTTTATCTCCTCTCCCAAAGGCAGAACAATAATGCCCCCCGGATGCTGCCCGGTACTCCTTCGGATTCCTGTACAGCCCTGAACGATCCGGTCAATCTCACAATTTCGTTTGCCCTGCCCCCGTTCCTCATAATAATTCTTTACATATCCAAAAGCCGTCTTATCCGCCAGCGTTGCAATCGTACCCGCACGATAGGTCTGGCCTGCCCCAAAAATAACCTCGGTATATTTATGGGCGTTGCTCTGATAATCTCCAGAGAAGTTCAAATCAATATCCGGCTCCTTGTTTCCCTTGAATCCGAGGAAGGTTTCGAACGGAATATCGAATCCGTCTTTCACCAGCGGTTCACCGCAGACCGGACACTTCTTATCCGGCATATCCCATCCGCAGCCTCCGGCATAGGCCTTGACTTCTTCTGAATCAAAATCACTGTAATGACACTTTTTACAATAATAATGCGGACTTAAAGGATTAACCTCGGTGATACCTGCCATTGTAGCTACAAAGGACGATCCTACAGATCCACGGGAGCCCACAAGATAACCATCTTCGTTGGACTTCCACACCAACTTCTGGGCGATGATATACATCACGGCAAATCCGTTGGATATAATAGAATTCAATTCTCGCTCGAGACGTTCCGTGACCACCTCTGGCAGGGGATCCCCGTACATGGAATGTGCCTTGTTATAACAAATTTCTCTTAGCTGTTTATCAGAATCTGGAATCACCGGCGGACATTTATCCGGACGGATGGGGGTAATTTTCTCGATCATGTCAGCAATCTTATTGGGATTCTCAATGACGATCTCTCTTGCCTTTGCCGATCCCAGATATTCAAACTCTTCCAGCATCTCATCGGTGGTGTGCAGATACAGCGGTGCCTGCTGGTCAGCATCTGAAAATCCTTTTCCAGCCATAATAATCCTCCGGTAAACTTCATCTTCCGGATCCATAAAATGCACATCGCAGGTGGCAACCACCGGCTTTCCAAACTGCTCGCCCAGATTAACGATCTTTCGGTTTAATTTCCGAATATCTTCTACCGAATTGACAGTGCTTACCCGATCGCTTTCAATCATAAACTGGTTATTTCCCACTGGCTGAATTTCCAGGTAATCGTAGAAACTAACAATCTTCGCAATCCTGGCGTCTGATTTTTCACTGAGTAACGCCTGGTACAATTCTCCTGCCTCACAGGCGCTTCCTACCAGCAGCCCTTCCCGGTACCTGGAAAGTACGCTCTTTGGAATACGTGGTCTTCTAGCATAATATTCCAGATGAGACATAGAAATCAGAGTGTACAGGTTTACCCGTCCCACCTCATTACATGCCAGGATAATCACATGATAAGTAGGAAGCTTTTTAATCACATTCGCGTTCTGGCTGCCTGACTGATTTAGTCTGGTCAGATCAGAGATCCCCTCATCCTTCAACATTTCCACAAACTTTACAAAAATTTCTGCTGTAGCCCCAGCATCATCCACCGCCCGGTGATGGTTTTCCAGGGAAATATGCAGCGCATTTGCCACCACATTCAACTTGAACTTGGAAAGGGTCGGAAGCAACATTCTTGCCAGCGCCACAGTGTCTACAGATGTAAAATCCGGCGTCAGATCCAGATAGCGCATATTCTGTTCGATAAATCCCACGTCAAAAGACGCATTATGGGCTACCAGTGGAGCGTCCCCGATAAACTTCAAAAACTCTGGAAGAACCGTCTCAATTCCCGGTGCATCCATAACCATCTGGTCTGTGATGCTGGTAAGCCGGGTGATCTCAAAAGGAATAGGGATTCTGGGATTGACAAAGGTACTGAATCTATCCGTAATCTTTCCATTCTCTACTTTTACCGCACCAATCTCAATGATCTTGTCCCGGATAGGACTAAACCCTGTAGTCTCTAAATCAAATACCACATAGGTACCATCAAGGGACTGTCCTTTTTCGTTTACTGCCACATCTGTCAGATCATCCACCAGATATCCTTCCACCCCGTAAATAACCTTAAACGGATCATCTTTGTCCAAAGTTTCTATGTAATGATTGGCATCCGGAAAGGACTGAACCACACCATGATCTGTAATGGCGATGGCCTTGTGCCCCCAATCGTGAGCCCGTTTCACCAGATCTTTTACTTCTGTAACTCCATCCATATCGCTCATTTTGGTATGGCAGTGAAGCTCCACCCTCTTTTCAGGCGCTGTATCCTGTCTCGACTGGGTAAAATTGCTGATCTTTCGGATTCCGGTGACAGAAGCAATCGTCAGTTCTCGGTCAAACTTATCGACAGCAGTCACTCCTTTAATCTTCAAAAATGCCCCGGGCTTTACTTCTGCCAGGACATCAGGAAGCTGTTCATTTCTCACGAACATTTTTACCATGATTGTATCCGTAAAATCAGTAACAGCAAACATAACGATTGTTTTTTCATTCCGAATCTCCCGGGTATCAAAACTGATCACCTTTCCATGAATCGTGATTTCGCCCATCTCTGTTATTACCTGGGAAAGTTCAATAGGCTCATCGTCAAAATCTCTGCCGTAGATCAGATTTGCATCAGCTGACTGTCTCTTTTGTCCACCGTAAAAACTTCTTCCTTCCGGTTTTCTTTCCTTTTCCTTCTGATTTTCCTGACGTTTCTGCTCCTTTTCCTCTCGGATGGCTTTCCTTCGCTGACGGATCGCATCCACTTCCATACGAAGCTTTTCCTCATTATATTTCAGTTTGCTGTCCCTGGGTTTTTCAAAAATCACCCTTACTTCAATCGGCCGTTGGAAACGCTCTTTAAATATATCTGTCAGAAACCGGGCAAGAGAATCTCTCTTCCCCTGGGATACAATCGTATCAGTCATCTTAAGGAGAAGAATATTCCCATCCTCAAAGGAATACTCACCGTTCTGCAGCATGTTCCGCTCTACCACACTTCGTTCATTCAACTCTAAAAGCAGGCTGTCATAGTATTCCCTCATCAAATTTTCCGGCGTATATTGTTCCGACAGTTCATACTGCTCACAGATTTCCACCCGAATACGGTTCCTGCCAAACAACTGGTCCTTCAAGTTTCGTTCTACTTCATAAATGTGCTGTTTCTGGATCAGATGGCGGCTTAGTAGGTGAACCTTGATAAAATCTCTGCTGGAATTCGTCACTACCTTGGTCACTTTGGCAGACTCAAACAAGATCCACAGATCATCACTCAATTTTAACGTTGGAAAAACTTCAAAAAACGGTTTACTCATTCCAATGCAGCAGCTCCTGTCTCAATGTCTCTAAGAGTTCTTCTTCTTTTACTTTTTTTACAATCTTGCCCTTTTTGATCAGCAGCCCTTCGCCGATTCCTCCCGCGATCCCAATGTCTGCTTCTTTCGCCTCCCCGGGTCCATTGACTACGCAGCCCATTACTGCCACCTTCAGATCCAGTGGAATATCCGCAGTCATAGCCTCCACCTGATTTGCCAGACCGATCAGATCAATCTTTGTTCTTCCGCAGGTAGGACAAGATACCACCTCTATTCCTCCCTTTCGAAGGCCTAATGTTTTCAAGATCAGTTTTGCTGACTTGATCTCTTCTACCGGGTCTCCTGTCAAAGACACCCGAATAGTGTCGCCGATCCCCTGGTGCAAAATCAACCCCAGGCCAATCGAAGACTTGATGTTTCCGGCAAGCAAGGTTCCTGACTCAGTGATGCCAACATGCAAAGGATAGGAGCACTCCTGGGCTATCAACTCATGGGCGCGCACACACATCAACACATCTGAGGATTTAATACTGACCACCAGCTGATCATAACCCATAGATTCAATCAGATCTACCTTTTCCAGGGCACTCTCAACTAGTCCCTCTGCCGTAACTGCTCCGTACTTTTCTACCAGATGCTTTTCCAGGGATCCACTGTTAACGCCTACCCGGATAGGGATCTGATACTCCTTTGCCTTTTCCACCACCGCACGGACTCTAGCCTCATCCCCAATATTGCCTGGATTAATGCGGATCTTGTCTGCTCCATGCTCAATAGCTGCAAGGGCAAGCCGATAGTCAAAGTGGATATCAGCCACCAGTGGGATATGAATCTGCTTTTTGATCTCTGAAAGGCTCTCTGCCGCTTCCATGGTGGGTACGGCACACCGGATGATCTCACAGCCGGCACGCTCCAGTTCCAGAATTTGCTTGACAGTTGCCCCCACATCTTCCGTCCTGGTATTTGTCATAGACTGGATTGCCACCGGACTTCCCCCGCCAATCGTCCTGTCTCCGATTCTGATTTTTTTGGTCTGCTCTCTCGTAATCATTTCCGCCTCTCCTCTCTACGCTCAAAAACCCCGCAACTTTCGTGCGGGGTATTTTGCTTTTTATTTTTTTGTAAAAATAACCTGTTCTCCATATTCGCGTTCTGTCAAGGTCAATTCTTCCTGATCCACGCTGTAATCAAAGGATGTGGTGACAGAGCTGACTGCATTCTCCAGCATCTCTGCCGTATACAACCCATCTGACTCATCTGCCAGCCTCTGCATCTCTTCCTCATCATCCAGGATCGTGATCGTCTTTTCATCCTTATCAATCGTATAGCTCATCGGTACATCTACCTGACCGTCTTCTGCGAACTCCGGAAGTATCGCCGTCATCTTGCCATTATTCCGAAACCTGATTTCCAGGCTTCCGTCTTCATTGACCCAGGTTCCTTCCAGAGGGTTGGTTGTAAAAAGCTTTGTTAAAAGAAAGATCGCTATGATCACGATCAACACAGAGGATACCATTGTAGCAACCCTCCAGATCCTGCTTCTCATAGCCTCATCATTTTTTGCAATCATCATATATTTTATCCTTCCGGTTTTCAGTCTTATTTCTTATAATTATATATTTTTTCCACAGATGTGTCAACGAAGGATACTAATCCTCCACTTCCACCACCAGATAAAATCCTTTTTCTGTCCTTTCGATCTTTCGAATGATCCCCCTGCGGGAATGAATTCTCTCACTGGTACGATAGATTCCTGACATGGCCACAGATGGTTCCACCAGATAAGTGTATTGTCCGGTTACAGCGCTTCGTTCACTGATCTCAACCTCCTGTCCTTCTTCCACCAGACCTTCCCGTTCCATCTTAAATCTTTCCTGACGCATAGTTTCATCCCCTTTTCATTAATCATCCACTCTTCCATGTAATTCTTAAACACATTCTTCAGCAATCTTCTCAATCAGATACTCTGTATCTTCCCATCCGATACATGGATCTGTGATGGAGCATCCGTATTTCATATGGCTGCTGACATCCTGTCTGCCTTCTTTTAGATAACTTTCTATCATAACCCCTTTGATCAGACGATGAAGATGGGAATGGGTCTTTCTTGTATGAAGCACCTCGCCTACAATTCTTAACTGTTCTTTATATTGTTTATTAGAATTAGAATGATTGACATCAATAACTGCCGCCGGATTTTGCAACTTTTTTTCCTCGTACAGCCGATATAGCCTGACACAGTCTTCATAGTGATAGTTCGGAATCGAGGTACCGTATTTATCCACTCCACCCCTCAGGATGACATGTGCAAGTGGATTACCTGTTGTGGTCACATCATATCCGCGATAGATAAATCGATGTCCACTCTGGGCCGCTACAACAGAATTCAACATAACGGAAAAATCTCCACTGGTAGGATTTTTCATTCCCACCGGAATGTCCATCCCACTGGCAGTCAGACGATGCTGCTGATTTTCCACAGACCGAGCTCCGATTGCTTCATAAGAAAGGATATCATCCAGATAACTTCGGTTTTCCGGATAAAGCATCTCATCTGCGGCTGTCAGTCCACTTTCCTTCATCGCACGGATATGCATTCGGCGGATCGCAATGAGTCCGGCATAAAGATCCGGAGCTTTATCCGGATCTGGCTGATGAAGCATCCCTTTATACCCCTCTCCTGTCGTCCTTGGCTTATTGGTATAAATCCTTGGAATCAACATCAGACGCTCAGATACTTTTTCGTTCAGTCTGGCCAGTCGGCTGACATATTCACAGACCGCGTCTTCATTATCTGCAGAACACGGTCCGATAATCACCACGAATTTATCTTTTTTCCCCACAAAAATATCTTGAATCTCCGCGTCCCGTTTTTCTTTCAGTCTTTTTAATTCCTCGGAAAGAGGATATGCTTCTTTTAGCTCTTCCGGCAGTGGAAGTACTGCGTTCCATGTCATTCCCATTTTTTCCTCTATTCTTTCACAAACCTGTGATAAATATATTGATTTGCCTCTTTTTCCTGTCGATCATCCAGCGGTTCCAAATCCGCCTCTCCATATTTTCTCTCTAAAGCTCTGCCAATCAGCCAATCACAGACTTCTGGATTCTTTGGCAACAGCGGCCCATGCAGATAGGTTCCGATCACATTTTTATAAATCACACCTTCATAACCGCTTTTTCCATCATTCCCATAACCATAGAGCACTTTCCCAAAGGGTTGATGATCTCCGATATAGGTCCGGCCCCCATGGTTTTCAAATCCCGCCACCGGCATTTCGCACAGATCACTTTGCAGAACGATATTATCAATCAACCTTCCTTGCCCTTGTTCCGTATAGATATCTACCAGGTGTAACCCCTCGATGATACCGTCGTCTGTTTTATAATATTTTCCAAGGAGCTGATATCCACCGCATACAGCGATCACCACTCCATAATCTTCCACATAGTTCTTGAAATCATCCCGAATCTTCAGAAGATTCTTACATACAATGGCCTGCTCCCGGTCGGATCCCCCTCCCAAAAGCACTATATCAAGCTTTGAAAAGTCGATGGCATCCCCTGTGTTAAACTCGATGGTTCTAGCTTCAATCCCCCTCCAGAGACATCTTCGCATCAGGCAGGCAATATTTCCCCGGTCGCCATAGAGATTCAGAAGATCCGGATAGAGGTGGCCAATGGTGATTGTCCTTCCTGTCTGTTCCATTATCCTTTCTCCTCCAGTCTTTTTAACACATTTCTGGTACTAAACAATGCCGTATAGTTTACCAGTACGTATAAATTCCCGCATCCGTCTTTGATCCGTTTCTTGATGGCAGTCTCTACATCTGCCTCCAAAAGTGACGGAATGTCCACATATTTCAGACGAAGCCGCATATCTTGACAGCGGATTCCGCTGACTGTAATGGATCGGACATCTGCCTCTTTAAATCGGTCAAAATCCACATCCCACAACCAGGACACATCGATTCCGTCCTGGGCATTGTCATTGATCACGATGATAAGATCCTTTTCTGTGTCATCCTGCATCACCGCAGAAATATTCTGATTGAATCCCGCCGGATTTTTTGCCAGATTCAGTACAATCTTTGTACCGCCGATATAAAACTGCTCCATTCGTCCATTTTCCGGATGAAACTTGGCAAGCATTTCATTAAAATGAACAGGCTCTACGCCACCGGTTCTTACCGCAGCATACGCTGCCAGAATATTGTAGACATTATAAAAGCCTTTATAATTTGCCAGAATCCGTCTGCCTTCCACAGTAAACGCAAGCGTATCGCCCACTTCCACATCGACAGCATCAAATTCCAGCTTTGGCCTTTTGAAATCACAATTTGTGCAGGCATAGTCTCCAAGCTGGCTGTAGTGGTAAAAATTGTAATGCAGAAGGGCGCCGCATCGTTTGCAGAATCTTCCTTCTCTGATCTCATGGGAATCTTTCTCCTCGATCACCTGCTGGCCGATCCCATATGTTATATATGGATTGCCACTGTCCATGGCAAGAAATGCCGACAGCGCATCATCACCGTTCACGATCACCTTCATCTTCGGCGCACTTTGCATCACTTCCTTTAAAATATTCATAGTAATGTCAATTTCACCATACCGGTCCAACTGATCCCGGAACAAATTGGTCAGAACCATATAATCTGGTTTAAAATAAGGGAATACCCTGCGGGTGGATGCTTCATCAATCTCGATACAGGCATAGTCTGCCTTCAGATTTCCATTCCATCCTGCAGCCAGTGCAAAGGCCGCAGCCACTCCGTTCAGCATATTCGACCCGGTATGATTGCATACCACCTGGTAGCCTTCAGACTCCAACGCCGCACACAGCATATTGTTAGTGGTTGTCTTTCCATTGGTCCCACATACAATAAAGATCTCCTTTTTCACCTGTGCCGCAAGGGTCTTAAGAATGGACGGATCCAGTCTAAGTGCAATCTTTCCCGCCCAGGTCACTCCCTGGCGGTGAAAGATATGCACGCTGATTTTCTCTGCCAGCTTTGCTGACCATACAGCAAGTATTCTGCGTAATCTCATAGTATCTATGCTTCCTCGATCATTTTCGTAATATTTTCCGGATCAGGCATGGAACGAATCGCACCTTTTTTCATCGTAATCAGTGCTGCCCCTGCGTTAGCATAGGTTAGTATATTCTCCAGCACTTCCTGATTCATGCCGTCTATCCCATGAGTCAGAAGCCCGTGGATGGCACATCCGCAAAAAGTATCTCCTGCCCCTGTCGTTTCGATGGCCTTTACAGTAAATCCCTTTTTCTCTACTCTTAAATCCTTGTAATAAGCACGGCTTCCGTCCTTTCCCATGGTCAGGAAAATCAACGGGATCTGATACTTCTCCTGAAGAATTCGGATTCCTTCATCATAATCTTCCTTTCCCGTCACAAACTGAATCTCATTGTCAGAAATTTTCAGCATGTCACAGTATTGGAAACCATATTCCATCATCTCTTTTGCACGATCCAGACTATCCCAAAGAGGTGGTCTTAAATTTGGATCGAAGGTGATAAGACACCCTGCCTCTTTGGCCACTTCCAGTGCTTTTTTTGTTGCACTTCTAACTGGTTCATCTGTCATCGACAGGGTTCCAAAATGAAATACCTTTGACTGACGAATCAGATCGTAATCCACATCATCTTCTGCCAGCATCATATCTGCTCCTGGTTTCCGATAAAATGAGAACTCTCTATCCCCATCCGGAAATGTATGGACAAAAGCCAACGTCGTATGAATCTCCTGATCCAAAATCAGTCCTTTCGTCTCAATTCCCAGTTCATCAATGGTATCTCTTAATAGTCTTCCAAATTGATCCTCTCCCACTTTTCCGATAAAAGCTGTCTTCCGTCCCAGCTTGTTCAACATCGCCAGCACATTACAGGGAGCGCCTCCCGGGCATGCCTCAAAAAGATTGTTTCCCTGATCACTTTGTCCGTTCAATGTAAAATCGATCAACATTTCGCCCAAGGCAGTTACGTCATATACTTTTTCCATACCCAACTCTCCTTATTCCTGTTTTTCCTTTATTCTAACATATTTTCTTATCGCTGCAAACAGAGCTTCCATCTCTTCCTTGGTTCCTACCGTAATTCTCAGATATTGTTCGATCCGGCGGCTTCCCCAGTACCTGACATATATTTTCTGTAACTTTAGAAATTCAAATAAATCTTTAGCATCATATTTTGGATGTTTTGCAAAGATAAAATTTGCTTGAGAGTCTGGATATTCAAATCCAAGAGTTGCCAGTTCCTGTTTTGCCCATTCTCTTGTCTCTACAATCTTTCTAATTCCCTCTTCAAAATATGCCCGGTCTTTTACTGCTTCTGCCCCGCAGATCAATGAAGTCTGATTCATCGTATAAGAGTTAAAAGAATATTTGGCGTCATTCAGATACCGGATCAATGTAGGATTGCTGATAGCATATCCGACTCTCATGCCAGCCATGGACCGCGCCTTAGAAAATGTCTGCACGACGATCAGGTTCTCATATCGATCGATCAGCTCTATCGCAGATTGGCCTGCAAAATCCACATAAGCCTCATCCACGATCACGACCACATCCTGATTGTGGGCAATGATATCCTCTACCTCATCAAGCTTTAGATAGATTCCTGTCGGAGCGTTAGGATTTGGGAAAATCACTCCTCCATTTTCCGGATAATAATCCTCTTTCACAATCTGGAAATTCTCATCCAGCGCCTTACATTCATAGGGGATCCGATAAAGATCTGCCCATACCTTATAGAAAGAATATGTAACGTCAGGGAAATAAATTGGTTTTTCCGAATTAAAAAAAGTCAGAAAACACATGGAAAGTACATCATCGGATCCCACTCCCACAAATACCTGATCCGGCTTTACCTGATAGAACTCTGCAAGAGCATCCACCAGCACCTCTGCCGTAGGATCTGGATACAGTCTGAATCGCCCGGCATCCATTTCTTTTAGTGCTTTTCTAACACCAGGTGACGGCGGATAGGGATTTTCATTGGTATTCAGTTTGATCACTTGCTCCTGGGGCTGTTCCCCTGGCACATAAGGTTCCACTTTTCGTATATTTTTTTCAAATGCCTTCATCTGATTTTCCTTATTCTAAACATATTTTTTGGCAAGTTCCTTAAATTTCGGCAAAGAATTCTTGATAGTCTCATAAGCTACACAGTAAGCCAGCCGCACATATCCCGGACATGCAAAAGAGCTTCCCGGAACCATCAAAATGTGAAGTTCTTTTGCATCTTCACAAAACTGCTTCTCGTCCGCTATTGGTGACTTTACAAATAAATAAAATGCTCCTTCTGGTTTGATACACTCAAAGCCGCACTCCTTCAGTCCATGATAAAGCGCTTCTCTGTTTCGGTCATAGAAGCTTAAGTCTGTTTCCTCATCAATACACTTTGCCACCAGTTTCTGCTGCAGAGTCGGTGCATTGACGAAACCTAAAATCCTGGTTGCCACATTTGCGGCAGACTGGAGATCCTCACTGTCGGTTACTTCATCTGGAATCACCAGATATCCGATACGCTCTCCCGGAAGAGACAAGGATTTGCTGTAGGAATAGCCTACAATGGTATTGGCATAATATTTTGTCAGATAAGGGACAACTACTCCATCGTATACCAGTTCACGATAAGGCTCGTCTGAGATCAGATAGATATCTGTGCCATATTCCTTCTGCTTTGCGTCCATGATAGACGCCATCTTCTGGATGGTCTCCTCGGAATACACCACACCCGTTGGATTGTTTGGTGTATTGACGATTACCGCCTTCGTCTTCGGCGTAATCTTCTGCTCAAATTCATCAAGCTTTGGTTGGAAATTCTCCGTATTTGGAGAAACCTCCACCAACACTCCATCATAATTATTCGTATAAGAACGATACTCTCCAAAATATGGAGCAAAAGTGACCACCTCATCTCCCGGATTGATCAGCGCTTTCAAGATCACATTCAATCCACCGGCTGCACCCACCGTCATTACAATATTTCTTGCAGCAAAATTGGTACCAAACCGACGATTCAGCGACTTTGCCACCGTCTCCCGTACATCCTCGTACCCACTGTTACTGTTCGTATATCCATGAAGAACAATTGGATCACTTTCGTTTACCAACTCAATAATGGCATTTTTTACTGACTCCGGCGCGGGTACATTAGGATTTCCCAGACTGAAATCATAAACATTTTCTGCACCGTATAGTTTTGCCATACGAGTGCCTTCCTCAAACATTGCTCGAATGGCCGAGCTGTTTGCCACCATATTTTTCATTTTTTCTGCGATCATATGTTTTCTCTCCTTTTCCTTACACTTCTTTTTCAGTGACTCTTCCCTTTTCTACCATAAATACAGGACGATAAGAAAGCTTTGCCTTCCTCAATCCCTCAGCTCCGGTATCTTCCTCCCGGTTAATATATTGATAACTCATACATTCATGCTCTACAAACTGTTGGTTGATCATGGGATATGCCCCCTGCACTTCTGCAAAAGCTTTCTCGATATGCACCACAAAGGTATCCGAACATACAGGTTCTCCAAGCGTAAATGCCACAACCTGCCCGTCAATCCTTAAGACACCACCAGTCAGGCGAAGTTCTTCAAACAGGCGGAGGGAATTTAGTGTCACACAAATCTCTCCTCTTTTTTCCGGATCGTCCTCGCAACCATTTTCGTTCCTCCATTTTAATGCCATCTGAAAGCAATCTTCTATATTTTCCTTTGATATTTTTTCATAATTCCAGCGGCCTTCATACAACGTCTGAAACTTGTTGATATGATTTCTCTTTCCGTGAAGCTTCTTACCGGACAAAGTTGCCAATTTTTCTGTCTCATACACATAATCTGCAAGATCCCGGTTATACTCAATCTGAAATCTTCCCGGATACCATTCTTCCAGCTTTTCAAAATGATCCGGCGTTACATTATATAGAGAAAAAGGGAATCCTTTCTCCTTACTGTACTCCATCAATACTTCCAGTGCTTTTTTGACATGTTCCGGTTCTCCGGCCGGATAAGCATAGGAAAGATGATTCTCATCCTCACTTTTGAACACCAGCGCATCCTCGACAATGGCCCATGTCACCGGATACTGCCGGGACCACAGATACACATTGGCAAACGTGCGTTCACAGCTTCTGCTTGTGTGATGGTCAAAATAATGGGTGATAATTTCACGGTCCTCTATTTCCGGACGTTTGAACTGTATTTCACTCATAGATTCTACCTTCTTTGAATTATTTTTTCGACATTTGTCTGTACACGTTCAATAGTATATCACACTTTGGAAGCTTTTTTTAACCCTTTTAAATTTTTTTAAGAAAACATTATGCTAACCCTTACAAAAATGCAGGAGGGGATCTATCCCCTCCTGCTGATGTTTTCTTATCTTTACTTTACTGTAATTGTAATCGTGGGAACGCCGTCTTCCATGTTCCACTGCAGTTCTCCGATTCCATCCCATGTGGCCGTCATGTTATCTTTGTTTTTACAGATTCCTGTGCCAGACACTCCGAAGACTGCATCTGCTGCTTCCTTTGCTCCTTCATAGAACGCTTTGCTCTCTGCCTCATAGGTGCTGTCCGAATACGTATATTTCCAGGTAACCGACTCCACGCCGTCGTCTCCCATCTTAGCCATTACCGGTGCCATAGTACTGAACACTCCACAACGATCCGGTGCATAATATTTTTTGTTTCCCTCTTCCTTTTCTGGCTCCCACATCCGATCGTACAGAGTCTGCTCGCTGGATCTTGCCAGCTCCTGAAGGCTCATCCATCCATCTTTCGCATAATCCAAAGATGGCGCCGGCCCGCATTCCTTACTCATCATTGCTGTATCGTCCTTCTGTGCTTCTTTAGCCGTTCCGGTAGTCATGAAGGATTCTTTTGCTCCCTGATACTCTACTCCGTCATAAATCACATAAAACTGATAGAAATACTTTGTCCCCGGTGTCAAAGTGATACCCAGTTCATCATTCAGATCATACCAGATATTGAATCTGCTCTCATTTCTCCGACAGCTTTCTTCATGCCGTTTGATCAGATTATCGTTTTCGTCATAGATATAACAGCCGACTGTTTTGACATTAAGTTTTTCCGGATTATTTACCTTTGTATGAATCTCTGCATTGGTATCATTGCATTCCAGGCTATGGTAATGAAAAGAAAAGTCATGGTACTCGCCTGCCTGGGAATCTCCTGCTTCATTACCGCTCCAACGGAAGAAAGTGTATCTGGAATCATTGATATCGACTGTTGCTCCTACCCATGCTTTATTGTATGCACCGTTCCAGGCATTCTGCTGGATCACAGTCACCGTGTTTCCATTTACTTCCTTAACGATAGCCCAATGTACGCTTTGATTGTCCCGCAAGATATCCCCCACCTTCGGACTGTTGGTCTCAGAAAAACTTCCTTGATCGATCATAGGAATAGATGTGATAGAATTCAAACCATATACATTTCTTCCATATACTTCGCTGTAAAACCGTTTTACAAAGGCCGCACAGGAATAGGTCGTATCTGTGTCCGTCCCGGAATCATAAGGCTCATACAATGCCTCAACGGTTACTCCGTTTACCGTAATACTGTCTACCGCTCCGCCTGCAATGGATACGAAACTTCCATTTCCCATTTTTGCTTCTGCGGTTCCCGGTAATGCACTCAGGCTGATGACTACTGCCGCTGCTGCGATTCCCATTTTGATTCCCATTGTTCTCCATCCTTTTTTTGCCATTTCTCTCTTTAACATCATGATTTCCTCCCATTTTTTAGTTTGAACTGCATTTGTTTTTCTTGATGCTTTTATAATAAACCATGGTTTTGCAAATTTGTTTTTTGTCCTTTTCGAAGTTCAGAAAGACATTTTCCGGCCGTCATAAAGCTTTGACGGATCCCTTCTGCGGTATCCGGATAGCATGTGGTGTTCTCCCTTCGGATTCCAGTATCTTCTGCCAGTTTTATCATTTCCATGTCTGTCCCGAAAAACAGGATCACCCATCCCTGTTTCTGTTTTTCTTCCATCAATCTTTTGATCTGTTGTCTGCCATATTGTACGCTGGCGTTTTCCATTCCGTCGGTAATAATAAAAACCAACACTTTTTCTTCATATTTCTCTTTTCTGTCTCTAAGTATCTCTTCTGTCTGATGAAATACTTTTCCCACTGCATCAAACAGGGCCGTGTTTCCTCCTATATAATAGTCCCGTTCCGTCATTTCTTCTGCTTCCTGGATCGGCGTATGACTATAAAGGACCTCGCACTGATCACTGAACAGAGCTGTCGTAATATAGGCCTCCCCAGGCTCCTCCTTTTGCTCCTCGATCATCCTGTTGAAGCTTCCAATGGTATCCTTTCTTTTTTGATACATTGATCCGCTTCTGTCTATGATACATACCATTTCTGTTACTTTCTTTTTCATATGATGTTCCTCCTGATAGAAAAATGTAATTGTCATGTTCTTCTATCATCTCATTTTAAAATTCAAATAAAAAAATCTGTGTCCAGACCCCAAAACACAAATTTTCAAAACCATGGTTTATCATAAAATCATCAAGAAAAACAAACACCGGCAATGCCGGATAATAAGGAGGAAATGATTATGAAAAAAAGATTTGTAAAAGGATTACTATTTGTTGCAGCACTTGCGGCTATGACACCAGCCACCACATTTGCAAAAGGAAACGAAATCCTTGCTTCCAGCGATACAAAAGTGATATCTGAAAAGAAGATCGAAAGTTTATCCGACTGGGAACTTCGGACGGCACGCTATGAAATCACTGCCAGACACGGAAAAGAGGTATATTCCGAAGATATGAAAGAATATTTTGAGGGGACCGGCTGGTATCAGCCTTCTGACAGCTATGATCCGTCCTGCCTGTCCGAAGTCGAGCAGCAGAACTTAGACGCACTCTATCAGGAAGATTTATCCCGCCGCCAGGAAGATGCGAAAGAAAGGTTCGAAGAAAACCAGCAAATTTCCGCAAGCGGAGACGTACAGGTCATGTCTTCCTCTTACGTATATATTGAAAGCCCTCTGTATTATGAAGACATGGTTGGCACCTGGGTAGACAATACCAACCCTCAGTATCCCACCGTCTTTACAATCTGGGAAGACAACGGAAACTTTTACGGACACTACAGCTGGTTTTCCCCTGGAAACGAAACCGGCATTGCCTTTGCCAACACCTACACCGAGTGGGGCAAATGGGACGGATACCTGGACGTAACTTGTGAAAACGGTTACCTTTCTTTCCACAACACAGAAAGCCCCACTTCCAGCGTATACGCAAACTTCCAATACGATGTGATGAATGACTCACTGGTAGAAATCAGCAGTAACGGCATCAGACATACCTTCACAAAAGATGACACATTTGAATATACTTTATAAACTAAAATGTGACTGGGGACGGGGGATTTCTGGAAATCCCCCGTCCCCAGTTTAGAGTTTATGGCCAGTATGGATTGTTCTCATAGATATTTTGTGACACGATCGTAATCTCGTAATCAGAATCCTCACTATCGGAAAACATTAGGGATGCGTCATCACTGATAATAAAGGTATTATTTTTTGTACGATCAAGATCTGCCTCAGCCTCAGCCAAAAGTTCTCGTGTATCTGTAAACTCTTTCTCTTCTTTCCCCTGAATCAAAGCTGTTACGCTCAACGCCACTTCTTTTAAAGACGCATTGCTTCCTTTCTCACGATAAATGGCAACTCCCAGCATCTGGTGATTAACCGTGTCCGAATTTACAGTCAGAAAGACTCCTTCAGAAATCTGATAGCGCTCTTTATGAATAAAGGATGTACTGATTCCTCCATATTCATGAACCTCCACCGCATTGTTATCTTCTGTCTCCAAAAGTTGCATCCCATATCCTCGGTCTTTCATACCATTAATAAATGTATCCTTATCTGTCAGAAAACGAACAAAATTACAGGGTTCTCCCCATTCTTCTACATCTTCTTTTTCCAGCTGGTAGACTGTTTTCTGCCTGTTTTCTAACAGGGGCGTATCTTCATCTCTGGTTTCTTCCACAGAGAATGCATGTTCTTTCACAAAGGTAAGGAATTCTTGATAGCGTTTACTCCCTCTTGGCTCATTCCCCGCATAGGTAACGCCCTCTTCCAGGACCTTCATCCCTCTGCTTCTTCCTGAAATTTCCACTTTCAAGTAATCCTGATTCAATTTCCGAGTATGATCTCCTCCAGAACCAGTCATCTCTCTTGGTTCAGAAAGTGATATTTCATATCCCCCCGGAAGGGTGAGATGATATGTTTTTCCGCTCAAAGTATCCTTTTGGAAATCCAAGTTTGCCAGCCCTTTGGATTCCTCTTTTGTCAGATAGCTTTCGGAGAGAAGAACAGGGATCATCTTCTCTAAGAATCTGGCACAGCGTTCTCTGGATGCCTGAAAGGAAATGGTCTGCAGCTGGTCATCAGAAGGATCATAACTGATGTTTACCGCTTCTCCTGTTTTTCTTATATAATACTCTTTTGTCTTTGACAAATGTGTAGTGATCTCTTTTTCTCCCCCTTTATCGACAGAAGCAGAACCACTCCAACGTTCCGCCGAAAGGTCCGCACTTCCATCCAGATCCATATAATACTCCATCGCCTCCATCGCTGTATGGACATCCAGGTAAAATCCGTTTTCCATTCCATAAAATTCCGGGCAATGCTCCAGGTCTTCTTCCCTCAGATTATAATAGTCCTGACTGTCTCCACTGGACACCTCATCCCGTTCTCCATAAGTTTCCAGAAAATCAAGAATCTTGTCATATTCTTTGGACTCCTTCGTCAGCACGTCCTCTTTTGTCCGACTTCCATACTCCTTTCTGTCACTTTCCACTTGCCATAAAACTACCTCTTCCCGATGTGTCTCCTGGTAGATCCAGAATCCTCCCGCAGTGATCCCACATATCGCCACCAGAATCGCAGTGGCTGCCCCCAGCCTTTTTAACAGATATCTTCTTCGTCTTTTCCTTCCAGATGTACCAGAACTTTTGGCAGCCTCAAGCCACCTTTCACCCCAGATATGACGGGTCACTCCCATCCACTCGTCCTCTGAAGTCTCGGAAATCCCCATGCTTTCTTTCAGATTCTGGATGCTGAAAAACCTCCGTTGGGGCTCCATTGCAAGACCTTGTAGCAAAGCCACCTCTGTATTTGCCGATATCTTGATGTACCGGGATGGTTTTTTTAGTTTGTCCGCCTTCTGTCGTTCCACGGTTTCCGGTACCGGACGTCCTGTCATCATCTCATACCAGATAGCACAGATCGCATAAACATCGCTCCAGGGTCCGGTAACTCCCTCTTTTTCTATCTGTTCCGGTGCTAGACAACAGGACTTTTCTCTCCCCAAAGGCACTGGAGTCCCCGGGGCTGCCAACTTTCCATCCTCCGTTACCACCAGCGTATTCAAAGAAAGATTTCCTTCGATCATTCCCAGTGCATGGATCTGTTCCAGCCCCTCCAAAAAAGGGAGCCACAAGGATACTGCCTTTTCTTGCGTCATCTTGGAATTCTTTTTACAGTAGTCCCGAAGTATCTGTCCTGTCAGATATTCCGTAACCAAATAACTGCCTTCTTCTGTTTCAAAATAATCTCTGACACCAGGGATCCCGGGAAGATCGAATTTCCCAAACAGAAGTCTTGCCTCTTTTTCTCCTTTTTCTTTCCATCTGTCTTTTGGATATACACGGATCCACACTTTCTGCTCCAACACCAGATCATACCCGATGTAACGGGAAAAATCTGTTCCATCTGCTTTTACCGCACCCACCAGATACTTCTCCTGCAAGACCGTATAGGGTTCCAGCCACCCCTCTTTCCAGTCATATTCCCAGATGCCTCTGTGGCAGGCTGGGCAGACTGCTCCCTCTTCTTTTATCTCTTCCATACAAAAAACACATCGTTCTCGACTCATTCTCCTACCCTCAAAGGCCAGTAATAGGGACCCTTCGTATATCCATCTGCTCCTGGGGGACAAAATTCATATCCTTCCAATCCATCTTCGGTCTCTACCCGCGAAATATAATAGCAGGAATTTCCTTGCGTCCATTCCTCAAAAAGCTCTGGCTCTTCTTCCTTTCTTGTCAGATAAGAAGCAACAGACTGTGCCAACGCTGCAGTCTCTTCTCCTTTTTCTCCCTCTCCTGCTGCTACGACAGAAAGCAGTTCCTGGTTCACCACATCACTTTGGATCACAACGACCAGTCCAGACGGAATCTGATACTTGCTTTTTCGTACAAACTTCGTCAGAACCGCACCATACTTCTCTACCGTTACTGTATTGGTATCCAATTCACTTTGAAGCTTTAGTTCCTGTCCCTTATCTTCAAACCAGTCCAAAAGACCTTTCTTAGTTTCATGCAGACGAAACTGGTTGCAGGGTTCTCCCCACTCCTTCACCGCTTTCGTCGAAAGCGTGTATACCATGGACGGTCCCTGCTCTGGAAAAAATTCATTTGGTTCTGTCTCTTCTTCTGAAACAGCATTTTCTCTCACAAATGCCAGAAATTCCCGATACTTTTCTGTCCCTTCCCCATAATTTCCGGCATAGCTTTCCAGAACTTTCTCCTTTGTAGACCTGCCATACCAAATGCCGCCGAATACCACAATACAGACACCAGCCACCACAATGGCAACCGCCACTTTTTTCTTTTTCTTTCTCTGTTTCTTCCCTATTGGCTCCTCTCCCAAAAGAGCAGCCTTTAACTCCTTTACAGATCGAAACCTGTGAATTGGCGTCAGCTCCAGACCTCTGCATAGGACTTTCTCTTCCTCAGGCGTGATCTCTGCCCCGTAGGCAGACGGAAGATAAAGCTGATCTTTCTGCATCCGCTCTATGGACGGCTGGGGACGTACTCCAGTCACCATCTCATAAAGCGTCGCACAAACAGCATAGAGATCTGTCCAAGGTCCCTGCGGCCCATGTCTTAAATACTGTTCCGGAGGTGCATACCCTCGTTTTACCAGAACCGTCATCGTCTTTTCTGTATCCAAATATCTCCTGGACGCTCCAAAATCGATCATCTTAAGTGTCCCATTTTCCTGCATCATCAGGTTCGACGGATTAAAATCCCGATGGATAATTCCCTTTTCATGTACCTTTTCCAACCCGTTCAAAACCGGTAGCATCAATTTCCAGGCTTCCTGAAAAGAAAGGGGTTCGTCCAGACGCTCCAGATATCTGTCAAGTCCCATTCCTCTGACATGCTCCATAACCAGATAAGCCGTCTGGTTTTCTTCGAACCAGTCCAGTACTTTTACTACCGATGGCACTTCTGACAGTGCGGACATTCTTCGTGCCTCTGACAGGAAATCTTTCTTCCCTTTCTGATAGATCTTCCTGTCATTTTTCTCTCTGGGAAGTGTCAGGCTTACTTCTCCTTTCTCTGAGTCCCGATATGCCAGATCCATCGGAAAATATTCCTTGATCACCACAGTCTGTGAAAGTTCCAGATTCCTTGACAAATAGGTAATGCCAAAACCTCCAAATCCAAGCACCTGACCGATCCTGTATTTACTTTTTAAAACGGTACCTTCTTTCAGGTTTCGAATTGCCATGTACGCCTCCTACCTAGAACGGATATTCGCTAATACCACATTGTTTTCTGATAAATACAGACTGAGAATACAATTTGCATTTAGACTGATATATAAAGAATCTTCCTCTTCTTTAAGATATCCGGACAACTCCTTAATCTCCTCATTAGACAAATCTGTTTCCGGGGCAAAGACATTCAAAAATTTAGGAAGAAATTTTTTAATTTCCTCTTTCTTAATATGCATAGAAAATTCATTCACCCATCCAGTCTTCTCATCAAAACGGATCTTCACACTCTTATCTCCATACCGATATGTATCTGTTTGCCATTCCGTGGTTGATATAGGATAATAAGGAAGCGTGGAAACATATACCGCCCCAAAAAATTCAGACTCCTTTTCTTCGTATTCTCCAAAATAAATCTCTACCGCCATTTCCGCAGTGTCATTTTTTACCGCGAAACATTCTCCTGGATCTTCACTATATTTCCATCCTTCCATGGCCGCCTGCAAAAGACTGTAATCCTTTGCTCCCCTTTCATCTTCTGTCACTTCATAAGCGTGTTCCTCCAGGTAATCAATCGCCTCTTCATACTCTTTGCTGTCCCTCATCTCCACAGTCTTCCACTCACTGGTCATCATTTCAGCACGGTCTTGCTTTAACCGATATGCCAGCACCTTCTTTGGATGGGTTCGGGCATAGCCCCATAGACCTCCCATGACTGTTCCCGCAACACTAAGAAATATCAGGAGCACGGCCAGTATCCGTTTTGCCCGGCGCCAGACTCTGCTCCTTTTCTCCTTTGAGGCGCTATGCCGTTCTACTTCTGTGGTAATTTGGATCCAGAGTTCTCCCCAGATCCTGCGGTCTTCTTCATCCTTTTTTCTCTCTGAATCCCCCAGAGCTGTCAGCATATTTTCCACACAAAAATACCGCTTCTGGATTTCCAGGGACAGTCCTCTTAGAAAGAGTTCTTCCATCTCCGGTAATACACTTACATATTCCGAAGGTGGCTTCAGACTGTCTTTTTTCAGGCGATCCGGTGCAGAAGGAACTTTCTTCCCTGTCACCATCTCATACCATACGGCACAGAGTCCATAAATATCGCTCCATGGCCCGATTTTTTCCTTGTCCTGATAAAGCTCAACCGGGGCATATCCGGGCTTTAACTCCTTTTCCGCCCGCACTCCCCTCTTCAGAGCTGCCGCTCCAAGATCAATCAGCCAAAGTCTCCCGCTCCCGTCAAATAACAGGTTATCCGGACTGATATCACAATGGACGATTCCTCTCCTGTGAAGTCCGGCCACTGCTTCCATTACCGGCCTAAGAAGCTCTACCGCCTCCTGGCTTGGTATGGTATGGCGCTTTTTTATGTAGGCCTTCAAACTTCCACCGTCCAGATATTCCAGCACCAGACAGCTTCGTCCTTCATCCTGAAAAGCATCCTTTTTCTTCACAAGTCCGGAAATTTCTCCTGCTTTCTCAAACAATTCCTCTTCCCATCCGGAATTTCCCTCTTTGTATACCTTGACCGCAACCTTTTTTCCTTCCTGCTCATCCCATGCAAGATAGGTAACGCCAAAGGCTCCCTCCCCCAATGCTACACCAGCCAGATAACGGTGATGCATTATGGTATACGGCTTGATCCATCCTGGCTTCCACTGGTACTGCCAGGGGCCTTTTCCACAGACCGGACACTTCTTTTCTTCAGCTGTCATTTCCTGCATACAAAAGATACAACGCTTTGTCTCCATCTATTATTTCCTTCCCAGATACTCTGCCAGTTCCTCTTGATGACAGTAGGCATCCCGGTATACTTTATAGAGATAAAAATTCTGTCCTCTGGTCACCTGACGGTCCACATGCTCTTCTAATACAGAAAAAGGATCCTTACTCCGCAGAAACGCAATCACAAACCGGTCAAATCCCACTCCCGGATTCAGTTGTCCAAATCCACAGTTCTCCAGGATCCGGTTCATACGCATAAGCGTGATCTTATTGTCATCATCCAGGGTAATCTTCATTTTCACAAACAACAAAAACGTAATCAGTGTCTCCCGGTTAATATCTCGTTTGCCGGTAATAAATTCCCGGAAGAAATCCTCTCCAGAACGTCCTCTCTGATAAAGTTTCGCCGCCTTTTTCCCATCTCTTTCATATTCCTGGTTCTGTGCCTCTTCTTTCTTTGCCTCTTCTTCTTCTTTCTTGCGCAGCTTTTTTAATGCTTCCTGCTTCTCCTTTTCGTCTGGATTTCTCATGCAGTACCCCAGAGAATGAGCGATACGAATCTTCAAATTATCCGGCCAGTCTTCCACCGGCCCATACAGCTCAAAAACCAGCTCCAGCCAATCTACCGACACATACCCAAAATAAAAATAATTAAACTCGTCAAAGATTCCTCCAGGCGTCAAAGCCGTATTTTCCAGAAGTTCCCGTTTTTCTTCCAGGCTCATCCTGCCTTTACTCTTCTGAGCGTCTCTTTTGAGGGCTGTCAGCGGCTTTAGAAAATTCAATTCCTCCAAGGCCAGCCGTTCCAAATACCCCCTCTCATCTTTATCCAGCGCACTGCCGTATTGGCGGAGCATCTGTTCAGATGTCTTACAGCTTTCATAATAGTTTTCACATTTCTGCCGTATGTAAAGGTCCAGATATTTGCAGAAATAATACCTTGCCTTTTCTCTCACTGCCGAAAAATTTTCTACGTTCTGGTCCATAAATCGATAAAAATCTTCATCATTTTTGCTCTCGACAATCCCTGTCTCCATAAAACGAGTCAACATCTCTGTTTCCAGGCTGTCAGAGGATGAATTCTCCCTGACATATGATTCCAGCTGTTTCCAGGTAACCTTTCCTCCTGGGAAAATCTGTTTTGACGGATCAATCTTTCCCCGATAACGCTCCATATAACCATGGTACAGTTTTTTCCACTCTTCATAAGAAAGGCCATGACTAAACGCATAAATCAAACCTGCTTCATAAAGGCTCCGGGCATACAGCGTTTCCCACCCTTCCTCCTTAAGTCTTTGGTTCACCTCTGAAAGACCCATCTTCTGTGCAAACCCTTCTGCAAGCACGGCAAGCCTTCCAGGAAGCGGATAGTTTGCGCTGTCAGTCAGGAAATCCTCCCCCGAATCCAGAATATTCATGGTCAGTTCTGTTACTGCTGCCTCAAACAGATAACTTTTATCTTTCATTCTTTTGCTTTCCTCCATTCTTCCATATCACCGGCTGGTAACTTTCCGTCTCATAGATGACAAGTCTCTTCCCATCCAGGTTCTCCCTATAAAGATCTATTCCACAGATCCGAGAATTATCGTATGTCTTATAATAGTATAGCCCTTCTTGGGGACGGATACAACAGCTATAGCGTGTAGTCTCATATTTCCCCGCTTCTGTCCTCACACTTCCTCTTACCATACTGACACCGTCCAGAATATGAAAAAACTGGGAAAGCTCTGCTGCTGCATCGGCAGCACATACAGAGTTCCATTTCAGGAAAGCTGCCCGTACAAACCGGGATGCAGGAGAAGCATCCCCAGGGAGGCCGATCGCCCCCATTCCGTCCCCATAAGGAGTCAGAGCCCATTTTCCCGGTTCATCTACAGATTCCAGCAACTTCGCAAACTGATTCTTTGGCGTTTCGGGCGTCAGGTGCAGATAATTACGGATATGCTCCAGATGATAAGGAAACGGAGGATTATTTGTCAGGACTCCCAGCGGGTCAGAGTAGATCTTCAATCCTTCTTCTACCGATTCAAGCACATAACAGTTATCTTTATCAGCCAGCATCCAGTGAAGAGGAGCAGACGGTAACAGCTCCGAAAATGCATCGTTTGTGACCGTTGCCTTTTTTAGCAGATCCACTGCCTCATTTGCCCTCTTACAAGTTCCCAGTATCCATGGAATCAATTCATAGGATGCTATGTTTATTTTCTCAAATTCCCGCGGATGATAACAAGCGTTCTCTGGGAAGTACAGTCCTGCCATACACAATCCTTTTTCATTGGCCGCTTCTGCATACAGTGGATAATCTTCCGTCACATTCGCCATACCGACCATCGCGTAGTGGTGGGTAACCTCTGGCAGATACCGGAAATGAAAGGGATATTTTCTAGGCGTAACCACAACTCGTTCTCCAAAGGATTCTTCCAGATCCAGATTCCTTCCAAAATAGAATTCACTTGCATGAAAAGTAATACACGTACACATCTTTAACCTCCTGATACCTTGTCTTTTCCTGCCGTTCAGGATAAAATAGAATTTAATGATTCATTTAAGAAAGGAAACGATTATGCTAAAAGTAACATATATTGAACACAGTAGCTTTTGGCTGGAATGGCCGGAATGCATCTGGCTGTTTGACTACTACGAAGGATCTCTTCCAGCCATTCCCAAAGAGAAACCCCTGTTTGTATTTGTTTCCCATTTTCATGCAGATCACTTTAATCCGGCCATTTTTGATCTACAAGCGCCCGCCGGCATCTCTTACATCTTATCCCACGATGTGATCCGCCACAGGAAACCAAAGAATCTTCCCAGGGCACTCTATACAATGCGTCCGAATGAACAACTGACCCTTTCCGCCGGCCCTGAAAGCTTTCAGATCCAGACTCTGCACTCTACGGATTTTGGCGTGGCATTTCTGATTCGTTTTCATGAAAAATGGATCTATCACGCCGGGGATCTGAACTGGTGGGTGTGGAAAGAGGAAACTCAACAGTATAACAATAATATGACTGCAAACTTCAAAAAATATACCCGTCCTCTTCTTTGGAAAAATCTTTATGCCGCCTTCCTCCCTTTAGATCCCAGACAGGAGGAATGGTACAATAAAGGGATGCTATACATTCTGGAACACACCCATATATCCCATGCCTTCCCGATGCACTTCTGGAAGGATTATTCCGTCACAGACCGGTTCCTGGCATCACCAGAAGGTGCTGCATATAAAGATCAAATCGTAAACATAAAAAAAGAAAATGAAACCTTTATATTTCAAGATCAATAAACATGCAGAAGGTGCATGATCCCCACGCCAATTCGTGGGGATCATGCACCTTCTGTTTCATTGTATTTATTCATGCTATTCGTTCATATTTGCGAGTTTGGCAGCCTGATCAGCGGCGATGCAGGCATCAATGATCTCCTGGATATCTCCGTTCATGATCTTATCCAGTTTATATAAGGTCAGACCGATCCGGTGATCAGTGACACGTCCCTGCGGGAAATTGTAAGTACGAATCTTTTCGGAACGATCACCGGTTCCGATCTGACTCTTTCTTGCCTCTGCCTCTGCATCGTGGCGTTTCTGACATTCCAGATCATAAAGTTTTGCACGCAACAGAGCAAAAGCTTTTTCCTTGTTCTGCAGCTGAGACTTCTCTGTCTGGCTATAGATAACAATGCCCGTCGGATAATGGGTCAGCCGTACAGCAGAATCTGTCGTATTGACACACTGCCCGCCATTACCAGATGCACGCATGATATCGATACGAATATCCTTCTCATCAATATGGATATCCACATCCTCCGCCTCCGGCATCACAGCAACGGTGATGGTGGATGTATGGATTCTTCCGCCGGATTCTGTCTCCGGGACTCTTTGTACCCGATGGACTCCAGACTCATATTTCATCACGGAATATGCGCCTTTTCCATTGATCATAAAGGTAACGTTTTTCATGCCTCCGATACCGATTTCTTCGCATTCTACCAGTTCTACCTTCCAATGTCTGCTCTCGGCATAGT
>JAHYZZ010000015.1 GCA_019424135.1 Lachnospiraceae bacterium
CTTCTCAAAAGAATCTTCAGGGTCGTTGTCTATTATTCAGTTATCAAAGTTCTTTTGTTTTCTGCTGTTTTCGACAGCCATATTAGAATATCACATCTTCAAGCTCTTGTCAACAGCTTTTTTTAATTTTTTTCGCTGTCCTTTCTTGTCGGCTGCGCTCCCGCGCCGCTCAACTGCGACAGCTGTGTTAGAATATCATGCCAGAATACAAATGTCAACCCCTCTTTTCAAAAATTTTCCATCTTTTTTCATTTTCTGAGTTATCCACATTTTATCCACATCATTTCCACAATACTTATCCACATTTCGTGGATAAAAATCCATTGGGGACGGGGGATTTCTAGAAATCCCCCGTCCCCAATGGATTACCAATGAATTCCGACACCGGCTTGCATTGCTTTGTCGTAGATTTCTTTTGCGGCCACCAGGTCCTGGGCTGCCACTCCTACGGTTTCAAATACGATGATCTCTTCGTCGTTTTCTCTTCCTACTATATTTCCAAGGAGTACATCTCCCAAATCCCCAGTGAAATCGTCTTCTGTAATGATTCCCTGCTCTAGGGGAATCAGAATATCTCCTGACTCGGACAGTACCGCATCCCGGGAGTCAAAATAGATTTTGGATGCTCTTGGGAGGATGGCCGGATCCATCTCCTGCATATGATGCTGATATGCTCCTACGCAGCTGATGGTGGCGCCTTGTTTTACTTTTGTTCCATCAAACACTGGCTTAGAAGAAGGGGTAACCGTGATGATCAGATCTGCCTCATCAATGGCTTCGTCTGATGAGACCGCCGCCACGATCTTTGCCCCGTATTCTTTTAGTTCTTCCTGCATCTGTTGGGCAAATGCTTTTGTTCTTTCCGGGTTCATGTCGTACACCCGTACTTCTTCCAGCTTTCGTGCAGCCAGCATGGCTTCCAGCTGAGTGGGCGCTTGTCCCCCTGTTCCAATCAACGCACCAATCCGGCAATCTCTTTTTGCCAGCACGTCAAAAGCAGCGCCGGAGGCCGCGCCTGTGCGCAGCTGTGTCACATAAGTCCCATCCAGAACTGCCGTCACAAGTCCGGTCTTTCCATCAATCAGCAACACCTGGGCCGGAGAGGATGGAATTCCATTGTCAATATTGTGTGGAAAAATGTTAATGATCTTTAAGGATGCCGTATCCATTTCTTCCAGATACGCCGGCATAAACAGGAAACATCCGTCATACTTTGGCGCCTGAATATTTGTCCGAAGAGGAATCTCACATTTACCTTCTACTACATATTGAAACGCTTTTTTATCTGCCTCAATGGCATCTTTGATTGTAAAAACTTTTTTGATATCTTCTCTAGATAACAGTAACATCTCCTTACCTCCTGCTCGGTTTTCTTTCTATTTTAACATGGGTGCTTCTTCTTATCTATATTTTGCATCCAGATCCCAGGGCTGCATTGCTCCGCCTTCTTCTGCAGGTCTGCACATTCTTGCAAAAATATTCAAACAGCCTTTTTCCTCTTTGAGCGGTGGGCATACCCATTTCTTTCTCCGTTCTTCCAGCTCTTCTTCTGATACCAATAAAGAGACTTCTCCTCCTGGAATATCGATGACGATTTCATCCCCATTTTCTACAAGGGCAATAGTTCCTCCGTCATACGCCTCCGGCGACACATGTCCAATAATAGCGCCATAATTAAATCCTGAAAATCTTGCATCGGAAATCAGTCCCACACTCTTATGAAGGCCCAGACCAATCAATGCATCGATACTGAGCATCAGCTCCTTCATGCCTGGCGCGCCTTTGCATCCTTCGTATCGGATCACAATAATATCTCCCGGCACGATCTGCCCCGACTGGATTGCCTCAAACGCCGGACGGTCCCCGTCAAATACCTTGGCCTTCCCCCTCATGTATTTGACCTCTTCATACACCGCTGTGGGACGAACGATCGCACCGTTTGGGGAAAGATTTCCTCTTAAGATCTTAAGCCCCGGCTCCTTGGTCAGCGGACGCTCCAAGGAATGGATCACTTGATTTTCCTGATGTGTTACCATAGCAAGCATCTCTTTCCAGGTATTCCCGTACATTCCCGGCACATCCGTATACAATTTACTTTCCAGCATCTTCATCACATTCATAACACCGCCTGCATAATGGAAGTCCACCACCGTGTAAGGACCGCTTGGCACCACCCCATTGATACATGGAATTTCTTCCGCATATGCTTCAAAATCTGCAAGGGTCAGCTTAATTCCCAACTCATATGCATAGGAAAGAATATGAAGTACCGCATTGGTGGATCCTGCAACCGCCATGTCAAACATAATGGCGTTGCAAAGGACTTTCTTGGTGATTAGCTTCGATGGTTTTCTCCCTGCCTTGACCAGCTCCACAGCGTATTTCCCCGCTTCTCGCGCCTTGCGAAGTTTTGCGTTGTCCGATGCCGGAATGGTGGACGTCCCCGGCAGCACCAGATTTAGGACTTCTCCCAGCATCTGCATGGTATTGGCTGTTCCCATGGAAGGACAGGCGCCAAAAGACGGACACACTTGATCTTCCATCTCCATCAGTTCCTCTTCCGTCGCTCCAGAAAATCTGGCCGAATCCAGGTCCGCCTCCACCACAGTTTTTCCGCAATACTGCCCCGGCTGCATGGAGCCTCCTGTTACCACCATGGAGGGAAGATCTAATCGCATGGCCGCCAGATAACATCCAGCGATGATATTATCACAGGACGCAAGCATGACAAGACCGTCAAAATTATGTACACGAGTTACAAATTCCACAGACATGGCTACGATATCCCGCCCCACCTGTTCATATTTTAACTCTTCCGCTCCATTTGCAATATTTCCGCAAGTTGCTGGAATTCCAAACTCCACCGGCACACCTCCGGCAGCCCAGATTCCCTCTTTCACCGCTTCCCCAATCTGTCTTAAATGAGCAGATCCGGGGGATCCTGCCATATAAGAATTCGGCACGCCGATATGCGGTTTCTTACGGATGTCACTGTCCGAATAACCGGCTGCCTTCATCATGACTCTCCGATGCGCCGCCTCAGCTCCATTCCAGTATTCCTGTCCCATACCTTAAGCCTCCTTTTTGGTTTTCTTGAAAAAAACATTACATATGCTTATAATAAGTGAGCAGAAAACAAATGAAAAGCGCATGAAATTAATGACATCCTTAAGTTTTACTTATATGACACGACTTTTGTGATGCAAGGAGCCCACCATGAGTAAATACCAAACCATTCTGACTGTCTGTGAAACCCACAGCATTTCCAAAACCGCAGCGAAATTAAATTATACCCAGTCTGCCGTCAGCCAGACCATCAAGAATTTTGAAAAGGAACTGGGCATTCCTCTATTTAAACGTTCCAGGCAAGGGATGGATCTTCTGCCAGGTACCGAAGAACTTGTAGATGCCCTGCGCGTAATCTGCCAGGAAGAAGCACGAATTGCTCAGATTGCAGAAGGTCTTACCAGTCTGGAAAAGGGATATATCCGCATTGGAACAATCCAGAGCATCTCTTATCACTGGCTTCCGGACATTTTGAAAGCCTTTTCCAAAAGTTACCCCAATATTCACTTCGAACTGACTGTCGGTGGTTTCAGCGAACTCAAAGAAAAAATACAGTCAGATCAACTGGACTGTATTTTTGTATCCAGTTATTCCGTTCCAGATCTCCCCTTTACTGCGCTTGACAGCGACGAACTGATGCTGGTAACACCCCTAGGACACCCTCTTGCCGAAAAGCTGACCCTTTCTCTTTCCGATATCAATGGGGAAAACTTCGTCCTCTCCTCAGACGGCCTGGACTATGAAACCGGAAAAATCTTTGAAGCCAATCACATCGCGCCTAAAATCCAGTATCGGCTCAACGAAGACTTCGCCACATTGAAAATGGTGGAGCAAGGCTTTGGGATCACCATCCTTCCCCGCCTCCTTTTGGACCATGCACCATTTAAAATCTGCGTGCGCCCCTTCAGTGAACACTACACCCGTACCCTGGGCGTGGCCTGGTCAAAAGACTCGGCACCTTCGCCCGCCATCCTGAAATTCCTGGATTTTGTAAAAATCCAGCAAGGCTCCTCCACACTTTTCACACCCTCTCCACAAAATTCATCCCCATTTCGGTGATAAACTTTCATTGGGGACGGGGGATTTCTAGAAATCCCCCGTCCCCAATGATTAAACTGCATTCAATTTAAACAGTCTTGCCTGGAAATCTCCTTTTTCCTGCCACTTTGACTGTCTCACTCCGGAAGCTGTATCGGACAGGATCAGTCCTGACTGCATCAGTTCGTCTCCATAGCAATCGTATGCCATCTCGTCGATCTGGTACAAGGTATCCTTGGCCAGTCCCTGCAGTTTCAACCGGCAAAATCCGGTATTGGTGGGCTGCAAAACCCGGTAATATCCTACCAGCGCTTCTTTTTGATCCTTGGAAACCACCATCCAGGCTGTTTCATTTCCATCGAAGGGGCTCTTAAGCCGGTAGAATGTTCCCTGCTGAATCAAAGCCCGGTGTTTCTTCATAAATATAATTTGTTCTTTGATTTTATCCAGTTCTTCCTGTGATAATTCCATCAAATCCAACTCATACCCAAAGGTTCCAAAATACGCCACGCCGGCTCTCATTTCCATAGACGTCCTTCGTCCGGTCTGATGGTTGGGCGAAGCGGACACATGACTTCCTATACTACTTAGCGGATACGTGAATGAAGTTCCGTATTGAATCTTCAACCGCTGTACCGCATCGGTATTATCCGAAGTCCATGTCTGGGGTGCATAATAAAGCATTCCCGGATCAAATCTTGCGCCACCGCTGGCACAGGATTCAAAAAGAATCTCTGGAAACTTCTGAATAAGCCGTTCATAAAGATCGTAAACTCCAAGTACGTATTTATGATAGGTCTTTCCCTGATATTCTCTGTCATTTCCATTAGAGAAAATATCCGAAAGAGTCCGATTCATGTCCCATTTGATATACGAAATCGGCAGCTTGATAAACAGCTGTTCCAACATATCATATAAATAATCCCGCACCTCTTTTTTAGAAAAGTCTAGGACATACTGGTTTCTGCTGTGACACATATTTCTTCCCACTTCTGCAAATACCCAGTCTGGATGCTGCCGGTATAGATTGCTGTCCTTATTGACCATTTCCGGTTCTATCCACATCCCAAACCGCATTCCCAGCGTCTGAATCTTTTCTGCCAGAAGTGGAAGTCCGCCCTTTAGTTTTTCTTCGTTTGGATACCAGTCTCCCAAGGAAGATGTGTCATCATTTCTTTTGCCAAACCATCCGTCATCCAGCACAAAAAGCTCCATTCCCAGCCCTTTTGCTTTTTTTGCCAATTCATATATTTTTTGTTCGTCGAAGTCAAAATAGGTGGCTTCCCAGTTATTGATCAGAATCGGTCTCTCCAGATCTCTCCATTTTCCTCGAGCCAGACGGGTCCGATATAACTCATGGTAGACCTGGCTCATTTTGTTGATCCCCTTATCTGAATATACCATAATCATCTCAGGAGTCTGAAAAGATTCCCCTTCCTTTAGGGTCCACCTAAAACCATTGGGATGAATTCCTATCAGCACGCGTGAAACATCATAATTATCTACTTCTACCTGCGCAAGAAAGTTACCACTGTAGACCAGACTAAATCCCATTACTTCCCCGGAACACTCATCTGCATTCGGCCGCATCAAGGCAAAAAAAGGATTAAACTGATAACTGCTGGCTCCCCGCATACTGTAAATTCCCTGAAAACCATATTCCAAAGGTCTGGTAACAATATTTCTTTCCCTGGCCCAGGCTCCTGCAAGTTCAATCATCTCGTATTCTTTATCCGGCAGATCCAGACAGCCGCTCAATGCATTCAGCAACACCTGATCATCTGGTGACTCATTGAGAAACCGGGCGTTTCTTGTGATCACCGGCCACTGCTCATAGATGGTATAGGTCAAGATCATCTTCATATGAATATAAGGCTCCACAAAAGTGATTTCCAATGTCTGGGCCTCCTCCGGGGATTCCACGTAAGTCGCCGGAAGCCCGGAAAGCTTCGGTTTCCCTGCATAGATTTTATGGCTCTCATACACAAACTCCACGATCCGGCTTCCGTTTATCCGTTCAATCTCATAAGCCGGATACCTCATATCCCCATTTCCAAACGTCGGGTACTCCTGCCTGATATGCTCCAAAGAAAAATCACAGTTTCCTTCAAAATTGTACGGCGCCATGTCCCGGGAACAACGTTCAAATAAATGGCTAAAATCCTCCCGATCTCTCAACCGTTTCCCATAATAAAGCTGTCCCAGCTGCCCATTATCAATAATCTGAAACAGATAGCTGATTTCTTTATTATAAAGATGAAATTCTTTGGATTTTTCATGAAATATGATCGGCATAATCTTTTATCTCCTTCATCTATAGTCTATTTCCCCATGCTTGACTTTTAATCTTTGAATGATTATTCTGTTAAGTATCAGGTGGTGGTAGTTATGACATATTTCGAATCAAAAACAAGTCCTTTGGACTATCAATATTTATACGCACCAGGTCACCAGACGGAAGACCTGTATCTATGTTACTGTGGAAGAGAACATTGTCCGGCAGATCATTCTTTTGGTCCGGCTTCCCGCGATGAATACCTGATTCACTTCCTGACCAGCGGCAGAGGCTTTTACCAGATTCAGGGACGAGAATATCCCATTTCCCGTGGACAGGCATTCCTGGTGCCGCCTCACATCCCCACCTACTACTATGCAGATCCCGATTTCCCATATACTTACGTATGGGTGGCTTTCAATGGAAGGCAGGCTCCTCTTTGCCTGGAAAAAACGTCGTTATCTGTCCAGCATCCTGTATGTGATCTGAATTTTCCTGTGGAACACGTTGAGGAAATGGTCTCACAGATTATGCATTTTAGCAGGCGGACCTTATCTTCTGAGCTTGCATGTGTCGGATTTCTCTATGAGATTCTTTCCCTGTTGACCACAGACGGCTCCCCTTCCACCTCCGAACCTCCCGTATCGGACCATCTGCCAGAAACCTATGTAACACATGCCTTAGAATTTATTGAACACTCTTACTCCAAGATCTCTGTTTCCGATATTGCAGATTATGTGGGAGTCAACCGCTCCTATCTGTATACGATTTTTAAGAAAGAACTTCATACATCGCCTCAAAAATATCTGGTCTCCTTTAAGCTGTCCAAGGCTGCTGATCTTCTTTTGCAGACAGACCTTTCTGTGTCCGAGATCGCATTAAGAACCGGATACAATGATTCTCTGAACTTTTCAAAGGCGTTTAAGAAGCGGTTTGGTTGTTCTCCTTCCTGGTATCGCACCACAGAAGCTTCCAATCAGTCCTTGGATCATACAAAAGGGAGGTAAGTCGCATGAAACCCATTTATGAAGAAGATGCCGGATATCACTGTCTAACCCGGATCGATCACCACACCACCGACCTATATCTTTATTCCTGCGGAAGCCAGAAATGTCCTCCCGGCCATTCCTTCGGTCCCAATTCCCGTCCCGAATATCATCTCCATGTGATCCTGGACGGGAACGGATACTTCAAGATCGATTCCCAAACATACCATTTGAAACGAGGCCAGCTATTTTTATGTCCCCCTGACACCAACGTCTATTATTATGCTGACCAGGATTCCCCCTGGTACTATGCCTGGGTCAGCTTTCATGGGACGAAGGCTGCCTCTTTTTTAAAAGCCGCCGGGTTTGATGAATCTCATCTGATCCGAAACTGCAATATCCCTCCGGAAAAATTCACTGCCTTGATTCATCAGATGCTGAACGCAAGTCAGTTTACTTCTGCAAATGAGTTGATACGCCTGGGCTGTCTTTATCGTTTCTTTTCCCTGCTGATTGATTCCAACAGCGCGTCATCTGACAATTTTGCAGTTCCTTATGATGCATCCAGCGATAATTATATCGAACACGCCCTGCAGTATATTTCCGTCAACTATAACAGCCAGATCAGTGTTACGGATATTGCCAGCTATATCGGTGTACACCGCTCCTATCTCTATCATTTATTCAAGGAAAAACTGCACCAGTCCCCCCAGGAATATCTTCTTTCCTTCCGCATAGAAAAGGCACAGACTCTTTTAATCTCTACTGCGGATTCTATCAAAGATATTGCAAAACAGGTGGGATATCAGGATGCTTTTGCTTTTTCCAAGGCTTTTCACCGGATGACTGGCATGAGCCCCAGCGAATATCGCCTCCTGCCTCCTTAAAATGATTATAACTTTCCGCCGGATGTGGCAATTCCCTCAATGAAATGTCTCTGGAACAACAGGTAGATTACAATCATCGGAACACAGGCGATCAAAGACGCCGCCATCAGTTCTGGATAGTTTGCCGAAAACTGTCCCTGTATTTTTGCAAGCGCTGCTGCCAACGGCATAGATGTCTGTTCTGTATTTGCCACCAACGGCCACATCAGATCCTTAAATCCGAACAAAGCTGTAAAAATTCCCAAAGCCACCATGGAAGATTTGGTTAACGGCAGCATGACATAGAGGAATGTCTGACCGATATTACATCCATCCAGTCGAGCCGCGTCCTCCAGATCCTTGGGAAGTCCCATATATGCCTGACGCATCAGGAACGTTCCAAAAGCCGTCACAAGACCTGGGAAAATCAACGAAAATATGGTATTCAACATTCCAATCTTGGAAACCATCAAATACTGTGGGATAATAAAAATCTGAGTTGGAACCATCATCTGAAACAACACCAGTCCAAAACAAATATTTTTCCCTTTAAAATGCAATCTTCCAAAGGCATATCCCGCCATCGTAGCAGTCAGAACTGCACATACAATTCTTCCCAGAATCATCAATAACGTATTAATATATAACTTAACAAAATCCATTTTTCGAAGAACCTCCGAAAATGCATCTGTTCTCCACTCAGAGGGGAAGATGACAAATGGATTCATCTGCGTCGCTTCCGTCTCTGTCTTAAATGCAGTCAAAAACATCCAGATAAAAGGAACCAGCATGATGACGGCTCCCAGGATCAGGACAACATGTTTTACCAAACGCTTTGTATTTGCTTCTTTTTTCATGCCCGCACCTCCTTAGTCATAATGAACCCACTTCTTCTGAGCAATCATCTGGAATACCGTAATCACCATAATAATACAAAGCAACAGCACGACGATGGCTGATCCGTAACCTTTATTGTTTTCCACAAAGGCATACCGGTAAAACAAATATACCAGAGACTGGGTCTTTGTAAGGGCCGGACTGCTCCGGTCGATCATCATAAAAATCGTATCAAACACCTGAAGTGAAGCGATTACCCTGGTAACCACAACAAAAAACATGGTAGGTGAAATCAACGGAACTGTGATTTTAAAGAATTGCTGAACTGCATTTGCCCCGTCAATTTCCGCCGCTTCATAATAATCTCGCGGTATTTCCTGTAATCCTGCCAGGAAAAGAACCATATTGTATCCTATTACGCTCCAGATACCTACAACTGCCACAGATACAATGGCAATATCTGGATCTGAAATCCATTCTACCGGTCCCAGTCCAAGTTTGCCCAGCAAGTGGTTCAACAATCCAAATCTGGTATTGTAAAGCCAGCTCCATACCATTGCCACAGCTGCCGGAGCCGCCACCATCGGCATAAAATAAATCGCCCGGTAAATCGAACGTCCCTTCATCTTCCTGTTCAATAAAACAGCCAGTACTAAAGCAATCACGATGGAAACAGGCACTTCGATCACTGCATACTTCAATGTATTCAGCAACGCCTGCCAGACCATCCCATCCGAAAACAGCCTCTCATAGTTTTCTGTTCCCACAAAAATATTTCCTCGACCAAAGGCTCCTGTTTTGAAAAAACTCTGATAAATCGACTGAAAAATCGGAATGATGTTCAAAACCACAAGTCCGATCATCGTTGGGAGGATAAAGGCCCATCCCCAGATCATTTCAGCTCTTTTTCGCTTTGTCATCTTTGCCCTTGTCTTTTTCACTGCCACTCATTCCACCTCCTGAGCCAAACTTCCTGTTTCAGAAAAAGGGCATCTCTTACCGAGACGCCCTGATATTTCCTATTGTTCTTCCGCAAGGAAATTATTCATTTCTACGGCAATGTCTTTGCAGACCTCTTCCATTGGCTTTTTCCCGCTAAATGCATCTACCATTTTATCTTGCATCATCTGGAACCAAACTTGTGTATTTTTTGAGCTTGGATATGCCTGTGCATCATCCATCATATCCAGATATACCTGCAGGTTGAACTGTGGATTTGATGCTGCCCATCCTTCAGAGGTTCCTTCATATGCAGACATGGTCACACCAAGTTCTGCCTGTTTTGTCTGTGCTTCTTTAGATCCCAGATATTCAATCAGTTTCCATGCACCTTCCGTATTATCTCCCTTTGCAGAAGCTGCCCATCCAAGACCATTGTAAATAGATTTTGTTCCTTCTGGTCCTTCCGGAAGAGGAGCCACGTCACAGTTTTGCTGAACATATTCATTTCCTGCAAGCTCTGCCAGAGCCCAGGATCCCTGGAAGGTCATAGCAACCGTTCCATTTTCCATCAGTTCTGTGGACTCATTTTCCGATACTACACTGTAATCCGGCATGGATCCGTCTTTGATAATATTTTCGATTACCTGCATTCCTTCAATGGTCTTTGGCTCATCAAAACCTGATTTTGTCTTATCCTCGCTGAGCACTTCTCCACCATATGCATAAATCGTGCTATACCAGGATTCCTGATAATTAGACGGCTTAATCGCAGTTCCATACTGACTGCCGTCAGCTTTTGTCAGCTGTTTTGCTATCTCCCGGAAATCATCCCAGGTCCATCCAGCTTCCGGGTAAGGAATGCCTGCCTCATCAAACATGGTCTTATTATACCACACTGCACAGGTATCGATATCCTTTGGAATTGCCAGCTGGTCTCCATTTTCATTCTGATAAGTATTTACCAGTGCTTCCGGATACTTTGACAGATCAATTTTATCGCTTTCTTTAATCAGATCAGACAGATTCAATAAAATATCGTCATATTCTGCATATGTCCCAATCTGATCGGAATGCATCCAGAAGACATCTGGCATGGAGTCTCCAGTCGTGGCTGCCTCCAGCATCGTCCAGTAGTCACTCCAAGGTGTAATCTGAATATCAACCTCGATTCCAGTCTCTTCCGTAAAATCATCCATAATCTCTCGAAGCCCCGGCTCCTGATTGCTGTCCCAGATTGCTACGGTCAATGGCTCATCGGAACTGGTAAGCTCTGTACTTCCGCCTTCACTGCTGCTGTCCTTACCACCGCTGCTGCCGCACGCTGCAAGAGACGCGCCCATCGCTGCTACCAAAAGAGCTGCAAGCACTTTTTTCAATTTCATAATCCAATCCTCCAATCTTGAAAAGCTTGTCGAATAATTATTCGTACCGTTTATGCATAGTCCGATTATAGCACTTGTCTTTTTCCTTCCAAATGGTGAAATGTCCGTCCTCCATGTCCTTTTGTCACCAGTTCTTTCCATCTATCTTTCCTTTGATACTTCTGTATTTTTTTGCGTATTATGCAGATTTTTCATACAATTTCTGTTTATTTCTTTTAATTTTTGCAAAAACATTTAGACATGTAATATTTCATTATGACTGTACAAAAAAGAGGAGCCTTTACGCTCCTCTTCTCATATAATTATGAACTTCCTATTATTCTAAAACAACTGATCAAACCGTCTCATTGCCTCTTTGGTGCTCTCATGCTGTCCAAAGGCTGTCAAGCGGAAATAGTTCTTTCCGTTTTCTCCAAATCCGGCGCCCGGCGTTCCGACCACCTGGGCGTTCTCCAGCAGATAATCAAAAAATTCCCAGGACTCCATTCCCTTCGGGCACTCAAACCAGATATATGGCGAATTGATTCCTCCTGTATAGGGGATCTTCTTTTGATCCAACACCTGGGAAATGATTCTTGCATTCTCCTTGTAATAATCAAGATTCGCCTGGCACTCTGCCATGCCTTCTTCTGTAAATACAGCTGCGGCTGCATACTGTACGATATACGGCGTACCATTGAACTTGGTGGAATGCCTCCGGTTCCACATTGCATGAAGGGACATCTCCACCCCATTGGAAGCTGTAAATACCAGCTCTTTTGGAATCACCGTATAAGAGCAGCGGGTTCCTGTAAATCCTGCCGTCTTAGAAAGAGAACAAAACTCTATGGCGCACTCTTTTGCACCCTCAATCTCAAAAATACTGCGGGGAAGCTCCGGCTGAGAAACGAAAGCCTCATATGCCGCATCAAACAAGATCACCGCCTGATTTGCCTTTGCATAGTCCACCCAGCATTTCAGCTGTTCCTTATTATAGCACGCGCCTGTCGGATTGTTGGGTGAACACAGATAGATCAGATCCACCTTAAGGGAAGGATCTGGCATAGGCAGGAAATTATTTTCTGCTGTTCCATTCATGTACACGATCTTACGACCATCCATGATATTCGTGTCTACATATACCGGATATACTGGATCTGGCACCAGTACCACATTTTCTTTTGCGAAAAGATCTGTAATATTTCCGGTATCACTTTTTGCTCCGTCGGAGATGAAGATCGTATCTGGATCCACATCTGCACCATTTCTCTTATAATATGCAGAAATGGCATTCCGCAAAAATTCATACCCTTTCTCCGGTCCATATCCTTTAAAGGTCTCTGATACTGCCTGCATATCTGTTGCTTCATGAATCGCTGCAATCACCTTCGGAGTCAATGGTCTTGTCACATCTCCGATCCCTAAACGGATGATCTTCTGATCCGGATGGTCCTCCTCGTATTTGCTCACTCTCCTTGCAATCTCTGCAAACAGATAGCTTTCTTCCAGGTTCTGGTAATTTTCGTTTAAAAGCGGCATAGTCTTTTCCTCCTCTTTTGATTTTTAATTTACAAGTGTTTATCGAAACATGGTCGCAATTCCCATGAGCGGATTATGCTGATATAAGGTGTTCAAAAACACGTCTGTCTCAATCATCTCATACATTTCTTTGCCAAAGCTTGTCACATAAAGCAGCGTGATCACAATAAATGCCGTCCACACGATGATCAAAGCGCCGCTAAGGCCAATGATCCCGCCTGCAATCCGGTTTAAAATGCCAAGGACTGGAAGGTTTGAGACAATATCCAGCGCAAAGAGGACGGCCCTGATCACAATTGTGACAAAAATAAATGTACACAGAAACGCGAGAATATTCAAGATCAATTCTGCAAGAAAATCTCCTACATATTCTGCAAAAGTCTCGGCCCCAAGCTGGCTGTACATTTCGCTGTTATTATTTTCTGTAAGCAGACTTTTAAAGATCTCAGGCAGATCAGCACCTTCTATTGCCTGGATCTGCACGTCTCTTGGAATCTCAGCGCTGGTGATGATCTCTTCCATCGATGCCCCTTCTTCGCCTTGAAGGCCGTTCAGCACATCGGAAGAAATGCCAAATTTCGCCAGATCTTCACTGCTGATTTTTCCATTAACGATGTCGTCGATGGAGATTCCATACTGGGCCAGCATATCCTCTGACACGCCTGCTGCCGCCAGCACTTTGCGCACACTGTCTGCGTCCAGGCTTCCTGCTTCTTCTCCTGCGCCTAGCTGAGCCGATGCCGCATTTGCCATCGTCGCCACCACCTGACTTTTGATCATATCGTCCAAAGGGGTATACTCTGCGATTGCATCCGCCACATGAGGAGACGCAAAATATACCAGCACTAACGTAAGCAGCGTCGCTGCCAGCGATACAATGATTTTAATAGCCCCCCTCATAAATCCCACGATCAGGCAGATTAAAAACACAGCTCCGACTGTCATTGATAACCAATTCATATACTCTCCTTATTTTACGAGCCGGACAACCTCCATGCCGTTCTCGTTCATCACGATGTACTTGTTAACTCCTGCCACTGGAAAGATTTCCAGAATATTGCTGTTCATCTCTCCGTCAAATTTCCGAATGCCTCCCCGGGTAAAAATACTGCAGTTTTTTCCGTCATACATGATCACCTGGCTTCCGCAAAGCTTGACATGACTGTAATCACCGGTAAAATCCTCCGACATGGCCACCTGGCCCCGCACATTGTAGAGGCGAAGTTCATAGCCTTCTTTTCCTTTATTCTTCAGAACCATTCCGATATATTTCTGGTTATAAAACACACTTTTGATCTCTTTGTCAATCTTCACCTGCACCGATTCCTCCGGCACGGTGCTTCCCCGGAAAATGGTCATCTTGTTATCCCCTACAGCCACAGACACGGACTGGTTCATGAAAAATCCGTAAGGCATTACCGTATTGTCATATTCCTCCTTAGACACTTCGTGATCGGTCTTGTTCTCCCCTTCCTCGCCAAAATTATAATAGACGACCCGAGATGTAATCGTTCCCCCCTGTGTGTAGAGGTACAGCACCTGCATGACCTCTCCGTCCGGCGATAATGCCGCGTCTAACGGATAGCCTGTCCCATTCACGGATGTCTTATGTTCCACCAGAAGATTTCCTGCCGCATCATAGCACAGGATCTGAGATGAGGTTTCATCAACCAGGATCACGCTGACGATTCCCTGCTCCGATACCCGGATCTTTTCAATAGGAAGATCCGTCTCCATCTCTCCTCTTAAACCTTCTTCCCCAAACACCAGGATGGAATTGCCTCCTTTGTCCGCCACCGCGGCAGAGGTCTCATTGACATCCACCACCGGGGTTTGAATCTGATAAGGCTGGTTCCAGACCTCTTCCCCCTTCTGATCCAGATAGGAAATGCCGTCTCTGCTGTATTTGAGCACCCCGTCCGCAAACTGCGCATATTCGCTTCCGGAAGCGCCGCTGACAGTATAGGTATCCAGCGTGCGCACGCTGGTATACGTCTGGAGGTTGATCAAAAGATAAATTCCTACGGCTAATGCCAGAATGATTCCAACTGCGATGGCTGTCCGCTTCCAGCGTCTTTTCTTCTGCCTGCGCATCTGCTCTTCCATCTCGTCCCCCGGCTGGTCTTCTGTTCTAAGCTCCTTGATAATACGCTCTACAATTTTATCTGTCGGGTCTTTTTCTTCTTCCACGACCCTGAACTTCTTCCTTTTCCAGTGTATCATCTGTTCCACCTTTACTGGTTTTCATTTGCATCTTATATATTGTATCATAATTTCCAAACTATGGAAGCAGTAATTTTTGCCCAATATAAATCAGGTTTCCGTCAGACAGTCCATTCATCTTACAGATGGCATCTACCTGAGTGGCATTTCCATATACTTTTATGCTGATGGTATCCAGCGTGTCCCCTTTTTGCACTACATAATAATCCTCGTCACCCAAGTCGACCTCCGATGGGTCTGTGGTCATCACCGCTTCTGTATTCGTCTGTGTATCCTCCTCTTCTTCCTTTGGCTCACTGGAAGCCTCCGCCTGGGCGGTCTCTACCGGCGCCCCTGCCGCCTGGGCTTCTTCGCTTTGTCCACTTGCGGTCTGGGTTTCCTCCTGGCTCTTAGGCTGATTCACCGACTGGGACAAAGACTCCAGGGAGCTTTGCACAGCTTCCATTTTATCATAATTATTCATGGTCGAGACACCGATCACCAGCACTACGACAACCAGCAATGCACTTGTAATGTACACGAACCGGGAACTTTGACGGTCGTTTTTGTTTTCCATGCGCTCCCTTACGACACTACGAAAATCCTTTGCAGCTCGATCCTCAACCACTTCACTGGGTGTCACGCCAATCTTTTTGCGCGTACTGATCATATAATTTTGCATGGCGGGATTTTTTTCATAAAAAATGTAATGTCCGCCCATCTGCATCAATTCTCCATATTTATAGGCATAAAATGTCTCTTCCCCGTCCATGGAATCTTTCCATATGAAAACCGACTGGTCTTTTGAGAAATATTTGCTGTGAATCCGGCCAAACTCCCGGTTTCTGCCCATGGGCTTTCCATTCTCCAAAATACCCCATCCCACGATCTCAGTCTCAGGGAAATATTTTTTACGGTCATTCTCCATCTTTTTGATGGTATCTTCCTTTAGGACAATCTCTTTTCCATTGATCTCCACTTCGGTCAGCCGAAACGCCCCGGATATGCACACCACAGGTTGTCCCTCCAGTACCAGGATCTCTCCTGCCAGCGCGATTCCCACCGGATCCTCTTTTGCCTTGTCCTTCAACTGATTTAGATAGGTATCCACATAATCTTCTACATAGATCTTTGGTTCGTCACTGACGTTCCCAATCTGTCTTACATTTTTTGGAAGTTGTCTTTCCATATACTCTCACCTCATTTTTTGTATTTTGGGTTATGATAGCATATGGATTTTGCGTATTTTGCCAATCGGTGAGGCCTGTCATTAGAAGTTTCCGGCAGGTTTGTCCCAAGTTCGACCAGCCCTCTTATGCCATGCCAAATCACGCGTCCAAGAATGTCGGATGAAGACGCGGATGGGGACGGGGGATTTTCAAAAATCCCCCGTCCCCATCGAAAAAAGTAGATAAAAAATACTGCAAAAGTAGATGCTCCCGCAGTATTTTTTATCTGAATTATACAAATGCTTTTACTTTCTCGTAGATGCTGTCTGCATCCAGGCCGTATTTCTTGATCAGCTCTCCTGCCGGACCGGACTCTCCGAATACATCATTGATACCGATTTTCATCACCTTGGCCGGAGCTTTTTCTGCCACTACGTCACAGACCGCGCTTCCCAGACCGCCAATAACGGAGTGTTCTTCTACCGTTACGATCTTTCCGGTCTCTTCTGCAGCCTTCATCACCGCCTCCTCGTCCAGAGGCTTGATGGTGTGCATATTGATTACCCGTGCGCTGATTCCGTCTGCTGCCAGCTTTTCTGCAGCTGCCAGAGACTCGGATACCGGAAGGCCTGCCGCGATAATGGTAACATCTGTTCCCTCACGCAAGGTGATCGCTTTGCCGATCTCAAAGTGATAATCTGGATTGTCATTGATCACCGGCACTGCTGCACGGCCAAACCGGAGGTACACCGGTCCTACATGCTCATAAGCCGCCTTGACTGCTGCCCGGGCTTCCACGTCATCTGCCGGATTGATCACAACCATGCCGGGAATGGTACGCATCAAAGCCAGATCTTCATTACACTGATGAGTCGCACCGTCTTCTCCCACAGAGATACTTGCATGGGTCGCGCCGATTTTTACATTCAGATGGGGATATCCGATGGAATTTCTAACCTGCTCAAAAGCACGCCCTGCCGCGAACATGGCAAAAGAGCTTGCAAACGGAACCTTTCCGGTGGTTGCCAGTCCTGCAGCCACGCCCATCATATTGCACTCTGCGATTCCGCAATCGATATGACGTTCCGGAAACGCCTTTTTAAAAATTCCGGTCTTGGTAGCCGCCGCCAGGTCTGCGTCCAGCACCACCAGATCTTCATGCTCTTTTCCTAACTCTACCAAAGCATTACCGTAGCTCTCTCTTGTTGCAATCTTCTTTACTTCTGACATAATGCTTCACCTACTTTCTCTAAATCTGCCATCGCCACTTTGTACTGCTCGTCATTAGGAGCCGCACCATGCCAGGAAGCCTGATTCTCCATGAAGGATACGCCCTTTCCTTTTACCGTCTTTGCAATAATGGCTGTGGGCTGTCCTTTTGTATTTCTTGCCTCTTTAAAAGCGGCATCGATGGCATCAAAATCATGGCCGTCGATATTGATCACATGGAAATTGAAGGCCTCAAACTTTTTATCGATGGGATAGGGTGAGTTGACGTCATCAATGGCTCCGTCAATCTGGAGGTTATTATTGTCTACGATGACAACCAGGTTGTCCAGCTTTCTGTGTGCCGCCAGCATGGCTGCCTCCCATACCTGACCCTCCTGGATCTCGCCATCCCCAAGAAGGGTGTACACTCTATAACTGTCGCCGGAAAGCTTGGCAGAAATTGCCATCCCTACAGCTGCAGAAATTCCCTGTCCCAGTGAGCCGCTGGACATGTCCACACCCGGAATATGCTTCATATCCGGATGTCCCTGAAGATAGGATCCCGTCTTACGAAGGGTCGTCAGATCCTCCACCGGGAAAAATCCTTTATGCGCCAATGTTGAGTAATACCCCGGCGCCGTGTGACCTTTGGAAAGAACAAACCGATCCCGGTCTGCCTTTTTAGGGTCTTTGGGATCAACGTTCATTTCTTCAAAATACAGATACGTATAGATATCTGCCGCCGACAAAGATCCGCCCGGATGCCCGGATTTGGCGCTGTGCACTGCTGTGATGATACCTTTGCGGATCTCATTGGCTGTTTTCATCAACTCTAATTTATCCATGATGTCCTCCTGCAAATTATTCTCCAAATACTGCCTTATAGTCTGCCTGGAATTTTTCGATTCCTGCATCAGTCAGTGGATGATGTGTCATTTTCTCAATAACTGCGTAAGGAACAGTAGCAATATCAGCTCCTGCCAGAGCACAGTCTGTCACATGCATCGGATGACGGATGCTGGCTGCGATGATCTCAGTCTGGATACCAGCGATCTTGAAGATTTCAGAAATCTCTGCAATCAGATCAGTTCCTCTTACAGAGATATCGTCCAGACGTCCCAGGAATGGAGAAACGTAAGATGCTCCTGCTCTTGCAGCCAGAAGTGCCTGATTTGCAGTAAAGATCAAGGTTACATTGGTCTTGATCCCTTCGGAGGAAAGTACCTTCACCGCCTTCAGTCCTTCCACAGTCATCGGAATCTTGACTACCATATTTTTATGGATCTTGGCGATCTCGCGTCCCTCTGCGATCATGCCCTCAGCGTCTGTTGTCGTTGCCTTTACCTCTCCGCTGATCGGTCCGTCTACGATGGATGCAATCTCTGCAATGACTTCCTCAAATACTCTGCCTTCTTTTGCAATCAGAGACGGGTTCGTGGTAACGCCGCAGATCACTCCCATATCGTTTGCTTTCTTAATGTCTTCTACCTTTGCTGTGTCGATGAAAAATTTCATGTTCATTTCCTCCTATTATTTAACAGTTTCCCAGATATTTAAATTATAACGTAATCCTTTTCCTCTGGTCAATAGTCCTGTTTTTTATTAATAATTTTTTCTATTAATATTTTTAATTTATCAACGAATATTTTTGATTATTCCTACATCATTTAAAGTAAGAGCACAGATTTTCCTGTCATTTTTTATTCTGTCCTTCGTTTTTATTAATAATATTTTTTCAAAATCCATTAATTTTATTTTTTCTTCTTCCCTGCCGGATATCCGGTGGTCCCCCGGACAATGAGTCTGGGCTCATACTCCACATGATAGGTGCTGACCGGTTCCAGATCCGCATATTTCCTATGATGGGAGGCGATCTTTTTCATAATAATATCACAGGCATCCCGGCCTTTATACACCACAAAATGGTCAATAGTCGTAAGCGCCACTTTATGAATCCGCGCAAACAAAGTATTGTCGCATCCCATGACGGACATCTCGCCCGGCACCTTAATCTTCTCCTCCTGAAGCGCGTCCAGAATTCCAAATGCAATCATATCGTTCAGTCCCACAATAGCCGTGATATCCCGGGATTCTCTCAGAAGCTCCCGGGTCAGGTCATATCCGATCTTGTACTCCGAATCAATGTGAGCCACCGTAAGATCCAACTCTTCCCCTGCTGCTTTGATGATGACACCGTCTTTAAAACCAGCCTCTTCATACTCTTTTAAGAATCCTTCCACCCGTTTCGACCGCTGCTTCTGCCTGGCCGTAAGAGGCGGGGCAATATAGGCTACCTTGTGATGTCCCAGATCCAGAAGATGTCTTGCCATGATCCGGCCCAGTTTGGAATTATCCAGCTCCACTGCGTCCACATTCAGTTTTTCATTTTGATTGTTTACCACCACCACCGGAATCTGCTTGGACAGTTCTTCTACCTCATTTAAAAAGCAGTGGCTGGGATTGCAAGTATAGATGATCCCCAGGGGCTTTAGATCTTTCATCATCTTTAAGTAACGCTCTTCCATCTTCAAGTCCCGCTGGATATTACACACAAAAAGCCCGAACCCTTCTTCCTTGGCCCGGGACTCAATCCCCTGCAAAAGCATCACATAATAGGGATTGGTCAGATTTGAGCAGAATACCACCAGAAGCTTTTCTCTGCGCAAACTTTTCCCTGTTCTTGGCCTGGAAACGGTATATCCCAGCTCTCTGGCCGCCGTTTCCACCCGTTCAATGGTCTCTTTGGAAAAAGAAACGTTATATTTCTTATTCAAGATCATGGATACCGTGGACTGAGAAACTCCTGCCGCTTTTGCAATATCCGTGGACGTCACTTTTTTCTTTCTCATGCTACAATTCTGTTCTTCCTTCCAGCGCTCTTAACAGTGTCACTTCGTCAATGTACTCCAGGTCACCGCCCACCGGTACCCCACTGGCGATCCTGCTCACCTTAATGCCGGTTGGCTTAATCAGCTTGCTGATATACATGGCCGTGGTCTCACCCTCCAGACTGGAGTTAGTGGCAATGATCACTTCTTCCACATCCCCTTCCAGACGGGTAATCAGTTCTTTCAACTTAATGTCTTCTGGACCAATCCCCAGCATAGGGGAGATGGCACCATGCAGCACATGATAGACGCCATTGTATTTCCCCGTCTTCTCATAAGCCGCCAGATCCCTGGTATTTTCCACAACCATGATGGTCTTGTGGTCTCTTGTACTGCTCTGGCAGATCGGGCACAGTTCCTGATCGGTCAGTGTATAGCACTCCTTACAGTATCTGACATTTTCTCTGGCAGACACCATGGTGTCTGCCAGTCTTTTTACGTCCTCTTTGGGCATGTGTATCAAATGAAAAGCCAGCCTTGCCGCTGACTTTGCACCGATGCCCGGAAGGCATGACAATTCTTCGATTAATTTGCTGATCTGGCTGCTGTAATAATCCATGCAATCAACTCCTCTTAGAACAGCCCCGGCATTGCGCCGCCCATTCCTCCGGTAAATTTAGACATTGCTGATGCGGAAGCCTCGTCTACTTTCTCCAGCACTTCATTAACCGCTGCAATGATCAGATCCTCCAGCATGTCCACATCATCAGGATCCACAACTTCCTCGTCGATCTTCACCTTCGTAAGCTTTTTGGTCCCGGACATGGTCACCTCTACAGCCCCGCCGCCTGCTGTGGCTGTAAACTCTTTTGTTTCCATCTCCTTTGCCTGCTCCTCCATCTGACGCTGCATCTTCTGTGCCTGCTTCATCAGATTTGCCATGTTTCCCGGCATTCCGCCGCCTGGAAATCCTCCTCGCTTTGCCATATCACTATCTCCTCCTAATCTTCTACTGTAATCTCCATATGAATCAGCTTCTCAAGATCTACGAAGCTGTCCTCAAATTGTCCGCCGGCTGATACCTGGCGTACCTCTATCTCTACCTGTCTGCCAATCTTCTCTTCGATCAGCCTTTGAATCTCTTCTTTGTGTGCCTCTGATCCGATCACTCCGGCGCTTAGTTCATCCGGCGCTACCACCAACAGGATATTCCCTTCTCCGGCGCTTAAGCGCACCTTTTTCAGATAGGTCCGCAGCATGGGAGACGCCTCCATGATGATGCTACGGAAGTCCTTTGCCACTGCCTTGACGTCTTCATTGAGCGCCTTGGGAAGCTTTGGCTTGATCTCCTTTTTTTCAAGTTCTGTCTCGCCCCCGCTGTATCCTGCCCTGGAAGACTCTCTAGGTGCCTTTGTAACGATTCCTTCCTCCAGCTGCTTTTCAATCAGACGGATCCGGTCCAAAAGAGCATCCTGATTCGTCTCCATGGCCGGACGGCACAACTTGATCAGCGTCACTTCCAGGAGCACTCGTTTCTGGGTTGAAAACTTCAGCTGATTGGTCAGATCTGAAAATATCCGGATATACCGGATCAAAGTCTCATTCTCGATCATTCCAGCTTCTTCTTTGAGCTGTGCCAGATTTTCAGTGGACACATCCAGTACATCCTCCATATCATCTGAGCATTTTACCAGCAGAAGATTCCTGAGATACCAGGTAAAATCCGCTGCCAGCTGGGAGAGCTCTCTTCCCCCCATCACCAGCTCATCCACCGTTTCGATCACCTTGGATACGTCCATAGACAAAAGCTCCCGGAGCAGACGGCTGAACACGTCCGTATCCACTGCTCCCAGGATCTCCAGCACGTGGTCATAAGTCAGACACTCTCCGATATGAAACGCTGCACACTGATCCAACAGGCTTAAGCCATCTCTCATGGATCCATCCGCTGCTTTTGCAAGATACCGGACTGCCTTGTCCTCCACCTCCCATTGCTCCTTGTCAATCAGCTCTTTCAGTCTTGCCGCAATTGTATCAATGGAAATCCGTTTAAAATCATATCTCTGGCACCGGCTTAAAATCGTAACCGGAATTTTATTTGCCTCCGTGGTAGCCAGAATAAAGATCACATATTCCGGCGGTTCCTCCAACGTCTTTAGAAGTGCGTTAAATGCGCCGATCGACAGCATGTGCACCTCATCAATAATGTAAACTTTATATTTTCCCTCCGTAGGCCGATAGGAAACTTCCTCCCGGATCTCCCGGATGTTGTCCACACCATTGTTGGACGCCGCATCGATCTCTATCACATTCATAGAGTTTCCTGCTGCAATTGCCCTGCAGGACGCACACTCCCCGCACGGGCTTCCATCCACCGGATGCTCACAGTTGACTGCCTTGGCAAAAATTTTCGCCACCGTAGTCTTTCCTGTTCCCCGGGTTCCGCAGAATAGATAGGCATGGCCGATCCTTCCGGCAGAAATCTGATTTTTCAAAGTCCTGACAACGGCATCCTGCCCTTTTACATCTTCAAATTCACCGGGGCGAAACTTCCGGTATAATGCCATATATGACATGTGTTACACTTCCTGTCTGTTTTCCGTCTTATTTGTCTCCGAAACTGATTCCGGTCATTCTTGCCTCTTCGATAATATCCGCATCCGGATCTACCATCTTCAGCCTTCCTGCGACCTCCGCCAACGGAACGCGCAGAATCTTTCCGTCTTTTAATCCCACCATGTATCCAAAGTCACCGTCCAAAATTGCCTCTGCTGCAGCCGCGCCGAATCTGGTGGCAAGAACTCTGTCATAAGGACATGGCGAGCCGCCTCTTTGCATGTGCCCGGGCACCGTGATCCGAACCTCCTGATCAGTACGCTTCTGGATCCGCTCTGCCACTTCATAGGCAACCGACGGATATTTTTTCTTCTCTTTCTTTTCTTTCAGCTCTTTTTTGGACAGCTTTGCATCCTTCTGGGAGATGGCTCCCTCTGCCACCGCAATGATGGTGAAGCGTTTCCCGGCCGCTTTTCTCTTATTAATAGCATCTACTACCACGTCTGTATTATACGGGATCTCCGGCAAAAGAATGATATCTGCTCCGCCGGCAATGCCTGCATGCAGGGTCACCCATCCGACTTTATGTCCCATCACTTCAATGATAAACACGCGGCTGTGGGATGTGGCTGTGGTATGAATCTTATCGATGGTATCTGTGGCGATATCTACCGCACTCTGGAACCCGAAGGTCATATCGGTACCCCACAGATCGTTGTCAATGGTCTTTGGAAGCGTAATGATATTCAGACCTTCCTCTCTTAACATATTGGCCGTCTTGTGAGTTCCATTTCCTCCCAGGACCACCAGACAATCCAAGTTCAGCTTATGATAGGTGTGTTTCATGGCCTCCACCTTGTCCAGACCGTTCTCATCCGGCACCCGCATCAACTTAAACGGCTGCCTGGATGTGCCAAGGATTGTCCCGCCAAGTGTCAAAATCCCGGAAAAATCACGGGAGGTCAACATTTTAAAATTAGAATAGATCAATCCTTTATATCCTTCTTGAAATCCATAAATCTCTACGTCATCTCTTTTTGAGCAAATCCCTTTTACCACTCCGCGCATTGCTGCGTTTAATGCCTGGCAGTCTCCGCCGCTGGTCAACATTCCGATTCTTAACATCTGTTCTGCTCCTTTCTATCACTTCTTCACATTACTAGAATTATAACTTATTTTTTTCCATGGCACAATGGGAAGTTGACAAATGTGTTATACTATAGAAGGCAGTCAGGGAACTGCCTTTCAAAAAAACATGACGGAAGAAAGAGGTAATCACGTGGATAAATTAGATATTAAATTATGGACTTTGGCATCTAAAGGCCAGATCGTTCCCAACCGTTCTCTTCTGAAAACAGAGGAGCAAATCCAGGCCATTAAAAAAAGCGCTCGTCTGAACACTGCTGTGTTGGATCATGTGGCCGCTCACATCAAGGAAGGCATGAGCACCGCCGAGATTGACCGCCTGGTCTATGACTTTACCACACAAAACGGCGGCATTCCTGCTCCCTTAAATTACGAAGGATTTCCCAAAAGCGTCTGCACCTCCATCAACGATGTCATCTGTCATGGAATCCCTGACGAAAATGAGATTCTGAAAAACGGCGATATCATCAATGTAGACGTATCTACTATCCTGGATGGATACTTTTCCGACGCTTCCCGTATGTTCCTGATCGGCGACGTCTCCGAACGGGCAAAAAAGCTGGTCCGTGTCACCAGAGAATGTGTAGAACTGGGGCTTAAGGCCGCAAAGCCCTGGGGACACCTTGGCGATATCGCCTGGGCAATCAATACCCATGCCAAGAAAAACGGATATTCCGTTGTAGAAGAAATCGGCGGTCACGGCATCGGCCTGGAATTCCATGAAGATCCCTTTGTCAGCTACGTAACTCCCAAGGGAAGCGAGATGGTACTAGTGCCCGGCATGATGTTTACCATCGAACCCATGATCAACGAAGGAGGACCTGAATTCTTCATCGATGAAGAAAACGGCTGGACCGTTTACACCGAAGACGGCGGCCTGTCGGCACAGGTGGAATACATGGTACTCATCAAAGAAGACGGCGTAGAAGTCCTGACAAAGTAAGAAGGTACAGGGTATTTTCCATTTAGGTACAGGGCAAAACACAAAATAGGACGTAGACCTTTGCAAAAGGTCTACGTCCTATTTTGTACCGTCAGTCTTCTCGTACGGCTACCATCACCAGTGCGGAGTGTGCTCCCATATTGACCACCACTTCACCGTCACGGATCAGATATTCTTCATATTCTATGGTATAGCCGTCCTGATAGGAATACATTAAACGTTCCATTCTACCTTTCATGGGTACTTCTGCCCTCCAGGCCGGTACTGTCACTTCTGTCAGTTCACTCCGATTGTTGATGATCACGATGATCTGTTCGCCTTTTCGGAATCTTCCATAAGATAAGATATTTTCATCCCAGGACAGAATATTCAGCGAACCGGTGCGAAGCGCCGGATATTCTTTGTGAATCCGGATCATCTCCTTATGAAATGCAATCAATTCTTGGTTTTCATGCCCCCAGGGGTAGGTTCTTCGGTTATCCGGGTCCGTAAATCCACAGACGCCGGCCTCATCGCCATAGTAGATGGTAGGTGCACCTACCCAGGTCATCTGCATAACCACAGCCTCACGCATAACTGCCAGATTGACATATTCCTCCGCCGCTTTTGGTCCTAAGTTTTCCACCCGGCCCACAATATGATTGGTACGCGTCAGGAACCGGGAATGATCGTGGTTGGACAACTCATTCATGGCCACCTGCAGGGACGGTGTCAGCATATTGGACATATGGTGGGAGATAGAGCTTACGAAGTTGTCTCCATTTCCGAACAGTTCTCCCCGCACCTCATCGCTGTGTTTCTCCATTCCTGTCAAAAACCAGGTCACCGGCTCCATAAATGCGTCATAATTCATAACGGAGTCCCATTCATCTCCCCGCAGCCAGGAACTGGGGTCTCCATAATGCTCCGCCAGGATCAGTGCGTTAGGGTTGGCCTTTTTTACCACCATGCGGAACTTCTTCCAGAACTGATGGTTGTACTGCGGGCTTCGTCCCAGATCTGCAGCTACATCCAGTCTCCATCCGTCCACATTGTAAGGCGGGGAGACCCATTTTTTCCCAATGGAAAGAATGTAATTTTCAAGCTTCATGGACTCCTCATAATTTAACTTGGGCAGGGTATCATGCCCCCACCAGCCATCATAATGCTGGTTGTAAGGCCACTGTGCGTCGTCTTCTTTAAAGAACCGAAAATAACTGCGATAAGGGCTATCCTTAGAAATATAAGCACCGGGCAGATAATCCTCCTGACCTTCATAAATCCGTTCCCGGTCCATCCATTTATTAAAGGAGCCGCAGTGATTAAACACTCCGTCTAAAATGATCTTCATTCCTCTGCGGTGAAGCTCCTCTACCAGCCGGATAAACAGCTGATTGCTGGCCTCCAGATTCTTCCTTCCTGTCGTCCGTTTCTGGTACTTTGTCGCACGGCTGTTGTCCGTCACACCTTCCGGCAGAACCTCTCCGCCGTCTTCTACGATCCTGCCCACATGTGGATCGATATGATCATAATCCTGGATATCATACTTATGGTTAGAGGGAGAGACAAACAGCGGATTGAAATACAAAACCTCTACACCCAGATCCTGCAGATAATCCAGTTTATCGATAACACCTTGCAGATCTCCCCCATAGAACTCCCGAACTCCCATTTTATCCGGGTATTTATTCCAGTCTGTGACTCGCCTGCTGTAGCCGCCTATATAGTAGTATTCCCTGGTTTCCACATCGTTGCTGGGATCTCCGTTATAGAAACGATCGACATAGATCTGATACATGACCGCTCCCTTGGCCCAGTCCGGTGTTGAGAACCCCGGAACAATCTCGAAATCGTAAAACTCCTCAATTTCTTTTGAAACCCCGCATCTGCTGTAATAACAGACTTCGTTTTCATCCTGTATCATAAAACGGTAACGGAAGGCTTCTTCTCCCAGTTGCCATCGGATGGAATAATAGTCAAACTCCTGCCTGCTGCATTCCTTCTCCAACGTATAGCATTCGCCCTTTGTCAGCAGGAAGACCTGAACACTATCATCTCTAGCCGTACGGAAACGCAGCGTAACTCTGCCGCCTGCCTCCGGCTCTGCCGGGAACACATAACTGCCGGTCCCGTCACAAAACAATGCTGCCTGATTCATATAGCATTCCCTCTCTTATTATATGTCTGTCTTTTTACTCTTCCACTGGCTCCTTTACAAACAGTGCCTCGAACTCTTCTCTGGAAATCTTTTCCTTTTCCAGCAAGAGATCGGCGCATGCATGAAGAACATCGTCATACTCCTTGATGATGGTTTTCGCTCTTTCATAACACTCATCAATGATCCTCTTTACTTCCTGATCAATGGTAGTCGCTACATTTTCTCCATATCCTCTGGATGCATGTGCCAAATCCCGTCCAATAAAGACCTCATCGCTGTCATCGTCGTAATTAATCAGTCCTACCGCCTCTGACATTCCAAACTTGGTCACCATGGATTTTGCCAGACTGGTCGCCTGCTTGATATCCTGGGACGCACCGGTGGTAATATCATCCAGAACTTCCTCTTCTGCTACACGGCCGCCCAAAGCTACCGTAATGTCTTGGAGCATTTTTCCCTTGGTATTGAACATATCATCCCTCTCCGGCAAAGGCATGGTATATCCTCCTGCCCCACCTGTCGGAATAATCGACACACTATATACCGGTCCCACATCCGGAAGCACATGAAACAAAATGGCATGCCCCGCTTCATGGAAGGCGGTAATCCGTTTTTCTTTATCTGAGATTACGCGGCTTCTCTTTTCTGCCCCGATCCCCACTTTGACAAATGCCTTGCGGATATCTTCCTGTTTCAAAAATACCCGGTTTTCCTTTGCCGCCAGAATCGCAGCTTCATTCAGAAGATTTTCAAGATCTGCTCCGGTAAATCCAGCCGTCGTCTGAGCAATCTGCTTTAAATCCACTTCTTCACTCAGGGGCTTTCCTTTGGCATGTACCTTCAGGATCTCCTCTCTTCCCTGGACGTCCGGCCGGCCTACCATGACCTTCCGGTCAAAGCGGCCCGGTCGCAGGATCGCAGGATCCAGAATATCCACACGGTTGGTAGCCGCCATCACGATGATTCCCTCATTGACGCCGAAACCGTCCATCTCTACCAGCAGCTGATTTAAGGTCTGCTCTCTTTCATCATGACCGCCTCCCATGCCTGTGCCCCTGCGTCTGGCAACGGCATCGATCTCATCGATAAATATGATACATGGCGCATGTTTTTTCGCCTCATCAAACAGATCCCTGACACGGGACGCACCCACACCTACAAACATTTCTACAAAATCTGAACCCGAAATGGTAAAGAAAGGGACGCCCGCTTCTCCGGCCACAGCCTTTGCAAGGAGCGTCTTTCCTGTTCCCGGAGGTCCTACTAACAGCACGCCTTTGGGGATTCTTGCTCCTACTTGAATATACTTTTTGGGGGATTTCAAAAAATCTACGATCTCCTCCAGCTCTTCTTTCTCTTCCTGCAGTCCGGCCACCTCTGCAAAGGTGATCTTCTTATCATTGTCGGTACTCATTCTTGCCCGGCTCTTTCCAAAGCTCATAGCCTTGGCATTGGCTCCTCCGCCTTGGCGGCCCATCATCGCAAAAATCAACAACACACCGCCTACCAACAGCAGTGTCGGCAGAAGTGTGGTCGCCAGCCAGTTATCCTGAGGCACATCGGGCATCTCGTAATCCACTCCCTGTTCCTTCAGATAATTCTGGATCTCGTTGACATCCGACACATAAAAATATTTGACCAGATCGCCTTCCTTATCTTCATTCGCAAGCTCGATCTCCACCCGTCCGGTGGGCACGCTTTTGTTCTGCCGGACCGTCACAGCCGCCACATCATCGCTGGTCACCAGAGTCTGAAATTCATCCCAGGTCAGTTCCCGGTCTCTTTCTTCAAACTGGCTGGTGTACCAGAGCACTGCAAACAGCAGCACCGCAACGATCAGCAAAGTAAGGCCGCTGACCCCTTTTGTCCTTCTATTATTCAATGTTCCACAAGCCCCTTTCTATTTTTCGAATTCTACCACACCGATATAGGGCAGATTTCTGTATTTCTGCGCATAGTCCAGGCCATATCCTACCACAAACTCATCGGGGATCTCAAAGCCTACATAGTCTACCTTGACATCGCGCACCCTCCGGTCAGGCTTATCCAGTAAGGTACAAAGCCTCATGCTGGCCGGATGCCTCTTTTTCAAAATTTCCAATAAATAGAACAACGTTCTTCCCGAATCAATGATGTCTTCCACCACCAGCACATCTTTGCCTTCCAGAGATTCATCCAGGTCCTTGGCAATCTTCACTACACCACTGGAAGAAGTGCCGTCCCCGTAGCTGCTCACACTCATAAAGTCCATGGAAACCGGCACACTGATCCGCTTTGCCAGTTCACACATAAAAAAGACGCCGCCTTTGAGAACGCAGATCATATGCACCTGCTTCCCTTCATAGTCTTGACTGACCTTTTTTCCGATCTCTTCGATTCTTTTCGCCACATCTGCTTCTGGGATCATCACTTTGATCTTCTCTGTCATCTTTGTTATCTCCTTCGTAAATTTCTATTTCCAGGATCCGTTTCGTCCTGTCGGATATCTGATATTTCTGGTTCTGTCTGAAACCGACAATCCACATGATCTCATTGCCATCGGCCACAAGCCATATCTGGTCTCTTTCTTTTTGCGGAATCTTGGCATTAATAAAATACTGCTTCAATTTCTGAGAGTTTCCCCGGCTGTCGATCGTTAATCGATCTCCCGGCTGCCTGTGTCGGATTTTAACAGTATTTTTTATTATATCATAATCAAACCACTTCGTGTAGGGGGTATCCGGAAATCTTAACACCGTATTCTCTCTTGCAAACACCTTTTGCCTTATCCTCGGCTGCTGATTTTCTGTCCCCTTTTTTTCTTCACTTTTTCCCTGGTGCTTTTTTTCCAGACTGATCCCATCATACACTCGAACCGCTTCCAGTTCATAGGGCAGGCTAAGTCGCCGGCCTGTCTGTTTTTCCATCAGTTCCTGCAAAAGGCGGATATGAACTGACTCGATATCCTTCCGACATCCTGCTGCCTGACACAACACCTCACAAAGTACGTAAGATTTGAGAAACTTTGGAATCTCTTCGTATCGATTTTTCAAAATGATCCTTTTTTGTTCCCCTGGCACGTTCTTCCTGGGTACACAATATTCCAGATATCGGCAAACTTCCTGCTGAATATATCCGGCCAGATCCCGCATCCTCTCCATCGTATCCGACATGTGATTCACCGTCTGTTCGTTGATCTGATCTTCCAGATAGGGCAGCACCCGGTTCCGGATCCGGTTTCTCATATAATGATCTTCCAGATTGGTCTCATCTGTACAATAAGATATTCCCCTTTTTTTCAGATATGATTCAATCTCCTGCTTGCGGACTTTAAGAAACGGGCGAATATATGATCCCTCTACCGGCGCAATTCCGCCAAGTCCCTTAAGACCGCAGCCCCGGCACAGGTTCAGAAGAAGCGTCTCTGCGTTATCGTCCTTGTGGTGGGCCAGTGCGATCTTTGCACCGCCCCACTCTTCGCATACCTGTTCAAAACGCTTTCGCCGGATCTTCCTTCCAGCCTCTTCTATAGTCAGCTTATGCTGGACGGCATATAAAGCCACATCTTCATGGAAAATCTTCAGATCCACACCCCATTTTTCACAGATTCTCTTAACATACGCCTCGTCTTCATCCGCTGTCTTCAGGCGAAGTCCATGGTGAATATGGACAGCACGAACCTCCAGCTCCAGTTCTTTTTTTAGTTTTAACAGCACGAAAAGAAGGCATATGGAGTCCGGTCCCCCCGATACGCCTACTATCACCCTATCATGCTCTTTCAGCATATGATACTCCTGTATCTGCTCTTTCACCTTTTGATACATAGGATCAGTACCTTCTTAACTGTCTGCTTTCTCTGCTTTTACTATATATAAATTTTCTGCAAAATGCAAGTTTCGCTACTTTTTCCACAATCCTGCTGCCAGCACTGTCATATCATCCATCGGCACTTCGCCTGACCATTCCAGCACACGCCCCAGAATATGATGAGCAAGCTCCTTGGGATTGACAATGTCTGCGTCCTGGATAAAGGTCCGCATGAGCACATCCTGCTCTCCCGTAGGGAGCGCATCCATAACTCCGTCTGTCACCATAATGATATAATCGCCCGACTGAAGCTTCCTTGTCTGACTGTCAATCTCAATATCCTGAAGAACCCCGATGGGCAGCGTGGCCGAATGAATGATCTCCACTTCATCTTTTCTTTTCAGGAAGGTGGCCGCCGCTCCGGCTTTCACAAATTCACAGGACCCCTCATAGAGGTCAAACAAGCTGACATCCACGGTACAAAAACGCACCTCTTCCCTTCCGATCACCAGTGCGGTATTCATCATCTGAACCGCCGTCTTGACGGGAAATCCGGCGCTCAACAGTTCTTCCAACATCTCCACTACCATGGAGCTTTCCAGGAACGCATCCTCCCCGGATCCCATGCCGTCTGACAGGGCAATTCCCTGCTTGCCTCCCGGCAGCTCTGTCATAAGAAACGTATCCCCGGAAATCTTTTCACACCCTTTTCCGATCCTGGCTACGCCTTGCAAGGTATGATATTCTGCTCCCTCTATACAGGCGACAGTGCTGTATTCCTCCCCGATCACCGGCCGTTCTCCCCGGCCCGGCGTCATCTCTCTTCCCACACAACTGCTCACCAGACGTACCAGGTCCCTGGTAGATATCGTCTGTCCCCTGGACGCCTTTACCGTAAGGTGAATCTCATACTTTCCTTTCGGGGTCATATAGAACACTGCCGAAAGCATACGGACCCCTGCCTTCTTCAATCTGGTCTTCAGTCGTTTTTCCAGATGCTCGTCTTCAAAAATACCTGCATCCAATTCTCGCGTTGTATACTGTATCATCTTCGCAAAACTGGTCAATTGCCCGGCGTAGCCTTCTCGGTTCTGTGCCATCCGATTGCTCCACATCAAGATTTCTTTTGCATTTTCAAAAACCTCCAAAGTCTCTCTTAAAAATCTGGGCGCCATGATACACTGTTTTTGGAGCTTTCGTTTTAATTCCATATTAAGCTGCGCTCCATACTCCATGGATGCACACAGGATTTCGTGCATGGCCTGATAGGTATATACTCTTCCTTCCCCCAGACATTCTGCCCGTTTTTCGCAGTTTGCGCAGACCTTGCCTGTTACTTTTTCAAACATTTCCTCCAGTTCATCCTTAGTAAACGTACCCTTATATCCCTCCAGTTTCAAAAAAGTTTTGGAAAGATGCTTCAGTGAATCCGCAAACTTGTCCATCTGAACCACATACGGATTCATAAATATCTCCTTTTCTTTTAGCTCCTCCATGGTACAACTCCCCTTTCTGCCCGCTCCCCGGAATATCAAGATCAAAAAAAGAAAAAGCTTTAGGAAATTTCTTTCCTAAAGCTTATCATTCGTTCATTTACTCAGCTCTGAATATAATCTCATTTTCATGAATCAGACCCAACTTATCCTTGGCCACATCTTCCACATACTCGTCTGTACCCACATACTCTTCCAGCTTGTCGATGTCTTTTGTACGCGCTTTTTCTTCGTCAATCTGTGACTCAAGCTCTGTGATCTGAGACTCAAATTCTTCTTCCTTGGCCTTCAGTGTCATACTGTTCACCGAGACCACCACCATCAGCAGTATGATGACTGAACTGACGGCAAGTATGCTTCTTTTATGCCGCTGCATACGCCTTTTTTGTCTTTTTCTGCGGCTCTTCTGTTTGATTCCTTCCATAATTTATACTCACCCTTTTCGCCAGTTTCCCCTGGCATTTACTCACCCTGTTAGAAATTATATTAACTTTTTTCCACAAGTGAATCAAGCGTTTTTGGTGAAATCTTTGTGTCTTCGCATGTAGATTTTTTTGTGTATTTTTTTTGCCCAAGAGAAAATCAGGCTCATTAAAACCGTCCCAAATACAACACCTAGTATAAAATACCATCTGATACTACCATCACTTGTATGGTAAATCTGCACAAACAGATAAATCGCTGCACCAATCCAATAGAGCAGATCTTCTATCTCTATGGCAAATGGTCTGTGAGGGATCCAGTCTCTCAAAGCTCCAAGACAGCAATAGGCCATCCGCAGAACCGCTCCAGTTAAGAGCGCCGCCAGAAAAATCATGATTTCTTCTCTGATTTCCGGCATCCTGTCACCTGAACAATTTCGCAAACAGGTTTTCCTGGGATTTCCCATGAGCCTGTATCTCGGAATAAGCCACACTGTCAATACCTCCTGACAGATCCACTTCCCCTTTTTCCAGGCTCAGACGGTTTACATGCAAGTCAGACCCCTTTACCATCAGCATCCCCTGCTCTGTCTCTAACAGAATTTCATTCAAATCAAAGGAAAGTACGTCGATCACTCCTGTCACCGTACTGGTTTTGCGATTATTGATTACCAATTTATGACTTTTTTGTATGGTACGTTCTTCCACGCGCATCACAACCTTTCTTAGTAATCATATGAAAGGCTGTTTCGCTTTATTACAAATATTTGAACAAGTCTTTTGCTTCTTCCTTTTTTGTGGTTTCCTGGATGTCCAAAACTTCTACTTTTACCGCTCTGGTTCCAAACTGGATCTCTATGATGTCTCCTTGCTTCACTTTCACCGATGCCTTTGCCACATTTCCATTGACAGTCACCCGTCCGGCGTCGCAGGCTTCGTTTGCCACAGTCCGTCTTTTAATCAGGCGGGATACTTTTAAAAATTTATCTAATCTCATATTTACCTCCCTTTTCTTCCAGAAGAAAAAACAGGCTGCGTGGCATCACGCAGCCTGTCCATGTTTTATATTTTCTAACAAAATTATGCATTCACTGCATCCTTCAAAGCTTTTCCTGCCTTGAACTTAGGAGCCTTGCAGGCATCGATCTTCATGGTCTTTCCAGTCTGAGGATTTCTTCCTTCTCTGGCTGCTCTCTGGCTTACTTCAAAGGTACCAAAACCAACCAACTGTACTTTATGATCTTTTTTTAATTCATCTGTTACAACATCAATGAATGCTTTCAGAGCTTTTTCAGAATCTTTCTTGGACAGTTCTGCCTGATCTGCAATAGCTGCAATTAATTCTGTTTTGTTCATGGATAATTTCCTCCTCTTGTTCAACTATAAAATCTTACTGCTTAATAGAATCTTACTGCTTTAAGTTCTATACTTAGTATAATGCCGGATGCGCACTTTTATTCCATGCGCGCCGTGCCTTAGTTACTGTTATACCTGTTTTACCCCTGTTTGTCAAGATTTTTCATTGCTTTTCCTTGATTTCAGGGGGCTTTTTGGCATTTCCATGATCCTATAGCAATGCGTTGATCATTGATACAACTTCTTCACCCAATTTCGCCGATTTTTCCTCCGCATCTGCAAGGGAATTTCCCTTAATTCCATAGTAGAATTTTACCTTTGGTTCCGTTCCGGACGGTCTTACACAGACCCATGCGTCATCGGAAAGATCATAGTACAGAACATTGGAGGAAGGAAGTCCTGTCTTTGTCACTTCACCAGTAGCCATGTCTCTGATTGTGTCAGCCTGGTAGTCTCTTGACTTAAGCACCTGGTATCCTCCAATCTCAGTCGGCGTATTCTTTCTTAAGGTATCCATAATCTCCTGGATCTTCTGCAGCCCCTCGATTCCCTTCAAAGTGATCGACTGAATATCGTCTTTGTAATATCCATATTTTTCATACATATCCAACATGGCATCCCACAAAGTCTTACCCTGGGTCCTGTAATATGCCGCTGCCTCGCAAAGTGCCATCGTCGCAACAATGGCGTCCTTGTCTCTGGCATGAGTTCCGATCAGACATCCGTAGCTTTCCTCAAAGCCGAACAGATAGGTTCCTTTTCCTGTGGTCTCGAACTTCAGGATCTGCTGACCGATATATTTAAATCCCGTCAACACTTCGATCAGGCCGATGTGATATCCCTTAGCAATGGCATCTGCCAGGTTGGAGGTTACGATGGTTTTGATGAGGTATCCATCCTCCGGCAGTCCATAGAGCGCTTTGCGCTGCCCGATCTCATAGTCTGCCAGAAGGCATCCTGACATATTTCCGGTAAGCACTTGATATTCTCCAGACTCTGTATCCTTTACATAGACGCCCAAGCGGTCTGCATCCGGGTCTGTGGCCAGGATCAGGTCTGCATCCACCTCTTTTGCCAGCTTCAATCCCAGTTCAAACGCTTCTTTGGCTTCCGGATTTGGATAGGATACCGTTGGGAAGTCTCCATCTGGCAGTTCTTGCTCTTTTACCACATAAACGTTGGTGAAGCCCAACTCTTTTAAAATTCGTCTGGCCGGTATATTTCCAGTTCCATGAAGCGGACTGTACACAATCTTCAGATCTCTTCCCACCGCATTGATAGAATCCTGATGGAGAACCTGTTTTTTCAGCTCTGCGATATAGCCGTCGTCAACCTCTCTTCCGATCACTTCATAAAGACCAGCCTTCTTTGCCTCTTCCCGATCCATAGTCTTAACCGTGTTGTAATCGGTCACCGCCTTTACCTCATCCATGATTCCCTTGTCATGAGGCGGTGTGATCTGGGCGCCATCTTCCCAGTATACCTTGTATCCGTTATACTCCGGCGGATTGTGGCTTGCAGTAATATTGATACCCGCGATACATCCAAGACGGCGAACCGCATAGGACAGCTCCGGTGTGGGGCGCAGGGATTCAAAAATATATGCCTTAATCCCGTTAGCTGCCAGACAGCGGGCGGCTTCATCCGCAAATTCCGGCGACATCCTGCGTGAATCGTAGGCGATAGCCACACCCTTTGCCTGCCCGTTATTTTTTACAATATAGTTAGCCAGGCCCTGAGTGGCCTTACGTACCGTATAGATATTCATACGATTGGTTCCTGCACCGATCACTCCCCGAAGACCTGCAGTCCCAAATTCCAGCTCCTTGTAAAAACGTTCCTTTATCTCGTTGTCATTATCTGCAATCTCTCGAAGCTCCTCTTTCGTGGCTTCATCAAAATAGGGATTTTGCAGCCACTCTTCGTAACTTTCACGATATTCCATTTTAGGTACCTCCTATCCTTAATGTCTATATTATACAACAGGAGTTTACAAATGAAAAGAAAATATCTCTTCTAAAAACCGCTTCTTTTCTTCTGTCTGACGGATTGCTGTTTCCAGTTTTTCCGTATTTTTTTCCGATCTCCAGGCTTTGTTGGAACGGTAATAGGAGTCTGCTGTTTTCCAAAATTTCTCTGGATAGATAAAGCGTATGCAAAGATATTCAAGCTCCGCATCTGACAAGGGACGGATGGCCGTATAGGCATTGAGCATATTGTCACCAAGCCTCACCTTCCAGCCATGTTTTTCCATTACTTTTCGCAGAAAATAATAAAGATCCTCTGCCTGAATATCCTGCTTGAATTTTTCAAAATTTGTGGTGGCGATCCGGTAAGGCTCTTTTCGGCAATTATAATCGCCCTGAACCATCAAAATATTGTGGTAATTATATTCGCCGTGCACAAGGCACCCCCGGCGGCGGCTCTCCTTTTCCAATTTTCGGTATCCCGACGCCTCAAGTGCCTCCAGCGCCGTCTGTCCCCATTGGTACATCTGGTCGAAACAGCGCAGGAAAGCATACTCAAAATCCCCTTTCGGAGACAGGCTCCGCACAAATTTGCGTACTTTACACAGCTCCCGATTATGGCGCCGGTACTCCATCTCAAGCCCCTGCTTTGTTTCCGGAAGATTTTCACTTACACACTGTTTGGCCTCCACCGACGAAAACTTTGGAATATCTTTCATGATTTCATGAAGCTTCGCCAGGTTTCCTGCCGCCGCCAAAAGCTCTGCCGGTCTGCGCACATCACACTCTTTCCCCTGAAACCACCTTTTCAGAACATAGGCACTTCCATCCTCCATACAGGCCGCACACTGCCCTTCGCTGGTCCGCAATATATAATCAACCTTCTCATACCCCTGTTGGCGCAGAAAATCATACAATTCACACAACACAGGAATACGCTTCTTAGTCCCCTTCACTTCCTTCAGCAGCAACAGCCCCTGATTCGTGTCGCATAAAATAGCACCCCTGGTTTTGCGGGTGCCGATGACATCAATATCATATTTCTCCAAAACCTCTCGCTCATATTCCTGCATACTCATCCCCTGCATTTCACATTACATGTTCTTTCTAGCGTATGCCAAAGAAACTATAAATATGCCAAAGGGGACGGGGGATTTCCAGAAATCCCCCGTCCCCTTTGGCATTTATCCACATTTTTATCCACAAAGTTATCCCAAATATTTTAACAACTCTTCCTTTGTATTTAGTTCCGGTTGATCGATCACAAGCTGCAGGAGTTCATTTAGCTTCTGACCTATTTCTTTCCCAGGCTGCATTCCCGCCTCAAGCAAATCTTTTCCCGATACTGCAAGCTCTTTTAATGACACACACTGTCCTGCTTCCACAATCTGTCTATATAGCTCCTCTATCTCATTAAGATTTTGCATTTTTTCCTCGCGTTTATACAGACTCTGCGCTAAAACATCTGCACGCCGCACTTCCATATAAGCTGGAAATATATCTTCCCCAATGATATTCATTGCCTGACGGACAGCTTTTGCTTCACCCGGCATCCGGTAATCATGGTACCTCACCAGCCTTGATACTTTTTGAAGCGTATCGTTATCAAATTTCAATCTTTTTAACACTCTCTTTGCGATTTTCTCACTTTCAAAAGCATGCTTTTTAAAATGTGCCCTCCCGGTTGAATCTATCGTCTTCAGTGCCGGTTTCCCCATGTCGTGCAAAAGCATTGTAAGCCGCAAAATTTTATCCGAACGCACATTCATCATTGCATGTAGCGTATGTTCCCCCACATTATACATATGGTGAGGCGTCTCCTGTTCTGTTGCCATCAAAAGATCAAACTCTGGCAAAAACTGACGAGTAATCCCCAGTTCATATGCTTCTCGTATCATGTCCGGACGTTTTGAGATCAACAGCTTTACCATCTCCACCTGTATTCTTTCCGCACTGATTTTCTGAAGAGATGACGCCAAAACACGCATCCCCTCCCTTGTATCTTTTTCAATTTCAAATCCCAACTGTGCCGCAAAGCGAACTCCCCGCAAAATCCGCAATGCATCCTCCGAAAAACGTTCACGCGCATTCCCTACACAACGAATGACTCCTTTCTTCAAATCCTGGACTCCGCCATATATGTCAACCAATCCCTCCGAATCATTGTAGGCCATGGCATTAATCGTAAAATCCCGTCTTCGCAGATCCTCCTGAAGACACGAGGTAAATGTTACTTCCTTTGGATGTCTGGCATCCTCATATTTCCCATCAATTCTATAAGTCGTAACTTCAAATCCCTCTTTATCCAAAAGGACGGTAATGGTTCCATGCTCAATCCCTGTATCAAACGTTCTGGGAAACAAAGCCTTTACCTGCGATGGTTGGGCCGAAGTCGTAATATCCCAGTCTTCCGGCTCTCTCCCTAATAGCGAATCCCTGACACAGCCTCCCACCGCATATGCTTCATACCCATGTTCCTGCAACGAAAAAATAATCGCATTTACTTTTTCAGGCAAGACGATCTTCCTGTTATCCACAATCTATCCTCCATTTATCAACATTATCTATATTCTAACACATTTTATGGCGGGAGGGGCAGGGGGGGTTCCCGTAATCCCCCCGCCCCTCCCCCCCCTCAACCACCCCCTTTTCCCCCTTTCCACCCATTTCCCTCTTTTTTTTACAATGTCCCTAATATTTTCCATATTCCTTCTCGAAATTCTTAAAGTAGACTTTACTGCTTTTTCATAGTCCGCTCTTAATTCAGCACAATCTAAAATTTCTTGGAGAGAAACACCTTCTTTAACTGCATACTCCTTCAGAATCTGCTCCGCAACCTCTACTCGCTGTTCTAACTCATCTTCTTTGATGTCAATAAAAATATCCCGACATTTGCTCTCATGAAATTCTATAAATGCCTGACTATTTCCAAACCGATCCTTTATCTTCTGATAAGCATCTCTACATAGAATTTGATCTTCCTCTTCTAGGATCGTATAATACTCTCTCATACTACCATACTGGTAGCCGATTAAATCCTGAGACAATTTGGCCTTCACCGGGTTTAAATGTATATATCTCATACAATTCCAAAAATAAGACTCCGTCTCTACACATTGACTTCGATAACGGTTTTGAAAAACATATCCGGATCTTTGATGTTTATAATTGTAATATAATGCGTATTTTGCTGAGATTACAGCCATGAATAACGCCAGTGCTGCTAATTCACCTTGCACCAGCATATGAAAATGATTTGGCATAATACAATATGCATAGAAATTGATTCCATATTTTCTGTAGCTTTCACGAATGATACATTCCATCCTTGTACGTTCTCTTTTTTCTGCAAATATAAAACGCCTTTCAATTCCACGATTAACAAGATGGTAAATCTTCGTTCTGCTCTCTTTTCTAGCTTCTCGCGCCATTAATTCCCTCCTTATCCACATTACGTGGAAAAAGGGATGGTTTTTTATTTAGACTTCATTGGGGACGGGGGATTTCCGAAAATCCCCCGTCCCCAATGAAAGTTTTTAGTAAGATTTTCCCCAATATACCATATGTTTTGCGGGTTTTCCACACCAGATACATTTATCGGAAATCATTTCTTCATCTTCGATCAAACATCTGGTTGCAGCACCACCTGTGGCATATTTTACTTCGCCTTCGCATTCTGGATCGCCACACCAGCAGGCCTTTACAAATCCGCGGTTCGCCTTGAATTTCTCTACCATTTCGTCCATTGTGACTGCGGTATCAATATGATCCTGCAGGAACTGATTTGCCCTGTCATACATATCCTGCTGCTCCTGTTCAAGAATCTCACGCAGTTTTACTGCGATCTCGTCCAGAGATACTACCATCTTTTCCCGGTTGTCGCGGCGTACAACTACCACCTGGTTCTTCTCAATATCTTTCGGGCCAATTTCGATACGCGTTGGAATACCCAGGATTTCCTGCTCAGAGAATTTCCATCCAGTACTCTTATCAGAGTCATCAATTTTTACTCTGTATCCTGCTTTTTTCAACTCATCAAGCAAAGCATATGCTCTGTCAAGCACGCCTTCTTTATGCTGTGCGATTGGAATAATCCGACATTCTACCGGTGCTACATGCGGAGGCAGCACCAGACCGTCGTCATCTCCGTGAACCATGATCAGTGCTCCGATACTTCTGGTGGACCATCCCCAGGAAGTCTCGTATGCGCTCTGAAGCTGATTATTTTTATCTACATATTTAATTCCAAACGCATCCGGGAATCCGCTTCCGAAGAAATGGCTGGTGGCAGACTGCAGTGCTTTTCCGTCATGCATCAGTGCCTCAATCGTATAGGTATCCTGTGCTCCGGCAAACTTTTCGTGCTCAGCTTTTCTTCCTGCCACGAACGGAATTGCCATTGTCTCTCTATAACAGTCTTTATAAACTTCCCACATCTGAATTGTTCTCTCTTCAGCCTCTTCATAGGTTGCATGAAGAGTGTGGCCTTCCTGCCATAAAAATTCTCTGGACCGCAGGAATGGTCTTGTCGTTTTTTCCCAACGCAGTACCGAATTCCACTGATTCCATACCTTGGGAAGATCTCTGTAGGAACGGACTGTCTTTAACCACAGATCACAAAACAGTGTCTCTGAAGTCGGACGAATACACATCCTTTCCTGAAGTCTTTCCATCCCTCCGTGTGTTACCCAGGCAACCTCCGGCGCAAAACCTTCCACATGTTCAGCTTCTTTTTCCAGCAGGCTCTCCGGAATTAGCACTGGCAGATACACATTTTCTACACCAGTCTCTTTAAACCGCTTGTCAAGATCCGCCTGTATCAGTTCCCAGATAGCATAGCCGTTAGGCAGATAATTCAGACATCCCTTTACACTCGAATAATCACACAATTCTGCCTCACGGACAACATCCGTATACCACTGTGCAAAATTTTCATCACGGGGCGTAATGTTTTTGACCAATTTTTCCTTTGCCATGTCTCTTCTCTCCTTTTCAACGCTTGATACACAGGGGTTCTTCCCTGCAACTTCTTGGGCAGGCGTCATTTCCTGCCAGACATTTGTTTATCAGAAGCGCTTAACCACATATAAAAACGCCGATCTTCGCGCTCCCCAAAAAGGGACCGAAAAGCTCGGCGGTACCACCCTAGTTAACTGCAGTCATCCACAGTTCTCTCATTTACCATATAACGCTGGCAAAACGCTGCGCTTTCACGCAGAGGCTCCAAGGCCGGTTCTATCGAAACTTTCGGCAGGAATCTCACACCATCTGATCCCCTCTCTGAGCCAGTTTCCATGTACTAATCCTCTTCACAGCCCAAAAATCTTGAGTTAACCGTAATTCTAATCTATCACTTCAAATTTGTCAAGGCTGTTTTCCTTTCAGATTTCCCTTCCAACAAGGATTTGCATATTTTTATGCACTGTGCTTAAATAGAAGAAAATGTAAATCGGAGGAAATGTATGGCATATTCTTTTCAACCATCACGCTTGAACATTTTATATGAAGACGATCAAATCATCGTCTGCGTCAAGCCCCACGGCATTGCTACCCAATCCCGTTCCCTTGCTACTCCGGATATGGTACGTCTGATCAAATCCCATCTTTACCAGGCCAATCCCACACGCTCCTCCGGACCTGGGAAAGAACCTTACCTGGCTGTTATTCACCGCCTGGACCAGCCCGTATCCGGAATACTGGTCTTCGCCAAAACTCCCGCGGCCGCCAGAGAGCTGAACCGGCAGATGCAGAATCCAGAAAAATCCTCGTTCGGAAAATATTACCGTGCGCTTGTCGAAAAAAGGCCTGCAAAGGATCACGCGCTTCTTGAAAACTACCTTTGTAAAGACAATCGGACAAACACCTCCCGCATCTGCGATCCCTCCACTCCAGGAGCCAGACTCGCCCGGTTAGAATTCCACATTTCTGGGGATAACTTTTTTCATTGGGGACGGGGGATTTCCGAAAATCCCCCGTCCCCAATGAAACCTGCAGAGCTGCTTATCCACATTTTCACCGGCCGTCACCACCAGATCCGGGTACAGCTTGCGAATATCGGCTGCCCGATCATCGGTGACACGAAATATAATCCACATTCAATGTGGAATGTGGGGAAAAATGGCTGGCAACAAATTTATCTCTGCGCCTTCAAATTGTCGTTTCAACATCCTAAAACCGGAAAGCTTATGGTTTTTGAACTTGAAGACGCCAGCGTCTGTGGATTTTAATTTTCCGCAGACGCTGGCGTCTATCTATTATGGACAAATCAGATCTAACCCGTCTTTTTTCCCACGCGATATTCCATCTTCTTGGCATACAGGATGATTCTCGATACAACGTCCACGATCAGAAAGCCCAGCGCGATCGCAAGGCAGGTTTCCAAAAGAACGCTGGTTTCTTCGCTTGCCATGGCAGCATCTCCGCTGACCCATCCGTACATCATATAGTACAGGTTTGGTCCTGGGATTAGTGGAAATGCGGACGCTGTCAGAAAAATCGTAGCCGGAGCCTTGTTGAGCCGGGACATGATAAATGCATAGGCCGCCACAAAAATTGCGCCTGCCATGGTAGCCCCAAAGTTGCTGGGCCACACCGCATATACTACCAGATAGATCGCCCAGGTAAAAAAGGCGCCAATCCCGGAAAAGATCACCTGTTTTCCTTTGATTTTAAACCACAGTGCAAATCCGACACAGGCCACAGTACAGGATATCAGTTGGATCACCTCACTATGATTCAGGATAAATCCATCCGATTCTCCTTCCCCCAAAAGCTGCATGGCAATAGCGATTCCGAATGCAATTCCCGCCGCTCCCAAGATGGAATTCATAATATTGATCAGACCGGAAATAAAATCTCTTTGCAGCACCTCACGGATTCCGTTCGTGGTACTGAGTGCACTGATCAGCAACATAACGATTCCGATCATGATCCGGTCCGGATGGGTCCCGATTCCCAAAAATCCCATTCCGATGATCACGACTTCCGCAAGAAATGCCAGAATCAGGTTATAAATTAGAAGATTGCTCTCCCTCTTGCCAAGCCAGTTCCCGACAAACACGATCATCAAGGACACCAACGCTGCCACGATACCATCCATCAGGCCACACCCAAAGAAAACCGCAAAGCCTGTACCGCCCATGATCCCAGCCAGATATGTAATCCAAAGGGGCTGTTCCTTACGGTTCATGACCTCCAGATATTTCTCATGAAGTTCTTCTGCATCTGGTGTGTTTTGACAGACATACCGAGCCAGATTATTCAGATAGTCCAACCGGTCATAATTGATCCCTGTCGATTCGATATGCCGAATCTGTGTCAGCATCTCTCCCTCCGGCGTCTCTACGGTAATCTGAATATTGCTTGGAATTGCAAACACATCATATCGTTTAAATCCATAGCTTTTACACATACGATACAGAGTATCATCCAGACGAAAATTTTCTGCTCCGCTGCACAGCATGGCCTCTCCGATATCGAGAATCCCTTCCAAAATCCTTTCATAATTCATTTTCTTGCATACCCTCCAGTCTCACCAGTCTCATTTTGCATCTAAAGCACATTGTAGAGAATAACCGTGCGGAATGCAAGCACCTATCTTTATAATTCTTTCATCTTCACCAGGATTTTCTGATAAAACTCTTCCTGATCCCCATCTTTTTTCAGGTCCTCCAAAATCACGCCGTCCTTCAAGAGGATCAGCCTGCTACAGTAGCTGGCCATCTTTGGATCGTGGGTAACCATAACGATGGTCTTGCCAAGCTCCTGATTAATCTTGGTCATGGTTGAAATCACCACATCCCCAGACTTGGAGTCCAGATTTCCGGTAGGTTCATCTGCCAGGATCAGCTCCGGATCATTGATCAGCGCACGGCAGATTGCCACTCTTTGCTTCTCACCGCCGGACAGTTCGTACGGCTTTTTGTCTAAAAGATGACGGATACCAAATTGCTCAGCACTTTCTTCCGCTTTCTGAATGCAGTCCTGCGCCGATCCCTTATCCAGAATCTTCGGCAACATAATATTTTCCCGGACGGTCAAGCTATCCATCAAATAAAAATCCTGGAACACAAAACCAATGTCCCGACGCCGAATGTCTGCCAGCTCATCTTTCCACAGCTCCTCAGTATCATTTCCTTTAAAATACAGCTTACCAGCCGTCTGCCGGTCAATCATCCCCAGAATCTTAAGAAGGGTGGTCTTACCACATCCGGATCTCCCCATGATTCCTACGAATTCCTGACGTCCCACCTGAAAATTCAGCCCTTTCAGCACCTTAATCTCATCTTTTCCCTTTTTCTCCCCAGTCTTGGCATAGTTGCGGATCAAATCCTCCGCAGCCAGCACAGGCTTTGCTTTCTCTTTCATCGGTTCCCTGGTGTCACCTGCTCTTGTTCCTTCGCTCATTTTACTCCTCCTGATTCTATATTTCTATAGTCCCGTATCGGTTCCCAAGTATGATTTGATAGAATCGTAGCATTCTATATTTCGAAAAGCAATGGATACTTTCAAAAAAGAACAACGCTTTTACCCAATGCAAAAGCGTTGTTCTTTTTCTTCATTTTTTTGTCTATGCCTGAACTAAGTCGTCTTCTGTTTCCAGTGCTTCCTGGTATTTCTCCAGGATCATGGACTGAATCCGCTCTCTTGTCGCGGAATTAATCGGGTGTGCAATGTCCCGGTACTCACCGTCCAATGCCTTCTTGCTCGGCATTGCTATGAAAAGTCCCTTCTCGCCTTCAATTACCTTGATGTCATGTACCACAAACTCCTCATCCATGGTGATGGAAACCACTGCTTTTAGTTTCCCTTCTTTTGCTACTTTTCTTACTCGTACATCTGTAATCTGCATCCTTGCTGCCCCTTTCCTCTTGCGCCGCCTTAGTTTCTACAGCGCATATCTCTCGTTCTTTTCTACAACTACCTTCACACCATTTTCCCCAACATGACGTGTATTTGCCCTGATAGTATTTCTGCTCTCGACAATACAGTTCTCTATATAAGTATTGTCCCCAAGATAAACGTCGTTGAGAATGATGGAATTTTTGATAACACAATTATTTCCCACGAACGTTTTCTTGAAAAGAATCGAACTTTCCACGGTGCCATTGATAATGCTTCCGCTGGCAACCAGGCTGTTTTTTACGACAGCTCCTGGATTGTACTTTGCGGGAGGCAGATCGCTGACTTTGGAATAGATCTCCGGACGTTGTTTGAAGAAATATTCCCTGACTTCAGGTTTTAGAAAATCCATGTTTGTCCGATAGTATGCATCTACCGTTGATATGTTGCTCCAGTAATCTTTTATTTTATAACCGTAAATCTTTTTCAGATTCTTATATCTGATCAAAATATCGGTTACAAAATCATACCTGTCTTCCTCTGCACAGTGCTCGATCAGATCAATCAAAAGCCGTCTCCTGACCACATAGATTCCGGTCGAGATCGTGCTGGAGTGCGCCACCATTGGCTTTTCTTCGAATTCTTCGATCCGCATGGTTTCATCCATCTTGATCGTTCCAAACCGGCTGGGATCCTCATATGAATCCAGCTCTTTGCAGACAACAGTAATGTCTGCCTTCTTTGCAATATGGTACTCCAGTACCTTGTTATAATCCATTTTATAGACCGCGTCCCCGGATGTAATAATCACATAAGGCTCGTGGCTTCTTTTCAGAAAGTCAAGATTTTGGTAGATTGCGTCTGCTGTCCCCCGATACCAGTAACCATTATCAGCAGTAATGGTCGGCGTAAATACATAAAGTCCTCCCTGCTTTCTTCCAAAATCCCACCATTTTGATGAATTCAGATGTTCATTCAAAGAGCGTGCATTATACTGTGTCAGTACTGCTACCTTCTGAATATGTGAGTTGGTCATATTGCTTAGCGTAAAATCGATCGCCCGATAACTTCCGGCGATGGGCATCGCCGCTACGGCACGCTTGCTGGTCAGTTCCCGCATCTTATGGTTATTTCCGCCTGCTAATATAATCCCTAATGCCCTCATACGCGCTCACCTGCCTTTATTAATGTCTCACCGCTTTCCAGCACTCCGCCAGGATAATCCTCCTTTACGGTAATGCCGCTTAAGGCAGTGTTCTTTCCAATCTGCACTCCCGGCGGTACGGTCGTATTTTCACCGATGGTCACCAGGCCGAAGGAATAGACGGCCGGCTTTAGTTTATTGGGAATATCGCTGCCGATGCCAAGTGTAACATTTTCTCCGATATCACAATTCTCTGCGATGATCGCCTTATCCACCAGACATCCCTGGCCAATGACCGTATCCTTCATGATGATCGAATCCCGGACAACCGCTCCCTGGCCAATGATTACGCCAGAGCCGATCACGCAGTTTCTCACCTCTCCGTAGATCTCGGATCCGTTGCCGATGATGCTACGCTCAATAACTGCCTGTCCGGAAATGTACTGAGGCGGCAATATCCCACTATTGGTATAAATCTTCCAGTATTCCTCATATAAGTTGAACTCTGGAACAATATCAATCAGCTCCATATTGGCCTCCCAATACGAGCCAAGCGTCCCCACATCTTTCCAATAGCCGTTATACTCATAGGCAAATAGTCTTTGTCCCTTCTCATGGCAGTATGGAATAATATGTTTGCCAAAATCACATCCTGGTTCATTTTTTAATGCCACCAACGCATCTCTTAGCACCGGCCAGCTGAAAATGTAGATCCCCATGGAGGCCAGATTGCTCTTTGGCTTCGGGGGCTTCTCCTGAAACTCGGAAATCTGGCCGTCCTCCTCGGCGACCACAACCCCAAAACGACTGGCTTCTTCTATCGGCACAGGCATTGCTGCGATGGTGACATCTGCCTTATGCTCTTTGTGATAATCCAGCATGACCTCATAATCCATTTTATAAATGTGGTCCCCGGAAAGGATCAGTACATAATCCGGATGGTAAGTCTCTATATAATCCAGATTTTGATAAATTGCGTTTGCCGTTCCGGTATACCATTCACTGTTGCTGCTCTTTTCATAGGGCGGCAGGATCGTAACTCCCCCGAAATTCCGATCCAGGTCCCAGGAAATACCAATCCCGATATGTGCATTCAAACGCAGTGGCTGATACTGCGTCAATACGCCAACGGTATCGATTCCTGAGTTGATGCAGTTGCTGAGCGGGAAATCAATAATGCGGTACTTTCCTCCGAATGCCACTGCTGGTTTTGCAACCTTTGCCGTAAGGACTCCAAGTCTGCTGCCCTGTCCCCCGGCAAGCAGCATCGCAATCATCTCTTTCTTTCGCATGTCATCACCCCTTTTCAGTAATTTATAGCAACTATTATAGCATATAAATAAAAATCAGTGAACAATATTTACAAATAAATTGATCTTTTTCAAAACTTTTTATGAAAATATCACAAAAACTTACTGCTTGGTTTTTTCTTCATATCTGTATATAATAATATGGAGAGAAAGTTATTTTATGACTACTACTTTTTAGAAAGGTATGAAGACTTATGTATCAGATTAATTTCAGTGAACCTGTACACATACATTTTATTGGCATCGGCGGTATCAGCATGAGCGGGCTGGCCGAGATCCTGTTAAAAGAAGGATTTACGGTGTCCGGTTCAGACAGCAAAGAGTCTGGGCTGACCGACCGTCTGGAACGTCTGGGGGCAAAGGTATTCTATGGGCAAAAAGCTTCTAATATCATCCCCGGTATTGATGTAGTGGTCTACACCGCGGCCATTCACGAAGATAACGAAGAATATCAGGCGGCCGTTGCTGCGGGACTTCCTATGTTAAGCCGGGCAGAGCTTTTAGGACAGCTGATGAAAAACTACGAAATGCCGATCGCCGTATCCGGCACCCACGGGAAAACCACCACGACCTCTATGCTCTCTCACATTTTGCTGGCCGGAGATATGGATCCTACTATCTCTGTCGGCGGAATCTTAAAGGCCATTGGCGGAAATATCCGGGTGGGAAATTCGGGATTCTTTGTCACAGAAGCCTGTGAGTATACCAACAGCTTTTTGCATTTCTTTCCAAAGATCGGCATCATCTTAAATATTGATGCAGATCACCTGGACTTTTTCAAGGATCTTGACGACATCCGCCATTCCTTCCGAAAATTCGCCGAACTGCTGCCAGAAGATGGCACGCTGATCATCAACGCCGAGATTCCTGACCTGGATGGCTTTACTGACGGATTAAAATGCCAAGTCATCCGTTATGGAAACGACAGCTCCTTGGATTACAGCGCTACCAACATCCTGCACGACAAACTGGGAGACGCATCCTTTGATCTGGTAAAATCCGGCATCTTTGTAGACCGCATCACCTTATCCGTCAACGGCGATCACAACGTGTCCAATGCGCTGGCTGCCATTGCTGCCTGTGACATTCTGGGCGTGTCTGTGGAAACGATCAAAAAAGGTCTGAAAGAGTTTACCGGCACCAATCGTCGGTTCGAATATAAAGGCGAATGGAACGGCGTTACTGTTATCGATGATTACGCCCACCATCCCACAGAGATTCGTGCGGCCCTTGAGGCGGCCAGACATTATCCCCATCGGGAGATCTGGTGTGTCTTCCAGCCGCACACCTATACTAGAACGAAAGCTTTATTTACAGATTTTGTATCGGCACTTTCCATCACGGATCATGTAGTACTGGCAGACATTTATGCGGCGCGGGAGACGGATACTTTAGGAATCTCTTCAAAAAATATCGCAGATGCATTAAAAGAACAGGGCTGTGACGCTTCCTACTTTTCTTCCTTTGAAGAAATCGAAACCTTCTGCCAGGAACACTGCCAGAAGGGGGACCTGTTGATAACTATGGGCGCGGGAGACGTTGTAAATATTGGGGAAGCGCTTTTGAAAGGCTAGTTATCCACATTTTCCACAGGATTTTATCCACAAAAAACCTGTTTTTTGCGGCAGAAATTTCTTTTTTGAACGCCCTCCCGGTGCTATAATAAACTGCACAAGGTTAGAAGGAGCGGCGTAAGATCATGACAAAATTAACACTCAGAAACTGCGCACAGGATAACATCACTGTGCTGGAAAATGAATTTATTGACCATTATATGGTAAAGGCCAACGGAGAATATGTGAAGGTATATCTGCTTGTTTTACGCCATCTGGGAGAGTCCTCCGGCATGCTGTCTATCTCAGAGATGGCCGATGTGTTGGAGTGCACAGAAAAAGATGTGCTCCGCGCGCTGAAATATTGGAAAAAGCAAGGGATTTTGGACTACAGCGAGGCATCGGGAGAAAACGCATCTGCTCCTGTAGCGTCCCACGGCTCTGTTTTACACCGTCCTTCCAGAGACGATAAGGAGTTTAAGGAGTTATTATTTGTGGCTGAGCGGTATCTGGGCAAGACCTTGTCTTCTACAGACATTGATACCATCACCTACTTTTTCGATTCTCTGAATATGACAGCAGACCTGATCGAATATCTGATCGAATACTGTGTGGAGAACGGACACAAGAGTATGCATTATATCCGGGCTGTAGCGTTGTCCTGGGATTCTCAGAATATTCGGACGGTGGAAGAGGCAAAGTCTGTCACAGTCCAGTATCATAAGAACTATTATTCTGTATTGAAAGCTTACGGTATTGGCGGACGAGCACCTGCCTCATCGGAGATTGCGTATATACGTAAATGGAACGAGGAATATGGCTTTTCTTTAGACATTATCCTGGAGGCCTGTACCCGGACCATGAGCGCTATTCACCAGCCTAATTTTGAGTATACGGACTCAATCTTAAAGAACTGGCAGTCGAAAAATGTCCATTACCTAAAAGATATTGAGGCTGTAGACGCCAACTTCCAGAAAGAAAAGGAAAAAAGAACCGCTTCCCGTGAGAAGCATTCCATTAAGACTACCAGACCTAATAAATTCAACAATTTTGACGGGCGCTCTTATGACATGGACGATTTAGAGCGCCGTCTGATCCAGCAGTAATCCTGGCAGGAGGAGACCGTTTTACTATGGCTTTAAGCAATTCTCAATATGACCAATTAATGCGCATATATGAACAACGTCAGATGGATGATGAACACCGGCTTCGGGTTCATTATCAGAAGGCCTATGAGCTAATTCCCGAATTGAAAGATCTGGATCAGTCTATTTCTTCTCTAAGCGTCGAAAAAGCCAGACGCCTTCTGGACGGTGATGAAGACGCCCTTTCTTCCTTAAGGGAAGAACTGCACTGGAAGATTCGTGACAAAAAAAAGATGCTGGTATCCCATGGGCTTCCAGAGGATTATCTGGAGCTTTCTTATACCTGTCCGGACTGCAAAGATACTGGCTACATCGGGAATCAAAAATGCCATTGCTTTAAAAAGGCCGAGACGGATCTTTTATATCTGCAGTCAAATTTGCAGGAAATTCTGGAGAAAGAGAATTTCTCTACATTTTCTCTCAATTATTATTCCAGCAATCATATAGACCCGGTAACTGGGCGGTCTGCACTGGAAGCGGTACAGACAGCCTTAAAGTCATGCCATGCTTTTGTAGATCAGTTTTCAGAGAAATTTCAAAATATCCTGTTATATGGAGATACGGGTGTGGGCAAAACATTTCTTTCCCACTGTATCGCAAAAGAGCTGATGGATGCAGGTTTTTCCGTAATTTACTTTACAGCGGCCGGATTATTTGATATATTTGCAAAGTGCGTGTTTGGCAGACGCTCCGATGAGGAGGAGGAGACCCTTGATCACATCTATGACTGCGACCTCCTTATCATCGATGACCTGGGAACGGAACTTTCCAATTCCTTTACCACATCACAACTCTTCATCTGCCTGAACGAGCGCATACTAAGACAGAAATCAACAATCATATCTACCAATCTTGCATTGGAAGATATGAAAAGCATTTATTCAGAGCGGACGTTCTCTCGTCTTAGCAGCAACTATATGCTGCTTCGGCTTACGGGGGACGATATTCGTATCCAAAAAAAATTATTAAACCTGGGAGGTACAAAGGATGCTGCGACGCAATGATCGAAACCTGGACAACATTCCAATTGGGGCTTTAGGGCTTATTTCATTGGAAGGCTGCGAGGATATGGGACGCAAGGTCAATGACTACCTTGTAAAATGGAGAAGAGAAGATGGACATATCCATAAAAATGATGTGGCCTTTAGTGGTTATGAGAGGAATACTTATCTGATCAATGCCGGTGTTCCGCGTTTTGGATCCGGAGAAGCCAAGGGCATTATTAAAGAATCTGTCCGTGGAATGGATCTCTACCTGATGGTGGACGTATGTAACTACAGTCTGACTTACTCACTGACGGGTCATACCAACCATATGTCTCCGGACGACCACTATCAGAATCTGAAGCGTGTCATCGCTGCTGTAGGAGGCAAAGCCCGCCGTCTCAACGTGATCATGCCATTCTTATACGAGAGCAGGCAACATCGCCGGAGCAGCCGTGAATCCTTGGACTGTGCACTGGCGCTTCAGGAACTGGTGCGAATGGGCGTAGATAACATCATTACCTTTGACGCTCACGACCCACGTGTTCAGAACGCGATTCCGCTGAATGGTTTCGAGACTGTTCGTCCGACCTATCAGTTTGTGAAGGGTCTGCTGCGGCGTTTTGACGACCTGAAAATCGACAGCCAGCACATGATGGCCATCAGCCCGGATGAAGGTGCTACCGAGCGTGCCGTTTACCTGGCCAACGTACTGAATCTGGATATGGGTATGTTCTATAAACGCCGGGACTACACCCGCGTGGTAGGCGGCCGGAATCCAATTGTGGCTCACGAATTCCTTGGTTCTTCCGTGGAAGGGAAAGACGTGATCATTCTGGACGACATGATCTCCTCCGGCGACAGTATCCTGGATGTTGCCCGCCAGTTAAAACAGCGTAAGGCAAAACGAATTTTTGCTGCTGCCACTTTCGGACTGTTCACCAATGGAATGGAGAAGTTTGATAAAGCCTACGAAGATGGCATTATCGATGCGATCCTGACTACCAATCTGATCTATCAAACACCAGAACTTCTTGAACGTCCTTACTATGTCAACTGTGATATGAGCAAATATATCGCACTGATGATCGATACACTAAACCATGACGGCTCTATCAGCAGTATTCTTTCTCCAAACGAAAGGATTCAGGATGCCGTGGCACGTTACAACCGGGGCGAAGAAGTATAGAAAAAAACAAAGCTTCCAAAGCTAAATGTAGCTTTGGAAGCTTTTCGTTTCTAATTGATCTTTCATCAAATATCGATACGGTGATAGGGTATGCCAAGTTCCTCCAACAAATGCATCTCCCTCTTTTGACAGGTGAAGAGAAGCACCTGCTGTTTCTTTTTATTCAGCCATCTCAGCGTGCTCTTCAAACGCTCATCATCATAATTTCCAAAGGCATCATCCAGGATTACCGGCTGCTCTTCTTCCTGCAAAATCCCCGCCGCTGCCATCCGCAGTGCAAACATCAACTGCTCCACGGTTCCACAGCTTACCTGCTCCATCGGGATTCTGGCACCGTCTTTTAGCAGCACCATATGCAGTCCATCTTCTATGCGGATTTTTGTATACGCCTGGTTTGTGATCTGGCAGACAATCTCGGATGCCTCTTCATTCAGACGCTGCTCCAGCCGCTCCCGGAATTCCTCTGCCAACTCGTTCATTTTATCTACCGCCAGCTGCAAGGCCTGACGCTTCTTTTCCAATGCCTGGTCTTCTTCTCCGACTACGTTCATCTCCGCCAGCTGATCCTGTAGATTTTCGTACTGAATCTGCTTATCCTTCTGCTCTCTTACCATCCGTTCCAGCTCCCAATTCAGCTTTTCGACAGACGTACGCTCTTCTTCTGGTAAAATTTCCTCCATGATCTCCTCCGGGGATACCTGATTCTTTCCCTTTCCCACCTTCATCCGGTTCCAAACATAAACACTGCAGGCCAGAAACACCACAATCACCACCAGATAATTAAAAGGGCGATGAAACAATAAAAATGCCGACACAATGGCAACAAGAAAGATCAGGATCTCCAACGGGTGAATCCGCCATTTGGGCGGCCGGATCTCGTCCACAAGACGCTTATGCCCTTCCTGCTCCTTCCTGCCTTTTTCTGCCTGCCTTAGACGGTCATGAATCTGCTCCTTTTCCTCCTCCAGACGATGAATCTCTCTCCAGACAAAGGAGGCCTCCTGCTCTATGGTCTCGCGCTCACGCTGTCTTTCATACAACGCCTCTCGAATCTCTTTATCCACTGCCTTTTTCTTTTCCTCCAGATAAGAGATTGCCTGCTCTGGCCTAAGATCTCCATTTCCCGAGGCATAACAGCTGGATGCATACTCTTTCAAAGCACTGTCAAGTGACTGCTCCGGCCGAATCTTTAATTGCCTTACTGATATGGTGTTGTCATAGCCTGCCGAATTCATTCCCCCAAGCAATTGCTCTAGATCGCCATCGGCAACACTTAGCTCTTCTCCGTCGTCCTCACAGACCAGTTCTGCCTTTTTATTTTGTTTGTCAAAATTCCGGTCAATCCGAAAATGCTTCCCACCGCTTTCAAATCTCAGGATGCCGGAATAGTAACCGGGATGATCCCAAGGTTCATAAATGCTGTAGGTATCGTAAACAGAAGCCCTTCCTCTCCCGCGCGTCATACCAAACAACATCCCTTTGATAAAGGTATGGATTGTAGACTTTCCAGATTCATTTTCGCCATAGATGATATTTATCCCACTTTCAAAACGGATCTTCTGACTCTGAAATTTTCCAAAATTTCGAAGCAGCAATTCTAGAATTTTCATATTCTCGTCTCCATCAGCGCCTGTACCCCTGCGCACAGGGCACGATACTCTACGCTGTTTTCTTCTGCACCCAGAAAGCTCTTGATATAGCTCCCCAAAAGATTGTCCTGATTCTGTTCCAGAAGCTTTTCAAATTCATAGGCAGGTTTCGTCTCGTCTGCCATTTCCACGATATTTCCATAAGGGTCCATACCACTTAAGTCGAACCGGATCTGGGGATCACAAAAGCCTGTCACCCGGATCTTGTACATGTTCTGTATCCCTCCCTGCTCAATTGCTTCCCGAATCTTCCCGGCCAGTTCATAGCCAGTGGTCTTTTTTTCCACCGGGATCTCAATCTGGCGGTACTCCCTTAATGCCGCAGGGACAAAGTTGGTCTTGCACCCCTGCTCTGTAAGTTCTCCGGCCACATAGCCATGAATACCTGTGTCATTAATATCAATCGGTTCCAGTGCGCCGGCATAAATCATCCGGTCTTCTACCAATACCTGAGGTTTATGGATATGCCCCAACGCGACATAATCATAGCCCTGTTTCAGCAATTCTTTTTTGTGGATGGGAATATGTGTCTCATCTCCCCCATGAGCCAAAAGAATCTCATATTTTTGCCGTCTTTTGGGCCTGTCCTTTTCATAAAGCGCTTCCCGGATCTCCCGAACGTGATAACTAAGACCGTATACTGCCAGCTCAAGCTCTGGAAATTCCGCACATGTCAAAGTCTCTTCTTTTAACATTGTCACATTTTCGTTCCACGGAAAGGTTCGATAATAGGAATCCTTGCGGATGTAATCATGATTGCCGGCAATCAGCACCACCTTCGTATTCTTCAGCGCCGCAAACATTCCATTTACTTCTTTAAGCTCCCTGCGCAAGGGCTGCCGGTGAAACAAATCCCCGGCAATCAAAAGAATCTCTGTCTCTTCTTGCTGACAGGTACGGATCACCTCTCCTAACGTCTCCCAGAGTTCTCTACTTCTCTTTTTGCTGCAGGCGGTTCCGGCGACTGGATCTGCCCCCAAATGCACGTCTGCGATGTGTACGAATTTCATCTGTCTTTCCTTCTTCCTCCCTGGCTTTACTTGGCAACGTTACGATAAACTGAGTCCTCAAATTGTCACTTCTAGCCATAATCCTTCCTGCATGGAGCTCCACAATCTCTTTGGCGATGGCAAGTCCAAGTCCCGCCCCGCCGGTGCCGCTGGATCTGGAACCATCTACACGATAAAATTTTTCAAAAATGGTCTGGAGCATATCTCCTGGAATCCTGTCTCCTTGGTTGGTAAATATTATCTCGATATTTCCGCCCTTTTCCTGAGCTTCTATCTCTATTTTTGTGTTTTCATAACAGTAGGCGATAGCATTTCTCAAAATATTGTCAAACACCCGGGCAAGCTTGTCCGGATCCCCATATACTTCCAGATTCTCCTCCACATTAACCTCGCAGCTTAAGTGCTTTTCCTGCAGGACTCCATAGAGTTCATCCGCCAGCTGCTCCAGCATAAAGGACAGATTGATCTCTACCGGATCCAGCTGGATCTGCTGAAGGTTATACCTGGTGATATCAAAAAATTCATTGATTAGCTCGCCCAGCCGGATTGATTTTTCCAGGGCAATATGGGTATATTTTTCCCGTTCATCTTCCGGCATATCCGGATGACTGTCCAACATACTCAGATATGCCACGATAGAAGTCAGGGGCGTCTTTAAGTCGTGGGCCAGAAAAATCACCAGATCGTTCTTTTTCTTTTCTCCCTCTTCCGCCTCCAGCTCCTGACGACGGATCGTGGCCTTAATCTCATTTAAACGAATCTCGATGGGCTTCAACTCTGTAATCAGATGAATGGGTTCATTAGAATCGGAGACGATATTTTCGATCCCGTCTCCGATCTGGTCCACATATCTGGTCATTTTTGAAAGTGCAATATAGAAAAAAGCCGCGAACAACAACAGGAATCCCACGATCATATAGAACGTCTTGTTGTCGCCGATCAAGGTCCAGTACAAGTCGATGGCGGTCTGCTCATCCACATGAAACGTCATCAGGATATCTACAAAAACATTCGCAAAGCTGTCGTTGTAGATCCCGTCGATCACATAGTTCAGAAGAAACCCTCCCACCAGCACAGTCATTGCTGTGACCAGCAGGGTCTGCAAAAGCACACTGAACTTGAGTTTACGATAATTATTCTTCAACTTTATAACCTACTCCCCATACCGTCTTGATAAAGTCTGATTTTCCGGTGGGGGCACTCATTTTTTCCCGGAGATGCCGGATGTGTACCATCACCGTATTGTTGCTGTTTTTATAATATTTTTCATTCCACACTTTCTCAAACAGCTCCTCAGAGCTGATCACTTTGCCCCGGTTCTCACACAGAAGCCAGAGAATGTCGAACTCAATAGGCGTCAAAGTCAAAGGCACTTCGTTATAAATGCATTCGTGGGAGGTGCGGTTTAAAAACAGCCCTCCGAAATCAATGATCTCGCCCTCTTCTTTTCCTCCATCGTTGTACTGGGTATATCTGCGCAGCTGGGCCTTGACTCTGGCCACCAGCTCCAGCGGATTAAAGGGCTTGGGAATATAATCATCCGCCCCCAGCGTAAGTCCGGTGATCTTATCCATATATTCAGTCTTTGCTGTCAGCATAATCACCGGGAACTTATACTTTTCCCGGATCTGTTTTAAGATCTGAAAACCGTCAATGTCCGGAAGCATGATATCCAAAATGGCCAGATCGATCTTCATACTGTGAACGCAATCCAGTGCATCCTGGCCGGTATAGAATTTGTATACATTATACTGATCGTTCTGCAGATATAGTTCAATCACATCTGCGATTTCCTTCTCATCATCTACTACCAAAATATTCATACGTTTGTGAACCTCCTTATTCGTCCCCCCGGGGATAAAATAATGGCGTCCCTCATTTCATTCCTTTTTCATCTGACGTTTTCACGCCGCAATATGTCTATAAATCGCAGTTATTGACAGTCCTTGGGAACGGAATCACATCACGGATGTTGCTCATACCTGTCAGATACATGATGCAGCGCTCAAATCCCAGGCCGAATCCGGCATGTCTGGTAGAACCGTATTTGCGCAGATCCAGATAGAAGCTATACTCTTCTTCCTTCATTCCCAGCTCCCTCATCCGAGTCAAAAGTTTATCGTAGTCGTCTTCCCTCTGGCTTCCGCCGATGATCTCTCCGATGCCAGGCACCAGACAGTCGACTGCCGCCACCGTTTTTCCGTCATCATTTTGTTTCATATAGAAGGATTTAATTTCCTTCGGGTAGTCTGTTACAAATACCGGTTTCTTAAAAACCTCTTCTGTCAAATAGCGCTCATGCTCTGTCTGCAGATCCGCCCCCCAGGAAACCTTATATTCAAACCGATCATTTTCCTTTTCCAGAATCTCAATGGCCTCTGTGTAAGTAATCCTTGCAAATTCGGAGGATACTACATTGTTTAACCGCTCCAGAAGTCCCTTGTCCACAAAGGAATTAAAGAACTTCATCTCTTCCGGGGCATGCTCCAGTACGTAATTGATCACATATTTCAGCATGGCTTCTGCCAACATCATATCATCCTCAAGATCTGCAAATGCAATTTCCGGTTCGATCATCCAAAACTCTGCCGCATGTCTGGTCGTATTAGAATTTTCCGCCCGGAAGGTAGGGCCAAAGGTATACACATTGCGGAATGCCTGAGCATAGGTTTCCGCATTCAGCTGGCCGCTGACCGTCAGGCTGGTTTCTTTTCCAAAGAAATCTTTCGTGTAGTCTACGGCTCCTTCCTTTGTCTTTGGCACATTTTCCATATCCAGGGTTGTTACCCTAAACATCTCCCCGGCGCCCTCACAGTCGCTTCCTGTAATCAGCGGCGTATGAACATAGACAAAGCCTCTGTCCTGGAAAAACTTATGAAGTGCATAAGCAGTCAGGGAGCGCACGCGAAATACTGCCTGGAACGTATTGGTTCTCGGTCTTAAATGGGAAATCGTTCTCAGATATTCAAAACTGTGGCGCTTTTTCTGCAACGGATAATCCGGAGAGGAAGCCCCTTCCACTTCCACGGTATCTGCCTGTATCTCGAAAGGCTGCTTCGCCTGTGGGGTAGCCACCAGTGTTCCAGTGACAATAACCGCGGTCCCCACATTTAACTTGGAAACATCTGCAAAATTGTCCATCGTATCATGATAAACCACCTGCAGCGGCTCAAAAAATGTCCCATCACTTAGCACGATAAATCCAAAGGTTTTGGAATCCCGGATACTTCGCACCCAACCGCCTACTGTCACCTTCTCATCCAGGTAGGCTTCCCGGTTTTTATATATTTCTCTGATCTCTGTTAAATTCATGTGTTACCTGCTCCTTTGCTCTCAACATACTTTTCGCTCATTATAACATATTGTCTCTAATTTTAAAAGATTGCCTCGCAGCGCTTAATAGTCAATTATTTTAATATAATTTAATCATGATTTTATTTTGATTTCAGAAAAATAGGAATGATCATGGCAAAAACGGCAATTATCACTGGTGATTCAAGAGGAATCGGGAAGGCATTATCCCTAAAGCTAGGGGAACTCGGATACAATGTTGTAATCAACTATCGCAGCGAATCTTCCAAAGCAAAATCTGATGAAGTTGCAAAAGAACTGGAAGACACGTACCATGTAGAAACACTGGTTGTCCGGGCAGATGTTATCAAATACGAAGAATGTGAAGCTTTGGTCAAAGCTTGCGTAGAACGTTTTGGAGACAAGATTGACGCCCTGGTTAACAATGCCGGAATCACCAATAACTGTAACTGGATCGATATTAAACCGGAAGCTTACGAAAGCGTTATTGCGACGCAGCAAGGATGAACAGTGTGTCATCTGTAACACTTCTTCCGTGGGAGGATTAACTGGAGTGATCAATCAGGCCGACTACTGTGCAGCAAAATCTGGCATCATCGGGCTGACACGTGCTCTGGCTCTGGAATATGCGGCAAAGGGCATCCGTGTCAATGCCATCGCTCCTGGAATGATTATGACCGACATGCTCCGCGGCGTTAATCAGGACGAGCTGAATACTCTGGCAGCAACCATTCCGGAAGGTTATATCGGTGACGTTTCTGACATCGCAGGCGCACTAGAATATATTTTCACAGCCCCGTATCTGACTGGACAGATTATTTCCCCGAACGGAGGATTTGTTCTTCAGTAATTTTATGATCATGAGGCGACCGCCATTTGGTTTTACCAGATGGCGGTCTTGATTTTTCCGCCTCGCCATGCTATACTAATTCCCGTTGCAAAGCCCGTCTAAAACCAAGGTCTATAGGGCTTGCCGCCGATTCCCGGCGTAAAATGAATCGAGTGTTCGAGACCTTCCACTCGTAAAACAAAACTAAA
>JAHYZZ010000016.1 GCA_019424135.1 Lachnospiraceae bacterium
TTTTATTAAAGAAATGTCCCGAAAAATACAAAGGGATTTTGTGGTCATGGAAAATGAATACGGCGAAACCAACATGGACAGCGCCTTTCTGAAAGGCCAGGAAAATTTAAATATCTGGGAATTAACAGAAGGATGTATCTGCTGTTCCACAAAGTCGGACTTTGCCTCTTCTATCCTGACCATCGCAAACACTCTGGATCCAGAATATCTGATCGTGGAGCCCACCGGTGTCGGCGTTCTTAGTAATGTCATCCGAAACATCCAGCAGATTGAATATGAACGGATTACTCTTTTAAGTCCCATCACGATCTTGGATGCTGACTGCTTTTCGCGCTGCATGAACGATTATCCGGATATCTTTTTAGACCAGCTGCGGTCCACAGGCACGATTGTTATTTCCAAACGCAGCTTTCTTTCGAAAGAAGAAGAAGCACAGTTTGTGAGCCAGCTAAGCGATCTGGCTCCTGATGCACAGATCCAGGCACAACATTATTCACACCAGGACATCTCCTGGTGGAAAGGCCTCTTGGAAAGAGATCTTAAGGGAAATGTGCTAAAGTCCCAAGATCAGGCAGCGCCGGATCTGGAAACCTTCTCTTTAAAAGACATTGCCTTTTCCGGCGGCACGGATCTTCTGTGCTTTCTAGAGGATCTTGTGCGCGGAGAATTTGGCAATATCTGCCGTGCAAAAGGGGTCGTAAATTCCGACCGTCTTACCGTGCGCTTTGACGTCGTCGACTCCTCATACAGTATCACTGGATTTGACGGCACGGACATCTCTCAATGTGTATGGATCGGCAAACATATAAAAAGGAATACACTGAGGAAGCGCCTGCTTCCTCAGTATATTCCTGGTTCCTCCCTGCGTCTGCCAAAACGCGGCGCCGACAGGTTTTCTACTGCCCGGCCAGGGAATACACCCACATTGCCTTAATCTGGTCCTGGATTTCGTCATAAGTCCAGGTCCTTGCACTGTTCTCTTCACTAAAGGGATCATTGATCTTGATCTGTCCATTTTCATATCCGGTCATGACAATAAAATGACCATTCTGGGTAAAATATCCTGGCCCCATGCTGCAGATGACCGGATGCCCGGCTCCAAGTTTTTCGGCCAGCTGCTCCTCACTAAATAATCCACTGTAACAGGACAGCCCCCAGTTTGCTCCGGCCTCAGACATATATGCCCAATAAGTATTGTTCTCTTCATCTACATAGTGATTGGCCGTTCCATAGGCCGCAGTCACAGCCGGTGTCACCGTAGGATCATGGGTCAATCCGCTGACTACCATCGCCATACACGTTGGGCCGCATCCACTGACCGCCACCACACTGGTTCCATAGGGTGCATAGCCCCATCTTTCATCCCACTGAATCAAAAGAGGAATCTGCCCCTCCACGTAGCTATCCCCGATATCTTCTGCATAGATCTGTCCCTGCTTTTCCCCATAATCTTCCACATAACCGACCGTAGCAGGATTTTTATCCAAAAGTTCAATCACCCCTTTGGGGTATCCCTTGGAAGTGGCTTCCATGCGGACTCTTTCCAGGTGTTCTTCTTTTGTCTCCAGTTCTATCCCTGCCTCTTCCTCGGCCTTTTTGCGCAACTCCTGTTGCTTCTTTGTCAAAGAAACTTTTGTGGAAGCAGTATGTCTGTCTTTTCCGGCAAGATAAACACCGGTTAGGATACCGGCAACCGCAAGCAGGGCTACAACACCGATGATCAGCCAGTACCTTTGCACCTGCTGTCTTCTTCTGGATGGATGTTTTTGACTTGGTAAACTCATCTGTCGTTCGTCCTTTCACTTCTCTGCAGTTTCCCCGCCCCATATCTGTAGTGTTCATTATACCCCACATCCCTTTATCGACACAACTTAAAGAAATCTTAATTTTCCCCTTGCTTTTTCTGAAAAATAATGATATGATATAACACGTTCACGGGAAATTTCATAACAAGTCATTATGCGGGTGTAGTTCAATGGTAGAACACCAGCCTTCCAAGCTGGATACGTGGGTTCGATTCCCATCACCCGCTTTTTTCATACCTAAAAATCTATATGTTTCACATCAACCACATCAGATATCAAAGGAGGTCTCATCATGAAAATTGTATTTCTGGACGCAAAAACGATCGGAGACGACATCGATTTAAGCGCTTACGATACCTTGGGCGAAGTCGTAAAATATTCCTTTTCCCTTCCGGAAGAGGTGCCACAACGGGTGCAGGACGCCGATGTCATCATCGTTAATAAGATCCGGGTAGATGAATCCGCTATCGGCTCCGCCAAAAAACTGAAGCTGGTCTGTGTCACCGCCACTGGTACAAACAATCTGGATAAAGAATATCTGGACAGCAGGCACATTGCATGGCGAAACGTGGCCGATTACTCTACGGAATCTGTGGCACAGCACACCTTTGCCATGCTGTTCTTTCTGTTGGAAAAGCTTCGCTACTATGATGATTATGTAAAAGAAGGCCGTTACATCAATGACACCGTCTTCACGCATTTTGCAGAACATTTTTATGAACTGAAGGGAAAAGTATGGGGAATCATCGGGCTTGGAAATATCGGGAGACGGGTTGCTTCCATAGCAGAAGCCTTCGGTGTAAAGGTCATCTACACTTCTCCGTCGGGAAGCGCACCACAGCCTGGATATCACCAGGTGGAAATGGATACACTCTTAAAGGAGTCAGATATCATATCTGTCCACGCCCCGCTGAATCAATATACAGAAAACCTCATCAATATGTCCGCCCTGAAACAAATGAAAAAATCCTGCATTTTTCTGAACCTTGGCCGTGGTCCCATCGTCGTAGAACAGGATCTGGCAGATGCATTAATGCAAGGAGAAATCAAAGCAGCCGGGCTGGATGTACTTTGCGTAGAACCGATGAGTCCGGATAATCCGCTCTTTGCTATCAAAGACAGCAAAAAACTGTTTATCACTCCTCATATCGGCTGGGCAAGCGTAGAATCCAGAACCCGGCTGATGAATATCATTTTTCATCAAATCAAAGAATTTTTCGAACTGTCATCATAATCGTTCCGACCGCCAGGTATAGGTCAGCCAGATTGGCGGTCAGTTTTGAAAAAAATGGAGACGTTGTACGAAAGCCAATATAATCAACCACCTGCCCCCGCCACAGCCGGTCAAAAAGATTGCCTGCGGCGCCGGCGGCAGTCAGGGTAGCTCCGATCTTCTCGATCCAGTGTCCCCGTTTCCACATCAGATAGACCCAGTGGACAAACACCCATATCCCCGCTGTGGCAGAGACCGTTTTCACCATCTTTGGATCATCTTTCCACGCTCCCAGAGCAAATCCCGGATTATAAACCTTGCGGAGCAAGAGCTTTCCTCCCGGTATTTTTCTTTCTTCTTTCTGATCCATATTGTCTTCCACATATTGTTTGATTGCTTCATCTGTTCCCAAAAGCAAAAGGAACAATCCAGGCATCCATCTGCTCATCTACATATCCTCTCGGATCCTGACGATCTCCTCTTCCTGTCTCTCAATGGACTCTTCTCTCTTTTCAATCGCTTCACAAAAAGTGATATAATCCGTGTCACGGATCTCTCCATGCTGAAACTTCTCATATACCATCCGTCCCATATCAATCAGATCCCTTTCATTTGCCCGCTTTAGGGAGCGGATATCACTTTTTATCTTCTGGATCTCCAGCGTATCACTTGTCTTTTTTCCCAAATCGCTCATGACGTCCGATATTTTTTGTTCCATGTCCTTAAAAAAATCTGCCATCTCTTTTCTCTCCTTTTATCCTGTGCCTGATTACAGCTGCCGGAGCCGGTCCAGGGACTGATATACATTCAGCGTCCCATATCCCCATTCCCGGTTGGGATATTCCATCACATCCCTCTTTCCAGCTCCCAATACAATCGTGTTGCGGATCTGTATGGAGTTCACGCCTTCAATATCCGGCTGTGCCTTCAGCCATTCCATCAAAAGTGCCGATGCACCTGCGGCAATCCCTGCCGCCGCACTGGAACTGGTCCTGGACACAAAATCGCCTCCTGCTCCGGCGCCCGTTACCTCTGTTCCGGGCGCAGCATAATCTGGCTTAATGAGTTCATTTCTAGTATACCCCCTCCCAGAATGAATATCAACTCCATTGTCTTTTCCATTATAATACGCCACCGTCATCGCCGCTCTGGCGCTCCCTGGCTCTGTCAGTGTAGTGTCTGCGTCCGCTTCCAGAAAAAACACCTCCCCGGATAAAAATTCCTGGACAGGAAGCCAGATATGTACCTCTCCCACAGCCCGCTGCACGGATAACACCTCCAGTCTCCAGATTCCTTCGGCAGGATCCTGAAAACGGAGGAAAATCAGCTGAGAATCGTTATTTTCCAACAAAAGACGATACTCCACCGATACCTGGGTGCCATCAAAAGTAAAAAACAGGTCATATTTCTGTCCCTGTCTTAGAGAAATAGGACTGGTTCTTTCTCCGGAAGGCGAGACCAGAAGAACCGTTACCACATCCGGGAGCTTTGCCCAGACCTCTGCTGAAAATCCGGTGACTCCTGATCCCACCCGGATTTCTGCCGGCACCGTCTCCTGATCATTCATAAACTGATGAAAAAAATGATGGCGGTTTGCCGCTTCGTTTCCCGTCCCAATGATCACAGCTCGGTCCGTGGTAGAGGCATATTCATCCAGTATGGAGGACAGAAGAGAAGATCCATTGTGTCCCCCAAAATTTGTTCCCAAAGCGATACAAATCACTAGGGGCATTCCCTTCTTTTTTGCCAGCCGGTTCAAATATGCAAGTCCAAGGATAATATCATTTTCCTGATAGCAGACCGCATCCTGCCGGATTGCGTAAAAGGTCTTTAGATAATCTTTCGCCGGTTTTAGCTTCACCACCGCAATCTCCGCCTCCGGGGCGGCTCCGATAAAACGATTTTCCGGAGCCGCGCTCCCTGCCGCCACACTGGCAAGAAAAGTTCCATGCCCCTCTTCATCTATGGTTGGAACCAGGTTCAGCGGATGATCTAAGCGAAGCGCTTCATCAATCTGTTTTTTTTCATATTCACTTCCAAAATCAAATCCTTCCGGCGGTATTCCCTCCTGCAGGGTCTGATCCCAGATCGCCGAAATCCTGGTGGTCCCATTAAGCCTCTGGAACACCGGGTTGCGGTAATCGATCCCCGTATCTACAAATCCGATCATTACCCCTTCCCCCATCACCTCCAGAGACGGAAGGTTCTGGACTGCACTGATTCCCGCCGCATTTACCGCATCCATATCAAGGGGCGTATAACAGCTGGGGATTGAATAATACCCATATTCGTAAAATGACAGCGGTGGCCTCCCTTCCCGGCTGACATATAATACCCGATAGCCAAAATCTCCTTCCTGAAGACAATACTTACTTTCTTCCAGCGGTCCAATCCGGTTTTCCCGGTAGTTGGGGATCAAAAAATCCCAGAAATCCTGGGATAAGATCTTCTCCCTGCATTCTTGCTCTGCCATAAAAAACACCTCATATATCTGATCTATGGGAGGCTTCTCCCTCAGCTCAAATATATGAGGCATCCTGTCTGTTCATTCCCTTGGTATGCTTTTATGGAAGTCTTGGAACCTCCTGTCCTCTAAGCAAGATCACCGGACCTCCGGTTCCTTCTATGTACTCTCGGGTGATGGTTACCTGCCCGATGCTGTCATCTTTTGGAATCTCATACATGATATCCAGCATAAATTCTTCGATGATCGCCCTAAGGGCTCTGGCCCCGGTATCCTTTTTCATCGCCCTCTTTGCAATGGCTGTCAGGGCATCGTCATTGAAGTCCAGCTTCACTTCATCCAGCGCCAACAGCTTCTGGTACTGCTTTAAGATCGCGTTCTTTGGCTCCTTTAAAATCTTTACCAGCATCTCTTCATTCATGCCATCCAAAGTAAATACAATGGGAAGCCTTCCCAGAAACTCTGGAATCATTCCAAAATTACGAAGGTCTTCTGTCGTCACCTTAGAAAGGAGCGTCTTGTCATGGTCATACTTATCCTTTAGATCCGCCCCGAAACCGATGGAGGACTGCTTGGTCAGCCGTTCCTTGATGATCCCTTCCAGATCCGGGAACGCGCCTCCACAGATAAATAAAATGTTCTTGGTATTTACTGTAGTCAGAGGGACCATGGCATTCTTGCTGTTAGCTCCCACCGGCACCTCCACATCGCTCCCCTCCAGAAGCTTCAGCATGCCCTGCTGCACCGATTCTCCACTTACATCCCTCTGGCTGGTATTTTTCTTCTTGGCAATCTTATCAATCTCATCAATGAAAATGATTCCCTGTTCCGCCTTTTCCACGTCATTATCCGCGGCGGCCAAAAGTTTGGATACCACGCTTTCAATATCATCTCCGATATAGCCGGCCTCTGTAAGGGACGTAGCGTCCGTAATCGCCAGCGGCACATCCAGGATCCTTGCCAAAGTCTTTACCAGATAGGTCTTTCCTGATCCTGTGGGACCAATCATTAACATATTGGACTTTTCGATCTCAATGTCATCCATCGAATCTGTTGCCACCCGTTTATAATGGTTGTAAACTGCCACCGACATGGCTTTTTTAGCATATTCCTGCCCTACCACATACTCATCCAGACTGGCCTTGATCTTATGGGGCGCCGGAATATTCCGGATATCAATGAGAGGCTTTCTCTCCTCTCCTTCCTTTTTCTTTTTGATCTTCTGCTGCTTGGGAATACTTTGTTCTAAGTCTGACATACTCATAAAATGTACCCCCGGCATGTTCAAAAGCTGGCTATAGTCAATCTGTCCGCCCTTCATGGCATCAAAACTTTTCTGCATGCAGTCGCTGCACACGCAGATATTGTTTGGCAGATCAATCATCTTTCCGGCAACGCTCTCCGGTCTGTGGCAGATAAAGCAGACCTTCTCGTATTCGTCTTCCTTGTGCTCTTGTGTCTCCTTACTTTTGGCGGTGGTGTCTACGGTTTCCATCTCTGTGTTTTCATTTCTGTCCTGTTCCGACATCGTCCATCCCTCTTTCTATACTTCCCGTTCTCCCCGAACCATCTCAAGAAAGGTTTCTTCTGAGATAATAGGGATCCCAAGTTCATTTGCTTTTTTATTCTTTGATGATGTGGAGGTCACATCATTATTGATCAAATAGTTTGTCTTTGATGTAACAGATCCTGTCACCTTTCCTCCCAGACTTTCAATCAGCGCCTTTGCCTCATTTCGATTAGAGAAATGCTCCATCGAACCTGTAATCACAAAATTCATCCCTGCAAAAATCTGTTCCTTTTCTTCTGTCTTTTCTTCGGGAATCACAAGCTCCTTTAAAAGACTGCGGAAAATGCGGTAATGATCTTTCTGCTTAAAATAGCTGACAAAAGCTCCTGCCAGCACATCTCCCACCCCGGGAATCGCGCTTAAGTCTTCGACAGATGCCCCTAGCATCGCTTCCACATCATTGTGAAATTCCTTGCAGATCATCTTTGCATTGGCAAGACCGATCCCTGCGATCCCAAGACCGTAGATCACTCTGGGAAGAGTGGTAGTCCGGGCCTTTTCGATTCTGTCCAGCAAGTTTTGACAGGATTTATCCCCAAACCCTTCCAGCTTCCTGATCTCCTCCTGATGTCGGTCCAGATGAAAAATATCTGCATATTCTTTAATATACCCCATTGCAATAAATTTTTCCAGTGTTGCCTCTGATAATCCTTCAATATTTAATGCATCCCGGCTGACAAATAAGGCAAAGGCTTTCAGATGCTTTGCCTGGCAGTCTGGATTGGTACAGTAGAGCGTCTTTGCATTACCGTCTTTGCGGATCTCAGTCCTGCCTGCGCAGACCGGGCAGACCGAAGGAATATCGTTTACACCGCTTCGTGTCAGATTCTTTGCAATCTGAGGGATGATCATATTCGCCTTATATACCTCGATGGTATCGCCCACACCCAGCTCTAGTTCTTCCAGGATGCTCACATTATGGACGCTGGCACGGCTCACCGTAGTTCCCTCCAGCTCTACCGGTTCGAAAACTGCCACCGGATTGATCAGTCCTGTCCTTGACGGGCTCCACTCAATTTTAAGTAGCTTGGTTTGCCGCACTTCATCTGCCCACTTAAAGGCAAACGAATCTCTGGGGAACTTTGAGGTTCTTCCAAGAGAAGCACCATAGGCAATATCCTCATAAGTCAGCACCAGACCATCTGACGGGAAATCATTCCCTGCAATCTTCGCCTCAAAGGCTTCTACCGTACTTCTTACCGTATCCCGTGTCACCATGCGGTATTCTACCACTTCAAACCCCTGGGATGCAAGCCATTCCATCTGTTCTTTCCTGGAATTATGGAAATCTACACCATCTGCCTTCACCAGGGTAAAGGCGTAAAATTTTACATTCCGCTTTGCCGTGATCTCATTATTCAGCTGACGCACAGAACCGCTGCACAAATTTCTGGGATTCTTGTATCTGGCGTCTGCATCGGCAATTTCCTCATTAATCTTTTCAAAGTCCCGATAGCCGATTACGGCTTCTCCTCGTAAAATCAGTTCCCCTCCATAACGGATCTTAAGAGGAATGTTCCGGAACACACGGGCATTGTTTGTCACGACTTCTCCCACTTCCCCGTTTCCTCTGGTGACTGCCTTGTAAAGCTCACCGTCCCGATAGGTCAAAACAATCGTCAGGCCATCCATTTTCCAGGACATCAGCGCCTTCTGACTCCCTACAAACTCTTCCAGCTCTGAAATCTCCTTGGTCTTATCCAGAGACAGCATGGGGCTTTCATGCCGTTCTTTCGGAAGCTCACTTAAAACCTCATAGCCCACATTGACAGTCGGACTGTTGGAAAGTGTGGTGCCAAGCTCTTTCTCCAGCAAAACAAGCTCGTCGTAGAGTCTGTCATACTCATAGTTGCTCATGATCTCTTCTGCATCCTGATAATAGGCCTTGGACGCCTTACTTAATCGTTCTACCAGTTCCTGCATTCTGGCTGTCTTTGATCTGTCCATACAATTCTTTTAACTCCTGCTCTTTTAATTCTCTCACATCGCCGGGTTTCATGTCACCTAGTCTGATATTCATGATTCTGGTTCTTACAAGCCTTTCCACCCGGTATCCGCATGTCTTACACATCCTCCGGATCTGCCGGTTTAATCCCTGGGTCAGTATGATGGAAAAAGTATATCTGCCTATTTTTTTTGTCTGGCAGGGTCTGGTGACTTCATCAAGTCCCTTTTCCTCATCCCGGATCCTCACTCCCATGGACATAACCTTCAAAAACTCGTCTGTCACCGGCCGGTCTACCGTCACCTGATACTGCTTTTCATGGCAAAATCTGGCACGCATCATCCCATTGATCAAGTTTCCGTCATTGGTCATGATCAAAAGACCTTCCGAATCCTTGTCAAGCCTTCCGGCATACGTGACCCGTACCGGATAGTCCAGATAACGGATGATATTATGCTTCTCTTTCGGAGACTCGGTGCAGACGATCCCGGAAGGCTTATAGACGGCCAGAACGACTTTACGATTCTGATCTCTAATCTCCTTTTTCCCTACTTTTACCACCTGGCCAGGCTCTACTTGCATTCCGGGGACTGCTTTTTTGCCGTCTACTGTCACACGTCCTGCCAGAATCAGCCGGTCAGCCTCCCTTCTGGAGCATACCCCGGCCTCACTTAAATACTTATTCAGTCTCGTCATTTTTCAATACTCCACGGATACTATTGTCTTCCACAAACGTATTTCCATTATACAAAAACAGCACGCTGCTGATCCGGTTCTCTTCCATGAGAGAGGTGATGTCTCCATAATAATACCGGGGATCTACCACCAGGATTTCTCGGTAATAAGGGATCAGAAAAGGAATCAGACAGTTGGCATAGGAATCCTTCAAAAGGAGCAGCCTCTTGGTACTGTCCGCCGTCGTACGGATACTGACAAGTCCATGATTGCCGCCTAAAAACAGAGCATACTGATCCTTTCCGTCAAGCTTCGATGAATCATACAACGTAGCTGTCTTCTTCTGTTCCTCCACATAATTGACAACCACTTCCAAAGAATCCTCTTCTTCCTTTGGGAAATAAACATAAATCGGCTCCCGATAACCTGTCTCATACCCGCTGGTGGAAGAAAGGGTCCCGTTAAAGGAGTTGCTCACGGCATATGGCGTAAGCTCAGGCGCTTTTGAGGTATCCAGCTCCATGGTCTTCGCCAGTGCCTGATATCCATAGTATGCCCCCAGAGTGGTCCAGTGATGATCCGTATGATAATAAATCTGTTCCGATTTGTGATCCTTCATGGCATCTCCTGCATCCACCCAGGTCAGATGCCCTTCCAGAGCCTTTTGGATGCTCTGAAAATCTGCGTCCTGATCTCGTGTCACGGCAAACGCCGGCAGCTTATTTGAAAGCACATTGGCCGCATTGGGGACAAGCATCATATACATGGGGATATCCGGATAAGCCTCCTCAAACTCACAGATTGCCTGAAGATTCTGATCCAGATGTTTCTGATCCGGCGTTTTGATGTCTTCCAGAAGATAGCTGTCTTTTCCTTTAAAGATCTGATTCGATTCTCGTTTTCCCAGGAGAAGGTCCATCCGGGTCTTTAACTGCACCCACAGATTCCTTCCGACCATCTGATCCGACTGATAGCTTTCGTACTGTTCCATAAATCTGCCGCTTTCAATGCCAGACAGGGTCAAAGAAGGTTTTTGTGCCAGCATGCGGTTCTCCGTCTCTGAAAATTCCGCATCCGGCCATACCAGATTCAAAAGACAGATGACCAAAAGTACACCCAGAAACATTTTTGCCATCCAGACATTTCTATTCCTTTTTTTCCTTCTATCTTTTCTATGTTGCTCCATAACTGCTCCTAAAACCGAAAATATAAGAATGGATTGTAGGTTTCTGTCACCAGATAAGCAATGCACAACAGAAACAGGCCTGCATAGACTGCCACATCCGCCACAGTCTTTCGATGGGCCAGATATTTTTCATAAACCACATAGACCACCGGAGTCGACGCCAAAATCAGAATCACCCAAAGGCCGACGTTTGAGACCAGTAGGAAAAGAGCCTGCCGGTCCACCAGTCCATGCCCGCCCACGCCGAACATCAGCTTGATATAATTCCAGGCATCCCCCAGGGTCTGACTAAAAAACAATACCCATCCGATCATGACCAAAAACAGCGTGTACACATGTTTTAGCACTGCCGGTAGTCTCTCTAACTTCTTCTGCAAGAAATATTTTTCAATGATGAGGATCACTCCATAATACAGGCCCCACGCCACAAAGTTCCATGCAGCGCCATGCCACAGCCCGGTCAAAAGCCATACCACCAAAAGATTGCGAATGTGTTTTGCAACAGGTACCCTGTTTCCTCCCAGGGGGATATACAGATATTCCCGAAACCAACTGCTAAGAGAAATGTGCCATCTGCGCCAAAATTCGGTAATACTTTTAGAGATATAGGGATAATAAAAGTTTTTTGGGAACTCAAAACCAAACATTTTTCCAAGTCCCACTGCCATATCCGAATATCCGCTGAAATCAAAATAAATCTGGAACGTATAGGCCAGGCATCCAAGCCATGCCGTAGCAACAGACACCTGTTCCGGCGCCATGGAAGATACCTCTGAGTATACCATGCCGATGGTATTGGCTAACAGTACCTTTTTTGCCAGTCCACGGATAAAAATCATCGCTCCGCCGCCAAACTTTCCTATGCTTTCCCGACGCATATGCAGCTGCTCATCGATCTGAGAATACTTGACGATCGGACCAGCGATCAGCTGGGGAAACATGGTGACATAAAGGGCAAAATCCATCATATTTTTCTGCACCTGCACCTTTCCCCGATATACGTCAATGATATAGGACAGGATCTGAAATGTATAAAAAGAAATCCCCACCGGCAGCGCCACCTCCCGGAAAGGAATCTCCACCGGAAACACCGTATTGAAACTGTTTAGCACAAATCCCTCATATTTAAAAAATCCCAGAAGGCAGAGATTTACCGTCACACTAAAGATCAGGCTTTTGCGGGCTGCCTTCTGATTGCCCAGATTTCTTTCAATATCCAATCCGCAGATATAGTTGAAGATAATAGAAAAAATCATTAAAAACAGATAAATCGGCTCTCCCCAGGCATAGAAAACCAAGCTTGCAAAAAGGAGCACCGGATTTTTCAGCCCTCTTGGCAATATGTAATATAAAATTAAAACAATCGGCAAAAATGTAAATAAAAATACGATACTGCTAAATAACATACCGGTCCTTTTCCTTTATAAACAATTCTTAAATGCAGCATAGATGTTATCGGCATCCGCTGAAACCGTCAAAAGCACATAGGTCCCTCTGGTCTCCAGAACAGCACCATTTAGAAGGCTGGTCTGTTCTGCTCCATACCCTTCAAAACTGGTCTTTTGTGTATCCAGGCGCTCCATCGCCGCTTCTTCCACCTGATCAGCCTGGGACTCATCTTTTAGTTTCACGATCAAGAGCTCATTGACGCTCATAACATCATCAGGGATATACAGCACCACACCGTCATAGTCTTCTGCATTCAGTCCATAGTATCGTTTCAGGTCCTGTGTGGTTCCTTTCGTCATGCCCTCTTCTGTGGTCACCTTCATGATCTGCTTTTGCAGAGTTTTTACCGGCACATCATCTGCGCTCTCCCTTGCCAGAAGGAAGGCAATATAAGCCAGAAAAACCAGCACCATCAGATATTTTAAAAGATTCAATAAATCTATGCTGTGTTTCCTTTGTATATTCATGATAATCCTGCAACCTCCGCCATACGATTTACCCATTCGGTATAGTAAGCCGGAGCCATGTGGATGCCGTCATCTGCATAGTACTCTTCCTTAACCAGATCTGTATTGTCGATAAATGTAATCTCAAGCTCGTCACAGAGATGTTTCAGCCCCTCATTGTACTGGGGAATATTGGCATACACAGGCTGTTGTGCAACTGTATCCTGCTGCACCGGCAGAATGCTGTTCACATAGATGTCCGTGTCCGGAAGGGATTGTTTCAGATCTTCCAGATCCTCCCGATAGGCTTTCAAAAACGAATCCTGATCCGTTACTTTCATATCATTCATTCCGTAAGATAGGAATAATGCCTGGGGGACCAGCGCCTTAGCCTGGGCAATCTGCCCCGATGCCAGTTCCCCTCCACCGTTGACGACTCCTGCGCCGCGCTCTGCCAGCACATGGCTCTGATCCAGGACCCCGTACTCATACAGGCCCTGAGCAATCGAGTCGCCCAGCACCAGGGAATTTGCAAATTTTTCATTGGCAGAACGGCTGGCCCATTCTTCATCCGCCGCCTTTTCTGCGGCCTCCAGCTCCTGGATCTTCTGATCCACTGCTGACACATCCACAGACTCCATCTTTTTGAGCCGCTCCATCCCTTTGCTGGTATCTACGCCCCTGTTTAAAAGCCCGGACGCCAAAAGAATGACCCCGGCTGCTGCCAGGATCACCACTACCAGGATCACGGCCCGTAGGACAGTCTTTTTTCTTTTGTCTATTTCCATGATCTTTCTTCTTTTCTCTCATTTGTACATTAAAAATATTGTACTGTTTTTCCCCATAAAAGTCAAACTTGTGATATAATGCGTTACAGTTCATTTCACTTTTCTTACCCCACAAGGAGTTTTCTCATGAATGTTTTTACTTTATCGCCAAAGATCTGTATGTCTCATCTGTTATTGAAAGAGACTTTTAACCGCTTTCTGTTTATTGAAGGCAAGATCACCACGTTCAATACCTTTCAGATTGATGGTTTTCTGCAGAAGGATTTTTTCGATACTGCACCACAAAGGGACTATTCCTACTGGAAAGATGTGCAAAGTTTTTGCCTGCAGTTAATCAAAGGCAGACGTACTCCCCTAAATTTCAAGATCGTGTTATCCCTGGACCCTGAAAGATTTCCATCTTTTTTGGCACGCCATCAGCTGGATGCCTACCGTCCGGAAGAGATCCAGGGATTGTACCTGAACTTTCATTATGATGGGAACACCCTGCAGTGTGTAACCGGTGTCTCCCTTCACACCTTCCGCATGGACAAATCTCTGGAACATGAGTGGGATACCTATGCGGAGAAGATGCTGGAAAAAATGATGCCAGGCGTCAGTCTGGATTAAGACACAAAAGGAAAAACAGCGCCGCTCTTTCACGCGGACGCTGTTTTTCCTTTCGTTTCCTGCCTTTATTTTGTCAGCAGCATCATAATGTCATTACTTCTTTGTACAAAAGCGGTCATCTCATCTGGGTTCAACGGCTTATGCGCCAGCATTGCCAGGTCATAAAGCTGTTTACAGATCATGCCTGTGTTTTCACTGTCCTTATGCTCTGCCACATACTGTACCAATGGATGGTTGGCATTCAGGATCAGGGTCGTCTCACCGCCCATACCCATGCCCATATCGGCCATGCCATACATCTTCATCATTTCCTGCATCCTGCGGCTTTGCTCGGATAAGGTGATCATTGCCGCCACTTTCTCATCTTTGAGTTTTTCGGTCTTAACTTCCAGTTTGTCATTGCCAAGTTCTTTCCGGAAGATCTCTGTCAGATCATCTGCCTTCTTCTGGAACGCTTCTTTTTCTTCCTCGCCCACTTCCTCTTTGGACTGATCACTTAAGTCTGCATCGATCCGCTGGAACTGGATGGTCGGATAACGCTGCTCTAACTGGGTGATAAATGGAGAGTCAATATTGTGGCCCAAAATGACAGCATCCTGTCCCTGGCTCTTGAAGAGATTGATATACTGGCTTTGCTGAATCTCGTCAGTCACATAGTAAATAGTAGTCTTCTTCTCTTCTGCCTTCTCTGTCTCCTGATTCTCCTCGTCCTTTTTCTCTTCCGGCGCTTCCAGAGTGCCTCCGTTTTCCTCCGCACAATCCTTAAGAGTCAGATACTTGTGCTCCAGATTCTTGAATAGAATGGCGTCTTTCATCTTATCACAGAATTTCTCGTCTTTCAGACAGCCAAACTTAATAAACGGGCTGATACTGTCCCAGTATTTCTCATAGTCTTCTCTCTTGGTCTTGCACATGCCAGACAACTTATCTGCCACCTTTTTGGAAATGTAGTCTGCGATCTTATTCACAAACCCATCGTTCTGCAGCGCGCTTCTGGACACATTCAACGGAAGATCCGGACAATCGATGACGCCTTTCAATACCATCAAAAATTCCGGGATCACTTCTTTAATATTATCCGCAATAAACACCTGATTGTTGTAAAGCTTAATGGTTCCCTCGATCGAATCGTACTCCGTATTGATTCTCGGGAAATACAGGATCCCCTTTAAGTTAAATGGATAATCCATGTTCAGGTGGATCCAGAACAATGGTTCCTTGTAGTCCAGAAATACCTTTCGGTAGAACTCAAGGTAATCTTCATCTGTACATTCATTTGGATGCTTCGTCCAAAGCGGATGGATGTCACTGATGGAAACCGGTCGTTTCTGGATCTTTACCTTTTCTTTGGCCGGCTCCACTTCTACCATCTCTTTTTCGCCGTTTTCGTTTTCCTTTTCTTCCATCTTTGCATCTTCATGGATGTGCTCGATCACCACATCATCATCCTTCAGATCTGCTTCATCAATGGTCTCATACTCCGGCTTGGCATTGGCCTTGGTCAAGAAGATCTCCACCGGCATAAAAGAGCAATATTTCTCCAATACTTCTCTGACACGATACTCATTGGCAAACTCCAGGCTGTCATCATTTAGATACAGTGTCATGGTGGAACCTACCTCTGTCTTTGTTCCCTCATCCATCTCATAATCTGTGCCGCCCTGGCTGACCCAGTGCACTGGTTTTGCTCCTTCTTTATATGAGAGGGTATCGATGTGTACCTCATCGGCCACCATGAAAGCAGAATAAAATCCCAGTCCAAAGTGTCCGATCATATCATCTTCGGTTGTTTTATCCTTATATTTTTCCAAAAATTCGGTGGCACCGGAAAAGGCAATCTGGGTAATATATTCCTCCACCTCATCTGCGGTCATACCGATACCATTATCTGTAAACTTCAAGGTCTTCTCTTCCGGATTCACCTCGACCTTGATCGCCGGCTTGTAATCATCCGGGAGCTGGTATTCTCCCATCACATCCAGCTTTTTCAGCTTTGTGATCGCGTCGCATCCATTGGACACCATCTCTCTTACAAAAATATCATGGTCAGAATAGACCCATTTCTTTATAATCGGAAATATGTTTTCACTGCTTATGGATAAGCTTCCTTTTTTTGCTGCCATTTCAATCACTCCTATTATTTTTGCGGTCAATTCCGCTTTTTTCATCTAACAGATATGATAATACCAGCAAAAATAAATGTCAATAGAAAATTAGCACTCTTTTTAAAAGAGTGCTAACAATCGTTTGCCAAAATTCTTTTTACTCAATGCTCTTTAAAGATTCCACCATATCGATCTTTTTCAGCTTAAAGAACATGACACCGTTGACAATCATGGAAAAAGCGATGGTAAACGCCAGGCTGTAAAGATAACTTGGCAGATTGATGATCCGCCCGAACATGGCCGCATCTACTTCCACAGTCTGGATCACAAACAGGTGGAGAACCTTTCCAAGTCCCACGCCCACAAGAGCTCCAATTAAGGTCAGCAGAATATTTTCACGATATACGTATTCTGCCACTTCCAGATCATAGAATCCCAGCACCTTTAAGGTGGCCAGTTCCCGCTTCCTCTCCGTAATATTAATCGTATTCAGATTGTACAGCACTACAAAAGCCAACATTCCGGCAGAAACGATCAATACGATCATAACCAGATTCAGGCTTCCCAGCATATCGTCCAGCTGTTTTTGGATATCATGCATATAGGAAACACTTAACACTTCCTCTCTTGCCACAATTTGTTCTCCGGCATCTTCCATCTCTTTATTAGACAGAGAATCCTTCATGTGGAATAAGATACAATTGTAAGAAAGATCCTTGCCCGTAACTTCTTTGTAGTATGCCGGTGTCATATAAAGATAGTGTCCCATATAATTTTCACAGATATGCTCGATTGTCAACAGGTGACTGATGCCGTCTTCGTCTTTTAGTTCTATGGTATCTCCTTCTTTGGCGTTCAGAAGCTTAGCCGTCTTCTCGCTGATAATAGCGCCATGATCCGAAAGCTGATAGGTTTCCTTCGTAATCCGGTCATGGAAACTGAAATATTCGCTGCTTTTATCCGGTTCCTTTAGGATCGTCAGATAAGCTTCATGCTCATCGTCTCCATGATCCAGCGTCACATTCATCATGTAAGCATCCATAAAGCCCGTAACAGACGGATCCTTTTCCAGAAACGACTCCAGCTTATTCCGATCCTCTTGGGTTACATTCTCCTGAAGATAAGCGCTGCCATCGTAGGTCTGGATTTCTTCATACTGAAGATCTGCGATCTCGTAAATCGAATCCCGAAGGCCAAACCCCACAACCATCAAAGCCATACATCCGCCGATTCCAAATATAGTCATAAAGAAACGCTTTTTATAGCGCATCAAGTTACGCACCGTAGATTTCCAGGTGAAGTTCAGCCGTTTCCAGATCAATGACACATGCTCCAGGAACACACGTTTTCCGATCTTAGGAGCCGGAGGACGCATCAAGGATGCCGGCTGTTCCCCCAGTTCTTTATAGCAGGCAAACAAAGTGGCCAGCATGGTACATGCCAGCGCTGCCGCAGAGGCCTGAATCGCATAAGACCAGTCATAAGGTACCAGGATCTCCGGAATATGCTGATACATGATCTCATATGCATAGATAATGATATACGGCAGGATCTTCTCTCCAATCAACACACCCGTGATACTTCCTCCTACCGTGGCTAACAGTGCGTATCCCAGGTATTTGGAGGCAATGGTAAACCGGTCATAGCCCAGCGCCTTCATGGTTCCGATCTCAATCCTCTGCTCCTCTACCATACGGGTCATACTGGTCAGACTGATTAACGCCGCCACCAGGAAAAACAGAACTGGAAATACTCTTCCGATGGCCCGCATGCGGTCTGCATTTTCTCCATATCCATCGTATTCTGTCAGATTACTGCGGTCATAAATATACCACTTGGGATCCTCAATCTTAGAAAGCTGCTCCTTTGCATCGATAAGCTCTTGTTCGCCCTTGGACAACTCTTGTTCTGCCTCAGCCTTTCCTTCTTCATACTCTTTCTTTGCCTGGGCAAGCTGCTCCTCACTCGCTGACAGCTTGGCCTCTCCCTCAGATAACGTCTGTTCCTTTGCATGAATCTGGGCCCAGCCGTCGTCGATCTCTTGCTGCCCGGACTGGATCTTGGCCCAGGCACTGTCAAGCTGTGCCTTTGTCGTATCCAGCGTGGACTTGGCCGTCTCTAGCTCTGCAGCACCATCGGATAGCTTTTGCTTTGCCTCGTCCAGCTGCTGCTGACTGCTCTGATATTCTGCCTCCATGGAAGTTAACTCTTTTTCTGTCTCTGAGGCGGTTGCCTGCAAAGAACTGGCTGTTTCCTGCACCTTTGCAAGCTGCTTCTGAGCATTTTCAAGCTCTGTCTGGCACTGGGCGTATTCTTCCGTTCCTTCCACCAGATCTGCCAGCTGCTCCTTAAGCGTCTTTACCTTCTGTTCCAGCGCCGTAATCTGTCCATCCAGACTGGAAATCTGATCTGTCAGCTGCTGATATCCTGTCCATCCCGCATCCAGCTGCTGCCGAAACTGGGCAAGACTCTCCTCGCCTTGTCGGATCTGTTCTTCTGCCCCAGGCTTTTGGGCCTCATATTCGGCAAGACCACTTTCATACTCTGCCTGCCCTGCCTTCCACTTAGCAAGACCGCTGTCATATTGACTTCTTGCGCTGTCTATCTCTTTCTGGCTGCTGTAAAGCTTTGCCTTCCCGTCTTCGATCTGTATCCGTCCGCTTTCAATCTGAGACTTTGCATCTGCAAGCTGAGCTTCGCCGTCCGTGATCTTGGTTAACGCATCTGCAAGTTCCTTCTCTGCCTGAATCCGTCCTTCTTCTAATTCTTTTCTTCCCGCATCGATCTTCTCCTTAGCATCTTCCAGAATCTCCTGTTTACGGATTTCCCCCCGTTCTCCGGTGATATCCTCAATCCTGTCCATCACCGTTTCCACCTTCGATTCGTATGCATCCGTATAGGCTGTCAATTCTTCGGCTCCCTCAACCCTTACATAGGCTTCCGTATAGGTTTCCAAGGCAAAGGTCTGTTTTGGCACCATCATAAAAGCGCTTACGCTTCCACTTCCAATAGTGGAGCTTCCTCTCTCGTAGGAAACATAACAGGGGCTGTTTCCAATCCCCACCACTGTATATTCATCTGTCTTCAACGTATCCTCAAGAGGTTCCTCCGTTCCAGACGTTAACGTCACCGTATCTCCAACCTGATACCCCATATCCTCATCCATGAGACATTCTCCCACTTTTTCCGGAAGACGTCCCTTAGAGACTGTCACTTGATTAACGTCATCTGTCAGGGCCATCACATGAAATACATACTGCCGGTCCTTTGTCTGGCACAAGAAATCAGAGCTGTAGGACCCTTCCGCCGCCTCCACTCCATCCACCTGTTCGATGGCATGAATATCCTCTTGCGTAAGACCAAGGGTACTCATCACCTGAATATCCATCAGCTTTTCCGCATCAAAATAAGCATCCCCCGTGATCCGCATGGACGGCTCCGAGGAACGAATGCCGGAAAAGAAGGCCACGCCCAAGGCTACGATGAAAAAAATGGACAGAAAACGTCCCGGACTTTTCCGCATTTCCATATAAAAATTTTTACGTGATGCCTTTGTTCCCATGCCACACGCTCCTGCTGCTTCTTCCAATACTCCTGACTGTTGATGCTACCACTCGATTGTCTCTACCGGCACCGGATGTGCATTCTCAATGATTTTTTCCACCTTGCCGTTTTTGATATGAATAACTCGGTCTGCCATAGGTGCAATCGCCGAATTGTGGGTGATCAAAATGACCGTCATGCCTCTTTCTCGGCAGGTATCCTGCAAAAGCTTTAAGATGGATTTGCCGGTATTGTAATCCAGAGCACCGGTCGGCTCATCACACAAAAGAAGCTTGGGGTTCTTTGCCAGTGCCCTGGCAATGGAGACTCTTTGCTGCTCACCTCCGGACAACTGAGCCGGAAAGTTATTGATCCGATCAAGAAGTCCCACCTCTTCCATGACCGTCCGTGCGTCCATGGGATCTTTACAGATCTGCAGAGCCAGCTCCACATTTTCCAGGGCGGTCAGGTTCGGCACCAGATTATAGAACTGAAATACAAATCCGATATCGTCTCTGCGGTACGCCGTCAGCTGCCTGGGCGAATACTGTGCGATATCCTCTCCATCCACCAACACTTCTCCTGCTGTGGCTGTGTCCATGCCGCCTAAAATATTCAGGACAGTCGTCTTTCCCGCTCCACTTGGTCCTACCACGACAGCAAATTCACCGCGCCGGATCTCAAACTCGATTCCCGCCGCGGCCATGATTTCTACTTCTCCCATTTGATATATTTTTTTCACATTTTTTAATGTGACAAATCCATCCATATGCAGCCTCCGAGAATAACTATTGTTTCATTTCATTATAGCATTTATCATTTCAATTGGAAATCTTTCCTTTATAAACTATTGTGAAAGATTTATGAACAACGATATATTAAAAGACATCCACATCCGGCAGATCCGGAACATGGATGTCTTTTCTTTTATCAGTATTTATTCTTTTCCGTTGAAGCAATAGGTACATACCTTGCACGGCTCAATCCCGATAGAGGCCAGAAGATCATCCAGCCTATGATAACGCAGACTGGTAAAATTCTGCTGCCTGCGGATATCCTCGATCATCTGGGCATATTTGCAACTGCACGGGTCTGCATACTCCTCCAGCACTTCTTTCTTGCAGTCCTCTCCTTCTCTTTTACGGATCATCTGTCTTGCGATCAGCTCCATCTCAGACTTGGACCTGGAGAAGTTTAAATATTTACACCCGTACATGATCGGTGGACATGCCGGACGCACATGTACTTCTTTTGCACCGCTTTGATAGAGGAATTCCGTCGTTTCACGAAGCTGGGTACCCCGGACGATCGAATCGTCGATCAAAAGCAGCTTTTTATTCTCGATCAGCGCGTGAACCGGGATCAACTTCATCCGGGCAATCAGATTCCTCTGGCTCTGGTTCGTCGGCATAAAAGATCTTGGCCAAGTAGGCGTATATTTGATAAAGGGTCTCGCATAGGGGATGCCAGACTCATTGGCATAACCGATGGCATGGGCAACTCCCGAATCAGGAACACCGGCCACCACATCCGGGTGCACAGAATCTCCGTCCCTTTTTGCCAGCATACTTCCGCATTTGTAACGCATCTCTTCTACATTGACACCCTCATAAGAGGAAGTGGGATAGCCATAATATACCCAAAGGAAGGAACAGATCTTCATCTCTTTCCCGGGCTCTCCTACCGTCTCTACACTTTCTGGCGTGATATATACAATCTCTGCCGGTCCAAGCTCCTTATAATCTTTATATCCCAGATTGATGTAGGCAAAGCTCTCAAAGGATGCGCAAAACCCATCTTCTTTCCGTCCGATTACCAGCGGTGTCCTTCCATAGCGGTCCCTGGCAGCATAGATGCCTTCCTTTGTCATCAGCAGCATGGTCATAGATCCATCCACCACTTTCTGGACATACCGGATCCCTTCCACGATCGTTGGCTTCTTACAAATGAGGGCGGCGATCAGCTCTGTCACATTAACCTGCCCGCTGGTCATCTCCTGAAAATGCGAATGTCCCCCTTCATAGATCTGCTGCAGAAGCTCTTCATAGTTGTTGACTTTACCAACCGTTGTAATCGCAAAGCTTCCCAGATGAGACTGGATCAAAAGGGGCTGGGGCTCGTAATCAGAAATACATCCGATTCCCAGATTTCCCTTCATCTCAGCGACATCTCCATCAAATTTGGTCCGGAACGGAGAATTCTCAATATTGTGAATCGCCCGGTTAAATCCACCTTCCCCATGTGTCGCCATACCACCGCGCCTGGTTCCCAGATGAGAGTGATAATCCACTCCATAAAAAAGCTCCAGCACACAGTCTCGTTTTGATGCTACACCAAAAAAACCTCCCATTGACTGACCTCTCCTTTTTCTTTTGAAATAATTCCTCTGTCAGCATTGTAACACAAGGTTTTATCGGATGTCTATTGGTTCCGTGCAAGATTATTTCAGCATCTCTTCTAACTTCTGGCTCACCATAGATGGATCCGCCTTTCCTTTCATCGCCTTCATCATCTGCCCCATCAAAGCTCCTAAGGCTTTCTTTTTTCCGCCGCGGTAATCTTCCACCGCCTGGGGATTTTCTGCGATCACCTGCTCTATCACCTTCACAAGAGCCCCCTCATCGTGGACCATGCGAAGGCCCTTCTCTTCTATATAGACTTCCGGATCTATATTTTCTTCAAACATTTTCCGGAACACTTTTTTTGCCACAGAGTTGTTGATCGTTCCCTCTTGCGCAAGGCAAATCAGCTTTGCAAGATTCTCCGGAGAAAATCTGATGTCCTCCGGGGATTCTCCATGGTCCTTCAAAAGTCGCAGCGTCTCGACCATCAGCCAGTTAGACACTTTTTTCGGCTTATGGCAAAGCTTTGTCGTCTCTTCAAACAGATCTGCCATCTGCTTTGTTTCCGTCAAAATCTCTGCATCATACTGCGGGATTCCATATTCTTCCTGGTATCTTTTGATCTTCTCCTCACGGAACTCCGGCTGACGCTTTTTGATCCTTTCGATCCATTCATCATCGATGTATACCGGCGGCAGATCCGGCTCCGGGAAATACCGGTAATCCTGGGCATCTTCTTTGGAACGCATGGCATGGGAAGCCTCTTTATTATCATCCCATCTTCTGGTTTCCTGCGTCACCTGCTTTCCTTCTTCCAACAGCTCAATCTGGCGCTGGCGTTCTCCTTCAATGGCTCTTGCAATAGCCTTGAAAGAATTCAGGTTTTTCATCTCCGTCCGGGTTCCAAACTCTTCCTTTCCCACTTCACGGACAGAAAGATTGACATCCGCACGCATAGAACCTTCCTGAAGCTTACAGTCTGATGCTCCCAGATACTGGATCAGAAGGCGGAGCTTTTCCAGATAGGCAATCACCTCTTCCGCCGAACGCATATCCGGTTCAGAGACGATCTCCACCAAGGGAACACCGCTTCGGTTATAATCCACCAATGAAGTATCATCCCACTCATCATGGATCAGCTTTCCTGCATCTTCCTCCATATGCATCTCATGGATCCTTACCTTCTTTTTGGTATCTCCTACCTGAATCTCCACATATCCATTTCTTGCAATAGGCAGATACAGCTGGGAAATCTGATAGTTCTGTGGGTTATCTGGATAAAAATAGTTTTTCCGGTCAAATTTGCAGTACCGGGTGATCTCACAGTTTGTGGCAAGTGCGATGGCTGCGGCATAGTCTACCACCTGCCTGTTCAATACCGGAAGTGATCCCGGCATCCCTGTGCATACCGGACAGGTATGGGTGTTGGGCGCACCGCCAAATTCCGTACTGCAGGAGCAGAAGATTTTTGTCTTTGTGGCCAGCTCCACATGGACCTCCAGGCCAATTACGGTCTCGTATTGTTTTGCCATCTTATCTTCCCTCCTTTACAAGCATCGGTCTTTCATAGGCATGGGTCTGCTCATAAGCATAAGCTGCCCGCAGAATCTTTGCCTCTTCAAAGCAGTTGCCGATCAGCTGCATTCCCACCGGCAGTCCTTTTTTATCTGTCCCTGTGGGAACCGTAATTCCCGGCAGTCCGGCCAGGTTGACAGAGATGGTATAGATATCTCCCAGATACATCTTTAAGGGATCGCTTAGGCTTTCTCCAATCTTTGGCGCCGTTGTCGGTGCTGCCGGAGCCACAATCATATCATAGGAGGCGAATGCCTTATCAAACTCTTTCTTGATCAGCGCCTTTGTCCGAAGAGCCTTCAGATAGTAAGCATCATAATATCCGGAACTCAATACAAAAGAACCCAGCATGATCCTTCGTTTTACCTCAGCTCCGAATCCTTCCGAACGGCTCTTTTTATACATATTGTGAAGGCCTTCATAATCCTTGGTCCGATAGCCGTATTTCACGCCGTCAAACCTTGCCAGGTTCGAGCTTGCCTCTGCAGAAGCGATCACATAGTAAGCAGGGATCGCATACTGGATCAGTCCCAGGTCAAACTCCTCTACGATGGCGCCTTTCCTCTCCAGGGCGCGGACTGCTTCCAGGATTTTTTCTCCTACTTCCGCATCCAGGCCATCCCCAAAATATCCTTTGGGAATGCCGATCCGCATTCCAGACACGTCATCTGTCAGTGCGCCTGTAAAGTCATAGCTTTTTCTCCGGATCGAGGTACTGTCCTTAGGATCGTGTCCAGCGATCGTCTCCAGAATCAAAGCGCAGTCTGTCACATCCCTGGCAATGGGGCCGATCTGATCCAGGGAAGATCCATAAGCAATCAGACCATACCTGGACACGGTCCCGTAGGTCGGCTTGATCCCCACGACTCCGCAGAAAGAACTGGGCTGACGAATGGAACCACCGGTATCAGACCCCAGTGCAAAGGGGCACTCCTCCGCCGCCACCGCAGCACAGGACCCGCCAGAGGATCCGCCTGGTACATGTTCCTGATTCCATGGGTTTTTTGTCGGCCCGAAATAAGAAGTTTCCGTGGTACTTCCCATGGCAAACTCATCCATATTCGTCTTTCCCAAGATCACGACTCCTGCTTCCTCAAGCTTTTTGGCTGCTTCTGCCGTGTAAGTGGGTACAAAATCCTCCAACATCTTTGAACTGCAGGTTGTTTTCATTCCCTTTGTACAGATATTATCTTTGATCGCTGCCGGTACCCCTGCTAGCGGCCCCTTTAGTTCGCCTCTCTCGATCTTTCCCTGTACCTCCTGTGCCTTTCTTCTTACCTCTTCTCTGTCCACGGACACAAAACTGTGTACCTGCTGTTCCACCTTATCTATCTGATCCAGGAAAGCATCGGCAGCTTCCACAGCCGATATCTTTCCTGCCTGAATCTGTCTTCCCAGCTCATTGGCTGTCATACTCTGAATTTCCATAAATGTTCCTCCTGTCCGAACTGTCTATCCGATCGTTTTTGGCACTTTAAAGCAATGGTCTTTCGAAAGCGGCGCATTGGCCAGCGTATCCTCACTGCCGTCGCCATTTTCCACCACATCTTCCCGGAATACATTCTGGACCGGAAATACATGAGACAAGGGCTCGACTCCCTCGGTATCCAGTTCATTCAATGTATCAATATAATCTAGCATTTTCTCCATATCTGCCCGGGCATCTTCTTTTTCCTGCCCTGACAGCTCCAGTTTGGCAAGAATGCCCACGTATTCGATCGTCTCATCTGATATCTGATTTGCCATACTCTATCCTCCTAGTCATTTTCGTAATATGAAAAATAGTCTGCTGACTCAATCACTGGGCTGGGCGTCAGAAATACCGTGACATCATCCTCACAGCGGATTACCGCATCCTCTGGCAGAACAAGGTTGCGATAGATCGTTCCGGTAGAACTTCCTGATCCCATATATAGCGATTTCTCCTGATACAACTCTCCTTCATAGTCCCCGTCAGGACAAACAATCTCTACCGTAATCTCAGCCGTTCCTTCTGTCACTTCCAGGTCATAGACCCCTGGTTCAAAATTCTCTCCGGCCGTCTGCTCTCCAGACAGTACATAAGTCTCTGTCAGTGGATTATCCTCCCCTGCCATCATGGCCGTCTGAGCATTGGATGTGGTCAATACCACTGGCGTGGTTGCATCGATCTCTACTTCAGCTCCCTGATAGAGTCTTAAGTCATCCAGATAGTTTCCGCCTTCTTTTTCCTCATATTCATACAGATAAATATTCTCCACATCATCATTGACACTGACCACGTCAAAGTCATCGTTTGTTTCTGCCTGATAAACCCCCTCAGGGATGTGTACACCCACAATATAAGAGCCTGAGTCCAGCCGGTATTCCATCTGATCTCCCTCATCTGGAATCTGTCTTGTGACACTGGCATAGGGATTCTCCCTTTCGCCCTGGCCTTCCAGATACTCTTCTCCTTTGTCCTTTATGCTACGAATGAGAAGAAAGACCCCTTCTCCAAGTCCATTTACAAACACGAACACCAACACCAGGATCAGGATGGTGATGACACATCCCTTGGATTTCATTTTGCTGACATTTTTCCTCTGACGCACCGGCTTCCTGCCCACCGGTCCCGAACGAACGGGTTTACCAGGATCTTCTTCCTCATGCACATGGGTCAGAGGCAGATTGTCGCAGCTGCTCTCATAAGCCCGGTAATTCTTGTCATTTTTATTGTTGTCCAGTCCACACTCCTTACAAACTCCGTGACTGTCCAGTTTTCCCCCACAAAGTGTACATCTTCTTCCAAACATAACCTTAACCTCTCATCCCTAGGGAGCGCTCTTTATGGCTCCAGTCTGCTCAAATCTCTTGGGAACAATGTGGTCTCCCGAACGTTGTCCTCTCCTACGAGCATCATGGTGAAACGTTCCAGACCGATTCCGAGTCCTCCGTGAGGCGGCATCCCATGCTGGAAGGTCATCAGGTACTGCTCCATCCCCTCTGTCGTCATTCCTCTTGCTTCTATCTTTTCCAAGAGTTTTTGATAATCATGGATCCTTTGTCCCCCGGTCGTGATCTCCATACCATTATACAACAGGTCAAAGCTTAATGTATACCTTGGATCCTCCGGATCATCCATCGCATAGAATGGCCGCTTCTTAGAGGGATAATGGGTCACAAATACAAAGTCGCTTCCCCATTCTTCCTTTGCATATCTTCCGATCAATACCTCTTCTTCCGGTTCCAGGTCAAAAGGATTGCGGATCTTATGACCATATTTTTCAGATACCAGCTCCTTGATCTGATCAAAACGCACCGCCGGGATCTTGTCAGTCTTTGGCAGACTAAGTCCCAGGATCCCCAGCTCCTTTTTATATTCTTTGTCAAGAAGCTCCATCGCATACTGGAGATACCCGGTTTCCAGGGCCATGAGATCCTCAAAAGTTTCAATATATCCCATCTCCAGATCCAGGCTGGTATATTCATTTAAATGTCTCTTGGTATTGTGCTTTTCTGCCCGGAATACCGGCGCCGTCTCAAATACACGGTCAAACACGCCTACCATCATCTGCTTATAAAACTGGGGGCTTTGCTGCAGTATTGCCGGACGGTGAAAATATTCCAGTTTAAATAGATTTGCCCCGCCTTCTGCACTTTTCGCGCCGATTTTGGGCGTATGGATCTCTGTGAATCCCTGCCCGTACAAAAAGTCTCTAAACGCCCGGGTAAGACCTTCCTGCAGGCGGAACTTTGCTCTCTCTCGTATATTTCTTAACGCAATGGAGCGGTAATTTAGCTTTGCCTCCAGAGACGTATTCAGTTTCCATTTAGAAATGGCAAGAGGCATCTGTCCCCCTGAGGGTTCACTTAACACCTTTACCTCTGTCATACGGATCTCAATGCCGCCGGGAGCTTTTTCATTTTTTTCCAGCATACCGGCCACCTCGATGGTAGCAGCCTCCTTGATCATTCTCCTGGGGAACTTTGCAGTCCCTTCTTCATAGACACACTGCAACAGCCCTTCCCGTTTTCTCAGAATTACAAAGGATACGGTTCCCATATCACGGATCGTGTGAACTGCCCCATTCACCAGGACCTTCCCTCCTTCTTCTGCCTTTGAAAGAAGTTCGCTAATCTCCATTGTTTGTGTTTTTTTCACACCTGTCAAATAGTTCATATATTTGTACCTCCTTTTTTCACCTGCGGGACGAACAGCACCAGTAAAAAAGAAAAACCGCCCCAGAACATATATCTATTCCAGGACGGATATCATCATTGCTATCCGCGGTACCACCCGCATTGAACCCTGTGCATCTTTGCATCAGGCTTCCGCTCTTGCACGTAACGAGTGCCCACGTACCGGCCTACTTTTTTGTTCAACCGGTCTGCTCCAGAGTGTTCCCTATTGTCCTCATTCCTTAAGCGGCGCTCTCAGTCGGTGACGCCCCATTCCTGTCAAGTTCCAGAGGACAGAGTCTCTTTCATCGCTTTACTACATTAAAATATGTTTCTTATGTTAACACAACTTTTTTCGGATTGCAAGAAAAATTTTTATACCTTCTCCCTGCACAGGATCTCCATCCGGTCATGGATGGGCGCCTCTTCATCCTCTCTGGTTAAAACCGTCACCACATCGCCCACCTGAAGACTGGTCCTTCCTCTTGGAATGATCTCTTGTGTTCCCCGCCTAACGGATACCAGCAGGCATTCTTTCGGCCAGGATACTTCTGAAATCCTGGTTCCATCCAAAGAAGAGCCTTCTTCCACCACAAACTCCTCCAGGATTTTCTGCCCATGGGAAATAGTTCCTTTTTTCCCCTGTTTTTGTAAAAGCCGGTTAAGAAGGCTTTCATAGATGGGCGTGGAATGTAAAAGAGTGGCTGTAACGTATGCCGTAATGGATACGATTGCAAGAGACAGCATCTGGCTTAAGGAGCCAGTCATCTCAAAAATCAGGAGGATTCCTGTCAGCGGTGCCCGGACAATGGCGGAAAAATATCCAGCCATAGCAAGCAGTACAAAGTTATTGATATAGACCGGATCCATATCAAAAAAGCGGACAAAAATCTGTGCGTAGGCCCCGCCGGTCAATCCTCCGATGACCAACAGCGGGAAAAAGATGCCTCCCGGAGCACCCGAACCGAAACTGAGGGCGGAAAACAAAAATCTTCCCACAAGAAGGAACAAAATCATTCCAAGGGTCATGCTGCTGTTCGTCAGTTGATCGATCAGGCTATGGCCGGTGCCAAGAAGCTCAGGAGCCGTAAACCCTAAAATCCCGGCCCAGAAAAATGGGATCAGAAGCTTCTGCCACTGGGACAGGCCAGAGGCTCTTTGATACAATGACTGAACTTTCAGCGTAAACCAGTTATAAAAAGCGCCAAACAGTCCCAGGACAACCCCAAGCCCCAGGATCATCCCATAGTGTTCCGGCGGCAGTACATGAAGAATATCAAATTGAAATACGGTATCCGTCCCCGTCACTGCAGAGCATAAAAAATCTGCCGTCAAAGCTGAGGTCATAGCCGACACCAACACAGATACCGAAAAATTCTTATGCACCTCCTCCAGGGAAAACATCACCCCCGAAAGAGGCGCATGAAATGCAGCTGCAAGACCTGCGCTGGCGCCGCAGGTCAATAAAAACTTCTCTTCCGTTTTTCCTCGAAAAAAGCCCCGGGAAACCGCCTGTCCCACCATTGCTCCAAGCTGGATGGACGGACCTTCTCTTCCAAGAGCCAATCCTCCAAAGATGCATAAAAAGCCTCCCAGAAATTTGGCGGGCAGCACCCGCCACCATTTCTGAGAAAGCTTTCCCACTATCTCTCCTTCCAGCTGTGGAATTCCGCTGCCGGAAATCATAGGTTCATATTTCAACAACCTGCTGACAACAAAAGCCAGCAGAAAAAGAATGGCAAACCACCCTGCCATACGGAACGGGCGTCCATCTGCCCAGGATAAGATCTGGTTCATCCAGATACCCGCATATTCCAGCGCCATCCGGTACAAAAGCACCACAAATCCGCCAATTCCGCCGATGATCAGTCCCTCTGCGATCAGGACCACCTGAAACCGGTCAGCACGCCTAAGCAGCCTGGCCGTCTCTGTCTGTGTATTCTTCATCTCTTTGCCTCTTAATCATCAAATAATCATCCTGATGTATTATAGCACAGATTGAGTTCTCTTTCACGCAGAAATCATCTCACCTCTTTTTAAGGAGTACTTAATCCGAATCCTCGCCATCCGCCGTTTCCTCCACCGTGATCATATTATCCGTCACACTGCTGCTGACCGTATAAACCAGGACAGAGCCGTCCACCATGACATACCGGTTTCCATTCGTATCCGTACTTCCCAGATACACAGTAAAAGATTTATTTTTTCCAGTATCGGTATCCTCATATTCCGCCGTAGCCGTAACCCTGGATGCCTCGTCAAGCCCATAATCTGCCAATGTCTCCTCTGTCACATGATAATCCGCAAGATCCGTCAATGTAAGCGTTCCCCAGCCTCCTGCAAGCTCGCCAAGATCATCCTCGTCTTCGAAAGTAGTTGTCGTCTCGTTTTCCGTAATCTCTATTTTTTTCAGGTTTCCGCTGCTGATGGAAGGTACGGTATCTGTCTGGATATATCCAGACAGGTCAAAGTCCATGCTGTATGGCAGGTCATCAGCAATCGTATAGATCTGATCTGAGCCTTCCACCATCGCATAATAGTCTTCTCCTGTCAGGTTTCCGATATATACGGCCCCTTCTTCTCCATTCGCTGTGGTATAGCTGATGGTGTAAGCAGGCGCATCCAGCCCATAGTCCGCGATATCATCTGGATCTTTCAATTCTCTCTTTGCGGTCAGAGAAGCTACGCTGTCAGCAAAGTTTCCCACCACATCCTGATTCATGGGAATTTCCTTATCCTCAGCGTCATACCATGTCCCGTCCTCTTTCACAAACCCCAATGTACTTTCCCCGTTCGTATAAGACACAGCCGTCAGTTCATCTGCGTCAACAAGATTGATCTTCGACGCCTCTTCCTCCTCTTTGGCCTGCTCCTCTTGCTGTTGATTCCATGTTGTAAGGCCTACATAACACCCCAACAGCACCACCAGGGCAATGCCAAGTATCAGCATGGTTTTTTTCTGCTTCATACTCTGCCTCCTTCTACGCTTTTCTGCGCTTCCACCACTTCACAAATCCAAACACTAAAATGATCAGTGGAATACCAAAAATCAAGAACAGGCTGATGATACCTGCATGCTGCATCGTGTTATAGGTTACCTGCAGACTCTTGGCCTCGATGGCCACATTCTGTACATCATCAAAGTTTGCAGAAATGGTATTCATAAATAAATCCAGATTCTCTAAAGTAGAAAATGCGTCTGTAACCTGTGAGTCGATCAGGCTGTCTGCAGCCAGAACCGTAAGCCGTCCTTCCTCCAGTTCTTCTTCCTCTTCACTGTCTTTTGACGTATCCTCTGCGGAAAGAGTCTGTGTCGCCACCGCTCCCAGACTGTAAGTTCCTTCTGTCTGGCTTTCCTCTGTGACCGCATAGCCCTGGTCAGAGGTGTCCATAAAGGAGGACACGCTAATCGTATCTGCCTCAGGATCTGTAATCGTCAGTCCATGTGCATTGATCAGCAGTACCATATTGGAAGACAGCCCTTCTGCCATCTCATCATAGGCGCTGATTTGTGGAAATATATAGTAATAGTTACCCTGATAATTCCGGGACATGTCTGCAATATATCCGTCTGCAGGGGTCATTCCATAGGAAGTCAGCAGCGCATCCAGATTCGGTGTGTCTTCTGTGCTTTCTGAAGACAGCGTAATGTAGACCTTGCCACCGTGGGCAATATAATCTTTCAGAAGAGTCTGCTCATCTTCTGTGATATCTGTTACCGGAGAATACATAAATAAAAGATCACAGTCTTCCGGGATTTCACCCGTCATGATCAGATTCAGCTCCTCCTGCGTCATGTTGTTCTTTTCCAGAAGATCCGTAACAGAAGAAGAGAAGGCGGACTCCCCATGGCCGGTAGTGTAATAGAGCTTCTTCTGGGAATCTGATGTGACATAGTTCACCGCGCCGGTCAGCTGTCCCTCCCCGTCAAACTCTGTGGCAGATGAGGTTCCTGTGGTGTAATAAGAATATTCGTCCGTCACCAGAATGTCTGAAAAAGCTACGGTGGTCGTCTTTCCCGTCTCATCACAGGAGACCAGGATCGTATCTTCGCTTACATTATTTTCCGTCAGCTCTGAGGGATGCAGCACCGGATCTACCCATTTCACAGTAATCTTGTCTGACAGTGCCACATATTTATCCAGAAACGTCTTGATCATATTATCTGTGGACGATTTTTCAGCAAATACAGTAAAGGTTACGTCCTGATCCAGATCTTTTAAGATTTCCCGGCTGGTATCTGAGATCTCGTAAATCCGATTGTCACTGATATCAAGATTTCGGACACTTTCCGGAAGCTGTCCGGCAATCATATTGATGACGATCACGATGGCGATCACAAGAACGATCAGCCCCACACTGTAGCTGCCGTTTTTCCATGTGGCGCTCGTACTGCTAAAAATATTTTTTAATTTTTCTTTCATAATGCCCTCCTAACTCCAACGTCTTTTCTGAATCATCTGTATCGTCAGAAACAGGAAGACTACTATCAAAGAAAGATAGAGGATGATCCCGCTGATGTCCAGGTAACTGCTTTTTGTGATCGCGGTAAGTGGAGCCGTCAGTTCCAGCTTACCCAAAAGATTTGGCAGAAGATTTTCAAACAGGCTGGAACGGATTGCATAAGTTGCAATCGTGCCTGCCAGAATAATCAACTCGGCTCCAGCACCCAGGATCCAGTTTTTCGTCATCTGCCAGATTCCAAAAGCCAGCAAAGATAAGATGACCGCTGCACCAATCGCATTGGTGCCTGCCCCAGAAGGAATAAAATCTAAGATCCCCTCCCACAGGTACAAAGCAACCAGAATTCCCATCGTTCCGATGGCCGCGATGATGACGCTTTCTGTCAGTGAGGAAATAAACATACCAATGGCAATATAGACACAGCCCAACAAAAAGAACATCAGGATCGACAAATAATCTGTCAAAATGTATGCGGTTCCCTGGGCTTTAATAATCAGGGGAAAGATCAGATAGATCACACAAGGGACTGCCAGAATTGTAACCATGGCAAGGTATTTTCCTAGAACAACCTTTGTCAGACTGACCGGCGACGTCAAAAGGAGCTGGTCCGTCTTATTTTTCCGGTCTTCCGCAAAGCTCCTCATCGTAAGGATGGGAATTGCAATCAGAAGAACAAACAGGATCCCTGTCAGAACATAAGAAAAATACGGATATCCATAATTCAGGTTATATGCCATAAAATACACACCGGTATATGCCACTAAAAAAGCAATGAACACATACCCGATCATGGTATGAAAATATGAGTTTAATTCTCGTTTATAGATTGCTTTCACTTCTATGAAACCTCCCCTTCTTTTATTTCTGTGTCAGCTCCAGGAAGATATCTTCCAGGGTAGACTTGTTTAATTTAAGTGTCTGAAGGGGCATGTGCCTCTCTGCAAATGCGTTAAAAATCTGTTCCCGGATATCTTCAGACCCTTTCACCTCAATCTGGGCTTTTACTGTGCCGTCGTCCAGCAGTGTATAGTCCACGTGCCTGATCCGCTCCAGCCGATCCAGAACCTGTTCCACTTCCTTTTGTTCCCGGCAGACCTCAATCTCCACATGGGCGGTCCCGCTCATCTCATTTTCCAGATTGTCCGGCGTATCGCTTGCCACCAGCTTCCCCTTGGCAATGATCATAATATAATCGCAGACCTCTCGGATCTCCGCCAGAATATGAGAGCTTAGAATCACAGTGTGTTCTTTTGAAAGCTTCCGGATCAGCTGCCGGATCTCGATGATCTGCTTGGGATCCAGTCCCACAGTAGGTTCATCCAGGATGATGATCTCGGGGAATCCCAAAATAGCCTGAGCCAGACCTACTCTTTGCTTATAACCCTTGGACAGATTACTAATCAGACGGTTTCTGACCTCTGAAAGCTTGGTCAGTCCTATAACCTTTTCTATCTGGATCTCTTTTTCTTCCTTGGGAATCTTTTTTAACTCTGCAGCAAACCTAAGATATTCCTGTACCGTCATCTCCATATAAAGAGGCGGCTGTTCCGGCAGATACCCGATACAGCGCTTGGCCTCTTCTGGTTCCTTCAAAATATCGTGTCCGTCAATCAGCACCTGCCCCTTTGTGGCGCCCAGATATCCTGTCATCATGTTCATCGTGGTAGATTTTCCTGCCCCATTTGGCCCCAGAAATCCATAAATCTGGCCTTTTTCCACCGTAAAGCTTAAGTCATCCACAGCCAGATGCTTCCCATAGCGTTTGGTGAGATTTTTTACTTCTATCAATGCCATTCCTCCCGTTCCAATGCTTTTTTTAGGCGCTGTATGAAACACAGCGCACCGATGGTAACAATATAAGCGGAAAGTTTGAAATATATGTGGTAAAAGTATGTTCATTTTGTGAAATAGGAGATTTAAAAAACAAAGAAACAAGAATATGATACAATAGTGTATAAGATACATATTAAAAGGAGGCTGCCATGAACCAGCTCAATGAAATCACCCACATAGAAAGCGTAAGACTTTGTGATGACGGATCTGGCGTTGTCATCATCGACCAGACCAGACTCCCTTCACATACGGAATACCTGACCCTTTCGACTGCAGAAGATATCTGGCAAGCGATCCGCCAGCTGAAGGTGCGTGGCGCCCCGGCCATCGGAATCTGTGCCGGATATGGGATCTACTGCCTTGCCAGACAGATCAAAACCACAGATTATGAAGAGTTCCTGCGTATCTTCCAACAAAACAAGGATTATCTTAACTCCTCCCGGCCCACTGCAGTCAACTTAAGCTGGGCGCTGAACCGGATGGAACAGGTGGTACTTAGAAACCCCCAAAAAACGGTTCCGGAATTACTGAAACTTCTAAAAGCAGAATGCCAAAAGATCCATCAGGAGGATATCTGCATGTGCCAGGCCATCTCGGAATATGGCCTGTCTCTTCTAAAAGACGGTGACGGCATCCTGACCCACTGCAATGCCGGACCGCTGGCCACCTCCCGGTACGGAACCGGACAGGGACCTCTCTTCCTGGGGAAAGAAAGGGGCATGAACTTCCGGGTATTCGCCAACGAGACAAGACCTCTTTTGCAAGGAGCAAGGCTTACCTCCTATGAACTTCAAAAAGCCGGCATTGACGTCACCTTGATCTGCGACAACATGGCCAGCATCGTGATGAAAAACGGCTGGATCCAGGCCTGCATGGTGGGCTGCGACCGGGTGGCCGCCAACGGCGATACCGCCAATAAGATCGGAACCAGCACAGTCGCCATCCTGGCCCGCTATTACCAGATTCCCTTTTATGTACTGGGTCCCACCTCCACCATTGATATGAACTGCCCTACGGGGGACCGCATTCCGATTGAGTTAAGAGAGCCTGAAGAAATCAAAGAAAAATATTATCGGGAACCAATGGCTCTAAAAGAAGTACCTTGCTACAACCCTTCTTTTGACGTGACAGACCACAGTCTGATCACTGCCATCATTACAGAGAAAGGCATCTGCTATCCCCCCTACATAGAAAGCCTGTCTGCCTTATTTTAAAAGGCCGGGGCTGCCTGTGATGTCAGGCAGCCCCGGTCTTTTTCATGGATAAATAATTCTTTTTATATTAAATTCGTATAGCCCATCAAAGAGGTATCCACCGCTTTGGCGGTCTCTCTTCCCTCATGGATCGCCCATACCACCAGGGACTGGCCTCTTCGCATATCACCGGTGGCAAAAACCTTGGGCACAGAGGTTTCATATCCTTTGTCTGCCACTGTTCCCCGGGGCGTCTTTTCCACACCAAAGGCTTCCATAATATAGTCCTGAGCCCCGGTAAATCCTGCTGCAATGAGTACCAAATCCGCCGGGATGATTTTTTCACTTCCAGGTATAGGACACATTTCCATCCGTCCGGTCTTTTCATTCTTCTTTGATTCCAGATCCACCGTTTTGATCTTGCAGAGCTCTCCCTTGCTGTTTTTTATGTACTCCTCTACAGTGGTCTGATAGACTCTGGGATCCTTTCCAAATACCTCGATCGCCTCTTCCTGTCCGTAATCTGTCTTTAAGACTCTGGGCCATTCCGGCCATGGATTGGAAGGTGTTCGCTCCTCTTCTGGTTTGGGCATCATCTCCAACTGAGTAACTGATTTTGCCCCCAGACGAATCACGGTACCCACACAGTCATTTCCCGTGTCTCCGCCGCCAATCACGATGACATCTTTTCCCTTCGCCAGGGAATAAGGTACTTCCTTAAACTCAGAATCCAAAAGCTTTTTCGTCACTTCTGAAAGAAAATCTACGGCAAAACGTATGCCTTTTGCATCTCTTCCCGGCGCCTTGATATCTCTTGCCTGGGACGCTCCACAGGCAAGAACAACCCGGTCATACTCTTTTAAGATGGAGGATGCTTTCTTGTCCTTTCCGACATCAACGCCGGTGACAAAGGTGATTCCTTCCTCCTCCATCAGTTTTTTGCGCCGTTCAATCACTGATTTTTCCAGCTTCATATTCGGGATTCCATACATCAAAAGACCGCCGATCCGGTCCTTGCGTTCATATACGGTGACCTGATGTCCTCTCCGGTTCAGCTGCAGGGCTGCCGCCAGACCGGAAGGGCCGCTTCCGATCACTGCCACCTGATATCCGGTCCGGACTTTTGGAGGCGCCACACGAACCAGGTCATGTGCAAAGGCATACTCAATAATGGTCTTTTCATTTTCCTTGGTGGACACCGGTTCCGTGTTCACATTGCAGGTACAGGCAGCTTCGCAGAGCGCCGGACATACGCGGGAGGTAAACTCAGGAAAACAGTTGGTCCTCTGAAGGCGCTGGTAGGCGCCCTCCAGATTTTCCCGGTATACCAGATCGTTAAACTCCGGCACCAGATTGTGAAGAGGACATCCTGATGCCATGCCATTTAGCATTGCTCCAAACTGACAAAATGGTATCCCACACTCCATACATCTTGCTCCCTGCAGTTTCTGCTCTTTTAACGGAAGACTTTCATGAAATTCACAAAAGTCACCGATCCGATCTTTCGGAGGTCTGCAAGGTCCTGTTTTTCGCTCATATTCTAAAAATCCTGTTGCTTTTCCCATATCTTCTATATCCCTCCTGTCCGTTTCTGTCCCGTACTTTCATAGAAGGCTTCTACCTGCGCCTGTTCTGGATTCATACCCAGTTCCTCATAATGCAGGCTTAATTTCAAAATCTTCTTATAATCATTGGGGATGATTTTCTTAAACTTCGGAAGGTATTCCTCAAATGCCCCCAGGATCTTTTGTCCCTTGGAAGATCCGGTTTTGTCTACATGTTCCTTGATCAGCCGGCGAAGCTCGTTTTTGTCGGCCTTCTGGTTTACGTCTTCCATGGTGACCATTTCTTTGTTGATATTCCGGTACAGTGCATTTTCCTCATCCAGAACGTAGGCGATGCCGCCGCTCATTCCGGCCGCAAAGTTCTTTCCGGTCCGTCCAAGGATCACGGCCTTTCCACCAGTCATATACTCACAGCCATGATCACCCACGCCTTCTACTACCACAGTGGCTCCCGAGTTACGCACACAGAACCGTTCTCCTGCCATTCCGCTGACAAATGCCCGTCCAGAAGTTGCTCCATAAAAGGCCACATTCCCGATGATCATATTTTCCTCTGCCGGATAGGCACTTTCCTTAGGAGGCGCAATGATCAGCTGGCCGCCTGACAATCCTTTTCCGAAGTAGTCATTGCTGTCGCCGCGAAGCTCAATGGTAAGGCCTTTGGGGATAAATGCCCCAAAGCTTTGACCGCCGGTTCCGGTACAATGGATCTGATAGGTATCATCCTCAAGGCCCTCCGGGTACCGTCTGGTAATCTCGGACCCGAAAATCGTTCCAAAGGTTCTGTTGGTGTTCTTTACATGGACATTGACTTCCCCTGGGAGTCCTTTTTCCAGCTTAGCTCCCAGCTCTTTCATGAGAATCGTTTCATCCAGTGTTTTTTCCAATTCAAAATCATAGGTTCCCGGCACATTATTCTCGGCAGAATATGGATGGTTTAACACGGCGCTAAGATCGATTCTGGCTCCCCTTTGGTTCTCCAGATTCTCTTTTTTCTTCAGAAATTCGCTTCTTCCCACCAGTTCATCGACCGTTCTTACTCCCAGTCTTGCCATATATTCGCGCAGCTCCTGGGCAATAAATTTCATGAAATGAATCACATATTCCGGTTTTCCTTTGAAGCACTTCCTAAGCTTCGGATTTTGAGTCGCTACTCCCATCGGGCAAGTGTCCTTGTTGCAGACCCTCATCATTACACATCCCAAAGCCACCAAAGGAGCCGTAGCAAACCCAAATTCTTCTGCACCCAGCATGGCTGCAATGGCCACGTCACGTCCGCTCATCAGCTTGCCATCCGTCTCTACCTTGATCCGTCCTCTCAGTCCGTTTTTCAGCAGCGTCTGATGGGTTTCTGCCAGTCCCAGTTCCCAGGGAAGTCCGGCATTATGAATCGAGCTTCCCGGCGCAGCCCCGGTTCCTCCGTCATATCCAGAAATCAGTACCACCTGGGCACCGGCTTTTGCCACACCGGAGGCGATGGTTCCTACACCTGCCTCAGACACCAGCTTCACCGAAATCCTTGCCTGTTTGTTTGCATTTTTTAAATCGTAGATCAGCTGTGCCAGATCTTCGATAGAGTAAATATCATGATGAGGCGGAGGCGAGATCAGACTAACACCCGGGGTAGAATAACGGGTTTTTGCAATCCATGGATAGACTTTCTTTCCTGGAAGATGACCGCCCTCTCCGGGCTTTGCTCCCTGTGCCATCTTAATCTGAATTTCGTCTGCACTGACCAGATACCGGCTGGTTACACCAAACCTTCCGCTTGCCACCTGTTTGATGGCAGAGCAGCGGTTTTCTTTGGTTCCCTTAGATTCCAGACGTTCCGGAGACTCTCCTCCTTCTCCGCTGTTCGACTTTCCATGGATGGCGTTCATCGCAAGAGCCAGCGTCTCATGAGCCTCCTGGGAAATCGAACCATAGGACATCGCCCCGGTCTTAAACCGCTGCACGATTTTCTCTACACTCTCCACCTGGTCGATAGGGATTCCCTCCTTGGGATAATCAAACTCCAAGAGACTTCTAAGATATCCCGTATCCTCCTGATCCACAAGGGCTGTATATTTCTTAAACGTATCATAGTCATTGTTCCAGACTGCCTGCTGCAGCAGATGGATGGTTTCCGGATTATACCTGTGGTGCTCGCCCTGGCTTCGGAAGTTGTGGCGTCCGATGCTTTCCAGCGTCAGATCTGTCCCCAGTCCCAACGGATCAAACGCCGCACGGTGAAGCCGCTCTACGTCTGCCTGGATATCTTCCATCGTAATACCGCCCACACGGCTGACAGTATTGGTAAAATACCGGTCAATTACTTTTTTGGAAATACCGATGGCCTCAAAAATCTGGGCGCCCTGATAGGACTGGATTGTAGAGATTCCCATCTTGGAAGCAATCTTTACAATACCACTTAAGATGGCATGGTCATAATCTTGTATGGCTGCATAATAGTCTTTTTTCAGCAGTCCTTTTTCAATCATTTCCCGGATGGTCTCATGGGCAAGATAGGGATTGACCGCACAGGCACCATAGCCCAAAAGAGTCGCAAAATGATGTACCTCTCTTGGTTCTCCTGACTCCAGGATCAGAGAAAGGGATGTACTCTTTCTCGTCCGTACCAGATAATGATGCACCGCCGACACTGCCAGAAGGGACGGCAATGCCACATGGGTCTCATCCACACCACGGTCTGTCAGGATCACAATCGTTGCCCCGTCTTTATAAGCCTTATCCACATCCAGGAATAGTCTTTCCAGAGCTTTGTCAAACGGTGTATTTTTATAGCAGATGATGGGAACCTCCGCCACAGAAAATCCCGGTACGTTCATCGTCTTAATCTTCAAAAGATCTGTGTCTGACAGGATGGGATTCATCACTTTAAGCACCTGACAGTTCTCCGGATATTCCTTTAAAAGATTCCCTTCTCTTCCGATATAAACACTGGTATTCGTGACGATTTCTTCTCTCGCCGCATCAATGGGAGGATTGGTTACCTGCGCAAACCGCTGTTTAAAATAATAAAAAAGCGGCTGATACTCTTTGGAAAGCGCTGCCAGCGGCGTGTCAATTCCCATGGCGGTGATGCCTTCGGACCCATTCAAGGCCATATTCATAATTGTGTCATGATATTCTTCATAGGCATATCCAAAGGACTTCCGTAATCTGGCACAAGTTTCCTCCGTATATTGTTCTACCATCTGGTTTGGAATCTTTAGATCTTTCAGTTCAATCATATGCTGGTCCAGCCACTCACCGTATGGCTGCTTCTTCGCATAGTATTCTTTTAACTCTTCATCGGTTTTCAGCCGGTGGCTAACCGTGTCTGCCACGAGAAGTTTTCCCGGATGGATTCTTCCCTTTTCTTTAATATCCTCTTCCCGGATTTCCTCTAACACACCTGTCTCTGAGGACAGATAAAGACAATTGTCTTTGGTCAGGTAATACCTGGAAGGACGAAGACCGTTCCGATCCAGAACTGCCCCCATCATATCACCGTCACTGAACAAGATAGAGGCCGGTCCGTCCCAAGGTTCCATCATGGTAGCATAGTACTGGTGAAAATCCTTCTCATCCTGGGAAATGGTGTCATTATTTGCCCAGGGTTCTGGGATTGTCACCATCACTGCCAGCGGAAGATCCATGCCATTCATCATCATAAACTCCAGCGCGTTATCCAGCATAGCAGAATCGGATCCGCTTCTTTCTACTACGGGAAGGATCTTGGAAAGCTTCCCTTCAAAATACCGGGATGCCATATTTTCTTCTCTTGCCAGCATCCGGTCTACATTCCCCTGAATTGTATTGATTTCACCGTTGTGTACAATCAAACGGTTCGGATGCGCCCTCTCCCAGCTAGGCTCCGTATTGGTGCTGAACCGGGAATGGACCATGGCAATGGCAGACTGATAGTCCTTGCTCTGCAGGTCCTGATAGAAAGTCCGCAGCTGTCCCACCAAAAACATCCCCTTGTATACGATGGTACGGCTGGACAAAGAAACCACATAGGTGTCCGTGCTGCTCTGTTCAAACTCCCGCCGAACGATGTAAAGCCTTCTGTCAAATGCAAGGCCTGTTTCCACATCCTGTGGTTTTTCGATGAATGCCTGCCAGATATCCGGCATACATGCCTTTGCCTTATTTCCCAGCACTCCAGGATCCGTGGGAACCTTTCTCCACCCAAGGAACCGAAGACCTTCGCCTTTCACGATCGTCTCAAACATCGTTTTGGATTCTTTTTTCTTCAGTTCGTTCTGTGGGAAGAAAAACATGCCGATGCCATATTCTCTTTCCCCGCCAATCTCAATGCCCTCTTTTTTACAGGCCTTCTGAAAAAAAGAGTGGGAAATCTGAAGCAGGATGCCAACGCCATCCCCAGTTTTTCCTTCTGCGTCTTTACCTGCACGATGTTCCAGATTTTCTACGATCTCCAGTGCCTGGCTGACAACCTTGTGGCTTTTCTTTCCCTCGATATTTACGACTGCGCCAATTCCACAGTTGTCATGCTCAAGCTCAGGACAGTATAATCCTTGTCTGCTGCCCATATGTTTTCACCCCTTCTTCGGAATTTCCTAAAATATAAAAAAAATATGACAAAAAGGCGCGGACTGCTCCTTGCAGTTCCCACATGACCTCTTTGTCATCTTAGATACATTTATACCTTATTTTTCAAGATTTGTAAATAGATACTCCCCAGATTTCCTCTGGACTTTGTGAATTATTTTTCATTTTTCGATTGACATTTTCTGATTTTCGTGTATACTTCAAGGCATGAAGCAAGGGCGCTTTGGATTCATTCCAAGGTGCCCTTTTTCAAGCTTTGATTTTGAAAGGAGCTGCATTTATGAATGATACGAAACTGATACCGGAACTTTACGGAAGCCTTGTTTTTAATGATAAGGTCATGCGCGAGCGTCTGCCAAAGGATATTTACAAGGCTCTTCATAAGACGATCCAGAATGGGACTCACCTGGAACTGGATGTAGCAAATGTAGTAGCTGCCGCCATGAAGGAATGGGCAGTGGAGCATGGAGCCACCCATTTTACTCACTGGTTCCAGCCTATGACCGGATTCACCGCAGAGAAGCATGACAGTTTTATCTCCCCCACCGGAGACGGACAGGTGATCATGGAATTTTCTGGGAAAGAGCTGATCAAGGGAGAACCGGACGCTTCAAGTTTCCCTTCCGGCGGACTTCGTTCCACATTCGAGGCCAGAGGATATACTGCATGGGATCCGACTTCTCCGGCATTTATTAAAGACGGTTCTCTTTACATCCCAACGGCGTTTTGCTCCTATAGCGGAGAAGCACTGGATAAAAAGACTCCTTTGCTTCGTTCCATGGAAACTTTGAATGAAGAAGCCGTAAAGCTTCTGCATCTTTTAGGCCGCACAGATGTAACTCGTGTAGATACTACCATTGGATCCGAACAGGAATACTTCCTCATTGACAAGGATTTGTACAAGAAACGGAAAGACCTTCTCTTCTGCGGCCGCACCCTCATCGGAGCGCCGGCGCCAAAGGGACAGGAAATGGAAGATCACTATTTTGGCGTACTAAAGCCAAAGGTATCTGCCTATATGCACGATCTGGATGAAGAGCTCTGGAAACTGGGTGTTCCGGCCAAGACCAAACATAATGAGGTTGCACCTTCCCAGCATGAGCTGGCTCCTGTATACAGCACTGCCAATGTCGCAGTAGATCACAACCAGCTTACCATGGAGATCATGAAAAAAATTGCAGATAAACATAACTATGCATGTCTGCTCCACGAGAAACCTTTCGAGGGCATTAACGGAAGCGGTAAGCACAACAACTGGTCCATGGTAACTGACAAGGGGGAAAACCTGCTGAATCCAGGAAAGACTCCGGCACAGAACCAGCAGTTCCTGGTATTTTTGCTGGCGGTCATCACTGCAGTCGATGAATACGCAGATTTGATGCGGGCATCCGTTGCAAGCGCTGGAAATGACCACCGGTTGGGCGGAAACGAAGCTCCTCCGGCCATCGTTTCCATTTTCCTGGGAGATGAACTAACCGCTGTTCTGAAATCCATCGAACAAGGTACAGACTTTGAAAAGCAGAAACAGACTTTGATGGAAATCGGAGCTCACGTGCTGCCTCATTTTGCAAAAGACACCACCGACCGGAACCGTACGTCTCCGTTCGCATTTACCGGCAATAAGTTTGAGTTCCGTATGCCGGGAAGTTCTCTGTCTGTTGCAGACCCGAATATCATTCTCAACACGGCAGTGGCTGAATCCCTCGCTCAGATTTATGACGCCTTAAAAGATGTCCCGAAAGATGGTCTTGATGAAGCTATCCAAGCACTCTTAAAGGATTTGATCCTGAAACATAAAAAGATCCTGTTTAACGGCAACGGATATACTCAGGAATGGGTAGAAGAAGCTACACGCCGCGGGCTTTACAACTTGGAATCCCTTCCAGACGCTATGCCAAAGCTGGTTGCAGACAAAAACATCGAACTGTTTACGAAACACCACATTTTCAGCAAGGAAGAACTTTACGCACGGTACGAGATCCAGCTGGAAAACTATGTAAAAACCATACACATCGAGTCCTTGGCTATGCAGGATATGGTCAAAAAAGACTTTACACCGGCATTGTTCTCATACATGAGCGACCTGACAGAAGAAGTTTTACGCAAAAAGGAATTGCTGCCTGAACTTTCATCCTCCTACGAAAAAGACATCATCTCCACCCTCAGCGCTGCGTCCGAAGAAATCATGACCTCACTGAAAACACTGGACCAGAGCACCAACAAAGCAGAGGCTACGGAAGATGTACTTGCAACTGCAAGATACTATCATGACAAAGTTCTGGCAGATATGAACACCCTGCGTCAGGCTGTAGATCAGGCAGAAGCACTGATCCCCGGCAGCTACCTGCCATATCCAACCTACGACGAACTACTGTTCTCGTTACGGTAACAAGGTAACAAAAGAGGACGTAGACCTTTTGCAAAGGTCTACGTCCTCTTTTGTGTTTTTCCCTGTAACTAAATGAATTTTACCCTGTACCCTTTAGAGCTTTTCTACAAATCTTAGGAATGCTTCTCGCCCTTCTTTGGTACATTTGTACACTCCTGCATCTTCTAAGACGTGTACGAAGGTTTGTCCTACTTCTTCTTTCAAGATATCCATGACGTTATCTGTTGTGATCTTGGCATATTTGGGCAGGAAGCCCTCTGTCCATGCCGCATGTTTTTCGATTTTTTCATTGCTGCGAATATCTTTTCCTTCTACCAGATATTCTGCCAGGATCTCCAGTTCTTCTTTTAATCTTGCCGGAAGTACTGCAAGTCCCATCACTTCGATCAGCCCGATGTTTTCTTTTTTAATGTTATGATACTGTGCATGAGGATGATATACGCCCAGGGGATGTTCCTTGGTGGTAATGTTGTTTCTAAGGGTCAGATCCAGCTCATAGGTGTCTCCCACTTTTCTGGCAATCGGCGTGATCGTATTGTGGGGTTCTCCCTCTGTCTCGGCGTAGATGAAGGCGTCCTCATCCGTATAATTTCTCCACACACTAAGGATATGATCTGCCAGATCAATCAGTCTTGTCTCATCCTTATGCCGGATTCTTAACACGGACAAAGGCCATTTGACAATGCCGCACTCCACATCCTCATAACCAGGTATCGTCACCGCCGTTTCGATGGGTGCCTTTGCCATGGCAAAAGTATAGTTTCCGCCCTGGAAGTGGTCATGGCTTAAGATAGAACCGCCCACGATAGGAAGGTCCGCATTGGATCCCAGAAAATAGTGTGGAAACTGTTTCACAAAATCAAACAATTTGGTAAATGCCGCCCGGTCAATCTTCATGGGAATATGCTCACCGTTAAATACAATGCAGTGCTCGTTGTAATATACATAAGGAGAATACTGGAACCCCCATTTCCCTCCGTTAATGGTCAGGGGGATAATGCGGTGATTCTCTCTGGCCGGATGATCAAGTCTTCCGGCATATCCTTCATTTTCCATACACAGCTGACACTTGGGATAGCTGGATGCCTTCGCATTCTTTGCCGCTGCGATCGCCTTAGGGTCTTTCTCCGGCTTGGACAAGTTGATGGTAATATCAATCTGCCCATAAGGGGAATCCACTTTCCACTTCATATCCTTCTTCACCCGGTAGCGGCGGATATAGTCACTGTCCCGGCTGAATTGATAATAAAATTTTGTGGCCTCCTCCGGCGAATGGCTGTAATGTTCAAAGAATTCTTTTTGCACCTGTGCAGGTCTTGGAAGCAGGCAGTTCATCATCTTCGTATCGAAGAGATCCCGGTATCCGATGCTGTCCTCGATGATTCCCCGCTTCACGGCCTCGTCAAGGAGGTCAGCCAAAATCTTCTCAAGCTCTTCTCCGCCCTCGTCGGCCTGTACTTCTTCCACTTCCACGTCCTCATAGGAATCTTCATGGAACATCTCCAACAGAAGATTGGTCGTATAAATCCTCTCGCACTCCGGCGTCAACCCTGTCTGTATCCCGTATTCCACTAATTTTTTGATATTTTCATTTAACATATGCACACACTCCCATACCTTATGCAAGCCTTGAGGCTCCGTCTCCAATCTCTACCACATAGAACTCTGCGTCATGCTTTACCTTCTCCTTATATGCCTTTCCAATCTCATCGATGAAACGGTCCACCGTGTCATTTTTTACGATACTGACAGTACAGCCGCCAAATCCGCCTCCGGTGATCCTGGAACCTAAAACCCCCGGCATTGCCTGGGCAAGATCTACCAGGATATCAATCTCCTCACAGGAGACTTCATAATCATCTCTCAAAGAACGATGAGAATCATTCATCAACTTTCCAAACTGTTCCACGTCATGTTGTTTCAAAGCCTCAACGGCACGGATCGTACGCTGATTCTCATAGACCGCATGCTTCGCCCTCTTTTGCCGCACCGGATCAGCAATCGCATTTTTGTACATCTCAAACTCTTCTTCGGTCAGATCCCCCAGTGTCTGGATCTCTACCACCTTCTGCAGCTCCCCAAGAGCCGTTTCACATTCCTGTCTTCTGTCATTGTAGGCAGAATCCACCAGGCTGTGCTTTACCTTACTGTTGGTAATCACAATCTTGGCATCCTCAAGGATCACCGGTGCATAATCATACTTCAAAGTGTTGGTATCCAAAAAGATGGCGTGGTCTTTCTTTCCCATGGCACTGGCAAACTGATCCATAATCCCACAGTTACAGCCGTTAAAATTATTTTCCGCATCCTGTCCGATCAAAGCGATATCCACCATGCTGACCTGATCAAAACCAAAGGTATCTTTCAAAATGATTCCCGTCAGCACTTCCAGGGATGCAGAAGACGACAGCCCGGACCCGTTTGGAATGTTTCCGTAGATCAGGATATCCAGCCCATGCTCCAGCTTATATCCTCTCTTTTCAAAAGCCCACATCACACCCTTAGGGTAATTGGTCCAGGACGCTTCCGCGTGAGGAACCAGGTCGTCCAGACTGGTCTCCACCACGCCCATCCTGTTAAAATTTACCGAATAGAACCGCATCCTGCGGTCTTCTCTGTTTCGAACCAGGCCATAGGTCCCCAAAGTCAGCGCACAGGGAAAGACATGGCCCCCGTTATAATCTGTATGTTCCCCGATCAAATTCACGCGTCCCGGTGCAAAATAAGTACGGACCTCTCCTCCGTCTCCATAAAGCTTGCGGAACGTTTCCATCAATTTTGTCATCATGCTTATCGTCTCCTCTACTTTACTTGCATAATTTCCCTTTCTAATTTATGATTATAATGAGATACAAAAGAATCCACAATAAGGATATTAGAGAAAATTATCAGGATATTGAGGAAATGAGGGAACGTCATGCAGATATGCACGGAGAAAAACCAAAAGGAGATCAAACAGCACGGAGATTACGCATTTCCGGTACACATAAGTCCCGAGTCCATCCGTTCTTACGAGCAGGGCTCTTTCATGTGGCACTGGCACCGGGAGATCGAGCTGACCTGGTTCCAGTCTGGTCAGATGGAATACTATGTCAATGATAAGAAGTACCTGCTTCAGGAAGGAGAAGGCCTGTTTTGCAACAGCAATGCCCTCCACTCCGGCCATATGGCAGACGGCCACGACTGCCGCTATATTTCTGTCACTTTTTCTCCCCGTTTTATCTATGGCTATGAAAACAGCCTGCTTCAGACTAAGTATGTAGACTTCATCACCTCCAATGAAGTCTGGCACTCCCTGAAACTCTCTCCCGAAGTGGACTGGCAGCAGGCCATCATCTGGGATCTAAAGAAAATCTATCAGATGTCCCTGTCTCCATCCGCCGATTATGAGTTAGAAGTCCACCTTCTCCTGACAGGGATCTGGCAGAAATTATACCGTTACTACGCTGCCCTCCCAGAGCGCGAACACCACTCGCAAAAACATTTAAAACGGCTAAAAGACATCCTGACCTATCTTCAGGAACATTACCGCCAGGAGATTTCCCTGGATGACGTAGCCTCCCACATCAATATCTGCAAGAGTGAATGCTGCCGCTTTTTCAAAAAATATATGAAAATGACGATCTTCGAATATGTTCTGTTTCTCCGCATTCAAAGTAGCCTGCCCCTTTTGATGAGCGGAGAGAGCATTACAAAAACAGCCGGCATGGTTGGATTTTCCACGCCGGCCTACTATGGTCAGATTTTCAAACGCTATATGGGCTGTTCTCCCGGTCAGTACCGGAAACATCATTTAAGTTCCTGATAAAGCTTTTTTACTTCTGCAACGGGACGCATCCCGTCCGTCCCATTCACCTCGGACAAAGAACATGCTGCACAGGCAGTTCCAAGAATCATGGCGTCCTCAAGAGACATATCCTGGTAGGCCCCGTACAGGACGCCGCTGCAGTAGGCATCCCCTGCTCCGTTGGTTCCCTTGATATATCCTTTCGGAAGCCTCAAACTTGGAACCTTCACGAACTCCTCCTTCTGACAGTCGTACCCATATCCGCACTTAGGACAGTGGATCACCGCCCAGGTAGTCACTCCCTTGTCTTTCAGCTTTTTTAATGCTTCTTTTACTTTCTCATCGTCCAGTTCATCCTCGCCCGTAAGTTTGACACCGGTAGCTGCCTCTGCCTCCACCTCGTTGATGGCACAGTAATCCGTATATTGAAGGGCAGCACTGACGATTCCCGCCGCACGGTCACTCTGCTCAGAAACGATGTCAATGGATGTCTTCATGCCCCTTTGTCTGGCATCATGCAAAATCCTTGCACCATGTGTGCCATACTCCTGATCCGGTCCGTCTACCTTTGCCATTAAAAGCAAATATTCCAGATGAAAGATATCTGCATCTAGCGCTTCCCAGTCGATATAGCTCTCGTCATAGATGTCACTGGCTCCCCCCTGATAGAAAAAGGTGCGCTGCTTGGTATCCTGGGCATTCATGACATGGGTGACCGAACTATAGCCTTCCATCGTCAGATTTGCGGTATCAATATTCGGATACTTTGCCAGCTCTCGTTTCATCATCTGTCCCTGGGTATCTTCTCCGATCAGTCCGCTGACCTTCAATGGCACCGAGGGATCCAGCTTTGCCAGATCCAGAAGCATATTTCCCGTTCCGCCGATATAACTTACGATATCACGGATATTTGTAAGATTCCCCGGATCCGGATAGGTATCGATCTTATAAAATGTATCAGCGATCAGCGTCCCCGCTACCGCAATTCCTCTGGTTCCTTTTGCCACTTCTCTCACCACCTATACTTCCATGCTAAATACCTGAATTGCCTTCTTAACATTTTCTTTCATGGCTTCCACCGCGATCATGGGAAGATCATGGAAGAATACATTCTCCTCGGCATTCTTTTGGTCCAAAGCCTCTTTGACTGCCCGTCCGCCGGCCAGGGTCATATAGGTATAATAATTGATCTTACGAATGCCATTTTTTATGGCCGTCTGGAACTCTTCCTTGCTAAGTCCGGAACCGCCATGCATCACAAACGGAATGTCAATCGCCTCTTTGATCTTGGTAATCCGATCCAGATCCAGCTTCGGCTTCTGTGTATAAATCCCATGGGTCGTTCCAAAAGCAATCGCCAGCACGTCCACTCCCGTCCGTTCTACAAAATCTCTGGCCGTTTCAGGATCCGTATAGACGTCTTCAGCACTGTCAAAGGAGTCCAGAGTCTCTGCTTCCTTCGGCGACTCTGCAAGCCCCATATCTGAAGAAAAGATGTGTCCTAATTCCGCCTCTACCGTCACATCCACACTATGAGCAAGTCGCACGATTTCTGCCGTCTCCTGCACATTGGTTTCATAGTCTTGGGCAGACGCATCCAACATGACGGAAGTAAATCCCAGACGAATCGCCTGGATACAGGACTCCATGGAAGAGCCGTGATCTAAGTGTACGCATACCGGCACACTGGCCTTTTTTGCCGCATCCAGCATGATGACCGCCGCCTGCTCCATAGACAAAAACGGCGCGTGGACTTCTGCATAATTCAAGATCACCGCGTGCTTCGTCTCTTCTGCCGCCCTCATGATCGCCATCAGCGATTCCAGATTTGAAACATTAAACGCGCCCACTGCATAACCGCCTTTTTGGGCCTCTTCCATGATTTCTTTTAATGAAACTAACATCTCTTTTTCCCTCCTGTATGATTGATTGTGATAACACAGATTTCCATATATGTTTTATTTTATCCCATCCTAGGCGGCGGTTCAAGAACCGCCCTTGCATTTTTACAGAAATCCTTTGTCTATTCCAGATCTGCATGGCGTTCGAACATCTCCTTGGATGTCTCTCCCATACGGTCCATCAATTCCAGAATGATCCCGTCACAGACCAGGAAACACATCTGCTCAAATGCAGAGCCCATGGGCTGAATCGATGCTGCATGCTTTTTCTTTTTTTGAAGCTTGGGAGATACACCAGGCAGTACGGCCACAGCATCGGCCATCCGACCCATGGGGGATCCTTCATCCATCGTAATCAGCGCAATATGCACCCCGTTCTTCTTTGCCTTCTTAGCCAGCGCCACAAGGCTTTCGGTCTGCCCGGAACCAGAGGCGATGATCAAAAGATCTCCTGGCTTTGTATGGGGCGTTGTGATCTCCCCCACATGGCTGACAGCCAGTCCAAGATGCATCAGACGATTGGTAAACGCCTGTATGGCCGTCCGGCTTCGCCCTGCTCCTGCTGTAAAAATATGACTGGCTTTTAATATCTCTTCTATAATTTTCTGAATCTCTGACTCCGTTAAAGATTTTTGATTCTTCTCCAGTTCTTCTAAGATCATTTCCGTGTACTTTTTAACGCTCACTTTTGCCTCTTCTCCCATCTATGGATCTTTTCGGCCAGTTTTCTGGCTTCACCTGCCGGGTCTTGTGCATGGGCGATTCCGCCTCCCACAATGATGATTTCCGGATTATATTCCAGATATGTTTCCAGCGTAGAAAGATGGATGCCTCCGGCCACCGCCAATTCTGCGCTGGCCACACAGCCTCTTAGCTCCTTTAAATCCCCAAGAGGCGTACGGCCAAGGGCCTGCTGATCTACGCCTGTATGGACCGCAATCACATCTACTTCCATTCTCTCCAGCTCTATCGCCCTCTTCTTTAGCTGTTCGACACAGATCATATCTACCACCGTTTTCTTTGCATACTTCCGAGCCATTGTTACCACATCCTGGATCGTCCGGTCATCGGTCACGGCAAGTACTGTCACATAATCGGCCCCGGCACGAAAGGCAAGCTCTGCCTCACAGCCTCCGGCATCCATAATCTTACCATCGCAGAGCACCTGAAGAGCCGGATAAGCCCTCCGGATCTTATGTATTGCTTCCATCCCATATCTCATAAGAAAAGGAGTCCCTACCTCTGCAATATCGATGAAATCCGATACCTGGTCCAACAATTTCAACGCCTCATCCAGTAAAATATCATCCAGTGCAAGCTGTAGTTTCATCTCCTTACCTCCTTTCCCTGTATTTTCCAACTAATCACAATTATATTCTTGCTTTTTCTTGCAGTCAACAACTTTTAGCAAGAAATAAGTTGTTTTTTCTTGTTTTCAAAGAAATATATGATAAAATATTTTTCAAAAGGGGGACTTTTCATGAAAAAAAGAATGACTGCCGAGCGCAGAAACGAGATTGCTCAACTGTTACTGAAAAACGGCAATATGAAAGCCAGCACGCTGGCAGAATATTTCGATGTATCTACGGAAACGATTCGAAAGGATCTAATCTATCTGGAGGAACAAGGCATTGCTCAGAAAAGTTATGGCGGAGCAATTGCCCGCAGCGAGCTTCTGGAACGTCCTGTTGCGCGAAAGGAAATGGAGCGGATGGAGCTCAAGACGGCGATTGCAGAACGGGCAGCTGAAATGATCCCCAAAAACGGAGTCATCTTTCTGGATGCAGGAAGCACGACCTACGCACTGGCCAAGCTTCTGACACTTCGAAAGGATCTTACTATTTTTACCAACTCGATCATGGTCCTTAACATCCTTTCCGACTCCCAAAACCAGGTGTTTTCTCTTGGCGGCCGCGTCCGGGGGAGCAGCAAAGGTATCGTAGGCGCCTGGGCCGTCCAGGCTGTACGCTCCTTACATCTTAACATTGCATTTCTTGGAAGCGACGGATTCCGGGATCTTTCAGGGCCTTCCTGCGCTTCCTATGAAGAGACCGCACTAAAGCAGGCCGTGCTGGAAAGCTGCACACATTCTGTCATCTTAAGCGATCACACTAAATTTTTTTCTTCCTGCCTGTTTCAGTTTGCACAGTGGGATCAGATCTATGCCTTGGTCACGGACCACTGCAGCCAGCCAGAATTTAAAAGCCTGGCTGAAAAAATCAGCCAGGCTGTCAAATTCATCTGTGTCTAAGATCCAGTGGGCATATAGCGTCTTAAGACTCCTGCCACATTGCTAAGTGGCATCGTCTGAAGCCAGATTCTTCCAGGACCTGTGATCAGTGTATTAAAGATCCCTTCTCCGCCGAACAGCATGTTCTTTACCCCCGGAACGCTTTTCACTTCCATGGTGCAGGTACCTTCCATGGCTGCCAGGTATCCGGTATCCACCACGATCTGCTGTCCCGGTTGTAGATCATACTCAATCACATGTCCGTCAAATTCCGCAAATGCAACCCCCTGTCCGGACAGCTTCTGCATGATAAAACCTTCTCCGCCAAAAAGGCCGGAAGTAAATTTCTTATTAAAGAATACGGAGAGCTGCACCCCAGCCTCTCCTGCCAGAAATGAACTCTTTTGAAAGATCATTTCTTTTCCGGGTTCGATCTGAAATGCACGGATAGATCCCGGAAAGCTGGAAGCAAATGCGATCATCCCTTCGCCTCCCTGGGCGGTATAAATATTCTGGAAAATATGCTCTCCGGCAAACATTCTGCCCAATGCCTTTCCGATTCCGCCGTTGCTGGACGTCTCCATCTTCATATTGGGCGACATCCATGCCATGCTGCCGCTTTCTGTGATCATCCGTTCCCCGCCTTCTAACTGGCATACTACCACCGGCAATGTATCGCCTAAAATCTGATACCTCATGGTATTCTCCTCCTCACTGATAAAATCTACTTTCCTGCTATCATTCTAACTGATCTCTCATATCCCGTAAAGCGGATTCATCAGTCTTAAAAAATCTTAAGATTTCTTCACAAAAGCGGTCATAAGATTCATCGCCTCAAAACTTTTTCCGTAGGTCCAGTTTAAAAATCCATGCAGCATCCCCTTCATGATATGGCACTGGGTCTTCACTCCGGCATCCTGGAGCCTGGCTGCATACCGAAGCCCCTGATCCAGCAGCGGATCGCATTCTGCAAAGACAAAACATGCCTCCGGCAGCCCTTTTAAGTCCTCTTCCCTGGCTAGAAGCGGAGACGCCAGCGGATCCTTTCTTTCTTCTTCTTTGGAAAAATACGGTGCCATAGGATCTTCCATGCAGCGATATTCCAGAAAATGTCCCCGTCCGTACCGACGTTCCGATTCGGTCAGCTTTCTGGCATAGTTGGAAACCAAAGGATAGACCAGAATCTGCCTGCGGATCGAAGGGCCCTTTCGCTCTTTTGCCAGCCGTGCAACCACTGCTGCAAAATTTCCTCCAGAGCTGTCGCCTGCTACGTTTAGGTTTTCCGGATCTGCACCATATGCTTCTATGTGGTCCTTTGCCCACCGGAGGGTCTCATAGGCTTCTTCCAATCCTATGGGGAACTTATACTCCGGCGCCAGGTGATAATCTGCAGCCACCACCACCATTTCTCCAGATGCAGCCAGATACCGGCAGACATATTCATACACCTCGATGCTGTTAAAAGAAAAAGAACCGCCATGGTAATACAAAAGCACCGGAAGTTTCTGTCCCTGCCGTGGCACATATACCCGTACCCGGATCGGCCCGTTTCCAAAATCACAAAAGACATCTTCCGACCTCACACTCATTACCTTGGAATAACAGTTACACTTCTGATAGGCCGCTGTCATCGCCGCAATGGACTCATAATTACTCTGACACCGCCATAAGTTTGCATGTTCCATATCCATAACCTGGGGCGCCATGATCTCTACCTCCGGTGCCACCTCCCCGTATTCTGGTTCCATAAATTTTCTGTACTCTTCCATCCGCCTTTGACCTCCTTATCCAAACACATCCTTTAAAGCCGGATACAGTTTCCTGAATTTGGCATACCGTTTCTCATATTTCTCCACCAGATCTGGTTCTGGCTCTACGGTATCCACTACATGTACCAACTTTTCTGCCGCTTCCTCCACACTTTCAAACTCGCCGCATCCGACTGCCGCCAGGATTGCACCGCCAAGACCCGGTCCTTCTTCGCTGGCAATCACGTCTACCTTCAGGTTCATTACATTGGCAATCATCCGCTTCCAGAGGGCGCTCTTTGCCCCGCCGCCGCAAATCTTGGTCCGTTCAAGGTGAATCCCCAGGCTTTTTGCCACCTCCAGCGAATCCCGCAGTGCAAACGCCACGCCCTCCAGGACGGCCTGTGTCATCTCCTCCCGTGTTGTGTCCATGGACATACCAATAAAGCATGCTCTGGCATCTGGATCATTGTGGGGAGATCTCTCTCCCATCAGATAGGGCAGATAAAACACCTGGTTTTCGCCAAGTCTCTTAATCTGTTGTTGTTCCCCGGAATAATCCTTTGTCTTCAGGATCTCTTCCATCCACCATTTATTGCAGGCTGCCGCGCTTAACATACATCCCATCAGATGATAATGTCCGTCGGCATGGGCGAAGGAGTGCAGTGCATTGTTCTCATCCACCCTGAACTTCCTGCTGGAGATAAAGATGGTCCCAGACGTTCCAAGAGAAATATTGCACCGTCCCTCTCCTACCGTCCCGGTCCCTACTGCGGCTGCCGCATTGTCTCCGGCTCCCGCCACGATCTTTACATCTTTCGAAAGGCCCAGCTCTTCTGCCAGCTCTGGCTTTAAGACGCCGACCACTTCATAGCTTTCAAACAGTTTTGGCAGCTGTTCTTCTGTGATGCCGCAGATGTCCATCATCTCCCTGGACCAGCACTTATGCTCCACATCCAGGAGCAGCATTCCGGATGCATCCGAATAATCTGTACAGTGAACTCCGCTTAACCGATAGGACAGGTAGTCTTTTGGCAGCATAATCTTAGCAATCCTCTTAAAATTCTCCGGCTCCTCCTCTTTCATCCATAAAAGCTTCGGTGCTGTAAACCCGGCGAAGGCGATATTGGCAGTATATTTCGACAGTGTCTCTTTTCCCACTTTTTCGTTTAAGTCATCCGTCTGCTTGGCTGTTCGTCCGTCATTCCAAAGAATAGCCGGCCTAATCACCTGATCTTCACGATCCAGCGCCACCAGACCATGCATCTGTCCACCGCAGCCGATCCCTGCCACCAGATGTTTCTCACAGTCCGCCGTCAGTTCCCGGATCCCATCTATTGTCTGTTCATACCAGTCCTTGGGATCTTGCTCTGACCATCCCGGATGTGGAAAATACAGCGGATATTCTCTGGATACCACCTTGTGGATCTTGCCGCTTTCATCCATAAGCAAAAGCTTTACCGCTGAAGTTCCCAGATCGATTCCAATATAATACATAGACTTCCCTCCTGATCTTTCATACTCTTAGCCTAAATTTTATCACAATCCTACTTTGACAGCCACACACTTTCTTAAGAACTTCTTATCTCTTCCTAAACATTCTGTAATATCTCTTGAGACTTTTTCATAAACATAATAAAATGGAAAACGTTTTAGGAGGGATGAACCATGAGTATAAATAGAGCATCATCTGACAAACAAGAGGACTACAGCCAGTATTTTGATGATGATTTTGAAGTAATTTATGAAGGCGATCTTCCGGACCTGTCTATGGACGAGCCTAAAGATGATGATTATTACGATGTGTTATCCAATCTTTCAGAGCTGGATCATACAAAGAAAATAGATTATGTCAAAGAAAATGCAGATACTGCCCGGCTAAGGCGAGAAAAGAAAAAGCAGGGGAAAAGATGGCGGATGCCAAATCTTTTATCCCCTGCCGGAAAAACTGCCAAAGCCGGAGCAAAAACACTAAAAACCGGGGCGAAAGCGGCTATTCGGATTCTAAACCTGGGCTTGCGGTGCGCCGCTTTGATCCTTTCGGTCATGATTCTGTGTCTGCTGGCTCAAAGTTTCCAGGAGAACTACCAGCCTCTTGGAAATATCACGACCGCAGTAGCAGAACATAATTATGCCTTGGCTGCCTACGCAGGCGTAGCCTTATTTTTGTTGCTCATCGAAGGAATCACTTGTCTGTCCCTGCTATTTAGCAGATATAAAAGCGGTCTGTTTTCCTTTCTTTTTATCTATATCGGCGCCTTCCTGTCCGCCCTTATGTATCCTCTGATCCCGGTGACCGAGGAACCACTTCAAGGCCTGCAGGCTGCGCTTATGGTATATGCTAGCTTAAAGGATTCCCTGCTGCCCCTTTGTGGCGCCGGAGTGATCATCTGTCTGATCCGCCGTCTTTTGAACCGGAGGCTGTAACCTCCTCCATCGCCTGTTCCAGAAAATCCGCATCTTTGGTCTTCAGCCGTGGAATAAACTTACGGGCAAACCTCCCTTTTCCACGGCTCTTTACATAAAAGTAACCGATGATAGAAAAGATGAACGCACCCACAAAATTGACGAATAAATCATTCATCGTATCCAGAAGTCCAATGTCCAGATATCCTCCAACTCCCAGGTCTTTTCCGTTAACCAGAACTTCTGTGATGTTTTGTACCGGAATGGGAATGTTCGACTTTGTCGAATCCAGCATCACCGATGAAAATTGATGGATCACTGTATCCTTCTGCATATCCAGTCCAAAAAAACGATCCATCCCAAACTCAAAAAATTCCCAGATCACACCGATGGTCATAGAAAAACAGAATGCGACGATGGCTAAAAATACCGGAGACAACTGAATAGAAAAACGCTTGCTCCTGTTTAGGATATCCACCAGCGCAAATCCGATGGCTGCCATCAAAAACCCGTTCAGCGTATGCAACACGGTATCCCAGAAGGGGAACTTGATATAATACGCCTGAATTTCTCCCAGGATCTCAGCGGCAAAGATAAAGACCAAAATGGTGATCTCCAGAGCCGTTGGGAGCTCGGTCTTTAGATTAATCTGAATCAGGCTTGGCATGACAAGAAGAACCAGCGTCAGCAGGCATAGGAACACATTTTCATAATTCCGATTAAAAATCTGTAGAACCATCATCAGGATTACCATCGCCCGCAGCACAAAATATACGATAAAGGAGCTTTTGTGCTCTCTCAGTTCCATATGCAGGGCTTTTCCCAGCACACGCATTCGTTTTTTTATCTTCATAAATAAATCTCCACGTACTTTGTGATCAGTTCAGGAAATTTTCAATGATCACGCCTTCCGCCTCTTCTTCCGTCATTCCCAGAGTCCGCAGCTTGATCAGCTGTTCATCATTGATCCTTCCGATGGCGGCCTCATGGATGATGGCAGCATCCAGATGTTTGGCATCAATCTCTGGAATAGAACTGACTTCCGCGTGATCCATAATAATCGAATCACACTGGATATGAGCGTGACATTTCGTATTTCCCACTGCCTTGGGATGGAACACCTGCCTGGATGTTCCCTTTGCAACAGAACGAGACACGATCTGGGCAGAGCTTCCTTCCCCGTCCAAGTCCACTTCTATATTGGATTCTGCCGTCTGCTGGTCATGAGTCATCAGTCTCTCCAGCACGTAAAGCTTGGATCCTGGTCCCATGTGCACGTCTGTCTCACGCAGTGTAGAGTCGACACCCTTAATCTGTGCCGTATCCAGAGTAAATACAGAATCATCTTCCATATAAACCTTGGTCACAGGGTTGAGCACTCTCGCCCCAGTGCCTTCTCCTTCCCCGTAATGCTTCTCTTCATAGCGTACGTTGGCATTCTTCCCTACATGGAACGAATGAATCCCGTCATGACGGCTCTCATTACAGCCGCTGTTATGAATTCCACATCCGGCGACTATGGTCACATCTGCACCGTCTGCGATATAGAAATCATTATATACGATATCTGTCATGCCGGAGGCGTCAACCACCACCGGAATGTGTACCTGTTCTCCCTTCGTCTCTCCATCAATGTAGACGTCAATCCCTGGTTTATCTTCTTTTTTCCGTATCTTGATATGTTCACTGTCGCCATGACACAGTGCGATCCCGTTATGGCGCAGGTTAAATGCACCTTTTTGCTGGAATCCTGCATCATCGATCTGTTTTAGAATCTTTTCTGTTATTTCATCCAATAATGTCATTTCCAAACGCCTCCTTTATTCTCGCTCCATGCATACGCAGCTGTCACCTTTGTCCAGCAATGTGGGAAGAATCTCATCTCTTGGTCCGATGGTAGCAATTTTTCCATCTTCAATAACCATAATGCGGTCCGCCATCTGAATGATCCTCTCCTGATGAGAAATGAGGATCAGGCTTTCCTCTTTCTTTTTGTGTATTTTCTCAAACTGCTGGATCAGCATGGAAAAGCTCCATAGATCAATCCCCGCCTCCGGCTCATCAAAGATACACAGCTTATGAGGCTTTGCCAGAACCGTAGCAATCTCCAGACGCTTCATCTCCCCACCGGACAGTGTCCCGTCTACTTCTCTTTTGATATACTCTCTTGCACACAGTCCCACTGCGCTTAACATTTTACAGCATTCCGGATCGCTTAACTCTCTTCCCGCCGCCAAAGACAACAACTTACTCACCGTCATCCCCTTAAATCTTGGCGGCTGCTGAAACGCGAACCCGATCCCGGCGCCTGCCCGGTGATCGATGTCATAAGAAGAAATATCTTCCCCATCCAGAATAATCTGGCCTGCATCTGCTTCTTCAATCCCCATCAGTACCTTGGCTAGGGTGGATTTCCCGCCACCGTTGGGGCCGGTGATGACCAGCATCTCTCCGTCCTTTACCTGAAAGCTTATATTTTCAACGATACTTCTCTCTACGCCATTTTCATTAACCTTAAATGTCAGATTATTAACTTCCAGCATCTTTTCATCCGCTCCTTTTCATGCTTGTCTCTTTCCACACAGCACATTATAGCTTCTTTTGCTCTGTGATTCAAGCCGGTTAGAAATAAAAAAAGAACCGCAACCCCCGACGTAATATCAAGAATCACGATCCCAATGCGGATGACAGGAATCGAACCTGCACACCGAAGTACTAGATCCTAAGTCTAGCGCGTCTGCCAGTTCCGCCACATCCGCTCACAATATTTATAATACAAGAGCGGAAACCTGATGATTTCCGCTTCTTTACAACTGAGCGTGCGGGG